>NZ_NPIB01000015.1 GCF_002849605.1 Photobacterium carnosum
TACAACGTTGATAGGTCAGGTGTGTAAGTGCTGCGAGGCATTGAGCTAACTGATACTAATTGCCCGTGAGGCTTAACCATACAACACCCAAGGGGTTTTTCTTCTCTAAAGAGAAGAGACGGACTCTACAAACGCTTGAATGAGTGTGAGAACAACTAGTCAGATTTTTCCCAGATTGCTATTTATTGCCATAAGGCGATAAATAAAACAGAATTTGCTTGGCGACCATAGCATTATGGACCCACCTGATCCCATGCCGAACTCAGTAGTGAAACGTAATAGCGCCGATGGTAGTGTGGGGTCTCCCCATGTGAGAGTAGGACATTGCCAGGCTTTAATTTCGTTTTTATCTTTTTATAAAGATAGAGACAACAAGTTGCATTTATGCTGAATAGACACTGCGGAGTGGTAGTTCAGTTGGTTAGAATACCGGCCTGTCACGCCGGGGGTCGCGGGTTCGAATCCCGTCCACTCCGCCATTATTGAAGAAACCTGAATCGAAAGATTCAGGTTTTTTTTCGTCTATAGAAAATGGCTATCATAATGCTTATGCCGATCTGGAAAATCAACGGGTTAGGTTAATCTAATCTTTTGAATATATTTTAATGATACATATAGCCGATTTATTAAAGTGATTTTATGTAATACAGATTTTGATTTGCAAGATAGTGCTGTTGGGACCAGCTTCAAGCTTGTTCAATAGGATTAAGTTTAGGGGAATACGGTAGACGTTTAATGTTACTGAGATTATTAAACTGAGTTTCAATATTGTGTTGTTGATATTGATACTGTAATTATTGGCCGTTAATATATCGTTTAGTTAATAATTAGCCGGTATTAAGACTGATTAATTCAGTATGATCAAAATATTATACTAGAACGCGAGTATGAGTTTTGCTATTAGTTAGTGGCCGTTTTATGGGAATATTTTTTAATAAGGGCTATGTTATTGTTATTATGAAATACCTACTGACGATTAGATCCTTAATTAATAACGGCTACCATTAATATTTCTTAAGCAATAAATATAAATTTATTAGTGAATTTATTTATCTTTGTTCGTTACTTGTAACAAGCTATAGAATCGTGTTTTTTAATATTGTCATCACGGACTATGCACTTTTAATCGTAATATTTTACTTAATTCTCAGTTGATTTTATGTGGCAGATTGTTTGCATGTATTTATTAGTAATGACCCCTGTTTTACTTGTTATTATGTGAGGATATCTCAAGTTTATCGTCCTATTCAGGTGGCGAAATTTGTCGATTTTTTTTAAGGGGCGACTTTTTATTAATGGAATTAGTTGTTTTAAATTTGAATATGGGCGTTTGCTTTTACCTAATCGACAGATATTAAAGTGTTAAATCTACTATCTAAAGTGAATCAGGCACTTTCAATTATTATTGTTTAAATGAGGCTGATTTTACTGATAATACAACTACAACGGTAGGTTATGACTAATAAATTTTATGATAATAAGCATGAATCGGAATAAAATAAAACTTAGAGTAGTAATGGGTTTTTATTTTGCGATGCATATTGATAATTTTCATGTCCCTGTTAGGCTATATTTTTATATTATCTGAAAAATAGAGATAATTTAGCTAGAGTTATTTGATGGCTATGTAACACTTTAATTATGTAAGTTGTTTTTATGATCATCAGAAGAGCTGTTCGACTTTAAATAAATGAAACTAATAGAATGTGTTATTAATGATACATATTTGCAGTGAGTTATTTATTATTAATAATATTCGTAGCTATTGTTGGTATAGAGCGGCACCATTTGCCAAAATAGAAAATGTGAATGAATCTAAATTTTCCCAAGAAGCATAATTCGAATGAATAAAGTTTATCAATGGCTAGGTGTTGCATCTTTTGCCTTAGTATTATCAAGTCCGGTAATGGCGGCATCTCTTAAAGTTAAGGGATTAAACAGTAGCCTTGAAGATAATGTAGATGCCTATTTATCGGCTATTTCTAAAAATGACTATAGTAATACCTTACGCTTTCAAGAGCAGGTTAAATCTGAAATCAGTCAAGCATTACAAGCGCTAGGCTATTATCAGCTAACGTATGACTATCAGGTTAAAGGGAGTGGCAAAAAGACGGATATAATTGTTACTGTTGATGCTGGCCCTCGTACTCATATTAGCCAAAGTAATATTATTATTACTGGGGAGGCTAATAATGATCCTGCCTTTGTTTCATTATTAAAAAATAGCGGATTAGGCGTTGGAATGGCGCTTAATCAGGGTAAATATGAAGCCTTAAAATCAGCGTTACAAAGTCTGGCAGTGCGCCGCGGTTACTTTGACGCTGAGCTGAAAAGAAGTGAATTAGGTGTTATTCCTACCCGTAATGAAGCAATTATCACGATAGATTTTGACTCTGGACGCCGTTATACTTTTGGTGATACCAATTTTACAGGGAGTCAAATTAAGGATGAGCGCCTTCGTTCAATGATCCCATATACTAAAAATGAACCTTATTTAGCCTCTAAATTAGGGTTATATAATGAACGCTTATCTAACGTTGGCTGGTTTTCATCTATTTATGTTGGTGGAGATGTTACCAAGCGTAAGGATGATAAAATCCCGATTGAGGTTGCTTTAACTCCTCAAGTTAGAAATCAAATTGAAACGGGTATTGGTTTTTCAACTGATACGGGTCCGCGCTTAAAATTTAATTGGAAAAAACCTTGGGTCACCAGTAATGGTCACAGTTTTTACCTTAAATCCGAGATATCCAAAGAGCAGCCGAAACTTGAGGCTGCCTATAAAATCCCATTAGATGACGTCTTAAATAATTATTATCAAATTGTTGGTGGTATTCGTTACGTTGATAATCACGATACCATTAGTACTCAATTTGGTTTAGGGGTTGAACGCCACTGGAAGTTAACTTCTGGATGGGAGCGTACAGTTTCACTGCATTGGCTTAATGAAAAATATAAGCAGGGTGGTGATGAGAGTGGTACCTTCAATGTCTTCTTGCCAGGGCTTTCCTACAGTAAGAGTCAGTTTACTGGTGGTGTATTCCCAACGTCTGGTAGTAAGTATAATTTTTCCGTGGAATTTGCAGATAAATCGTTAGGTTCAAATACGAGCTTAATTCGTATACAAGCAAAATCGGCATGGATCCGCACCTTAAGTGAAAATCAACGAGGCCTTTTCCGTATTGCGGGAGGAGCTGTACTGGCAGATAACATTCGTGATATTCCACCATCGTTACGCTACTTTATTGGTGGTGATAATAGTATTCGAGGCTATGGCTATGAGTCTATTTCACCGCGTAATGATTTAGGTCGTATGGTCGGTGGCCAATATATGGCGACCAGCAGTATTGAGTACCAATACCGTTTATATGGCGATTGGTGGGGTGCATTATTTTATGATTATGGTTCGACATGGAATGACAACAAACCGGATTGGATGCGAGGTACTGGTTTCGGTGTTCGTTGGGCATCTCCCGTGGGTCCGGTTCGTATTGACTTTGCTTGGGGGCTTGATAAACCCGACAAGGATAAGTTTCAACTTCACTTTTCTTTAGGGCCTGAATTATGATCTGGGTGAAGCGCATATCCCTGACTATTTTAGCAATTTTATTGTTTTTAGTGATCACTATTGCAGTGATCTTATATACCCCAGCAGGGTTGAAATTTGCCAGTTGGGGAGCGCAAAAAGCGTTACCTGCGTTATCTATAGGTGATACTTCAGGCTCTCTATTACGTGGTTTTCAAGTCGATAATGTACGCTATCAAGACAGTAATATGAATTTAGCCGTTAAACAGTTAAATCTAACCTTGGATGATAGCTGTTTATTGACGCCTGAAATTTGTATTTCAGATGTAGGGGTTAATGGTGTTAAGTTTTCAATGCCAACATTGCCGCCAGCCACTGAGCCCGAGCAACCATCAAAACCGGTAACTGAAATCAGTCTGCCTATTCCCATTAAAGTTGATCACGTTACTTTAGATAATATTGATCTTGATATCTTATCGAATAAGGTGAATTGGCAACATTTCTCTACTGCCGCGACGGTTATTGGCAGCCATGTAACGTTAAAGCCGACGGATTGGGATAATATTAAGTTAGCACTTGCTCCTGCGGAAAAGCCTGTAAAATCGAAAGCAAAGCCAAAAGTAAATGTTAAGGCTAAATCTGATGCTACTGTTATCACGTTGCCTGATGTCGTATTACCAATGTCGTTTGATATTGAACGTTTTACTGTTAAAAATTTCGAATTAGAAGGTAAAACACCACAAAAAGTATCTTTACTTGAAGTGATAGCATCAGGAAAAGGGAGTGAAATTAACCTTAAAAAATTACAGCTTGATGCACCACAAGCGAATTTAAACGCGAAGGCACAAGTGACATTAGCGGGTGATTATCCTTTAACACTAAATGCTGATGCTAATATCGCAATGAAGCCGGTTAGTGGTCAAACACTGACGTTAAAAGCGAGTGGTTCATTACAAAAGCTCGTTATTGATGCGCAGCTTAAAGGCAAATTAGACGCTATTGTTAAAGGCAAGTTATCACCGCTAAAGGCTGATTTTCCATTTGATGTGGCAATCTCTAGCCAACATTTACAGTGGCCAATCGATAAGCCGGCTGAATTTACGGTTGATAAGACTATTATTGATGCGAAAGGCAGCTTGAACGGTTTTACATTTAATGCGAAAAGTAACATTAATGGTAAACCGATACCTGCTGTAATGTTTGCGCTTAATGGTAAAGGCGATCTTAATAAGGTTGACCTTTCATCATTAAAAATTAATACCTTGGGTGGTGTTATTTCTGGTAACGCAAAAGCGAGCTGGAAAGATTTAGTTAATTGGAGCGGGCAACTACAATTTTCTGATATTCAACCAGGTTTACAATGGCCAGCAGCGCAAGGCAATGTAAGTGGTAAGCTTGCGACTTCCGGTGGTTTAACCAAGCAAGGTGGTTGGTTTGTTAAATTGCCACAGTTGGCAGTTAACGGCACCATCATGAAACAAGCGTTAACGTTGGTTGGTAAGTTAGACGCATCTGATGCTAATGGTAAAGGTGACTTACTTCGAGTCAATACGCCAGGGCTAACATTAAAACATGGTCCGAATGGAATGGTGGTGAAAGGCCAGCTAGATAAAACATGGAATATGGTTGCTAATATTGATGCACCGAATTTATCTAAATCATTAAAAGGTCTTCATGGTGCTGTTAATGGTAATGTGATGTTATCGGGCAGTATGGCGACTCCGGATATTAAGCTTGATTTACAAGGTAATGATTTAGGTTGGCAACAGTTAGCAAGCTTAGCTTCGTTTGATCTTAAAGGTAATGTGACGCCTTTACCTGATATGAAGGCGGATGTTAGTTTGACCGCTGCGAAAGGTAAATATGGCACAACAACCCTTGATGATCTTAAGATCTTATTTAAAGGTACTGAGCAACAACACAGTTTAAGTGTCAATGTAAAAGGTGAACCTGTTGGTGCTAATATATTGATCAATGGTGACTTTAATAAGAAAACGGGCTGGAAAGGTACATTAGTTAAAGGTGATATTAGTACGCCTTTAGGTGACTGGGTACTTAATCATCCGACCTTAATTCGTTATGATCTTAAAACCGCGATGGCAACTGTTGGTGCGCATTGTTGGCAACAAGGGCAAGCGGGTATTTGCTTAACTAATGATCTTAGTGCCGGAACGTCAGGTCAAGCGCAGTTAGCTATTCGTAAATTTAACTTTGATTTGTTAAAACCGTTCTTACCGCCAGAATTAAAAGTGACGGGTGAACTAGGTGCGAATGTTGACGCTAAATGGTCACCTAAAACAGCGCCTTATCTAAAAGCGAATATCATTATGCCTGCTGGTGGTTTTAGCCAACAGATCAGTAGTGATGAACAACCGCTAACGTTAGGCTGGGATAAAGTGACCGTTAATGCGGATATGCAAGATAATGTATTAAATGCGAATTGGTTAGTTGCGATTAAGAATAATGGTGATTTAAGTGGTCGTGCAAAGATCACTAATCTGCAAGGTGATAAGCAGATCAATGCCAATGTTAAGCTTGATCGTTTTACCCTCGGATTCCTTGAACCGATGATCAAAGATTATCATAAGTTTGATGGTCAAGTTGATACGAACTTAACCGTGACCGGGCCTATCTTACATCCTGCGGTTAATGGCTTATTACAAGTGTCTCAGCTAGAGGCAACGGGACGTAAAGTACCATTAGATATTAAAAATGCAGATATTAAGCTGGCCTTTAATGGTTATAACGCCAATCTGATCGGTAATATTTATACGCCAGATGGACAGTTATTGCTGCGGGGTACTGGTGATTGGCAGAATATGAAGGCTTGGAAAACGAAGCTGAATATTAATGGTAAAGAGTTAAAAGTAAGTGTACCGCCAATGGTTGCATTGAAGGTATCGCCAGATTTAACGATTGAAGCATCACCAACAATGGCTGAAATTACCGGAAAAATCGGTATCCCGTGGGGACGAATTACAGTTAATCAGTTACCTAAATCAGCGGTGAGAGTATCAAAAGATCAAGTGATCTTAAAAGATGACATGCAGCCATTAAAAGAAAAACCGGAAGTACCATTTGATATTAAAACCAATATTTTTGTTCATATTGGTGATGATGTTAAATTGTCTGCATTTGGCTTAAAAGCAAGTTTGTTGGGGGATTTAAATGTCCGCCAAGCAGGTAAAGGACCGATGATTTATGGTGAAGTTAATATTGCTAAAGGATCGTACTATCGCGCACTAGGACAAGAGTTATTGATCCGTAAAGGACAAATTTTGTTTAATGGTCCAGCAGAACAACCTTATCTTTCTATCGAAGCGATTCGTGATCCAGATAATGTTGAAAATGATGTGATTGCTGGTGTACGTGTTACTGGCCCGGCTGATAAACCTGAAGTAAATATCTTCTCAGATCCAGCGATGCCGCAACAAAATGCCTTGTCATATATTCTAACGGGTAAGAATCTTGATTCTGAAAACTCCGATGGTAGTAACAGTGCCATGACAACCGCATTGATTGGTATGGGGTTAGCACAAAGTGGCCAATTAGTCGGTGATGTTGGTGAGGCCGTGGGCGTCAAAGATCTTAGTTTATCAACGTCTGGTGCGGGTGATGATTCGCAAGTGACGATCAGTGGCTATATTGCTCCTGGGTTGCAAGTGAAGTATGGGGTAGGTATTTTTAACCAAGTGGATGAATTTACTTTGCGCTATCGATTATTGCAGAATCTGTATGTTGAAGCTGTTTCTGGTCTTGATCAGACTGTGGATTTACTCTACCAATTTGAATTTAATTAATCACAACCTTGATGCTTTAGCGTCTGTACATTGATAATGAAAGGCCCGATTAGTGATAATCGGGCTTTTTTTATCATGTTATTTTGGGATTGGATGTGGTTGTGTTGCTTTGAGATCTTGATAATTACGCCCATTATATACTGCGGTGTATCCTAGCTCTTGTAACGTTGTTGCTGCTATTTCTGCTCGTCGACCTGATTTACAGTACAGTAAGATCGGTTGATCTTTATCTTTATAGGCCGTCACTATGGTTGCAATATCTTGATAAGGGATATTGATAGCCGAAGTGATATGTCCTTGTGAGAACTCGGTTGGTGTTCTAACGTCGATAATGACATGTGGTTGTTGTTGCTGTAGTTGCCAAAATTGTTGTACAGAAACATTCTGGGCATAACTTATTGGCACTATAGCTGTAAGACTAAGTATGGTTATTAATAATTTATATTTTAGTATGTGCTTCATTGACGTTGATCGCTATTTTTGTGCACGTTCAAATGAGGAGATGATTTCTTCTTTTGCTGCCGCTACATTTTCCCAACCATCAATTTTGACCCACTTGTTAGCTTCTAATTCTTTGTAATGTTCAAAAAAGTGGACTATTTGTGCTTTCAATAAGCTTGGAAGATCATCGATATTCAGAATATGATCATATTCTGAACTGAGTTTGCTATGAGGAACGGCGACAATTTTTGCATCTTCACCTGATTCATCTGTCATTTTTAATACCCCAATAGGACGACAGCGAATCACTGAGCCTGCAAGTAATGGGTATGGGGTTGGCACTAATACATCAACCGGATCGCCATCAAGGGAAAGGGTGTGATTAATATAGCCATAGTTACATGGGTAAAACATCGGTGTTGAGGTGAATCTATCAACAAATATGGCGCCACTGGCTTTATCGACTTCGTATTTGATAGGATCAGCATTGGCTGGAATCTCAATAATCACATTAATATCGTGAGGAAGATCTTGGCCTGCTGTGACTTTATTTAAACTCATGAATAGCCCTCTTTTTGTGTTAATTAAATGTTACATGTATTGAGGTTGTCATTATTTATATTAAACACAACCGCCACCATAACACCGTCGTTGAGGAAATAACGATGGCCGGAGACATTATTGGTTATCTCAAGGTGGTTAATACCACCTTGAATTTTAGTGGTTGTTATTCATCTATTTCGTGAAGGAAGGCTTCTACTTTGTTGACCATATTGGTTGAGCCAACAAAAAAAGGTACCCGTTGATGTAACTCGGTTGGCACGAGATCTAAAATACGTTGTTGGCCATCTGTTGCTCGTCCGCCAGCTTGTTCGATTAATAATGCCATCGGATTACATTCATATAATAGCCGTAATTTCCCATTGGGATAATTGGCAGTACTTGGGTAAAGGTAGATGCCACCTTTTAATAAATTACGATGAAAATCAGCCACTAAAGAGCCGATATAGCGTGATGTGTAGGGGCGGTTATCTTGTGGTACATATTCTTGGCAATATTTTATATATTTTTTAACGCCTAATGGAAAACGAATATAATTGCCTTCGTTGATGGAATAAATATTACCATTAACAGGAATTTGCATATTTTCATGAGAGAGGCAAAATACACCCAATGAGGGATCATAAGTAAAACCATGGACACCATTACCTGTGGTATAAACTAGCATGGTGGATGAACCATAGATAACATAACCCGCGGCGACTTGGCGGTGGCCGGGTTGAAGAAAGTCGGCATCAATGGCTGGTGAGCCTACGGGTGATATACGACGATAAATAGAGAAAATTGTTCCAACGGATACGTTAACATCGATATTAGATGAGCCATCAAGAGGATCCATTAGCACTACATATTTAGCATCTCGGTTTAACTGCCGCTTAAAGCTAACGGCTAGATCTTCTTCTTCACTGGCAATGCCGCACACTTGATCGCGCGCTTCTAATGCGGCTTTGAATTTATCGTTGGCATAAAGGTCGAGTTTTTGTTGTTCTTCACCTTGAATATTTTCTGCGCCAACGGATCCGGTTATATCGGCTAATCCGGCCTTATTGATTTCGCGGTTTACGATTTTAGCCGCTAGTTTTATCGAGCCGAGTAGTGAGGATAGTTCGCCACTGGCATGAGGAAAATCACTCTGCTTCTCGACAATAAATTCACCAAGCGTTCTAATATCGGTCATAAACAATCCTTGCATTATGTTGTCATAAGATGATGTAGGTTCAGTTGTATACTTGTTGGATCTCAATGTGTAATGAGTGCTAATGCCTCACAGTATTTTTTGTTATATAAAGAATTGTATATAAAGATCTTTTTTATGGTAACGAAGTAACGTCAAAGCGTGACATTAATAAAATTTAAGGATGGAAACAGCAGTTATGCATATTCATATTTTAGGTATTTGTGGAACATTTATGGGAGGCGCTGCCACATTAGCGACTCAACTTGGTCATAAAGTGACGGGTTCTGATGCCAATGTATATCCACCAATGAGTACCATGCTTGAGTCTCAAGGTATTGAAATAATTCAAGGATATGATCCTGAACAATTAAAACCAGCGCCTGATTTAGTCGTTATTGGTAATGCCATGAGCCGTGGTAATCCATGTGTTGAATATGTGCTTAATAACAATTTACGTTATACCTCTGGTCCGCAGTGGCTACATGATTATTTATTACAAGATCGCTGGGTAATGGCGGTGGCTGGAACGCATGGTAAAACGACGACGGCAAGTATGTTAGCGTGGGTATTAGATGATTGTGGTTATCAACCGGGCTTTTTAGTAGGCGGAGTACTTGGAAACTTTGGCATTTCTGCTCGCCTAGGTGAAAGTATGTTCTTTGTTGTTGAAGCCGATGAATATGACAGTGCTTTTTTTGATAAACGTTCGAAGTTTGTTCATTACCAACCTCGCACATTGATCATGAATAACCTTGAGTTTGATCATGCTGATATTTTTGATGATCTAAAAGCTATTCAGCGTCAATTCCATCATCTTGTACGAACAGTACCAAGTAATGGACGTATTTTAGCGCCACATGGAGTGAAAAATATCGATGAGACGCTAGCTATGGGATGCTGGAGTGAGTTGGAATATATCGGTGATGATGGCCATTGGCGTGCTGATAAAAAGCTGGCGGATGGCAGTGTGTTTGATGTTTATCTTGATGATCAATTAGTCGGTACTGTTGATTGGGCATTAGTGGGCGATCATAATGTCAATAATGCTTTAATGGCGATTGCAGCAGCTCGACATGTTGGCGTAACGGCAAATTTAGCGTGTGAGGCATTAGCTAAATTTATCAATACTAAGCGTCGATTAGAATATAAAGGCGAGGTTAATGGCATTACGGTTTATGATGATTTCGCTCATCACCCAACGGCTATTGAATTAACATTAGGTGGATTAAGAGCTAAATTGGGTCAGTCTCGTATTCTTGCTGTGCTTGAACCGCGTTCAAATACGATGAAATTAGGGGTCCATAAACACGATTTAGCGCCTGCATTACATGCTGCGGATGAAGTGTTTTTATTTCAACCAGATAATATTCCATGGTCAGTGCAGGAAATTGCCGATCAATGTCCTCAACCTGCATTTTGTAGTGATAATATTGATACGCTGGTGGCGAATATTGTTGAATCAGCTCAATCAGGTGATACGATTTTAGTGATGAGTAATGGTGGTTTTAGTGGCATTCATGACAAATTATTAGCCGCATTAACAGCAAAATAAAGTGAGAAACAATGAAAAATAAACAGATAACATTAGCATGGACGGGTGCGTCTGGTGCTCCTTATGGTTTGCGTTTGCTTGAATGTTTATTGGCGGCAGATTATCAGGTTTATCTGTTGATTTCATCTGCTGCTCGAGTGGTATTAGCCACTGAACATGGACTTAAATTATCAGCAGCTCCTGATACTGCACAACAACAATTAGTCGCACATTTACAGTGTTCAGCTGAAAAATTGGTCGTTTGCGGTAAGGAAGATTGGTTTTCACCGGTAGCATCTGGTTCTGCGGCACCAAAGCAAATGATAATTTGTCCTTGTTCGGCATCGACGTTGGCATCTGTGGCTTATGGTATGTCAAATAACTTGCTTGAACGGGCGGCAGATGTCGTTATCAAAGAACGCGGTCAATTATTACTGGTGATCAGAGAAACGCCATTCTCAAGTATTCATTTAGAAAATATGCTTAAGTTATCGCAACTGGGGGTGACGATTATGCCTGCGGCTCCGGGGTTTTATCATCAACCACAAACCATTGATGATTTGGTTGATTTTATGGTGGCGCGAATATTAGATCATTTAAATATCGAGCAAGGTCTGGTTCCGCGGTGGGGGTATGATCAACGTCAACCATCATAGAAATAGCTGAGTATTTTTAATTAATTGGAATGGTACTAAAACTCAGGGTCTATGTTTCTTGAGCATTTATTTAATGCTCTAACAGTGAGATAGACCCTAATTATTGATTAATTACTATAATCAAATAGATCACATACTGTCTCGTGAAGGTCAGTTGTAGTGATATTATTTGTTGGTGTGATGAAAATAGTATCATCACCAGCGACAACGCCAAGGATCCCTTCCGCTCGGCCTAATGAATCAAGTAAACGAGCAATAACTTGTGCTGCGCCAGGGCCAGTATGAATCACAACTAATGCGCTGTTAAAGCCAATTTCCATCACTAATTCTTTTAATGGACTAGTGATTGTTGGAACGCCAAGTTCAATCGGTAAGCAATACACCATTTCCATTTTGGCATTGCGAGTACGTACCGCGCCGAATTTTGTTAGCATGCGAGAGACTTTTGATTGGTTAATATTATCAAAACCCTGTGCTTTTAATGCCTCAACAATCTCACCTTGAGAACTGAACTTTTCTTCTTTTAAAATTAATTTAAATGCTTTAACTAAACGTTCTTGTTTATCTGAATTTCGCATAAGTAAATATTATCTACAGGGACGAGGTAGACCATTTTTGCATAACCTGTGACTTACTAGCAAACAAAGTGAATCAAAATAAACATGTGAAATCGCATTTTTGGTATAAATAAAAAAATTTATTGCGACGTTTGTCATTGTTTTGCCATAACTAATTGGCTGGAATTAGTTAATAAATAGTAATGATTAAATTTATAATTTATTTGTCTGATAAAAGCATTTTGGTGCATTTTTATGGGATTATGCGTTACTTCGCAAAGCGAGTCGGAGATGATTGTATTTTTTTGGGGCTTAATATAACGTCCATAGATTGTTATTCAGTTACTACTATTATTAACTGGATTAGGTTGTACCCACTTTAATAAATATACTTCTATCGTAAAGGAGAACGAACATGAAAGTTGCTGTAATTGGTGCGGCTGGTGGTATTGGTCAAGCATTAGCATTGCTATTGAAAAACCGTTTACCTGCAGGCTCAGATCTTGCTTTATATGATATAGCGCCAGTAACACCCGGTGTTGCGGCTGATTTAAGCCATATCCCAACACCTGTAGCAATTAAAGGGTATTGTGGGGATGATCCAACACCAGCGTTAGAAGGGGCTGATGTTGTGCTTATTTCTGCAGGTGTTGCACGTAAACCTGGAATGGATCGTGCCGATTTATTTAATGTTAATGCAGGTATCGTAAAATCATTAGCTGAAAAAATCGCAGTGGTATGTCCACAAGCATGTGTCGGTATTATTACAAATCCAGTCAATACCACGGTTGCAATTGCTGCTGATGTACTCAAAAAAGCAGGTGTGTACGATAAGCGTAAATTATTTGGTATTACAACTCTTGATGTGATCCGTTCTGAAACGTTTGTTGCAGAACTTAAAGGCGTTTCACCGTGTGATATTCGCGTTCCCGTTATTGGTGGTCACTCGGGTGTGACTATTTTGCCATTATTATCGCAAGTTGAAGGCGTAAGTTTTACTGAAGATGAAGTAAAAGCATTAACTCCACGTATTCAAAATGCAGGAACTGAAGTTGTGGAAGCTAAGGCGGGTGGTGGCTCTGCAACGTTATCTATGGGCCAAGCGGCATGTCGTTTTGGTTTAGCGATGGTACGTGCGCTGCAAGGTGAGCAAGGTGTGGTTGAATGTGCTTACGTTGAGGGTGATGGCAAGCATACACGTTTCTTCGCCCAACCTGTTTTGCTAGGTAAAAACGGTATTGAAGAAGTAATGGACTATGGCAAACTAAGTGCGTTTGAACAAAATGCATTAGAAAGCATGCTTGATACATTACGTGCAGATATCATTCTTGGTGAAGAGTTTGCCGTAAAATAAGTAGATATAATTTTTAGAATAAAAAAGCGGCCTAATTAAAGCTGCTTTTTTATATTCGTAATTTTGTGAATATCAATAATAACGATCACAACCACTATGCAGTTGAGGTTGCTCAATAAGATCTTCAATATTAATTGACTGCAATTGATGATCTTGGCGGCGCTCAATGATCACCGCGTGGTGCTGATGATCTATGCCGATCACCTTTCCTACCCCGTGATGAGATTCTACCCACATCCCCGTTGTTAAATGATTAATATCCATGATCACCTTCTTGGTCAATAACATATAATATATCGATGGTAGTGATAGTATAGATCATGGTTGATCGTGGTATAGCTTATGTTTATTTTGGCTTATTAGGCATAAAAAAACCTGCCATAAAGACAGGTTTTTTATAAATTGGAGGGGGTTATTTTTTTCGTTGTACTGCCATGTGCGCGAGTGTAATTAATGCTTGTTTGTAAGCTGAATCAGCAATAGGAGCCAGAGCCGCAATGGCTTTCTGTGCTTCTTGTTCTGCGCGTTGTTGGGTGTACTCTAATGAGCCGTGTTGACGCATACAAGCCAAAATAGCATCAAGTTTATCCATGCCATTAGCATGCACAATAGCTTCACGAATCATTGTTGCTTGGGCTTGATCGCCATGATGCATAGCATGCAGTAAAGGTAACGTAGGTTTTCCTTCCGCAAGATCATCGCCGACATTCTTGCCCATTTCTTTGCCATCGGCAATATAGTCAAGTACATCGTCAATGAGTTGGAAAGCAGTGCCTAAATAGCGACCATACTCTTGCAATGCAATTTCAACCTCAGTTGATGCATCAGCAATAATTGCTGCAATTTGAGTTGACGCCTCAAATAAACGGGCTGTTTTTGAGTAAATCACCTGCATATAGCTAGTTTCGGATGTGTCAGGATCATTACAGTTCATTAACTGTAACACCTCACCCTCGGCGATCACATTGGTTGCCTCACTCATGATATCAAGGATCCTTAAGGATCTTAGGCTTGTCATCATCTGAAATGAGCGCGTATAAATGTAGTCACCGACTAACACACTAGCGGCGTTCCCAAAAGCGGCGTTTGCAGTTTCTTTGCCTCGACGCATATCTGATTCATCAACCACGTCATCATGAAGCAATGTGGCAGTATGAATAAATTCAACAAAAGCAGCGGCTGTGATGTGTTTATCACCGTCATAGCCAAGTGCACGTGCTGCTAATACAGCGAGCATGGGGCGAATACGTTTTCCACCACTGTTTACAATGTAGAATCCGAGTTGATTAATAAGGGCGACATCTGAGTTCAGTTGTGCCTGTATCTTCGCGTCGACTTCCGCCATATCGTTGGCGGTGAGCGCTTGGATAGCTTTAAAATCCATTATACGTCCAGCAAGATTGTTAGCCGCGTAGGGCGGAAAATATTTTGAATTGATATGTGAATCTTACACTAAAATAACCATATCGTCATAACCTCAAATACAGCTATTTCAAACAGTTTTTGTGTTGGGTAGCTTTTCACCAATTTTCTTTCGAGAATGGCTTGCCACTAAGTCTCTTTTCGCGTAACATTCGCGCCCTATTGATGACAAGATTAAACGCATACCCATTGCCCATTTTAGACGTGGCAAATGGCCTGTGCGGAGAAGCGGAGTAAGACATGTACGCTGTTTTCCAAAGTGGTGGTAAACAACACCGTGTAAGCGAAGGCCAAACCTTACGCTTAGAAAAACTAGATGCTGAAACTGGCGCTAGCATTGAATTTGACTCAGTACTTTTAGTAGCTAATGGCGAAGAAGTATCTGTAGGCGCACCATTTGTAACTGGCGGTAAAGTAACTGCTGAAGTTGTTACTCACGGTCGTGGCGATAAGATTAAAATCGTTAAGTTCCGTCGTCGTAAGCACTCTCGTAAGCAAATGGGCCACCGTCAGTGGTTCACTGAAGTCAAAATTACTGGCATCAGCGCTTAATAACAGGAGAATTTAAAGATGGCACATAAAAAAGCTGGCGGTTCTACTAATAACGGCCGTGATTCAGAAAGTAAACGCCTAGGTGTTAAGCGTTTTGGTGGCGAGTCTGTTTTAGCAGGCAACATCATCGTTCGTCAACGTGGTACTAAGTTCCACGCGGGCACAAACGTTGGCCTAGGTAAAGACCACACTCTATTCGCTCTATCTGACGGTAAAGTGAAGTTTGAAGTTAAAGGTCCTAAAAACCGTAAATTCGTATCTATCGACGCTGAATAATTTTCAGATTCGACACGAATATTAAAGCCCTGCCTTTTTGGCGGGGCTTTTTATATCTGGAGGGTTTATGATTGATCGCAGCCCTATGATTGGTTTTTTTCTTGCAATGACAACCGCCGTTTTTTGGGGCGCTTTACCGATTGCAATGAAACAAGCCGTAGAAGTGATGGATCCTTTTACGATTGTTTGGTACCGCTTTATTGTCGCGGCATTTGGCTTAGGCCTTTTTTTAATGTGGCGTAAGAAATTACCAATAATATCAAATCTTGGGCGCATGGGTTGTGTGGTGTTAATCATCGGCAGCTTAGGTCTTGCAGGGAACTTTGTGCTGTATAACAGCTCATTGAAATATTTAAACTCTCACGTTGTACAAGTTCTTATCCAATTAGCGCCAGTGATGCTGTTAGTATCGAGTGCTTGGGTATTTAAAGAAAAATTAGGTCGGCATCAAGTTGTGGGTGTAATTGCTCTGATTGGTGGTTTGATCTTATTCTTTAATGAACGGCTTATTGAGCTGTTTACCAGTTTTTCTGGCTATACTGTAGGTGTTAGCTTTGCTGTTACTGCCGCGTTAGTGTGGGTCGTTTATGGTCTGGCCCAGAAGTGGCTATTACGGCAATTTTCATCAGCACAAATATTACTGATGATTTATGTTATCTGTGCTGTAATACTGACCCCAATGGCACAACCACAACAAATTTTCGCAATGGATAACCGCCAATTAGGGATGTTGTTATTCTGTTGTATTAATACGCTTGTTGGCTATGGTGCATTTGCAGAAGCAATGTCACGTTGGCAAGCATCACAAGTGAGTGCAGTGATCACACTGGCTCCTTTGTTTACGATATTATTTGTCGATCTTGCGAGTTTGGCTTGGCCACAATATGTTACGACAGCCTCTTTGAATATATGGGGTTATCTCGGTGCTATAGTTGTGGTAGGTGGCGCTGTTTGTTGTGCTATAGGCCATAAGTTTATTAGCCCAAGCAAATAGTCAAGGTCCATGAAATAATTACTACGCGGTGATATGTGCTAAATTCCCTCATCGCAGTATGTTAAACGCCACAGTGCGGAGAAAAAAATGAAGTTTATAGATGAAGCGGTTATTCGCGCCGATGCCGGTGATGGCGGTAATGGTGTAGTAAGTTTTCGTACTGAAAAGTACATTCCTCGTGGCGGCCCTGATGGCGGCGACGGTGGCGACGGCGGTGATGTTTATCTTTACGCCGATGAAAACTTCAATACACTAATTGATTACCGTTTTGAACGTTTCCATGCCGCTGAACGCGGTGAAAATGGCCGAGGCGGTAACTGTACCGGTAAACGCGGTGAGGATGAAGTATTAACAGTACCTGTAGGTACACGTGCTATCGATGAAGATACTGGCGAAGTAATTGCCGATCTAACTGATCATGGTATGAAAGTGATGGTTGCTAAGGGCGGTTTCCACGGTCTAGGTAACACCCGCTTTAAATCATCTGTAAACCGTGCACCACGTCAAAAGAGTATGGGTAGTAAAGGTGAAATTCGCCATTTACGCCTAGAATTACTACTTTTGGCTGATGTAGGTATGCTAGGTCTACCTAATGCAGGTAAATCTACGTTTATTCGCGCTGTATCATCGGCTAAGCCGAAAGTAGCGGATTACCCATTTACTACCCTTGTTCCAAGCTTAGGTGTGGTACGTGTTAATGCTGAGCGTAGTTTCGTTGTTGCAGATATTCCTGGTCTAATTGAAGGTGCTGCTGACGGTGCTGGCTTAGGTATTCGTTTCTTGAAACACCTTGAGCGTTGTCGTGTGTTATTACACATGATTGATCTGTTACCTGCTGATGGTTCTGATCCAGTAGAAAATGCATTTACGATCATTAATGAGCTTGAGCAATACAGTGATAAACTGGGTAACAAGCCGCGTTGGATTGTATTTAACAAAGCTGATCTTCTTGATGAAGAACAAGCACAACAAAAGATCAATGAAGTTCTTGAAGCATTAGCATGGGAAGGACAGCATTACAGCATTTCTGCTCTTAACCGTGTTGGTACTAAAGAATTAACTTATGATCTGATGATTGCTATCGATGCACTGCCTCGTATTAAGTACGAAATTGAAGAGCAGAAAGCCGATAAAGTTGACTTTAAGTGGGATGATTACCACGCTGAACAAATTAAGAAAGTTCAGGATGAAGACGACAATGATGATGATTGGGATGATTGGAATGAAGATGATTACGATGTAGAAATCATCTATAAACCATAAACCATTATCGTGCAATATGCGAAAGAAGCCATACCATTGAGGTGTGGCTTTTTTTTGTGCTTAATCAACACCTATGAGACTGGTTTCGGTATGCTAGTTATTCTGAATTGTTTTTTATAATGGATTGTAAATGGATATCGACATGGAGCGCGTATTACTACCGTTAAGTGAAGCTCAGCAACGGAAAGTGACTCGATTGGCAATAGAGGCGGGCCAGCGGTTATTACAACATGGCGCTGAGAGCTCTGTTATTACAGATGTTACCCGTCGATTGGGTTTAGCTCTCGGTGTAGAATATGTTGAAGTGTCATTGTCAGCCAGTTCGATGGTGATCAGTACTCGTCATTTAGGTTGTTGTATTACCACCACTCGACGATGCCAAGACGGTGGTATCAACATGCAAATAGTGACCGATATTCAGCGTATCTGTATTCTTGTTGAGCGGGGATTATTGGATGGTAATGACGTTCAACACCGCTTAGAAAACCTCAAAATACAGCGTTATAATCGTTGGATAGTAGTGGTTATGATCGGCTTATCATGTGCCGCATTTAGCCGTTTAGCGGGAGGGGATTGGCCAGTATTTTTACTCACTTTTTGCGCCTCATCTGTGGGGATGTATGTCCGCCAACAAATAGCCAGTTATCACTTTAATCCACTGTTAAATTTTGGTGTTACCGCGTTTGTAACCACCTTAATTTCAGGCCTTGGCGAAGTGTATAATATAGGTGCCCAACCCTTTTTAGCGATGGCTTCATCGGTACTAATGTTAGTGCCTGGTTTTCCATTAATTAATGCCGTAGCTGACATGGTAAAAGGCTTTCCAAGTATGGGATTAGCCCGTTGGACGATGGCAACATTATTGACCTTATCGACCTGTATAGGGATTATTGCCGCGATGAACATACTGGGTGTGTGGGGGTGGTTACTATGACATTAATGTTGGCATTACTGAATGATATGTTACTGGCGATGATCCCTGCATTAGGGTTTGCATTGGTATTTAATGTTCCCCAAAAAGCCTTGAAATATTGTGCTATTGGTGGGGCTATTGGCCATGGGACTCAGTTTTTATTAATGCATTGGGGGCTTTCGATCGAATGGTCAACCCTTGCCGCTGCAACTTTAGTCGGCATGATCGGTGTTCATTGGTCACATCGTTTTTTAGCTCACCCGAAAGTGTTTACGGTTGCTGCGTTGATCCCTATGGTACCAGGGGTATTTGCCTTTAAAGCCATGATTGCCATTGTTGAAATTAATCACCGTGGCTTTTCGCTAGCTTTATGGGGATTGATGATTGATAACGTACTGAAAGCGGTATTTATTGTGGCGGCATTAGCAATTGGGTTAGCTATGCCGGGGTTATTATTCTATCGTCATCGTCCTGTGGTATAACTACGATAGAATGACAAGACGAATACTGGCAACGTAAATGGAGATGCAAAAATGAAGATCAGTATGATCGCCGCAATGGCTCACAAACGGATCATTGGTAAAAACAATAGTATGCCATGGCATTTACCTGCTGATTTTGTATGGTTTAAACGTTGTACGCTAGGTAAACCAATAGTGATGGGGCGTAAAACCTTTGAATCGATTGGTCGGCCATTACCGGGGCGATTAAATATCGTGATCAGCCGTAATCTTAATTTTAGTGCCGATGGTGTCACTGTCGTTAGTGATATGACAGCTGCAAAATTAGCCGCTGGTGATGCACCTGAGCTAATGATCATTGGTGGCGGTAGTATTTATCAGGCGTGTTTACCTATAGCGGATAGATTATATTTAACCTTTATTGATGCCGATATTGATGGCGGTGATACGCAATTTCCTGAGTGGAATGATCATTGGCATCGCGTTGAAAGCCAGCATTATGATGCCGATGACAAAAATGCGTATGCGATGGAGTTTGTGATCTTAGAGCGATCATAGCTGAAATCGTTTTGTTGATACCATGAATGCCGACAAATGATTGTCGGCATTTTTATAATTACTGATCAGGCGTAGAGTGGACACTCTGTCACAAATCGTTGTCCATCTTCCCAGCGTAGCATGGTTAAGCTATTGCCCCATACGCAACCAGTGTCTAAACCAATACAGTGTTCATCCTGATGACCCATCAATGCTGCCCAATGGCCAAAGACAATGGTTTTTCCTAATGGTTGATCTCGTTTAACGTCAAACCAAGGGATTAGATTACCGACAGTGGGATCGTTGGGTTGTACTTTGCAGTGCATATCCAATCTGCCTTGAGGATCGCAAAATCGCATTCTCGTAAAGCTGTTGATCGTAAATCGTAGCCGTTCTAAGCGCGAAAGATCCTCTTGCCACCAATCAGGACCATCACCATACATGTTTTTTAGCAGCCACAAGTAATCATCAGACTGAAGTAATTGTTCAACTTCTTGAGCATATTGACGTGCTTGTTCAAGTGTCCATTGTGGTGTGATACCGGCATGCACCATCACCAGCGGATAGTGAGGATGCTCGGCTAGTAGTGGCTGGTGGCGTAACCAGTTAAGTAATTCTGGTCCGTCTTCTGCAGTGAAAATTTGATGAATATTATCACTTTTTTTAGCGCGTGCGGGTTGATGTGATACCGCTAATAAATGCAGATCATGATTGCCCAATATTACCGTGGCATGATCACCTAATGCTTTCACAAAGCGTAATGTTTCTAAAGATTCTGGTCCGCGCGCAACCAGATCGCCAGCAAGCCATAAATGATCATTAAGGGGATCGAAATTAGCTTGCGCCAGTAATTTTTTTAAATCGGGTAAACAGCCTTGAATATCACCGACAAGATAAGTCGCCATGGTGCTCCCATTATTAATACGTTAATTAATATGAAATTAATCGTATTAGGTTAATGAAGAATGTTCGGTATTGCTAGTCGAAATGGTGCAATCTCAACTTTAAATACATTACCCGTATCATCTTCCATAGTGTATTGACCCTGCATAACACCAACGGGCGTTTCGATGACGGTGCCACTGGTATAAGTGAACTCATCTGCAGCATTAATATGTGGTTGTTGACCGATAACGCCATCGCCTTCAATAACCATTTTTTTATTATTAGCATCAGTGATTAACCAATACCGCTTAAGTAAATGGGCGTTGCCTCGACCTAAATTTTTGATGGTGATGGTGTATGAAAAGACATAGCGTTGCAGTTCAGGTTGTGATTGTTCTGTAAGATAATGGCTTATAATGTGGCATTTAATCGTGGGGGGAGATGAGAGACTCACTGGCAATATCCTTTGCTGATGATTTATTCTCATTTTAGTATTGTTAGCTGATAAATAAAGAAAACCCTGCCTAACACGTGACATGTTACACAGGGTTCTGATGTTATGTGCGCAGTTGTTAATGCGCGATAACGTTATTGCTCTTCTTTTTGGAAATTAACGTCAAGCCAATTCGCCATAGCAACAAATTGTTCAACCGTAATGTTTTCAGGGCGATGACCAGGGTTAACGCCTAGCGCTTCAAGTTGCTCTGGAGTGAACAAGCCTTTGTAACAGTTACGAATTGTTTTACGACGCTGGTTGAAGCCTTCACGACACACACGATCTAACCATTTACGGTTAGTACATGGGAACGGTAATACTTCATATGGTGTTAAACGTACTACGGCAGAATCTACTTTTGGTGCTGGTACAAAAGATTCTGGCGGCACTTCAAGTACAGGCATCACTTTACAGTAATACTGTGCCATCACCGTTAGACGACCATAAGCCTTACTACCTGGACCTGCCGCTAGACGATTAACCACTTCTTTTTGAAGCATAAAGTGCATATCTAATACGTCTTTATGGAACTCAAAAATGTGGAACATCAACGGGGTTGAGATGTTATAAGGCAAGTTACCGAAGATACGCAGCTTGTTATTCGGTTGAATAAGTTGCGTAAAATCGAAGCGCATTGCATCGCCTTCATGGATCGTTAGTTTTGAGGCAAGATCGGGGTGGTTGCGTAAACGCTCTGCCAAATCTCGGTCAAGTTCGATAACAGTAAAGTTATCAACTAACTTGCCAACATATTCAGTGATTGCACCAAGGCCGGGGCCAATTTCTACCAAGTTTTGGCCTGGTAAAGGGTTAATCGCTGACACAATGCCATCAATAATGTATGGGTCTTTTAAAAAGTTTTGGCCAAAGCGCTTACGCGCGCGGTGACCTAAGTGGACTTGATCGCTGCTCATGCTTGTTTTTCTACCAATTCGAGGGCGTGGGATAGCGCTGTCCGAAGGCTACCTATGTCTGCTTGCCCAGTACCTGCGAGTTCCAGTGCGGTACCATGATCTACTGAAGTTCTGATAAAGGGAAGTCCCAACGTAATGTTGACAGATTTACCGAAGCCTTTGTATTTTAGCACCGGTAACCCTTGATCGTGATACATGGCTAATACCGCATCGGCATTAGCTAAATATTTTTCTTGAAAGATGGTATCAGCCGGTAACGGCCCGATAAGATCCATACCTTCTTGTTGACGTAGTTGCTCTAATGTTGGAGTAATGGTGTTAATTTCTTCCATTCCCAAACAGCCATCTTCACCTGCATGAGGATTGAGCCCACAAACATAAATTTTTGGGAATTCAATGCCAAATTTAGTGACTAAGTCGGCGTGCAAGATACGAATAACTTGTTTGAGCCGAGGTTCTGTAATGGCCTTTGCGACACAGTTTAAAGGAATATGGGTTGTTACTAAAGCAACGCGTAAACCTTCAGTTGCGAGCATCATAACAACTTGCGCTGTATTTGATTGCTGCGCAAAAAACTCAGTGTGACCACTAAAAGAAACCCCAGCGCGGTTGATTATCCCTTTATGAACGGGGCCGGTAACAACCGCTGCGAATTCACCATTCATACAGCCTAAGGCTGCACGCTCTAGTGTCGCTAATACATAGAGACCATTTTGCTCGTTAAGTTGCCCGGAGACAACCTTAACAGCACTATCAACCTGAACCACTGTCATGGTGCCTGCTTGATGTGGCTGAGTGGTTAGCTCGGGTTGATAAGGTAAAATGGTTAAAGGTAAACCTAATTGAGCCGCACGTTCTACCATAACCTGAGCATCAGCACAAATGACAAGTTGGTGCGGCCAGTGTTGTTGGCACAAGGCAATGACTAAATCAGGGCCAATTCCGGCCGGTTCACCAGGGGTGATGACAATCCGTTGTATGTTAGTCATATGCTTGTTATTAGCCATTATTTACCTTATTCATTTGTTCGATATATGCACCCGCACGTAGGTCTTGTAACCAGGTTTGTGCTTCTTCATTAAACTTACGATTAAATAGGATTTGAGCCGCACGATTTTTTAATGCCGCTTCAGTACGATCGACATTACGACGACCTTCTACTTCAACAATGTGCCAGCCAAACTGTGATTTAAACGGTTGGCTAATTTTATCTATCGGTAATGTTTCTACTTCTTTTTCAAAAGCTGGTGCATAGATTGACGGTACTTGCCAGCCTAATTGGCCACCATTCACCGCAGAACCAGGATCTGCGCTGTATTGTTTTGCTGCTGCTGCAAATGATTCTTTGCCGCTAATGATTTTTTGACGAATCGTTTCTAGTTCACGTTTTGCAGCCGCGTCACTGAGAATAACCGAGGTTTTAATTAAAATATGGCGTGCTTTTACTTCAACTACAGAAACTGTTGGCATGCCTTTAACGTTATTAATTTTTAAAATATGGTAACCAACACCACTACGGAAAGGACCGATGACACTGTCTTTGCTACTGGTTTTAATTTGGTCAGCAAAAATCGTTGGCATTTCTTCTTTGCTCATCCAGCCCCATTCGCCACCTTTCAGTGCTTTAGGGCCTTTTGAATAACGGTAAGCCAATTCAGCAAAATTAGCGCCTTTTTTTAGCTCGGCATAAATTTTATCCGCTTCTTGTTTGGCTTTTTCGCGGGTGGCTTTATCTGCATCGTCATCAACGGCAATTTGAATCTGACTGATGTTATATTGCACATTTTGTTGGGTTTGTTTTGCTAATTGCGCTGCTAGGTTGTCTACTTCCTGAGGAAGAATATTCACTCGCTTACGAACAATAATAGTGCGTGCTTCAGAGGCTAGCATATCGTTACGTAATTGTTCACGGAACATAGGGTAGCTAATACCCGCACTGGCTAAATCTTGACGCAATTGCGCTACGGTCATTTTACGTTGTTTAGCAACATCAGCAACTGCTTGATCTAGTTGGCTTTCATCAATTCGTAAACCCAGTTGTTTCGCTTGTTGGATCTGCAAATTCTCCATAATCAATTTATCCATCACTTGCTGACGTAAAATATTGTTAGGAGGCAGTTGTTGGCCTGCTGCTTCAGCATTAAGATGAACGGTTTTCAGCATTGCATTAACGTCACTTTGTAAAATAACGCCATCATTAACTGTGGTTACAATTTGATTTAATTCTTGCAGTTGGGGAGCCGCAACTGCTGTTGCAGTCATACCCATTAGCATTACGCTTAGCGCCGAATACTTCCACTTTTTCATTTATAGTCCGTCATGTTGAGTGGCGATATGTATTATCGCCACGATCATTAATTTTTAAGTGTGAATGGGTCTGCATAACCCAGAATATTGCCGCCATCATCTGAAGCTTGACCAATTGGTCGCGCACCTTGAAGTCCAAGGAGACTAAACGAGAAACTAACATTGCTGTCGTATTCGGTAAAATCCTGGTTCAATGGATCTTTTGCATAGCGATTATAGCTTAAACCTATCATCCAACATGCAGAGCGGTAAACTAAACCTACACGGCTCTCTAGCATTTTATTGACATTCATATCTTGGAAATAATCCGCGGTAATATCAATGTTGTCGTTAATAGGGAAACCTGCAGATAAGCCTAATTGTGAAATACCGTCACGTTTACCATTAACTTCAACATTAGGATTCTCAACATATTTAGTTAAGTAACTACTTGATACATAGCGATAACTTGGCTGAACAAAAACTCGTCCATTACGGTATTCAACCGCAGTACTGCCTTGCTGAACCTCATTTTCACTTGAGTCATATTGCATTGAACTTTTGAAGAACAAATTATCGTCAAGGTTAAATTCAGTTTCTAGTGCCGTTGCAGAATAACTTTTTGCTTCAGTGCCATCAGCGATGGGTTTATCAATATAGAAAATTTGACCCAATGAAAGGGTAAAACGTTCCTTAAAGTTTGCATCATAGTAACGCGTTGTGGCACCGACCGTAAATTGGTTCGCTGGTGCGATGTAATCATGACCACTATATGTTCTATCACTAAACAGGCCATAATAGTCTTGTTGTAAACGGGTTGAGTCGTAGCCACCACCGTTATAATTAACCGGGTTATAGATGCCACTTTGGTCAACATTTTTAACGTATAAATATTGTAACTGTGGCTCTAAGCTTTGGGTGTAATGTTCGCCCATAATTGAGGTGTCACGCTCAAAATACAAGCTACTGTTGACTCTAAACTCAGGCACCGTACGATTAGCTGTTTTATCGAGAGTACTTAATTTTGAATTTTCATTAACATCAAATTGTTGGTTGTAATGGGCATACCTTAATTTAGCTTGGGTGGTGACAGACCACCAAGGCGTTGCATATGGCAAAGTTAATGTTGGATCAAAGGTAACCCGATCAGCCGTTGGTTTAGATCTATCATCGGTATCAAATTTACTGATACTCATCGGTAAACTAAAATCTAAACCATAAGGAAGATCAGATTTATAGTAGGTGCTCGATAGTTGGGGCATTAAACGGTATTGCGTGCCTTGACCACTTTCAGTTAGTGGTTGGAAGTCACGCACCATTAAGTTGGTGTCCCAATTATCATTACGATAAGCCAACGATGCTGTTTGTAGCAGGTTATTATCTTCACGTTGACCAATTATAGAGTCAACGTCATCAAAATATTTAGCATCACTGACTTTGCTGTAATCAATGTTCAGTAACCAGTTTTCATCGATAATACCGCTGTGTGTCCATTGGAAACCCCAGCGTTTATCATAGTCTTGATGTTTTTTATCGTGGCCTAAATATTCACCGATCACTTTACCTTGACCGAAATCAGATAGGTAACGAAATTCAGAGGTTAACTGTAATCCTCTGTGGTTCATATACTTGGGGGTGAACGTTAAATCGTAATTGGGTGCTATGTTCCAGTAAAAAGGTGTTTCTAGCTCCATACCGTTTTTCGAACCGTAGCTAATTGACGGATATAGAAAACCAGTAAGACGTTGATCAGTAACTGGAACACGTAACCACGGTAGATAAAAAACAGGTACATCAAGCACTTCAAAACGGGCGTTATACAGATCGGCAAATGGTGAGTCACCATCACGTTCTAGGCTGCCAGCGGCAAAACGCCAACTTTTATCCTTACTTGGACAGGTTGTATATGTGCCGTCTTTCATCTTATAAAATTGAGTGCCATCAACATTACGACGTTCAATTAATTTAGCGTCACCACGGCCAGCCTGACAGGTCATTTGATAGACCGCATCATTCATTTGGGCATCTTTAGTATCAAGGTCGCTGGTTAAGCTTTTGGCATCAATATCCATGCTACCATCTTGATAGAAAACATTGCCGTTAGCGGTCACAATGTTGGTAGGTTGTTGCAAGGTCGCTTTATCAGCAACAATCGTTCGCGTACCTTGTTTTACGATCACATCACCTGAATATACAGCTGCTGTATTTTGTTGTGCTTCAACACGGTCAGCACTGATATGGATGGGTTCATTATTGGTGTCTTGTTTGCGATCTTTTTCCGGGATGCAGACACCACGTACCATCGCAATTGGATTTTTGTTACCATTAATTGCATTATTAGCTGGATCAGCAATATTTTTTGGGGTGTGAGTATCACCGTTTGTAGGGGTAATATCAGCAGCCATTGCAGGGCCATATAGGGCTAAGCTAATCATGGTGGCTAGTAAACTGTGAGAGGTAAGTGACATCTAATTCAACATTCCTGTATCAATTTGGTGCAAGGCGAATTGTTGCGCTTTTTACAAGCATTCCCGACAAATGACAGCTATCATAATGCAAATTTAACGCGACGGCATCTTTTCAGCGCATGCTGTTGGGTAAACAGTGAAAAAATTAACGAACTACCAGAGAGTATAGAATGCAGAGAACAGGTATATGGGGAAAAATTTTCGGTGCTCTACTGGGATTATTGTTTGGCCCTAAATATATAGGTTTTTTAATTGGCTTATTTATTGGTCATCAATTTGATAAAGCGTATGCCCGCAAAAGGAATGGTGGTTTTAGCGGTTTTGGTGGTAAAAATGCCACTAATGCTGAGCGTCAAGCTGAGTTCTTTAATGCTTGTTTTGCTACCATGGGACACATGGCGAAGGCCAAAGGTCGCGTAACTGAAAATGAAATTCGTGTTGCCAGTACGATCATGGATCGAATGGGGCTACAAGGTGAATCTCGTCGCCAAGCACAAAATGCATTCCGTGAAGGAAAAGAAGATAACTTCCCTCTAGAAGAAACCCTTAACCGCGTTCGTAGTCGTGCTGGACGTGCTGATTTATTACAGTTTTTCTTAGAGCTTCAAATTCAAGCGGCGTTCGCTGACGGTGAATTACATCCTAGAGAGCGTGAGTTATTGCATGTAATTGCACGTTATCTTGGTTTCTCTGAAGCCCAATTAGAGCAACGTTTACAAATGCAAGAAGCCGCATTCCGTTTTCAACAAGGCGGTTATCATCAGCAGCAAGGCGGTAGTTTTAAAGCGCCACCCACTCGTGACCAATTAGCCGATGCGTTTAACGTGTTAGGTGTTAATGATGAAGCATCAGCACAAGAAGTGAAACGTGCTTACCGTAAACAAATGAATGAACACCATCCGGATAAATTGGCAGCAAAAGGTTTACCACCAGAAATGATGGAAATCGCTAAGCAAAAAACCCAAGAGCTACAAGCTGCTTATGATTTGATCCGTAAAGAAAAAGGCTTTAAATAGTCAACTAACGGAAACAATGATTGAACTGTAATAAAAAAAGCGAGCGTAATGCTCGCTTTTTTGTGGCTGAAAATTGAGATTAAAGCTGATTTTTATGGGTGCCTTGATGGAAGCTATTAATATTATCAATCAATTGATTCACTAATGTTTGAATGGCTGAGTCTGATCCCCACGCCACATGGGGCGTTAAAATTAGGTTTGGCAACTGACAATGAGCGATTAATGGGTTTGACGGCAATGCAGGCTCAGTTGTAAATACATCGATACCCGCACCCGCTATTTGGCATGAGAGTAGCGCATCCACTAAGGCTTGTTCGTTAATCAGACCGCCACGGCTGGTATTAATAATAATTGCGCTTGATTTCATCAGTGCTAATTGTGGCGCTGCAATCATATTCTTAGTGGTTGGCGTCAGTGGGCAATGAAGACTAATGATGTCAGCTTCCCGCAGCACTTGCTCAAATGGATGGTAGCCATCACGGCATTGGGTTGCCCCTGCATGTTCGGCAAATAGAACGTTCATTCCGAGGGCTTTAGCAACCGTTGCAACGGCTTGACCTAAACTGCCTTTACCCATGATCCCTAAGGTTGATCCTGCGACATCAGTAATGGAATGCGTGAAAAAACAAAATTGTTGCTGACGTTGCCATTCACCGTTAGTGATGTCTTGTTGATAGCCAGCAAGATTGCGTTTGAGGGCAAAGATCATCGCGATAACATGTTCTGGTACCGAGCGAGTGGCATAGCCTTGAATATTGGCGACTTTGATATTGTGATTGCGACAATAGTCGAGATCAACATTGTTGGTGCCTGTTGCGGCAATAGCGATAAATTTAAGTTGTGGTAACTTGGCCAGAACCTGACTATTGAGGACAACTTTATTGGTGATTGCAATGGTCGCGAGTTGTAGGCGCTCAATCACTTGTGATGGTGTAGTTGTAGCGTGTTGATGCCATTGGTGACAAAAAGTTGGGCGAGGAATACTAATGTGTGCAGGTATGGTTCCATGATCAAGAAAAACGATGGTTTCCATGGGTCATCTCAATAAACAATGAATACAAGCTTTACGCTAACATTCATTGTTATAGATGCCTACGACCTATGGGTAAATTGTTTGCGTTGGCGCTTGTGGGTAAAACTCACACGGTGCAAAACGATGTATTGGCTTATCAGTTTTAGGGCGAGTAAAGGTTAGCTCTGCTGCGTGTAATAACAGTCGCGGTGATGTCGTAATTGATTCAGCATTGGCATAGAAGTTATCACCTGAAATGGGGTGTCCTAACGCAAATACACTGTCATGGTGCTCAGGTTGACGACCGGGATTAGATAATAAACCTGAAGGTTTGTTGACTGCGATAATATCGTTAGAGAGTATCTAACTAAGGATCGGCTGGTGGATTATAGTTCAATACTGGCAATGGTTTAATGATGCGCTCATCGGTGAGAGTGAAAAATTTGGTCAGCAGACTAATATGAATATATTAAAAGTGGTATGTCTATAATGTTATAGCCATAAAAAAGCCGCCGATTAAATGTAGTAAACATATAATTGGCGGCTGAATTTTTATGATGAGAACGTTAGTAATTAGTTATGGCTAACAACAATTAAACGTAATGAATCAAGTTGAATTTGCGCTTTGGCGATGTAATCGGTCAAATCTGAAATTTGGGATTCAATTAACTCTAACTCGTCATCACGAATGTTAGGGTTGACGGCTTTTAATGCCAGTAAACGTTGATGTTCAGCTTGTAATGTGGCTTCCATCTCGGATTGTGCTTGGCTACGAACGGTGACTAATTCTTTGTCAATTTCGCGTTCAGCATGGGCAATTAAAGTATGGATCTCTTTTTGAACTGAGTTAACCAATTTGCTGCTCAAATGGCGGTTAATTGGGCTTAACTGACGGTTAAAACTTTCAAACTCAACATTGGCAGAAAGGTTATTACCTTTACTATCAAGTAGAATACGAATCGGTGTTTTCGGTAAGAAACGTCCAATACCTGATTGTTTTGGTGCTTGTGCATCAACCACGTAAATCAGTTCTAATAACAATGTACCGACAGGCAGCGCTTTGTTTTTCAGTAATGAAACCGCAGTCGTACCAACACCTTCACTTAATAATAATTCGATACCACCTTGAATCATTGGGTGTTCCCAGCTGATAAAGTGCAAATCTTCGCGTGACAGTGCAGTGTTACGATCAAAAGTAATGGTGCAACCGTCATAAGGTAAGCCCGGGTAGCTTGCAACCATCATATGTTCTGATGGTGTTACTACAATTGCATTTTCACCTTTATCGTCTTGGTTAAGACCGATAGTATCAAACAAGCCTAGTGCGAAAGAGATTAAGTTGGTATCGCCATCTTTACTGCTGATCTGCTCCACTAACTGTTGAGCAGCTTCGCCGCCGTTAGAGTGGATTTCCAGTAATCGGTCGCGACCTTGCTCAAGTTTGCCTTTCAGTTCGTTATGTAGCGCAGCGCTTTGAGTGATCACCGCTTCTAGTGCGTCACTGTCTTGCTTCTCACTGGCAAGTAGCGTGATTAATTCTTCACATACTGCTTCATAAACCGGACGGCCTGTTGGGCAGGTTTCTTCAAAGGCATTTAAGCCTTCGTTAAACCAACGTGCCAATAAAGCTTGTGAGGTACCTTCAAGATGCGGTACGTGGATTTCGATTTCACGTTGCTGACCGATACGATCTAAACGACCAATACGTTGTTCTAGCAAGTCAGGGTTGCTCGGTAAATCGAACATCACTAATTGGTTAGCAAATTGGAAGTTACGACCTTCTGAACCAATCTCTGAACAGATTAATACTTGAGCGCCACTTTCTTCCTGAGCAAAATATGCTGCCGCTTTATCACGTTCAATGATTGACATCCCTTCATGGAATACGGTGGCACGAATACCTTCACGCTCACGCAGGGCTTGTTCTAGTGTTAATGCAGTTTGAGCACGAGAACAGATCACCAATACTTTCTCATTACGATTGGCTTTTAGCATATCTAACAGCCAGTTAATGCGAGGATCAAAGTTCCACCATGTGGCTGATTCACCCTCAAAGTCTTGATAGATATCTTCAGGATAAAGCAGTTTAATTGCTTTTTCGTTAATGCTTAGTTTGCCTGACATCATGCCAGCAACACGCATTGCAGTGCTGTATTGATTTGGCATCGGCAATGGGTACATATTAAGGTGACGTTTAGGGAAACCTTTGATCGCTGAACGGGTGTTACGGAATAACACGCGGCCAGTACCATGACGATCCATTAAGTTACGGATCAATTCGTGACGTGCTTCAAGTGCTTCTGCGTCGTCGGCTGTAACTGCATTTTCAATCGCAGTGATCATTGGTTCAACATTCTGACCTGCAAGCAATTCGATTAGGGTTTGCTTAGCATCGCTATCAAGTTTTTTACCTGCAAGTAATTGAGATACAGCATCGGCAATGGGTTCGTATAGACGCTCTTCTTCAACAAAGGCTTCATAATCGTAAAAGCGATCAGGGTCTAATAAGCGTAGGCGAGCAAAGTGGCTTTCACGGCCTAATTGTTCAGGCGTTGCAGTTAGCAGTAATACGCCAGGGGTTTTTTCAGCAATCGCTTCAACGACTTGGTATTGACGGCTTGGACGCTCTTCACTCCACTCAAGGTGATGCGCTTCATCAACAATGAGTAGATCCCAATCTGCATCTAATGCTTGTTCAAAGCGACGACGGCTTTTACGCAGAAAATTAAGTGAACATAATACAAATTGTGCAGTATCAAATGGATTAGCAGCATCCGCCAAAGATTCAACGCAACGCTCTTCATCAAAAATAGAAAAGTGAAGGTTAAAGCGACGCATCATTTCTACAAGCCATTGGTGCTGTAGGGTTTCAGGGACTAAAATTAGAATACGTTCAGCACGGCCAGATAGTACCTGCTGGTGGATGATCATGCCCGCTTCAATGGTTTTACCTAAACCTACTTCATCAGCTAAAAGCACTCGTGGTGCATAACGGCGACCGACTTCATGAGCAATGTAAAGCTGGTGTGGAATTAAGCCTGCACGCATGCCACATAAGCCACGTAATGGACTTTTTAGTTGTTCGTATTGATTTTTTAGCGCGCGGTAACGTAATGCAAATCGATCCATACGATCGATTTGACCTGCAAATAATTTATCTTGCGGTTTATTAAAGCGGATTTGATGGCTTAAAAATATTTCACGTAACGCGACATCGCTTTCTTCGGTATCTATACGGGTACCGATATAAGTGATAATTCCTTTATCCTCTTCGATCGCTTCAACTTTTAACGACCAGCCTTCGTGGCTTTCAATCACATCACCAACATTGAACATTACACGGGTAACTGGTGCATCATGTCGAGCGTATAAACGGTTTTCATCTGATGCTGGAAACATCAAGCTAACAGTACGTGGCTCAATAGCGACGACTGTGCCCAAACCTAAATCACTTTCTGTATCACTGATCCAACGTTGACCCAAAGCAAATGGCATAGTGCTAAAAACCTTCTAATTATTTGATATAAAGGAAAATGTTATAATTCGCGTTGTCAGTTTATCGTCTATTTTAAAACTAAATGCATAGATGAATAATATGACATACGCATAATTCAAAATGGGGGAGTCATGTTACTGCATGATGTGATTAAGGTCACGGTGAAAGTGTGTAAAAGAAGCGTGAGTATTAATGTCATTTTAGTTTAATCAATAGATGCTTTAATTGTTATGAACGCTGATCGTTATAAATACGGTAATTAACACAAACGTTAATTTTGACGTAAGCTAAAAGAGTGATAGCCAAGTTTATTGTTGTTCGCCCTACCAAGGAGGTGCTTATGGACAATGCCGAACGGAAACTGTTTGTACTTGATACAAATATTCTGCTTCATGAACCTCTCGCTATCTTTTCTTTTCAGGAGCATGACGTCGTGATCCCGATGACGGTACTGGAAGAATTAGATCGTATTAAAGACAGTAAGCGTGATGTTTCACGTGATGCGCGGGTTGCTATTCGCGCCCTTGAAAATATCTTTCACGATGCGACCCCTGAACAAATTTCAGCGGGTATTCCTTTTAATGATCAGATTCCACATAACGGCACGATCGCTATTTTTGCTGATTATGAAGTCAAACAAACGGTACATGCCTTTAGTGATAAAGCAGGTGATAACCGTATTCTTAATAGTGTTCTTTTCCTTCAGCAAAAATATGCCCCTAGAAGCGTAGTATTAGTCACCAAAGATATCAATATGCGCTTACGAGCCAAAGGGGCTGGGGTGTTGAATGTTGATGATTACCGTTCCGATCAATTGATTGATGATGTTGCTTTACTCAGCAAAGGTTTTCACCGTTATAACGGTAATTTCTGGGACAATGTCGCTGAGTGTCATTCTGAAAATCGTGGTCGTGCAACCTTACATACGTTACCGAAAGAGTTATTTGATAACCCATATCTTAATCAATATCTATTGGATGACAGTGAGGATTTTGCTGCACGAATTAAAGCCATGGATGGTGAAGACGTCACCATTAAAGACATTAGTTATGACCGCTTAATGCATCGTCAAGCATGGGGTATACAGCCTAAAAATATTTATCAAGGTATGGCGTTGGATGCAATGCTTGATCCTAGCATTGATTTGGTGATTTTAACGGGGCCTGCGGGTTGTGGTAAAACCATTTTAGCGATGGCGGCAGCGTTAGAACAGGTGATTGAAAAAGGGATGTATGACAAGATCATTGTTACGCGTAATACCCCTGAAATCGCAGAATCTATTGGTTTTCTACCCGGCACTGAAGAAGAAAAAATGTTGCCGTGGTTGGCGGCAGTAACCGATACCATGGAAGCGTTACATAAACATGATGTGTGTACTGATGGTTCAATGAAATACATTTTTGACAAAGCCAATATTCAATTTAAATCAATTAACTTTATGCGCGGTCGTTCAATTCAAAATGCATTTGTATTGCTCGATGAGTGTCAGAACCTAACCGCATCACAGATTAAAACCATTATTACCCGTTGTGGTGAGGGAACTAAGTTGGTGTGCTCGGGTAACTTGGCGCAAATTGATTCCAATTATCTATCACCAGTAACATCAGGATTAACTTACATTGTTGAACGGTTTAAACACTTTGAGGGTAGCGCCAATATTTATATTAATGGTGTGGTGCGAAGTCGTTTAGCAGAATTTGCGGAAGAAAATCTTTAAGTTCACCGTTGTTGTTTTAATAATATAAGCCGAGCTCTAAGGATAAAATATTGAGATCGGCTTTGTTTATGGTCGTTATTACGTTAAGCCTAAGTAATGACGTAAGTCTGGTTGTTGGGGGTGGTTTAATAGTGCATTAGTCTCCCCAAATGCTTTCACTTCTCCGTTATCAATAAAAATGCATTTATTGGCGATTTTTTTAGCATCATCAGGGCTATGAGTGATCATTAATACGGTAATGGCTTGCTGCTGAGCCAGTTGCTGTACCAGTTGTAGCATGTCGTTACGCAATGCAGGATCAAGCGCCGAAAACGGTTCATCAAGCAGTAATAAAGGCCGTTGTCGAATTAAACAGCGCGCTAATGCCACCCGTTGCCGCTGCCCGCCTGATAGTTGCTCGGGCAGGCGGGGTAAATACGTCGTTAACCCCACTTTTTCCGCTGCATCATGTACCTGTTGGCGTTGCTGTGGACTCAATTTAAGACGAGGATCAACGCCAAGAGCGATATTTTCATAGACCGTTAAATGCGGAAATAAATTATGCTCTTGAAACAGCATTGATAAGGGGCGTTGAGCAGGATCAAGCGTAATAATTGATTGCTGGTGGATACGAATATCACCACTATCAGGCTGTAAAAATCCCGCAATAAGCGCCAATAAGGTACTTTTCCCCGCACCACTTGGACCGATTAACGCCGCAATATCACCTTGTTGAAGGGTAAAGTTAAAGCTTAACGGCATAGGGTGTTCATGCTGGTGTTGAGGTTGATAGGTATAACATAATTGGTTTATATCAAGCATGGTGTTTGCCTTTGGTTCGCCGAGGCTGGAAGCAATATTCAATCGCGCTGAATAAACCTAAGCTGAGTAATAACAATAATAATGCAGCCACAGCAGCACCATCCATGCGATAGCTACCCATTAATTGGAATAAATACAGCGGTAATGTTTGAAAATCTTGACTACCGAACAAAGCAATTGCACCGAGATCACCCAGCGATAATACCAAGCTGATAGCCAATGACTGTGCGATAGGCTTACGCAGTGCTCGCCATTCTACAAGCCGTAATCGAGACCAACCACGCATGCCTAAACTATGACATAACATATTGTATTGTTGAGCAATATGCAGCATTGGTTGGCTAAGGGTTTTGATCACATAAGGCAATGCCATTAATGCATTAACCCCCACAACAACCCAAAAAGCAGCGCCATAGGCATCGGTGTATTGACGCAGTAATAAGAAAATACCCGTACTTAATACTAGCCCTGGAGTAACTAAAATAATGGTGCCAATAATTTCGATACTATCGGCACTAAAACGTTGTTTATTCAAGCGTAATTGTCGACTCGCGAGTAAGATCATCACCCCAAAAACAAACGCTAAGCTACATGCCATGACCGCAATTTCAAGTGAATTAGCGACTGCATGCCACAGTGCAGGTTGTTGTAATAACTGCGGTAATTGACGGTTTAATCCAGCAACAAAAACTGCAATAATTGGCGGGATCACCAGTAATATTGCAGCCACGATCCAACTCCAATCCCACCATTTTGCACGCCAATTATCTTGATAATTAACCACATTTTTATCCACAGAGGCACTAAAGGTTGCTAATGGTTTGGCAAAGCGATGGCTCAGTAACACTAATCCGCCACAAAGTAACATCTGCCATAGCGCTAAAATCGCACCAGTTGCAAGATCGAAGTCGTAGCGAATTGCTTGGTAAATCGCAAGTTCAATGGTGGTTGATTTAGGGCCGCCACCCAGTGACATGATCACCGCAAAACTGGTAAAGCACAGCATGAAAATAAGCCCCGCTACATGGGGTAATTGTTGGCGTAGTCGAGGCCAAGCGACAAGTTTAAATTTATGCCAACCAGTAATGCCTAAATGGGCGGCTAATTGGTGCTGTTCATGAGGGATTGATTCTAAACTTTGGAGTAAAAATCGCACGGCTAATGGTAAGTTGAGAAACACATGCGCCAGCAAAATGCCGCTTAAACCATAAATATTGAGTCGGGGTAATCCGAGCCAGCTTAATCCATGACTAATGATGCCGCTTTTACCGTAGATCGCTAATAAGCCAAACACCGCCACTAATACAGGCATCACTAGCGTCATAGCAAACAAACGTAATAACAGTTGTTTACCTATAAAATTGCGTCGTGATAGTGCGTAAGCAATCGCAATTGCAGGCACAATACTGAGTAAAGTAGACAGCAAGGCTTGGTAAAAACTAAATCGCGTCACATGACGTAGATAAGGATCATGCCATAAGCTACTCAGTTGCCATTGTCCAGCATGAAGTATAAGGCTGGTGATCGCAGCGATCACCAGTAATAAAATAAGCCCGACACTTAATAGTCCGGGCAATAATTGAGTTACACGTTTATTCACAGCGGTATGCCATTATTGGGTCAGCGCTTGCTGCCATTCTCGAATCCATGCTTTACGCTTGTGAGCCACTTCATCAGCACTAAATTCTAATGCTTTATCTGGCACCGTTAATTGATTAAATGCGGCGGGCAGTGGTTGTTTGGTGACAGGATACATCCAGTTGTGGGTCGCAATTTGAGATTGAAACCCATCACTGACAATGAACTGCATAAACTGATCAGCCAGTTTAGGATGCGGGCTGTTTTTCATTTTGGCTGCGACTTCAACTTGCATGTAATGGCCTTCTTTAAAGTTAGCCGCTTTATACTGGTTTTTGTGCTCTTCCATAATGTGATAAGCCGGCGAGGTGGTGTATGACAACACCATATCGGCTTCACCATCAAGGAACATGCTGTAAGCTTCTGACCAGCCCTTTGTTACTGTTACTGTGTGTTTAGCAAGTTGTTGCCATGCGGCAGTCGCTTTATCACCGTACACTGATTTTATCCATAACATCAGCCCTTGACCTGGGGTTGAGGTGCGCGGATCTTGGTAGATCACACTGATATTTTGGTCGTTAACCAGTGCTTTTAAACTGGTTGGCGGGTGGGGTAATTTGGTGCTGTCATAAACAAACGCAAAGTAGCCGTAATCGTAAGGAATAAAGGTATCGTCGTGCCAGCCTTTTGGAAGGGTGAGTTTACTAAGATCAACATGTTGCTTGGCTAATAACCCGGTTTGTTTGGCTTCGGTCATGAGGTTGTTATCAAGCCCTAACAGAATATCAGCTTTACTGCTGTTACCTTCTAAACGGACTCTATTTAAAATAGAAACGCCATCTTCTAACGAAACAAAGTTAACCTTGCAACCATCACATTGGGCTTCAAAGGCTTTTTTGATGATCGGCCCAGGTCCCCACTCTGATGAAAACGAGCTGTAGGTATAAACATTAAGGGTGTTATCGGCGGCAAAAACGTTACTTGAGAGTAACGACATTGATATTAACGGTAAAAGTGTATAACGGATTTTCACTATGCGCTCCTGATGTCAGCATCCTGCAAACAAAATAAAGAGAGAGAGCGGCACAGGCTTGAGAGGTTTTAGTATCATGCTGTAATAGCAGATTGGCAGTGGTGAAATACCAGTGCGTTTCTCAATTCCTACGCCAGCATTACCTGGTTCAGGTTCAATGGGTTCTGCTATATCAATCAAGATAATAACAACAATCTCAGCCTAATGGCTCCCCAATGAGAACGCGAGTATTGTACCCGTAACTAGCGTTAAGTTATAGCTTCTGATTTAACAACCAGTTGTAATCAAATTTGATGTTATCGCCATTGATTTTTTTATGCAGTCGATAATGATTTATATGCTGTAATAAAGCCTGTCTATTACCAAAATCAACGCTATACCAGTCATAAATTGATGATAAGGTCGTTTGCTTTGAGTTGGTATGTACCCCTTTATTACTATTAATAAAACGGCTGGCGGCAGTATTCAGTTGCTGCTCAAGTTGATGGCTGTCAAAGACTTGAGGTAGTAAGTCAGGGCACCCTAAGCTGGCACAATTGACCGCATAATGAATACGAGGATCGCGCCAGATCGGACGTAATATACGATGTTCTATGTCATTTAAACTTAGGGTTTTCTTCATGATAGTAACAATGGGTTGATCCCATGGACCAAAACTGAAAAAACCACCGAGTTTAGTAATTGAGGTGAGTGGATAATTATCAAGGATCAATTGAACGGTAAGGGCATTATAAAGATTAACCCAATAAGCAAACTGAACATTACGATTATATTGGCGCGGATCAAGCTGGCTTAGTTGATAAATGTAAGTATGTAATTTTTGTTTATCGGCAGGAGTCACTGCGCTGTAACGAAATAGGGTTTGGTGTGGTTCTACAACCAGATATTTATTTAATAACTGTTGCCATTGCTGATGATCAATATCCTGTTGATTGGTGGTAACTTGATCTTGCCAATAAGGCAGTAGATTGGCCTTTGGTGCTGCGAAAATATTCAGTGACCAGAAAATGAGTAACAAGCTCAACATTATGCGCATAAATAACCTGTTTATAAAGATAAGAGAAAGATCAAGACCGTTATGGTGCTGGGTTTATTGCAGTGTAAAGAGTGAGGCTATAAATCAACGCCCGTTTACTCACAGGCGTTTTTTATTGAACAGATGACCTAAGAAAGATAAGTGGGAATATTCGCCTCATACTCAGTAATTTTAGTTTGGTGTTGTAGGGTTAAGCCGATGTTGTCTAATCCGTTTAACAAGCAATGACGACGAAATTCGTCAATTTCAAATGGATATTGTTTGTTATTGGCATTTACTGTCATCGCTTTTAGATCAACGGTGATCTCAGCGCCGACGGTTGTTTCTACAAATTCAAATAATTCATCAACCTGTTGATCGGTAAGACGAACAGGGATCATTTGGTTATTGATCGAATTGCCATAAAAAATATCAGCAAAACTGGGGGCGATCATCACTTTAATGCCGTAATCAGCAAGGGCCCACGGAGCATGTTCACGTGATGATCCACAGCCGAAGTTTTCTCGTGCCAGTAAAATGGTTGCACCTTGGTAGCGAGGGGCATTCATTATAAAATCGGGATTAGGTTGTTGGCCGCCATCATCTAAAAAGCGCCAGTCATGAAATAAATGTTGTCCAAATCCAGTACGGGTTACTTTTTGAAGAAACTGTTTTGGAATAATGGCATCGGTATCAATATTGGCGGTATTTAACGGTACTATCAATCCTGTATGCTGAGTAAAGCCTGTCATAGTTATGTCCTTATTATGCCGATAGCGGCTCAAGTTGACGAATATCGACAAAGTGTCCTGCACATGCCGCCGCCGCAGCCATTGCTGGGCTGACTAAGTGGGTACGACCATCTCGGCCCTGACGACCTTCAAAGTTACGGTTACTGGTGGATGCGCATCGCTCTTGGGGGCCTAAGCGATCATTATTCATTGCAAGACACATAGAGCATCCCGGTAGTCGCCATTCAAAACCTGCCTCAATAAAGATCTTATCAAGGCCTTCTTGTTCTGCTTGAGCTTTGACTTGCTCAGAACCAGGTACGACTAAGGCTTGGACGTTAGCTGCGACCTTGCGGCCTTTGGCAATCGCGGCGGCTGCACGTATATCTTCGATGCGAGAGTTGGTACAAGAACCGATAAAGACTTTATCGACAGCATAATCAGACAATGATTTATGTGGTTCTAGTCCCATGTAAGCCAAGGCTTTTCTAGCCGATTTTTGCTCTACTAAATCACTGAAACTTTCAGGGGCTGGGATCGGCTCATCAACGGCAATCACTTGACCGGGGTTGGTGCCCCACGTGACTTGCGGTTTTATTGTGGTGGCATCTAAAGTGACGATAGCATCAAATTCTGCGTTGTTATCACTGGCGAGGGTTTGCCAATAAGTGATGGCTGCGTCTAAATCGGCACCTTGAGGCGAAAATTTACGGCCTTTAATATAATCAAAAGTGGTTTGGTCTGGAGCAATTAAGCCTGCTTTAGCACCCAATTCAATCGCCATATTACACACCGTCATACGACCTTCCATCGTCAGATCCGTGATCGCTTCACCACAGAATTCCACCACATAGCCAGTGCCTCCAGCAGCGGTAGTTTTACCGATAATCGCTAACACGATGTCTTTTGCGGTAATGCCCGCTGCTACTTTTCCTTTGACTTCAATTTTCATGGTTTTAGCGCGAGATTGTTTAAGAGTTTGGGTCGCTAACACATGTTCAACTTCAGAGGTGCCGATACCAAATGCGAGTGCCCCAAAAGCGCCGTGTGTCGCGGTATGTGAGTCCCCACAAACAATGGTCATTCCGGGCAAGGTAATACCGAGTTCTGGCCCCATAACATGGACAATACCTTGATATTTATGATTCAGATCGTAAAGGGTAACCCCAAAGTCAGCACAATTTTTTGCCAGTGTTTCCATCTGAATTCGCGCCATTTCACCTGATGCGTTGATATCTTTGGTTTGAGTGGAAACGTTATGATCCATGGTGGCAAAAGTTTTATTTACTTGGCGAACTTGACGACCTTGTTCGCGCAGCCCATCAAATGCCTGTGGTGAGGTCACTTCATGCACTAAATGACGATCAATATATAAGATTGGGTTTTCGCCAGCCGCTGCTACCACCACATGGGCGTCATAGACTTTTTGATAAAGCGTCTTGGCTGATGTTGCCGTTGACGGAGTGTTATTCGACATTATGCTGTTCCTTATGCATGTTGAATATAGGCGGCGATTTTGTCACCCATTTCGCTGGTGGTCAGGGCGATGTTATTACCCGCCAAATCTGCCGTTAGTTGCCCCGCTTCTAGTGCTTGCGCTACCGCTTTTTCTATTGCACTAGCCGCATCTTCTTCACCAAGGCTATACCGTAACATCAAGGCTGCTGATAGAATTTGGGCAATGGGGTTAGCACTATTTTTACCTGCGATATCAGGCGCTGAACCGCCGGCTGGTTCATAGAGACCAAATTTTTGTTGGTTTAAACTTGCAGATGGCAACATGCCCATTGAGCCGGTGATCATGGCGCATTCATCGGAAATAATGTCGCCGAAGATATTGGAACATAGCATCACATCAAACTGCGATGGATCTTTGATAAGTTGCATGGTGGCGTTATCAATGTACATGTGGTTCAAGCTAACATCAGGATAATCCGCGGCTACTTCTTCGACCACTTGACGCCATAATATAGAGCTTTGTAGTACATTGGCTTTATCGATGGAGCAGACTTTCTTACGGCGTAAACGCGCAGATTCAAAGGCTATTTTAGCAATGCGCTTAATTTCATAGCGGTGATAAATTTCAGTATCAAAGGCTTTTTCTTGTGCGCCTTCGCCTTCACGACCTTTGGGCTCGCCAAAGTAAATACCGCCAGTGAGTTCACGTACAACGGTAATATCAAACCCTCGCCCAGAAATATCAGCTCGTAGAGGGGAAAAGTGTTCTAGGCCACGGTGGATTTGTGCCGGACGTAAGTTACAAAACAATTCAAAGTGCTTACGCAGCGGTAAGAGTGCGCCACGCTCAGGTTGATCATTAGGGGCGAGGTGTTCCCATTTAGGGCCACCGACAGAGCCAAATAATACCGCATCAGCGGCTTCACAGCCTTTTAGGGTGATGGACGGTAAGGGACAACCATGATTATCAATCGCAATACCACCAACATCGAACTGATGACACTCAAGAGTTATATCAAATTGCTGTTGGACGGCGGCCAAGACTTTGTGCGCTTGTTGCATCACTTCGGGGCCAATACCGTCACCGGGTAGTACTGCTATATTATATGAACCTGCCATGGTGGGTGCTCTCCATAATGTACTAAAAATAAAATTAAATTCGTCAATGAATAACGTTAGTGGTTATGTTGTTGTTTTATCGTTGCTATTTGATCGGCTCGATAAATACTATTGATAACGTGGATCAGAGCCTGACCCGACGCTTCAACAATATCTGTCGCAAGACCCGTGCCGTGGTATTTACGGCCTTTGTAATGAGCAATGATATCCGCTTGGCCTAAACCATCTTCCCCTTCCCCTTTGGCGGTAAGATCAAACTTGTCTAATACAATCTCATATCCAGTTAGGCGGTAGATGCATTGATATAAGGCATCTACCGGACCATTACCGACAGCGGCTTCACATTTTTCTTCATCACCACATTGAAGCTTAATGCTGGTGGTTGCCATTACGCTGCCAGATTGGACGCTTAAATAGTTTATTTTGAAAAAGTCATCTTCATCACGCAGATTAGAAAAATGCATTAAGGCTTCAAGATCATAATCAAATACTTGGCCTTTACGATCGGCAAGGCTAAGGAAATCCGCATACAGTTTATCAAGGTCATATTCATGTTCAGTGTAGCCGAGGGTGTCCATATGACTTTTCACCGCAGCACGGCCAGAACGACTGGTCAGATTTAATGCCTGATTTTTAAGGCCAATTGACGTTGGGGTCATGATTTCGTAGGTATTTTTATTTTTTAGCATGCCGTCTTGGTGAATGCCTGACGAGTGGCTAAAAGCGTTACTGCCTACAATGGCTTTATTGGCTTGAATCGGCATATTACATAACTGACTAACCATTTTGCTGGTGCGGTGGATTTCGTCATGTTTGATATTAGTGTGGACCCCCAATAGTGATTGACGGGTTTTAATTATCATTGCTATTTCTTCAAGGGCGCAATTACCAGCTCGTTCACCTAAGCCGTTAATCGTCCCTTCGACTTGGCGGGCGCCTGCTTGAATAGCAGCCATTGAATTGGCGACTGACATGCCGAGATCATCATGACAATGCACGGAGATGATGGCTTTATCGATATTCGGTACGCGATTAAAAAGTTGGGTGATAATGCCACCAAATTCACTTGGCAGGGTATAGCCAACAGTATCGGGAATATTAATCGTATTTGCGCCCGTTTTAATCGCGGCTTCCACCATTTTGCAGAGGTTATCAATCGGAGTTCGTCCTGCATCTTCACATGAGAACTCAACATCATCAGTGTATTTACGCGCCCGTTTAACCGCGGCGATCCCCATTTGTATTACGTCATCATAGCTGCGGCGTAGTTTATCTTGTACGTGGACGGTAGAGGTTGAAATAAAAGTATGGATACGAAATGCTTCAGCTGCCTTTAATGATTCAGCGGCAACATCAATGTCTTTTTCAACTGCGCGCGCTAAGGCACATATTCGACTTTGTTTGATGTGGGTTGCGATGGTTTGTACTGATTCAAAGTCACCGGGGGATGACACCGGAAAACCCGCTTCGATAACATCGACACCTAAGCGTTCAAGAGCATAAGCAATTTGTAATTTTTCTTTGACGGTTAGGCTGGCTGATAAAGCCTGTTCACCGTCACGTAAAGTAGTATCAAACATAATGACCTGATTGTTCATCGTGACATCCTTTTACTTTTATATGTGGGCCTGTATAAGGCTACGTTCCGCATTCACTTGCGCTGGTCAAAATATGAAAAACCCGCGCTTGCTTGCGCGGGTTTTGAAATCTTTAGTGGTGTTTTCCACTTGATAGCAACCCGCGTGATTACGTCACGATGAGGAGTAAAGTTAAGAGGAGATAGAAAGGTGTTTTCATTTCATTAAAGATTCAAATAAATGTTGTTAACAAATGAATATCAAATAGACGGGCTCTAGGTCAACCAAAAATTGTATTTTTTTTATACTTTAAGTAAAGATTAAGGAAGGGAGACTAAAAATTTAGCGTGAGAGTTATGTCGTACCGATCCATTTTATGATGAATGTAGATGTTACGAATGCCTCTTCAGGTATTCGTGATCTTCTTTTAGAAGATAGAGTTAATACAACACTGCACGTTATTTTGAAATTAGTGTTATAAATCAATGTAGTATTGGTGATCTTTAATCTCCATCTTACTACGTAGATTATTTATGTTCTTTTTCTGTAATGAAACCATGTTATTTATAGATCCTTACACTTTTAGTGTTTATTTAAAAAGTCATTGAAGACAATAAGTAAGCAGGTATAGAGTGATCTAGATCGTCAGAAGCTATAATTTAATACGCATTATAGTTGGCTTTTTAAAGGCTGAATTGTAGACTGCATATCTCAAATCAGCTTACAAGTGTAAGCTAAAAAAATAGAGTACTTATGGCACAACATGATTTCCATATTGTTCACCGTATTCGTCAGCAAATTGCGCGCTTAGGCGACAGTCCTGCTTTACGTCATCAAGTTGATGGCGAGTGGCAAGATATTAGCTGGAATAATTTTGGTGAAAAAATTCAACAGTTGGCGTTAGCGTTATTAAATCAAGGTTTAGCTGTACAAGATAAAGTGGGTATTTTTGCTAATAATATGCCACGTTGGACTATTGCTGACTTTGCTTCGCTATATAATCGCTGTGTTACGGTGCCTATTTATCCAACCAATACACCTCAGCAGTCGGTATATGTTATTAACGATGCTAATGTCAAAGTGCTGTTTGTGGGTGAGCAAGCACAATTAAACATTGCGGTTTCTATTGCTGATCAGTGTCCGAATTTAGAGCGTATAGTTGCGCTAACTGATGATGTTGAATTACCCCAACATCCTTTGGTTTGTCATTATGTCGACTTTTTAAAGACTGCTAGTTTAGAACACCAAGTAGAGCTTGATACTCGTCTTGGTGATTTAGCGATGGATGATTTATTAACGCTGATTTATACCTCTGGTACGACAGGTACGCCTAAAGGGGTGATGCTTGATTATTCTAATGTTGCTTCACAAATTATTGCTCACGATGAACGATTAGCATTAGATGAAGGAGATACTTCACTGTGTTTCTTACCACTATCACACGTATTTGAACGTGCTTGGACATTCTATGTCTTGCACCGTGGTGTAATTAACTGCTATTTGTCTGATACTAATAAGCTTAAAGAAGCGTTAGTGACGGTGAAGCCTAATTATATGTCAGCAGTGCCACGTGTGTATGAGAAAATATACTCTGGTGTGCATGAGAAAGTCGCTCGAGCGCCATTTCATCGAAAGATGATTTTTACTTGGGCTGTGAATATAGGCGCAAGAATGTCGCTGGCTCGTCAACAATGCCGAGAACCATCATGGTTATTACAAAAAAGTTATAACCTTGCCGATAAAATGGTGCTGTCTAAATTACGTGCGGTACTGGGTGGTAATATTAAGTGTATGCCATGTGGTGGTGCTAAATTAGATGAAGGGATTGGACGTTTTTTCCATGCTATAGGCGTTAACGTTAAGTTAGGTTATGGCATGACAGAAACAACGGCAACAGTATCTTGCTGGGATGATCGTTGTTACAACCCTGATTCTATTGGTATGCCAATGCCTGGTGCTGAAGTTAAAATTGGTAAAGATAATGAAATTCTAGTACGTGGTCCGATGGTGATGCGCGGCTATTACAATATGCCTGAAGAGACGGCGAATAACTTTACTGATGATGGTTTTCTCAAAACTGGTGATGCAGGTTATATTGATGAGCAAGGTAATTTGTTTATTACTGATCGCATTAAAGAGCTAATGAAAACGTCTGGTGGTAAATATATTGCCCCTCAAGTGATTGAAGGTGCGATTGGTAAAGATCATCTGATTGAACAAATTGCCGTTATAGCTGACACCCGTAAATTCGTATCAGCATTAATTGTACCGTGTTTTGAAACACTAGAAGAACATGCGCGCGAGCTTAATATTAAATATAAAGACCGTATGGAATTGATTAAACATAGTCAAATTGTTGAGTTAATTGAAAATCGCGTAATTGAGTTGCAGAAAGACTTGGCACGTTTCGAACAAGTGAAAAAATTCACGTTATTGCCTAAATCATTTTCAATGGATAAAGGTGAATTAACACCAACGCAAAAACTACGTCGTAAAGTGATTCAAGATCGTTATCACAAAGAAATTGAACATATGTACGAAGAAAGCCATAAAAAGGCCCAACAAAAAGACGACTAAGATGTTTTTTGCTTAGATTTAAGAAAGAAGCCTTTAAGGCTTCTTTTTTTATGTCTATTACATAGTGATATGTGCTGATCCCTAGTCTAATACTAGTGGTTGGTAGTGATCTGTTAATAAATGGTTATATAAAGAATCGGTAATACCCATCACGTTAGATAAAAAAGGTAAATTCCTATTTTTCTCTAGTAATGAATGATGCAAAAGCGTTAAAGTTGTTGCGGTTATTCACGTTTATTATTGCAACTGTGATCAACGCAGCATGATTTGTCATGTTTTTTATTAGGCTAAAAATAAGCCCTAACTATGTTTATTGATCTGGAGACAAAATATGGAAATGTTGTCTGGCGCAGAGATGATCGTTCGTTCGATGATCGATCAAGGCGTTAAGCATATCTTCGGTTATCCGGGAGGTTCAGTACTTGATATTTATGATGCATTGCATGAGAAAAGTGATATTGAACATGTGTTAGTTCGTCATGAACAAGCGGCGGTGCACATGGCTGATGGTTATGCTAGAGCAACAGGGGATGTTGGTGTTGTTCTTGTCACATCCGGCCCTGGAGCAACCAATGCGATCACTGGTATTGCTACCGCTTATATGGACTCGATTCCACTTGTTGTATTGTCAGGCCAAGTAATGAGTAACTTGATTGGTAATGATGCCTTTCAAGAATGCGATATGGTTGGTATTTCACGCCCGGTCGTAAAGCATAGCTTTCTGGTAACTAAACCTGAAGATATCCCTACCATTATTAAAAAAGCGTTTTATATCGCCGCTAGTGGCCGCCCTGGACCTGTTGTAGTTGATATTCCTAAAGATATGCTTAACCCAGCAGAAACCTACCCATATCAGTATCCTGAGTCGATAGCATTACGTTCTTATAATCCCACGACGCAAGGCCATAAAGGTCAAATAAAACGGGGTGTAAAAGCCTTATTAAGCGCCAAACAACCTGTGCTCTATGTCGGTGGTGGGGCGGTTATGTCTGATTGTAGTGAACAATTAATGGCATTAGCGGAAATCTTACATCTTCCTGTGGTTAATACTTTAATGGGGTTGGGTGCTTTTCCTGGGACGCATGAGCAATGTTTGGGTATGTTAGGTATGCATGGTACCTATGAAGCTAATATGGCAATGCATAATGCCGATCTTATTTTTGGGCTCGGGGTTAGATTTGATGATCGTACTACTAATAATCTTGAGAAATATTGCCCTAATGCGACCATCATGCACATCGATATTGATCCGTCATCGATATCAAAAACTGTCGCCGTGGATATTCCAATTGTCGGCTCAGCAGATACTGTACTTACCAGTATGCTTAAATTGATTAATGAGCAAGATAGTTGTGATAGTAAAGATATTTTGCAACCGTGGTGGCAACAAATATCAACGTGGCGTCAACGTCAATGTCTACGTTATGACACCACTACCGACCGCATCAAGCCGCAACAAGTGATTGAATCGTTATATCGCCTTACTGATGGTGATGCGTATGTCACCTCAGATGTGGGCCAGCATCAGATGTTTGCTGCCTTATATTATCCGTTTGATAAACCTCGACGTTGGATTAATTCTGGCGGTCTTGGCACCATGGGATTTGGCTTACCTGCGGCAATGGGGGTTAAATTTGCATTACCGAATGCAGAGGTTGTGTGTGTGACAGGAGATGGCAGTATTCAAATGAATATTCAAGAACTGTCGACGGCATTGCAATACGATATTCCGGTAAAAATAATCAACCTTAATAATCGTTTTCTAGGCATGGTAAAGCAATGGCAAGATATGATTTATCAAGGTCGCCATTCTCAGTCTTATATGGATTCTGTGCCTGATTTTGCCGCGATCGCTGAAGCTTATGGGCATGTAGGGGTTCGTATTTCTGATCCTAAGTTACTTGATCAGCAATTAGAACAAGCATTGGCATTGAAAGATAAATTGGTTTTTATTGATATTAGTATTGATGAAACAGAGCATGTTTATCCGATGTTGATCCGTGGTGGTGCCATGAGTGATATGTGGTTAAGTAAAACGGAGCGAACTTAATGCGTAGAATTATTTCAGTATTACTTGAAAACCAGCCAGGGGCACTTTCACGGGTGGTGGGATTATTTTCTCAGCGAGGCTATAACATTGAATCATTAACGGTAGCACCAACAGATGATCCTACTTTGTCTCGGTTAAATATTACCACTCATGTTGAAGATGAAGCTGCGTATGAGCAAATTGAAAAGCAACTGCATAAATTAATTGATATTTTAAAAGTCAGTAACGTGACAGCCTCTGATCATATTGAACGGGAGTTGATGTTAGTAAAAGTAAAAGCCAGTGGTTTTGCGCGAGCAGAAGTGAAACGTACCGCTGATATTTTTAGAGGCTTAATTGTCGATGTCACCAGTCAGATTTATACCATTCAAGTGACAGGAACGGGTGAAAAATTAGATGCGTTTTTAGCTGCGGTGGGTGAGGCGACTGATATTATTGAAGTAGCACGCAGTGGTGTGGTTGGTCTTGCTCGTGGTGAACGCGCTTTAAAAGTATAACATGAGATATGAGACAAAAAACCCATGACATAATAAATGTGGCATGGGTTTATTATTGAATTATGTGGGTAAAACTAGAGATAAGGGCTCACAGAACTGACCGCATTTTTTGAGTGCTCATTCATTATTTTTTGTGCCAGCTCAATATCACGATCCAATACTGCTTTCATTAACGCTTCATGTTCACCGCTATCATGATAGCGATTTTCACTATCACGAGATTGACTTAACCAAATATGACGATAGCGTTTAAGTTGTTCGTAGATATCAAGGTAAAGATCCAGTAATACGGGTGAATTACTGCCTGATAAAATAGCAATATGAAAATCGCCATGGCGCTGTTCCCATTCAGAGAGGTCAGCGTTATCAGAGGTTGGATTAAGGCGGCTTAATTTATGGTAGCTAGTAAGAATATTGAGTTCCCAAGCTTCATCGCCTTGTAAAATGGCTTTTTTTAATAATTCGTGTGAAATTAAGTGGTGAGCATTAAAAAGGTCTGTTAGTTCTTCCACTGAAACTGGCGCTACCCAGCAACCTTTTTGTGGTGCAAATTTAACATATTTTTTCCACGATAATTGGACTAAAGCTTCACGAATAGGGGACGCACCAACTTGATAATGTTCTTTCAAATCGGCAACAACAAGTTTTTGTCCGGGAGTCAATTTGCCAAGTAAAATATCTTGTCGTATGACCTCCATGATTTTATTCGTTTGCGTAGGACTGGACACAGTTTCCCTCTTTGTTGTTATATTTATTCGACGTTATACAGATCTAACCTTTGGTTGAGGTTATTGGTTTTTTAGTATTTATTGATAAGGAGTATAACTGGCTTTGTTTATTGCTTAAACATTAAAGAGAAGGATAAGCAATGATTAAAATAGATTGGCACTGGGAATGTAACAACGGTAGGTCATTGATTTATAAAATAGTGATGTTAGATAGATTTATCAAGCATTGATTTATAAATATTGTCGATGATCAGGATAAAGTAGAGGTGTAAGCGTGTTACGAATAAGAAAATATAGACAAATAAAAAGGGAGCCTAAGCTCCCTTTTTTAATATCTGTTTACGAACAATTATAGAACGTGAACAGATGCAGTATTTGTTGTGCCTGAAGCAACAAGTGCACCAGAAACCATTACTACGATATCGCCTTTAGCGCCAATGCCAGATTCTAATGCTAGTTCTTTACCGCGTAGGTAGAATGCATCAGTACTGTCAATTGAATCAACAACAACAGGTGTAACACCTTTAGAAAGACATAGCTGTGCTGCTGTCTTAGTATTAGTTGTTACAGCAAGAATACGTGCTGTTGGGAAGTACTTACGGATTGAACGAGCAGATTTACCTGCTTCAGTTGCAACAATGATCAGTGGAGCGTTTAGCTTCTCTGCTGTGTCAACTGCGCCTTTACATACCGCTTCAGTGATACGTAAACGTGGGCTATCTAGACGTGAACCTAGCTCAGCTTTAAGTACTTTATCTGTACGTTCACAGATTTTCGCCATGATAGTTACAGCTTCGATTGGGTATTTACCCTTAGCTGATTCACCAGAAAGCATTACTGCGTCAGTACCATCCATGATTGCGTTAGCAACATCACCCGCTTCTGCGCGTGTTGGACGTGGGTTCTTGATCATTGAATCAAGCATTTGTGTTGCAGTGATAACAACTTTACGAGCGCGATTACACTTCTCGATCATCATCTTTTGAGCAAAGATAACTTCTTCAACTGGAATCTCAACACCAAGGTCGCCACGAGCAACCATGATACCGTCAGATGCTTCAAGAATAGAGTCAAAGTTATCAACACCTTCTTGGTTTTCGATCTTAGAGATAATTTGAATGTTAGCGCCGCCGTTTGCCGCTAATAGTGCACGGATTTCTAGTACGTCTTCAGCCTTACGGATGAAAGATGCAGCAACGAAATCAACGCCTTGCTCACAACCAAATTTAAGGTCAGCTTTATCTTTTTCAGCAAGAGCTGGAAGTTTTACAGAAACGCCAGGAAGGTTAACACCTTTGTTTTCGCCTAGGTCACCGCTGTTAAGTACTTTACACTTAACGTCAGTTTCTGTTGTTCCCAACACTTCCATCTCAATTAGACCGTCGTCTACTAGGATAATGTTGCCTTTTACTAAATCTTTAGCAAAACCAGGGTAAGTCACTGCCACACAGTCTTGGTTGCCGATTACAGATGTATCTGTTGTAAAAGTGAAATCTTGACCAGCTACTAGAGTGAAGTCATTACCACCTTCTAGTTTGATAGTACGAATCTCAGGACCTTTAGTATCTAGCAAGATAGCTAGTTCTTTGCCTGTGTTAGCCATAACTTCACGTAAATTCGTGATACGCTGACCGTGTTCTTCAAAGTCACCGTGTGAGAAGTTAAGGCGCATTACGTTCATACCAGCGTTAGCTAGTTTAGTAAGCATTTCTACAGATTCAGTTTTCGGTCCAATCGTACATACGATCTTGGTCTTTTTCATTGAGGATACTCTCCGGACGAACTATTTACCCAAGGGAAAATTAACATTAGTCATTATTAGGTAATCAACATATGGTTGTTATCGAATAGTGAATAATGAAGAAATAAAAAACGCTTTAAAGATTACTTTAAAAAAGCGTTAGTGCGTTTTTTTAAAGTTCATATTTAGGTGATCTTAAGTGGTATTGAATATAGTGCTGTTGTTATGAACAAATAGATAAATGCCTCTGCAGCATTGATTATAACCCTAATATTCAAGCGCAGAATTATAGCAGATATTCCATCATTTAGCACCCTGAGATATAGCTGTTCATTATTGATTTTATGTATGACATAAAAATGATGATTATGTGGGAAAATAAAAATAAAGCTTTGCTATTTATCAAGTGTCAGTAGGTTAATGATATTTTTTGTCGTGGTAGCAACATAGAGAGTAACAGGATATTTTTATTTCATGGATCTGAAACGGAAAAAAGCTGAAGTAAAAATACTTCAGCTTTTTCGAATTTGGTGGCCCCTCCCAGACTTGAACTGGGGACCAAGCGATTATGAGTCGCGTGCTCTAACCACTGAGCTAAGGGGCCATATGCGACGAATTATAGGGGATGGTGTCGCACTTGTCTAGTGATTAACACTAAGAAATTGTTTGCTTTTTCGACAGTTAGAAAAAATAAATGCGTTATTTAACGTTTGATCGCTTTATTGCACATAATAAAAAAGCGAGCTCAAGGCTCGCTTTTTTTATAGCGTTATTGCGTTTTCTTATTCGTCTAGGAAACTACGAAGTACATCTGAACGGCTTGGGTGACGTAATTTACGTAACGCCTTCGCTTCGATCTGACGGATACGCTCACGAGTAACATCAAATTGCTTGCCTACTTCTTCTAACGTGTGGTCGGTATTCATATCGATACCAAAACGCATACGAAGTACTTTTGCTTCACGCGGTGTTAACCCAGCAAGTACATCGTTAGTTGCTGCACGCAAGTTAGTTGCAGTTGCAGCATCCATTGGAAGTTGAAGTGTTGTATCTTCAATAAAATCACCAAGGTGTGAATCTTCATCATCACCGATAGGTGTTTCCATTGAGATTGGCTCTTTAGCAATCTTCAGTACTTTGCGGATCTTGTCTTCCGGCATTTGCATGCGTTCAGCCAATTCTTCAGGTAACGGCTCACGACCCATCTCTTGAAGCATCTGACGTGAGATACGGTTCAATTTGTTGATGGTTTCAATCATGTGCACAGGAATACGAATAGTACGTGCCTGGTCAGCGATTGAACGAGTGATTGCCTGACGGATCCACCATGTTGCGTACGTTGAAAATTTGTAACCACGACGGTATTCAAATTTATCAACAGCTTTCATTAGACCGATGTTACCTTCTTGGATCAGATCCAAGAACTGTAGTCCACGGTTGGTGTACTTTTTCGCGATAGAGATAACAAGACGCAAGTTTGCTTCAACCATCTCTTTTTTCGCACGGCGCGCTTTCGCTTCACCGATTGACATACGACGGCTGATGTCTTTGATACGCTCAATAGACAGACCCGTTTCTTGTTCAAGTATGCGTAGCTTTAACGATGAACGACGAAGATCTTCTTCATAGTTCTTTAAACGATCAGCATAAGGCTTGCCTGAGTTAAGTGCGGTGTCAATCCAATCGCTGTTTGATTCATTACCTGCAAATAAGCTAATGAATGTTTTCTTTGGCATTTTACTGTTATCAACACACATACGCATGATAAGACGCTCGTTAGTACGAACCTTATCCATAGAGTTACGTAGTGAGCTAACTAGACGATCAAATTGCTTTGGAATCAGACGGAATTGCTTGAAGATCTCTGACAATTCTTCAACAGCAATTTCGGTTGTAGCATGTTGACGACCGTTAGTGTCAATGGCTAATGCCATTTTTTCATAGGAGTGACGAAGTTCTAAGAACTTTTCACGCGCTAATTCTGGGTCGATGCTACCATCGTCTTCTTCTTCATCTTCCGCATCGTCGTCGCTGTCACCGTCTTCAAGATCTTTATCTTCATCTTCAAGATCGGTTTCGCTTAGCTCTGAGCCAATGTGTGTTGCTGTTGGTGCTGCGGTAGCTTCTTCGTTTGGATCAACGAAGCCTGAAATGATATCAGTTAGACGAAGTTCATCGGCTTCAACTTTGTCAAACTGCTCAAGTAAATGAGCGATTGCTGAAGGGTATTCAGCAACTGAGCATTGAACTTGGTTAATACCATCTTCAATGCGTTTTGCGATATCAATTTCGCCTTCGCGAGTAAGTAGTTCAACTGTACCCATTTCACGCATGTACATACGTACTGGGTCTGTTGTGCGACCGATCTCGCTTTCTACGCTTGATAATGCTTGCGCCGCTGCTTCAATGGCGTCTTCGTCGGCATTATCTTCAGTCATCATGAGTTCATCGGCATCTGGGGCAGTTTCAACTACCTTAATACCCATGTCATTAATCATTTGAATAATGTCTTCAACCTGATCAGAATCAACAATATCTTCTGGTAGGTGGTCATTTACTTCGGCGTAGGTCAGATAGCCTTGTTCCTTGCCTTTAGCAACAAGTAACTTTAGCTGTGACTGCGGATTTTGCTCCATAGACGGTATCCAACTTCGGGTCTGAGTGATAATTTAGTATGCAGAGTTGCAAACCAGTCATTATAACAAATTTCTTAATTGTTGACTACTTATTAGGCAGGACGATCCAGTAATAAGGATTGTAATTCCTGCTTTTCTTCGACTGATAAGCCGACAGTTCTTGATTTAGTCTGCAACTGTTCAATTTGTTGATTAACGCATTGAATAATAATTTTATCCATTGCGTCTAAAAATACATCGAGGCTGTTGTCTTCATCATTTGACAACGGTAGCTCCCACGCGGCAAGCCGTGCCATCATGGCTTCGTTTTTGGTGCCACGCCAATATTCTAAAAGCTGTCCAGTGCTAATATTGGGATTGTTTCGGCATTTATCAACTATTGAGAGTAATAAATTTAATCCAGCGAGCTCAATACCCGTAAATGCGTCCATATCAAATTCAAGCTGTTGCACAAAGTGCGGGCGCTGAATCAGCAATGCAATAACTTCTCGCATTGGCGTACGCTTAATTTGTATTTGGCCGACAGCTTTAGTGATTTGACCATGTTTTGATAGTAGCTGTTGTAATTGTGTTTCATCGGGTAAACCGAGCTTTTTGCCTAGCAGCTCACGTAAGTATAGTCGTAGAGTACCACCTGGTACTTTATCAATTAAGGGAACAGCGAGCGTGGTTAGCTTCGCTTTGCCTTCACGACTACTGGTATCAATTTGGAGCATTAAGCTGTTAAACAAAAATTCAGACAACGTTGTAGCGCTATTAAGACGTTGTTCAAATTGTGCTTTTCCTTCGGCTCGAATACAAGAATCAGGGTCTTCGCCATCAGGTAAAAACATAAATTTTAATTGGCGGCCATCGGTTAAGAAGGGCAATGCTTGTTCCATTGCTCGCCAAGCTGCTTCTCGTCCAGCACGGTCACCATCATAACAACACACGACTGTACTGGTTTGACGGAACAGGCTTTGAACATGATCGCCTGTCGTCGCTGTCCCCAACGATGCTACCGCATAATCGATCCCAAATTGGGCCAACGCCACGACATCCATGTAGCCTTCAACCACCATGATTTTTTCAGGTTCACGATGGGTTTGTAATACTTCATATAAACCATAAAGCTCACGGCCTTTATGAAAAATATCAGTTTCTGGTGAGTTAAGATATTTAGGGGTACCATCGCCTAATACTCGACCACCAAAACCAATTACACGTCCACGACGATCATGGATCGGAAACATCACTCGTCCACGAAAGCGATCATAACGACGACCTTGGTCGTTTTCGATCAGCATTCCTGTATTAACAAGTGCTTTTTGCGATTCATTATCCCGCCCAAAGCGAGTACGTACCATGTCCCATTGATCTGGGATAAAACCGATATTGAATTTTTTTACAATATCGCCAGATAAACCACGACCTTTGAGGTAATCAACGGCAATCTGAGCGTCTTGTGCCCGTAATTGCGATTGATAAAACTGTGATACTTGGCCCATGAGTTCATAGTAATTACGTTTATCAGCGGCTTTGGGGCCACGAGGTGCATTGGTGCCATCGTTTTCACGTGGAACTTCTAAACCTAATTGTGAGGCTAGTTCTTCAATAGCATCGACAAACTCTAACCGATCATACTCCATCACGAAATCAAGTACGTTGCCATGAACGCCGCACCCAAAACAATGATAGAACTGTTTTTCTTGGCTTACCGAAAAAGAGGGGGTTTTTTCATTATGAAAGGGGCAGCAGGCACCAAAATTCTTACCTTGCTTTTTGAGTTTTACACGCGCGTCAATAACATCGACAATGTCGTGTCGAGAGATTAAATCATCAATAAATGAACGCGGTATTTTTCCTGACATAACAAAGCAAACAACCTAGAGTAAACAAAAAGAGTGTAACGGTTAGACCGTTAAAAATGAGGATTGTCAGATACAAACAAGCCGCGCATTCTAAAAGAATAGCACGGCTTGTTGCAGAATAAGAGGAGTGATTAACCTAGCTTGATTTTCACCAGCTTGCTAACAATCCCCATATCGGCACGACCCTGAATCTGCGGTTTCAGTACGCCCATAACCTTGCCCATATCTTGCATGTTGACAGCGCCTGTTGCAGTAATAGCATCATCCAGCAAAGCAGAGACTTCATCTTCACTTAACGGTTGAGGCATAAATTCTGCTAGAACACTGATTTCAGCATGTTCAATATCAGCAAGATCTTGACGGCCTGCAGCTTCATATTGGGCTACAGAGTCACGACGTTGCTTTACCATTTTGGTCAAAACTGCTAACACGTCATCATCGGAAAGAATAATTCTTTCGTCAACTTCACGTTGTTTAATTGCAGAAAGTACCAAACGGATAGCGCCAAGACGAGGTTTATTTCTCGCCTTCATCGCCGCGATTTGTTCGCCTTTAAGACGTTCAATAAGAGTCATTACGCGATCCTTCTGTTTTATAATCTAACGATTAGTACAGACGAACACGACGCGCGTTTTCGCGAGCCAATTTTTTCAGGTGACGCTTAACTGCCGCTGCTTTAGCACGCTTACGTACAGTTGTTGGCTTTTCGAAGTGCTCACGACGACGAACTTCAGAAAGGATACCTGCTTTTTCGCAAGAGCGTTTGAAACGACGTAGTGCTACGTCAAACGGTTCGTTTTCACGTACTTTGATTACTGGCATGTAATACTCACCTCAGAGTGATTCGGTTTAATACTGACGTCAAATGTCAGATGATTAAAATGGTGCGAAATTCTAATCTGATTTGGGGGTATTTGTAAAGCATTCTACGCCTATGAACTGGTTAATTTGTGTTAACAGCGGTAACATGGCACTTAATTACCCCTTTAAAAACCCGTATGAACTGTCGGTTGTTATTGAAAATAGACTGATTTTTTATATTGGCTCTCCGAATAGTAATAGAGGCTGTTATGCGAATATTAGGCATTGAGACCTCCTGTGATGAAACAGGTATCGCAATTTTTGATGATGAAAAAGGTTTATTGGCACATGAACTTTACAGTCAAGTAAAGTTACATGCCGATTATGGCGGTGTGGTGCCTGAGTTAGCATCGCGCGATCACGTTAAAAAAACCATTCCCTTAATCATTGCGACATTAGCGGCTGCGGGGTTAACGCCAGAAGATCTTGATGGTGTTGCTTACACGGCTGGGCCTGGTCTTGTTGGTGCGTTATTGGTCGGCGCGACCATCGGTCGTAGCTTGGCGTATGCATGGGATTTACCTGCGGTTGCTGTGCACCACATGGAAGGCCATTTATTGGCTCCGATGTTGGAAGATAATCCACCGGAATTTCCTTTTGTAGCATTGCTGGTTTCTGGCGGACATACCATGATGGTAGATGTGCGTGGAATTGGTGATTACAAGATCCTGGGTGAGTCAGTTGATGATGCCGCGGGTGAAGCCTTTGATAAGACGGCTAAAATGATGGGCTTAGATTACCCAGGCGGTCCACGACTGTCCAAAATGGCTGAACAGGGCACTCCGGGGAGATTTAAGTTCCCGCGTCCAATGACAGACCGCCCAGGGCTTGATTTTAGTTTTTCAGGTTTGAAAACATTTGCGGCGAATACGATTCGTGGCAATGATGATGATCCACAAACTCGGGCTGATATTGCGTATGCGTTCCAAGATGCTGTGGTGGATACGTTGGCAATTAAATGTAAGCGTGCACTAAAGCAAACGGGCTATAAGCGCCTAGTGATTGCCGGTGGTGTAAGTGCTAATCAAGCGTTACGTCAACAGCTTGAAACCATGATGAAAGGTATGCATGGTCAAGTGTTTTATCCGCGAACTGAGTTTTGTACGGATAACGGCGCGATGATTGCTTATGCTGGTATGCAACGTTTGAAAAATCATGAGTTAATGGATCTTGGGGTGAAGGTTTACCCTCGTTGGCCTATCGATCAATTACAACCTATTGCTTAATAGTGATTATGTGTTGATCCGAATAAAAAGCGAGAATATATATTCTCGCTTTTTTTGTGTTTTTTCTGCATTTTCATTACTTTTCATTGCTTTTACGAGCAAATTTTCGCCATATTTTTTTTTCGTCACCATCGAGTAAACGACGAATGTTATCTTGATGACGAAAGAGAATTAAGCAAGAAAGCATGGCAACTGGCATGGTGTATTCGGGTTTTATCATCCATGTCATTAATGGTGCGATAAGTGCTGTGATTAATGATGCGAGTGATGAATACCCCGTGAGTGTTAACGCTAATATCCAAATAATAATTAAACTACCACTAAGATCCCAGCCGATTGGAGCTAATGCGCCAAGTGCTGTTGCTACCCCTTTCCCGCCTTGAAAATGAAAGAAAATGGGGTAGATATGACCTAGACAAGCGGCGATCCCTATGATGCCTAATAAGAATGGATTTAAGCCAAAAAAATAGCTTAACCACACTGGAATCATCCCTTTTAGAATATCGGCAACTAAAACTAATATTGCGGCAGTTTTACCTCCAAGGCGAAGTACATTTGTCGCACCTGGATTGAGTGAACCATGGGTTCGAGGATCGGGAAAATGGTACAGTTTTGAAATTAATACTGCACTGGAAATAGATCCTAATAAATAGGCCGCAATGATCATCAATAACGCTAATGGTGTCATGCAATATTCCGATTATTTGAAAGATAAGTGCTGCTATTTATTGTTGCTAAATGTTAGCTAGATCTTATCTTTATCAATATTGGTACTGATAAATATCAGCGTGTTTATGGCTGTGATATAGTCACGATTATGGTCAACATTGAGTATGTTGTTGGCCTGTTAGCATTTATCAATGCTAACTAATATAGCCTGATAATACGCGTTTTTGTGTGTATTAGGTATCCGACCTCTAACAAAATTAGCGATTAAATATGGACACGGTATTTATAGAACAACTCGACGTTATCGCCACTATTGGAGTGTATGACTGGGAGCAACAAATTAAACAAAAATTGGTAGTAGATTTAGAGATGGCTCACGATAATCGTCCTGCAGCTATGAGTGATGATGTTAATTTAGCGTTAGATTATTCGACGGTAAGTACTGCTGTTACTGAGCATATTACTCAAGGTCGTTTTTTGTTAGTTGAGCGTGTTGCTGAAGATATTGCTAGTTTGATTATGACGCGTTTTGCTGTGCCGTGGATAAAAGTACGGATCACTAAACCTGGTGCCATTGCTAATGCGCGCGGGGTTGGGGTTCAAATTGAGCGAGGCATTAAGTAGTGATCACCGCTTATATCAGCATTGGCAGCAATATTGATCGTGAATATTATTTACCAGCTGGCGTAAAAGCAGTTGCACAATTGGCCAGTTCATGGCGAATGTCACGTGTGTTTGAAGCTGAACCGGTTGGTTTTGACGGTGATAATTTTTTTAATAGTGTTATTGAAATAAAAACGTCATTGTCATTAGCTACTTTGCAGCTGTCATTGAAAAACATTGAGCGTCAACTGGGTCGACCTGAAAATACTCAAAAAAATCAAAGCCGTACCATTGATCTTGATATTTTATTGTATGGTGATGTTATCTGTGAGTGCTCACCAACAATACCGCGTTCTGATCTGTATAAATTTGCTTTTGTACTCTGGCCGATGAATGAGTTATGTCCTGAGTTAGTTATTCCCGGACAACAACAGACGATTGCTGAGTTATGGCAACATTTTTCACCTCAACAGTCATTATGGCCTGTTGAATAATATCGAGTAAACTATTGCTTGCAGCAATGGATATAACCTAAATTAAGGATAATGAATGAGTCACTTTGAAGCGATCATGCTTGCTCTATTACAGGGATTAACAGAGTTTTTACCTGTATCGAGTTCTGCCCATCTTATTTTACCGTCAGAAATCTTGGGGTGGCCAGATCAAGGGTTGGCATTTGATGTTGCGGTGCATGTGGGTACGTTATTAGCGGTAATGATTTATTTCCGTAAAGAAGTTGTTACGCTTCTTAGCGCATGGATAGCTTCAATTTTTAAGCGTCAACATAATGCTGAATCTAAATTGGCATGGATGATTGTTATTTCAACGATTCCAGCCTGTATTTTTGGCTTGTTGATGAAAGATTTCATTGAGATGTATTTGCGTTCTGCGTGGGTTATTGCTTGTACAACCATTATTTTTGGCTTGCTGTTATGGTGGGTTGATAAGCATGCGAAGCAGACCGATGATGAATATCAGACCACATGGAAAAGTGCAGTTTTAATTGGTTTAGCTCAAGCAGCAGCAATTATTCCGGGCACATCTCGCTCTGGTGCAACCATGACTGCGGCATTATATTTAGGTTTTACACGTGAGGCGGCAGCACGGTTCTCGTTTTTAATGTCGATTCCCATTATTCTGCTTGCGGGTGGGTACTTAGGTCTTAAATTGGTGACGGGGCCTGAATCAATTGATGTTAGTAACCTCAGTATTGGGATCGCGGTTTCATTTGTCAGCGCTTATGCGTGTATTCATGTATTCCTAAAGTTGGTGACCCGTTTAGGTATGATGCCGTTTGTTATCTATCGTTTAATCTTAGGCGTTGGTTTGATCTTGTTTTTATTGTCAAAATAATTTCAGATAAACGAGTGACAAAAAAGCCGACATTATATATGTCGGCTTTTTTGTGGTGACGTATTAGTTTCGAGTGCGTTGTAAATATTCATCAACCGCGAGTGCGCGGGCTTGTGCTAATTGATGTTTGATTTCAACGCCAGTGAACCCGGCTGCAATAATCGGAGCCACGGGGACTGCTTGAGCGATATCAAAAGTGGCGATAGTGATATCAGCTTGTGGATAGGCTGTATCTTCTAAACCTTGACGACCACGCGCATCTGCGCGACAACATATTGCCAGTTGTTCAATACGTTGTGGTTTTCGCCATGCGTCTATTTGATCAAAAATGGTAATAAAGGTGCTAGCTCGCATCTCTTGGGCGTGATGGATTTTAGTATGTTGAGCGCATACTAACAGTGCTAAATCACGATAATCATTGGGCACTTTGATCCGTTGACACAACTGTTTAATCGGTTTGATACCGTCACGACAATGGGTTTTATGATGGGGTAAATCATCTTTAGGGGAGAGTGCTTTGCCAAGATCATGCACTTGGGCTGCAAAACGGATGATTGTATCATCACTAAGTATTGCTGCTTGTTTTGCTACGAGCAGAGTATGAATGCCACAATCTATTTCTGGGTGCCATTTTGTCGGTTGTGGTATGCCAAATAAGGCATCGATTTCAGGCATAATTACCGCTAAAGCACCACATTGGCGTAATACGCTTAAAAAGATCTGTGGATCATTGCTTGAAAGCGATTTGTGCCACTCAAGCCATACTCGCTCTGGGGTTAAGTTGGCTAATTCACCACTGACCACAATTTCTTGCATTAATGCCATCGTTTCTGCGGCAATGGTAAAGCCTAAGTGAGCAAAGCGTGCGGCAAAACGGGCAACGCGTAATACTCGCAATGGATCTTCGCTAAATGCAGGTGAAACATGACGTAAGATCTTATGCTCGAGATCATATTGGCCATGGTAAGGATCGATGAGTTGCCCTTGTTGATCTTGGGCAATCGCATTAATGGTTAAATCACGTCGTAATAGATCTTGTTCGAGGGTAACATCAGCAGCTGCATAACAGCTAAAGCCAGTGTAACCATGGCCTGATTTACGCTCGGTACGTGCAAGGGCATATTCTTGTTTAGTCCGAGGATGTAGAAAAACGGGGAAATCACTGCCAATTTGCTCATAACCTAATTTAAGCATGGCCATTGGCGTCGTGCCAACAATAACCCAGTCTTGATCTGTTATAGGTAAGCCTAATAAAGTGTCGCGAACAGCACCACCGACAAGATAGGTTTGCAATGAAGACTCCTTAATACCACGCGGGCTAATAGTTGTAAGTCACCATTATCATTGCATGATAATGGTGATCGGTATTATTTTATTAACCAATATACACTGGTTTGTTGATGTCATCATGATAGCAAATATCGATCAGTAATGAGAGTTTGTCAGTACTAAGTTTTTTTATATTGTTGATGATGTTATCGATAATTTATTCCTAAATAATGTTAAGTATTAGAGTATAGATATGTACCAAGATTTTTTTGGCATAAACGAAGCGCCATTTTCAATTGTGCCAAGTGCCCGTTTTCTTTACCTCAGTGAGCGTCATCGAGAAGCGTTAACTCACATGTTGTCAGGGTTAACCGATGGCGGTGGTTTTGGGTTACTAACGGGTGAAGTTGGTACCGGGAAAACTACAATATTACGTGCAATGATTTCGCGATTACCGCAACAAGCACAAGTGGCTGTGATCCTCAATCCAGCTTTATCATCCTATGATCTACTGGCCACTATCTGTGATGAACTAGGATTATTTTACCGTGATGGAGCCAGTTTTAAGCAACTAACGGATATTATTTATCGGCATCTTATTGCTAATCATGCAGTGGGTAAGCAAACACTACTATTGGTTGATGAAGCGCAGCATTTAATGCCAGATGTGCTAGAACAATTGCGTTTGTTGACCAATTTGGAAACTGATAGTCGAAAATTATTAAAGGTCGTATTAATTGGTCAACCCGAATTACAGCAATTATTACAACAAGAACGTTTACGCCAATTAGCACAACGGATCACTTCCCGTTACCACTTGCTGCCATTGACCGAAACTGAAGTTAATGAATATATTCATTACCGTCTTAATGCGGTTGATTGTTTATATCCTGTCTTTAATACCAGCATTGTCAGTTATATCGCTAAACAAACTCAAGGTGTACCGCGGTTAATTAACTTGGTGTGCAATAAATCGATGCAGTTAGCGTGTCAGGGCGGCGTTCACAGTGTGACCAAAGCAATGGTGGTTCAAGCCTGTGAAGATATATTGAGTTGGCAAGTACCATCAGTGGCTTCGTCACGTTCACGTTTAACATGGCTGCCATGGACAATAGCAGCGGCACTGTGTGGTGTGATGGCAACGGTGGCATGGCAATATTGGCCTCAAATAAATACTCAGACACAACCTTTAGCCGCCACGTCTTCTTCGCCAGTGGCAACAACGGATACTGCACCGTTAACAACGGCAGTCGTCAATACTGAAACTCGATTAGTGACAGCGATTAATGACAGTCGTAACCAACGTAATGCGATGCAAAGTCTGTATCAATTATGGGGCTTTGATACTGCATTAAATCAGGCAACGTGCGCGACAAGCTCTCGCATTGCATTGACGTGTTTTTCTGGTTCAACGACATTAACGCGATTAGGATTGATTAATCGTCCGGTGATCGTGGCCCTTAATGATGGTAAACAGCAGCCTTTCTATGCGGTTGTGTATGCGATTACGAGTGATCGAATCGAGTTATTATTAGATAAACAACGTATTTCAGTGATGCCAGCATGGTTTGAAGCTCGTTGGAATGGTCACTTTAGTTTGCTATGGCGTCCACCGCTAGGAAATAAAACCACGATTCGTTTTGGTCAAAGTGGCGCGCGAGTCGCATGGTTAAATCAGCAGTTAAATACTTTCTTAGGTGATAATGGTTCACAGATTAGTTACTTTGATCAAACGGTATTGGATAAATTACGTCGTTTTCAACGTGCGCAAGATATTACTGCTGATGGTATTGCTGGCCCCATGACCTTAATGATTCTTGATGCTGCGCTTAATCTTCCTGGACCGACGTTACAACCGGAGCAAATCTAATGTCTCAGTTATTAACGGCTTTAAAACAATCAGATGAAAATAATGTGACTCAATTAAGCCGTGGGAATACTAATGGCGAGACTATGAAAATTGTGCATCCGATGCGTACTGTTAAGGCGCAACAATCGCGAATTAAGTGGGTGATGCCGATAATTATTGCTTTATTACCTGCCGCCTCGATTGTAGCTTATAAGGTTTATCAACAACACTCAGTTATTACAACGGCAGCGCTTAATCATCAACCAGAATTAAAGGCTGTAGCATTAGCTGTATCAACACATTCCGTGTCGCAACCACCGAATAAACAAGCGCTACACTTAACTCAAGCGACGGCGGATACCGATGTAATATTTATGGCATATCCCGATTTGGTTACTGAACCCTTACCGATCAGTGATAGTCTTTATTCTGCTTCTCCTGCCTATTCATTAAATGATGATAGCGAGAGTCAATATGCTGATCTTGGTCCAACGTATGATGATGTAGCCGTACAGTCGCCAGTTAAACATGTTACAAAAGCCGCTGCTATTTCTTATGATCCTTATAAGCTCGATAATCTTGATTTATCTGGTTTATCACCAGATATTGCCGCTAAACTTAAATCAGCAATTGTGGCGACTGATGGCGAACAATATCAAGATAGCGAGGTTGATCGTAGTAACGCTGATCGTAATGCAATCAAGCCTCATTCAACGGTAACTAAGGCACCTAAAAGTAACGTTATTCCAATTGGTTTATTGCCAAATACAGTGCAACGTCTGTTACCGAAAATGAATTTTAATCAACATATTTACTCTTCTACACCGACGAAAAGGTGGGTTAAGGTTAATGGTCATGAGCGCCATCAGGGCGATATCATCGCCCCTGGGGTTAAGTTAGTTAAGATTGAATCTCGCGATGTGATCTTAACGTTTGATGGTTATGAAATTAGTATGCCAGCGCTATCTGAATGGTAATTAACGCGAAGTGAAAATCAAAAAAGGCAGCCAATTGGCTGCCTTTTTTATTGGTATCTGACGTCTTTATAATAACATGCGCTGTTATTTAGGAATGTTTATGCCCAACCATTCGTACGCTTACGGCGACGGGGGGTAATATGGGGTAATAGCAATCCCAATAACAAACCAACCCCCGCTACGAGGCCGCCATAAGTAAACCATTTCATTAATAAATCATCTTTTTGAGTATCAATTTTGGCACGTAGGTTACGCACTTCATCTTGAGCGATGGTTAATTCATTTTGTAATTGGGTATTACGTGTTTCTAATGTACTAATCTGACTATTACGTTGAGCCAAAGCACTATTTAAATCACTGTGTTTATTATCATTCGTAGAGAGTGCTTCTACTAGCTTGGCTTTGACGGTGGTTAATTCTGTTTCAAGTACGGGCAGACGTTCTTGCAATGCAAGATCTGTTGAGATGAACTTGGATTCAATCCAGCCAGTACGACCTTTAGTATCTGTAATACGACTATAACCGTTATCTTTTTCTAATAGTGTAACGGGCGAGCCTGCATTAACACTACCGACAATACGGTATTGACTGCCCGGACCTTTTAATAGGTAAGTAAATAAGTTGTCAGAAATATAATGGGTTTGTTCAGCATTAGCTATCGGGCTAATTAGTGTAAAACATAACAAAAAAAAGCTTATGAGGTGCTTCACTATCGAATCCTTGATGAACCTGAAATGGTTAGAGGTCGAGGATAGTAAGGGCTTTGTAGGAAGGGAGCAAGAAAAGAGAGAGGGGATACCTCTCTCTTTGAACTCTGCCACTCTTTAACTAAATACTGCTTGTATAATGTAGAAGAAGATGATGGCAAGTAAAGCACCTGCCGGCAAAGTCACAATCCACGATGCAACGATGTTGCGAACAACACCAAGGTTAAGAGCCGCAATGCCGCGAGCAAAACCAACACCCAATACCGCACCAACAAGTGTTTGTGTGGTTGAGATTGGTAAACCCGTGCCTGATGCTAGTACAACAGTCGAAGCTGTTGCTAACTGAGCAGCGAAACCACGGCTCGGTGTTAACTCAGTGATGCCTGTACCTACGGTAGCCATTACTTTATGACCAAGAGTAGCTAAACCGATGACGATACCAACACCACCTAGTGGAAGGATCCACCATGCGATTTGGCTTTGAGTTGCAATTTGTCCAGAGTTCTCAATAGTTGAAACAACTGCTGATAGTGGACCAATTGCATTTGCTACGTCGTTTGAACCATGGGCAAATGCCATCGCACACGCAGTAACAACCATCAATACGCTAAATACACTTTCAACGCCAGCATAGCCATTACTATCCACTAGATCGTCATCAGTATATTTATGCTGAATGTAGAAGTAACCTACTATCATAACGATAAATGAAATAGCAATTGATGCAATCCAAGCTTCACCTGTCGTCAAATGCAAACCTATATGTTTCAAACCCTTCTTAATTGTTACCAATGCAATGACCATCGCTGTGATAAACATATAAACAGGAACGAAACGCTTTGCATTTGCCATCGGGTTATCAGTATCAAAGATTAGCCTTTGAGCACTGATGAAAATCAGATATGCAAATATACCAGCAATGAATGGTGTAACTAACCAGCTACCCACAATACCTTGGATTGAATGCCAATCCACTGCATTGGTGCCAACTGACACACAAGCAAAACCGATGATAGCACCGATAATTGAGTGAGTTGTTGAAACAGGCCAGCCCATAAAAGAAGCGACAAGTAGCCATGTACCAGCAGCAAGAAGCGCTGACATCATGCCAAAAACTAGGGTTTCAGGGTGAGCTGCATATAGAGAAGTTTCGATAACACCCTTGCGAATAGTATCAGTAACTTCACCACCTGCAAGATAAGCACCTGCAAATTCAAAAATCATCGCAATGATGATCGCTTGTTTTACTGTAAGTGCTTTTGAACCAACTGAAGTGCCCATGGCATTGGCAACATCATTTGCACCAATACCAATCGCCATCAAAAGACCAAAAAAAGCTGCCACTCCAATTAATAGAGTGCCGTAGTTAGCCAGGATTTCCATTGTAAAACCTTGTTTTGTTAAATTCCCGTTATTAAGAACGCGAGAGCATAATTTCTAAACGTGAGCCGACCCGCTGTGCTTGATCAGCAATTGCGCCTACCCACTCGAGAATTTTGTACAGGAACATGACATCCACCGGGCTGTGTTGGTCTTCGATGGACATTAATTGTTGACGTAAGATTATCTGCATAGCATCGGTATCGTCTTCGATAACATCTAGCTGATTAATCATTTCGGCAACAAGCGTCACTTCTCTGCCTTTGAAACCAGTTTCGAGTAATTCATCCAATTCATTGATTACACGACGAGCTTGATCAGCTGCGTCTAAACAACGTTGAATGTATGCCACGAAGTCTGGGTACATGATAGCAGGCATTTTTAGCTTACGTCCTAAGACTCGACCAGCGATGTCTTTAGAGATGTTAGCGAGTTTGTCCTGCTGAGTTAACAGTCCTAACATATCAGTACGATCTACTGGCATGAAAAGACCACGAGGAAGCTTCAGACGGATCTCACGCTTGAGTACATCCGCATCTTTTTCAAGTTGCGATATCTGTTCGCGTAAAACGGCCGCCTTTTCCCAATCTCCAGCATTACATGCCTCGAAGAACGGGATAAGCAGATCACAACATTCAGTTACGCGAATAACATGACGTTGTAGTGGTTTGATTGGGGATTTTGCAAAGAGCCCCATTATTGTATTTACTGGCATAGCCGATCAACCTAAAGAGCGCCCGAATAAGGCTAAATCTTGAGCGATGGTCATTGAATCGCGCATTTTAACGTATTAAATAGTATAGTGGAACTAGTTTTGATCAAGGTTTTATTGATATTTCTCACTTGCTCTGGAGTGAATAAGCAAATATCCTTGGTTTGCCACCGTTTATAGGTATAACTATGGAAACCGAGATAGAACTGAAGTTTTTTGTTTTACCAGAATTTTCAACTCAGCTAGTGGATAAAATTTCTGCGGCTAAAATTCTGCAACAGAGCTGTCGAGAGTTAGGTAATGTCTACTTTGACACGCCTGATCAAGTATTGCGCCAGCATGATATAGGTTTACGTATTCGTCGTTTTGATGATGTGTTTGTACAAACATTAAAAACGGCAGGTCGTGTTGTTGCTGGATTGCACCAGCGCCCTGAATACAATGTTGAAGTTAATAGTACTAAACCGAGTTTAGCGCTTCATCCCGTAGATGCTTGGCCTCACGACTTTGATGTTATTGCTGTTCAGCAGCAAATACAGCCATTATTTAGTACCGATTTTACACGTCAACAATGGTTAGTGGCGATGCCTGATGGCAGTCAAATTGAGTTAGCATTTGATCATGGTGAAGTGAGCGTTGATGATAAACGCTCGCCAATTTGTGAAGTAGAACTAGAGCTGAAGTCGGGTCAAACCGATGCTTTATTCACTTTAGCGCGCGAATTATGCGTTGATGGTGGAATGCGATTAGGTAATCTTAGTAAGGCTGCTCGTGGTTACCGACTTGCTGCTGATTATCAAGGCGATCCTATCAAGCCATTAGTTTTTGTTGATACAATCTTGCAAGATTCAGTTGAATCAACGTTTATTAAAACGCTTGAGCATGCATTAGATCATTGGTTGTACCATGAGCAAATTTACGTGGAACGCCAAGATCCACAAGCACTGGTACAAATATCACAAGCGTTGAGCCTATTGCGTCAAACATTTGCTACTTTTGGTGGCATTATTCCGCGTCGTGCCAGTGCCTTATTGCGCCAAGAATTACAATGGTTAGACGGTGAGCTTGATTGGCTAGAAGAAGCCAATAGTATTCAAGCGCTGAGTGACGATAAAGCTTATGTATTACGTAAGCTTCATGCTCGTAAAGAATTACAACAGCAATTAGATCTACGTTATCAGGAACTCCCTAATAGTGACGCGATGATCCAATTAATGCGTTCAGCACGTTATTGTGGTTTGTTGCTTGATTTAAGTCGTTGGATTTTAAGTCGCGGTTGGCAGCCATTTCTTGATGATAAGTCACGTACTAAGCTCGCTGCCCCCGTAAAAACCTTTGCCGATAATATGTTGACCCGTTCATGGTCTGAATTACTTGATGTATTCCCTGCTGAGCGTCAACTGAATCGGATTGATTATCTTGATCAAAAACCGCGTTTATTACGTAATTTGATGAGCGGTATCGCTTTTGCTGGTTTATATGATGAAGATCGTCGTATTTCTTTTAGAATGCCGTGGTTAGATTTATTACAAGGCTTAGAGGATTTACGTGAGTTAGAACCGATTCGACAGTTATTACCGTTATTTGAAGCGGATGACTTAGCGCAAATTGAAAAGTGGTTACAGCGCCAAGAAGAATCCTTATTACACGCCATGAGTCAGACTCGGCAGATCAGTATTGAGCTAACGCCTTATTGGCCATAATCGTAATACGTTATATGCAACAAGTTGGTATTAAATATTAACGCCTCGCTTTATGCGGGGCGTTGTCGTTTTTATAAGACAAATTATAGTATGCGGCGCAGATCATATTTTGAGGTGTCTTTTTTATTGAGGGCTAAATATTTAACGGTAAATGTCGATAAGCAATGAAAGAGAATAGAGCAATGATGCTTATTGATGAGATTACTGGCTTGCGGATGACACCTTCACGTTAAATGTGAATGGGTTAAGCGTTAGCGATATGGAGATAATAAATGGCAACACTAGAGTTTAAACCTTGGGAAAAGTGGTTAACGAACCTGAAATTAAGACCCAAACTTATTTTACTGATGGTGTTTAGTACATTATTATTAATTGGTAAACAGCTGTGGGATGCTGAATTATTTTACCAGTCTGTTATCGTGACTCAGCAAGATAAAGTCCAGCAATTAGCCCAGTCTAATGCTTTGATGCTGACGAGCTTAGCCACTACAAATCCTCCATTTTCAGCTTTAAATTCCCCTCAATTATCCACGGAATTGATTAATCATAGTGTGTATGTTGTTGAGTATCGCAACGACAACATGCTGGAAAAATCCAAAATAAATCAGGTTATTAATCTTAAACAGCCGCTGGAAAAAGGGCAAACACTGAGTCAACTTCTGCATGATACAAAGCTCAATAATCAGGCATTTACGCGACAAGATAATGACGGTTATGGATATATAGTCAAACTACCCGCGTTACAGTTAGCGGTTATTAGCTATCAATCAAATGCATTGGCCGCTGGTTATTATCAACAGTATTTAGTGCAAATTGTATGGCAAACATCATTAATGGTGGTGATTTTTGTGGTGGTGTTATTGCTCGCATCGCGGATTATGTTGCGTCAAATTGGTGGCTTAAAGCAAAGTATTCAGGCATTCGCTAATAATGATTTGTCACAGCCAATAGCCATGGCGTGTCGTGATGAGTTCGGTGAGTTAAGCCGTGAGCTTGAACAAAGTCGTTGTCAGCTAAAAGCGATATTTATTGCTCAGCGTCAGGCCGCCAGCGCACTGTCACAATCAGCGGAAATGATGTCATTAATGATGGAGCAAACGAAAGAATCGTCTCAAGAAGAGTTTGCTGAAATCGATCAACTTGCGTCAGCTATGGCTGAGATGACTTCGACAGTACAAACCGTTGCTGGTCATGCGCGTGATGCATCAAATGCGACCCTTAACACCTCAGAACAAGCAGCAACTGGGCAGCGGTTTGTCAGTCGAACCATGGTCACTATTAATCAATTATCGGATGATATTACCCAATCAGCGGCTGCTGTTAACCAAGTAGAAACCCGCGTCGATAAAATAAGTTCGGTGATTGTGACCATTCAAAGCATTTCTGAACAAACGAATTTATTGGCACTCAATGCGGCAATTGAAGCCGCACGTGCTGGGGATGCTGGGCGTGGATTCGCTGTTGTAGCTGATGAAGTCCGTAATCTCGCTCAGCGTACTCAAACCGCAACGGTTGAAATTCAAGATATGATCGCTCAATTACAGCAAAGTGCTCAGCAAGCGGTTAATTTAATGGAACGCAGTGTTATTGAAGCTGATGAAGGGGTTGATTTGGTTACTAATGCTGGTGGTGAGTTAAATAAAATTGTTGAACAAATTCAAGCGATTAATGACATGAATTTTCATATTGCAGCCGCAGCGGAACAGCAAAGTGCAGTGGCAGATGAGATGAATCTTAATCTGACGAATGTACGAGAGTTGGTTGATGGCTCGGTTGGTGTTGTTACTGAGTTAGCGCAAACATCAATTGATATGCAGCATCAAGCCAGTGATTTAGAAGCCAAAATAGACGCATTTAAAGTGTAAATAAAACGCCTTATATTGAATGGAATAAAATTATAACGCCCATCGTTTGATGGGCGTTTTTGTATGCTAAATTAGAGTTCTTTATCGAATTACTTGTTCAAGGACAGCGCATGGCGACCGAAAAATCACAACCTTATCCAAGCATTGATCATTGTAGTGATGTAGTAGCTGCTGCAAATTTAGCATGGGGAAAATTAGCCGATAAGCACCCACAACGATTGGCGTTATGGCAAGGTGAAGCCAAGCAAGAATTACATGTCATGTTGGGGCTGAGTGATTTTATTAGCACTTCTTTACAACAAGATTCGACGTTATTGGAATGGCTATTTGAGCAGCGAGAGTGCTGCTTAGAGATTGATTACCGTGAGTTATTGAGTCAGCAGCTAACACAAGTAACCGATGAACCGTGTTTAATGCGTAATTTGCGTCACTTTAGACGTCGCTACATGACGTTAATTGCGTGGCAAGATTTTAGTTATCGCGTACCTTTACAACACAGCCTCGCTAGTTTATCGCAATTGGCAGAAGCCTTGATCATGGAAGCATACCATTGGCTTTATCGGCAGTGTTGCACTGAGTGGGGCACGCCGATGAATGACCACGGTGAACCACAACCGATGCTGATTTTGGGTATGGGTAAGTTGGGGGGCGGAGAGCTGAATTTCTCGTCAGATATTGATCTTATTTTTACTTATCCTGAAAACGGTGAAACGGTTGGCGGTCGACGTAGCCTTGCAAATGCCCAGTTTTTTACTCGCTTAGGGCAGCGATTGATCAAAGCGCTAGATCAAGTCACCTTTGATGGTTTTTGTTATCGGGTTGATATGCGGTTGCGTCCTTTTGGCGACAGCGGACCGTTAGTGATGAGTTATGCCGCATTAGAAGATTATTACCAAGAACAAGGCCGTGATTGGGAACGCTATGCGATGATCAAAGCACGAGTGATGGGCAAAGAAAGTTTTAGCCAATATCAAGGCTTGCGCCAAATGCTTCGACCGTTTGTATTTCGACGTTATATCGACTTTAGTGCGGTTCAATCATTGCGACGCATGAAAGCGATGATTGGTAGTGAAGTTCGACGTCGAGGTCTTACTAATAACATTAAATTGGGGGCCGGGGGGATTCGTGAGGTTGAATTTATCGCACAATCGTTCCAATTAATTCGTGGTGGTCGAGAGCCGAGTTTACGTGGTCGCGGTTTATTACCGACTCTTGCAGCAATTAAAGAGTTAGCGTTATTACCGCCAGCGGATGTTGATACTTTAACGGCGGGGTATTGTCATTTACGTCGCTTAGAAAATCTATTGCAAGCGATTGACGATAAGCAAACTCAAACTCTGCCAGATAAAGCCCTTGATCAAGCGCGGTTAGCGTGCGCAATGGCTGAGCATGATTGGGCGGCATTAGTCATAACGACCGAACAACATATGGCTGCTATTCATGCTATTTTCGACGATATTATTGGTCATGATGATCAAGATAATCAGCAAGATGTTGCGACGCAATACCATGAAATGTGGTCAATGGTGACCAATGAGGATGTATTGCTCAGTATTCTGGCTGAATTAGAGGCGCCGGAGCAACATTTACAAGCTCAGAACTTAGCGGCTTTTAAGCATGAATTATCGAAACGTACCTTAGGTCCTCGTGGGCGTGAGGCGTTAGCCACCTTAATGCCTGAAGTTTTAGCGCAAGTGGTGTTACGTGATGATGCGGTACAGTTGTTACCGCGATTGACGAAATTGATTATTCGTATCGCGACGCGTACCACTTATCTTGAATTATTAACCGAACATCCCGTTGCACTAAAACAACTGATTCGATTATGTGCTGCCAGTCCAATGGTGGCAGATCAATTGGCTTTGTATCCATTATTGCTTGATGAATTGTTGGATCCGCAGCATTTATATCAACCAACACAACTCACGAGTTACCAAGATGAATTGCGTGAATATCTGGCACGTATTCCTGAAGAGGATATGGAGCAACAGATGGAGGCGATTCGCCAGTTTAAGCAAACCCAATTATTGCGTATTGCTGCCGCTGATATTGCAGGTGTACTACCTATAATGAAAGTAAGTGATCACTTAACGTATCTTGCAGAAGCGATTATTGCGGCGGTGGTCAATCAGGCATGGTTACAGATTGTAGCTAAATATGGTGAACCGAGTCATTTATCTGAACGTGAAAGTAAAGGCTTTGCGGTGATTGGTTATGGCAAAGTGGGAGGTTGGGAGTTGGGATATGGCTCTGATCTTGATTTGGTTTTTATTCATGATTGCCCAGATAATGTTTATACCACTGGCAGTAAAGAAATTGATGGTCGTCAGTTTTATTTACGGTTAGCCCAACGCATCATTCATTTATTTTCAACCAGAACCGCATCGGGGGTGTTATATGAGGTTGATATGCGGCTACGACCTTCTGGTGCTTCTGGATTATTAGTGACGACAATCAATGCGTTTGGTGAGTATCAGCAGCAACAAGCATGGACATGGGAGCATCAAGCTTTGGTTCGTGCGCGAATGGTGTATGGGGATGTGATATTACAAACCGCATTTGCCGATGTTCGTCAGCAAGTGTTAACTGTCGCTCGTGATCAGGCGCAATTAGCTAACGATGTTGTGACGATGCGCCACAAAATGCGTGCCCATCTCGGTAAGAAAAAAGCGGGTATGTTTGGTCTTAAACAAGACCAAGGAGGCATCACCGATATTGAATTTTTAGCACAATATTTAGTGTTGGCTTATGCCCATCAACAACCAGCTTTAACGCGTTGGTCTGATAATGTGCGTATTTTTGACTTGATGGCCAATTATGACATTATCGATAGCGCCACTGTGGCTCAATTACAACAAGCTTATTGTGATATGCGTAATGCCATTCATCGATTAAGTTTATTGGGGCTACCCGCTTATGTTGATCAGCAGCAATTTATTGGAATGCGACAGACGGTGGAACAGGTATGGCAGCAATGGCTTGAACCTTGTCAGGTTTAGTTGTGATCCCGATGCCCCTTGATTTTAGTTTATGCTAGTATTCGAACGTTGCCATATTCCCGGAGAAAGAAATGAAACTGACGCTGCCTGATTATAACCAAGCAGAGGTATTGATTGTTGGTGATGTAATGCTCGATCGATACTGGACCGGACCCACTGAACGTATTTCACCAGAAGCGCCGGTACCAGTGGTTAAAGTTGATCAGATTGAAGAGCGCCCTGGTGGTGCTGCGAACGTAGCGATGAATATTGCAGCGTTAGGCGGTCATGCTAAATTGATTGGCTTAACCGGTATGGATGAGCCAGCACGCGCATTGACTGAAAAATTGTCGTCATTGAATGTGAATAGTGATTTTGTCGCATTGGCACAATATCCAACGATTACTAAATTACGTGTGATGAGCCGTGGTCAGCAATTAATTAGGTTAGATTTTGAAGAGGGCTTTCAGGATGTTGATCCTGCATTAATACTTGAACGAATGCAGCCAGCACTAGCGAAGGCTAAAGCGGTTATTTTGTCTGATTATGCCAAAGGCGCGTTGGTACATGTGCAGGCGATGATTCAATTGGCGCGTGCGGCAAAATTACCGGTGTTAATTGATCCTAAAGGGGCCGACTTTGAACGATACCGTGGCGCGACGTTATTGACGCCTAATTTGTCTGAATTTAAAGCTGTTGTTGGCTGCGTGAACTCAGAGCAAGAATTAGTTGAAAAAGGCATGGCATTGATCGAAAAATTTGATTTTGAAGCCTTGCTGGTTACTCGTTCTGAACATGGTATGACCTTATTAGAGAAAGGTTGTGAGCCGTTACACATGCCTACCCTTGCGCAAGAAGTTTATGACGTAACAGGTGCTGGTGATACGGTTATTTCAGTTTTGGCTGCATCATTGTCAGCCGGAAAATCATTATCTGATTCATGTAAACTTGCGAATGCCGCTGCGGGTGTCGTGGTGGCGAAGTTAGGTACATCAACCTTATCGACGATTGAATTAACCGAAGCAATTCATGGTAGCCAAGACAGTGGTTTTGGGGTTATTTCTGAGTCAGCATTAATTGATGCGGTGAAAGCGGCGCGTGCACGTGGTGAAACCGTAGTAATGACTAACGGTTGTTTTGATATTTTGCATGCTGGCCATGTTGCCTACTTAACCGAAGCCGCGAAATTGGGTGATCGACTAATTGTTGCGGTTAATTCTGATGATTCAGTTAAAGGTTTAAAAGGCCCTGGACGTCCAGTGAATCCAGAAGATCGTCGTATGGCAGTATTAGCTGGATTAGGTGCTGTGGACTGGGTAGTACCGTTTACAGAAGAGACACCACAACGATTGATCAGCGAAGTGTTGCCAAGCATTTTAGTTAAAGGTGGAGATTACACCCCAGAACAAATTGCAGGTGGTAAAGAAGTGATCGCAGCTGGTGGAAAAGTGTTAGTGCTTAATTTTGAAGATGGTTGTTCAACCTCTAAAATTATTGAAGCCATTCGTGGTGGACGTGGTTAATCTTTGAATTATCGCCTACAAAAAAAGCGCCGTTAGGCGCTTTTTTTATATTGATATTAATGGTTTATTTAGTTTGTACTAAACCTGAATTAATATCTAACACATCTTGTTCGTTAAGTGTGCCTACCGCTTGCTTTAGTTGTAATTGTGCAAGAATGTAATCATAACGTGCATTTGCAAGTTCACTATTAGCAGAATACAAACTACGGGTTGAGTCTAATACGTCAACAATAGTACGTGTACCTACATCAAAACCTGCTTCCGTTGCCTCTAAAGCAGATTTCGCAGAAACAACAGATTGCTTATATGCATTGATTGAACCAATTGTCGCATTAATGTTGTTATAGTAATTACGTACATTTTTAACGATTAATCGGTATTGCGCTTCAAGATTTTCACTTGCCGATACATATTTATATTGGGCTTGTTTTACCTGAGAGGTGGTATTACCGCCACTATAAACAGGTAAGTCAATTTTAATACCAGCGGTTAGGTTACCTTGATCGGGTTTCATTTGACTACTGGTATCATCATATTGATAACCGGACTCAAACGATAATGTTGGTAGGTGACCCGAATCTGCTAATGAAATCTTATCACGAGCAATATCTTGACCAATACGCGACGTTAATAAGGTCAGATTTTCTGTTTCAGCATCTTTAACTAGGCTGTCAGCCGCTTGTTTTGGCTTACTGGCTGAGAAACTAGCAGTATTTAATGGATCTAATGATGAATAAGCATGACCAGTAATTTCACGTAATTCTTCATAGTTATTAGCAAGGGTATTTTTCTTTACAATATTTGATGCTAATACCGTGTCGTATTGTGCTTGAGCGTCATAAACATCAGTGATCGCCGATAGACCTACTTCAAAACGTTGTTTCATTTGTTCTAATTGACGACCAACCGCTGCTTTTTCTGCTTCACCAAATTTCAGGTCATCTTGTGCTTTTAATACATTAAAATATGCAGAAGATACGCGTAAAATAAGGCCTTGTTGAGAAACTGCGTAAGTGGCATCGCTTTGACGTGCTGTTTTTTCAGCAATATCAAGGCCAACCCAACTCGCACGATTATATAATGATTGGCTTAATGTAACACCCGCATTAAAACCGTTATCTTTGCTATCTTTGGCATCAAGGTAATAAGTATTGTAGCCTGCAGAAAGGTTAATTTGAGGCAAAAGCGTACTACGAGAAGAATTGATTGCTTCAAAAGCTGCATCTTTATCGGCCGCGGCTTTTAGAAGTTGTGGATCATTTTGCTTGGCTTGCTGATAAATCTGAGCGAGATCGTCAGCCGATGCTGATTGACTAATTGAGCCAATTGCAAGGCTAATAATGATTGGAAGCAATTTTTTCATGGATGCCTTTCCTGGTCTTGCTGACAAAAATGGGAATGTATAAATAGTGCAAGCGGCAGTTTACCTGAAGCAGGCTTGCTTGAAACTGATCATTACGTAGTTTTACTTAATGACTGTATTCTAACATTCAATAATAAACTTATTGTAATCGATTTAATAAACAGCGTGTCAAAAAGATACGTGATATTTAATTGTTTAAACACTAAAAGTGAAATATTACACTTAAAGTATGAGTGAAAGGAATATAACTTAATTTTGGTACTATCTCTTTGGGGATTGGTTAACTTTTAATTGGTATTTAGTGTCGATGGAGAAAAAGAATGGAGAAAAAATTAGACTGTTTACCTGTGTCTTCCGCTTTTAATGGTAACGATGTTGAGGTTTTATCAACTAAAACGGTGTATGACGGTTTTTTTAAAATGGTTAAATATCGTTTACGGCATAAGTTGTTTGCTGGTGGTTGGAGTGGTGAGTTTGAGCGTGAATTGTTTGAACGTGGACATGCCGCTGCGGTTTTACCTTATGATCCGGTACTGGATCAAGTGGTATTAATTGAGCAATTTCGTATTGGTGCACTGGCGGCTAATTGTCAGCCATGGCAGTTAGAAATTGTGGCAGGTATGCTTGATCATGAGAATGAGTCTCCAGAACAAGTGATACGCCGAGAAGCAACGGAAGAGTCGGGATTAGTTCTAGGTAAAACCGAAAAAATCTCCCGTTATTTATCCAGTTCAGGTGGTTGTTCTGAAATCCTTGATATTTTTATTAGTGAAGTTGATAGTCGTTTAGCCCAAGGGATACACGGGGTTGCGAGTGAATCCGAAGATATTCGAGTACATGTTGTTTCAAGAAATCAGGCTTACCAATGGTTAGAATCTGGTAAAATTGAAAATGCAGCGACAATTATCGCATTACAATGGCTGCAATTACATCATCAACGTTTGCGACAGGTATAAAATAAAGTATTGTATAATCCTAGGGGAATGATTTGAATAAAAGGTATACTGTTGATTTGACAAGCCTAATGCGCTTGTATGAAACTAATTATGCTAAACTCTTACCGCTATTGCCACGTAGTGATATGGTTGGGGATATGCTTGTATACCTCGTGTGTGATGATGTGTATCAGTTGGAAATTATTGAATCAACACGTTATACCACCGTAATAACCTTAGGTTTGCTTGAGAGTGAAAAGGTAGCTGATTATTTATCTCCCTTATTAACGGTACGGTTATATCATGATGCTAGGGTAGCAGAAGTGTGTGCTGTACAGCAGATTTCTCGACTCAAGCCAATATATGATTACCCAAACTTGCGTATGCACCAAAAAAATGAGAAACATCAAGTCAACCTTTTCTTAGGTGACTGGTTGAAGCATTGTTTACGCCACGGGCTTAGTAAACAATCCGTTTGTTAATTGAACTTAATTGCTCAGAATAGACAAGGTTTTTGACGTTTTGCAGACCTATTCGCTGCCGCAGACCAACCCCGAAAGTGTGGTTCTTCTGCAAATTACCGACACTCATTTGTTTGCCAATGGTTCAGGCACTTTGCTTGGCGTGGCAACCAAAGACAGTTTTCATGCCGTGCTTGCAGGGGTAGATATTGCCGCGCGTCATTTTGACGCCATCGTAGCTACTGGTGATATTTCTCAAGATCACACCCCTTATTCTTATCAGCGTTTTGCTGATGGTATTTCACGTTGGTCACAACCGTGTTTCTGGCTACCCGGTAATCATGATTTTCAACCAACAATGCAGTCCATTTTACCGAGTGAGCAGATTAAGCCACAACAACAGGTATTAGTGGGTGAGCATTGGCAAATGATTTTATTGGATAGCCAAGTAAAAGGTGTACCGCATGGTGAGCTAGATGAGGCTCAGTTAGTATTATTAGATACAGCTCTTGCTTGTTATCCTGAACGACATGCGCTAGTTTTATTACACCATCATCCACTTGAAGCTGGCAGTGCGTGGTTGGATCAACACAAACTACATGACAATAGTGGTTTATGGAATGTGATTGATCGCTATCCGCAAGTGAAAGCGATATTATGTGGTCATATTCATCAGGATTTAGATCGTACTTATCATGGTGTACGTGTGTTGGCGACACCATCAACGTGCATCCAATTTATGCCTGATTCTGATGATTTTGCTTTAGATCATAACAATCCTGGTTGGCGTTATTTAGAATTAACTAAAGACGGTCGAATAATCACTAGCGTTCATCGTATTAGCGGTGATCAATTTAAACCTAAACTTGATGCTGAAGGGTACTGATGCCATCGTTATTGATTTATTTACATGGCTTTAATAGTTCACCATCATCATTGAAAGCCCAACAAATGATAACCTATTGCCGTGAACATCGACCGGATATTAAGGTTATAGCACCGCAATTACCGAGTTATCCTGCAAAAGCGAGTCAATATCTGGCGCAATTGATTGAGCAATATAACGACCGTTATACCATCGGTGTTGTCGGTAGTTCTTTGGGGGGCTATTTAAGTGCCTGGCTCAGTGAGCATTATCAGTTGCCAGCAGTGTTAGTTAACCCTGCTGTTAAGCCTTATCAACTGCTAGTTGACTATCTTGGGCCACAACAGAATCCTTATAGTGGTGAAAATTATGTGTTGGAAATACAACACATTGATGAGTTAAAAGCTCTCGAAGTGATCAATATTACTCAACCACAACGGTTGTGGGTGCTATTACAGCAAGGTGATGAGGTACTTGATTATCGCCAAGCAGCATTAAAATATGCACACTGTAAGCTGACAATAGAAGCTAATGGTGATCATGGTTTTTGTGATTTTGAACGTTTTCCCGCCACCATTCTTCAATTCTTAGGGTTATAACCTGACTTATCTGTTCATTGAGTAATGAGATAGGCTACCCTATAAATCAAGTTATGCGTATTAGCATAAAATAGATACCTTGTTTACGCCTCTTTTTCATTATAAGAAAAGAGAGGCTACTCACTAATTGTGAGTTTCCGCTGGCTCTCGCTTGGCAACAACGCGAGGGTTACTGACTTTTTTTGCAAAATTTTCCCGTAAATTTCCGTGATATGACAGATCAAAGCTATAACGCTGGAGCCATTGAGGTTCTAAATGGCCTTGAGCCAGTACGCCGCCGTCCAGGTATGTATACCGATACGGTAAGACCTAACCACCTTGGCCAAGAAGTTATCGATAATAGTGTCGATGAAGCCTTGGCTGGACATGCCCGTAAAATAGAAGTCATTCTTTATGCCGATCAATCATTAGAAGTGATTGATGATGGCCGTGGTATGCCAGTAGATATTCATCCAGAAGAAGGTGTTTCTGGTGTTGAACTTATTCTTTGTAAATTGCATGCCGGAGGTAAATTCTCGGGCAAAAGCTACCAATTTTCAGGTGGTTTGCATGGGGTAGGTATTTCAGTTGTTAACGCCCTTTCTGATCGCGTAGAAGTGACCGTCAAACGTGACGGTCAGGTATATCAAATCGCGTTTGAAAACGGTGAGAAAGTCTCTGAATTAGAAGTAATTGGCACTTGTGGTCGCCGTGCTAAAGGCACCAAAGTCCATTTTTGGCCAAATCCAAAATATTTTGATAGTGCTAAGTTTTCAGTTACCCGTCTTAAAAGTAACTTGAAAGCAAAAGCGGTATTATGCCCTGGTTTAGAAGTTGTTTTCACTAATAAAATCACTGATGAAACAATAACCTGGTGCTATGAGGATGGTCTTAATGATTATTTAGCCGAAGGTGTTAAAGGCTATACCTTACTGCCAGAAGAACCGTTTACAGGTGTCTTTAGTGGTGCGACAGAAGCGGCTGATTGGGCGTTATTGTGGCTACCTGAAGGTGGCGAACTGATCACTGAAAGTTACGTTAACCTGATTCCAACTGCGCAAGGTGGTACGCATGTTAATGGCCTGCGCCAAGGTTTACTTGATGCGATGCGTGAGTTCTGTGAATTCCGTAATTTGTTACCGCGTGGAGTAAAACTTACCGCTGATGACATCTGGGATCGTTGTGCATACGTACTATCTGTTAAAATGCAGGATCCACAATTTGCAGGTCAAACCAAAGAACGCTTATCGTCACGTCAATGTGCGGCATTTGTTTCTGGTGTAGTAAAAGATGCCTTTAGTTTATGGCTTAATGAGCGTCCACAACTTGCTGAATTATTGGCAGAAGTTTGTATTGCTAATGCCCATCGTCGTATGCGAGCCAGTAAAAAAGTTGTTCGTAAAAAGATAGCTTCAGGCCCTGCATTGCCGGGTAAATTAGCTGACTGTTCCCAACAAGACTTAAATCGTACTGAATTATTCTTGGTAGAAGGTGACTCGGCGGGCGGTTCGGCAAAACAAGCCCGTGATCGTATGTTCCAAGCGATTATGCCGTTACGCGGTAAAATATTGAATACATGGGAAGTGTCATCTGATCAAGTACTTGCATCAGAAGAAGTCCATAATATTTCAATCGCATTGGGTATTGATCCTGATAGTGATGATTTAAGTGGTCTACGTTACGGTAAAATCTGTGTTCTTGCCGATGCGGACTCCGATGGCTTACACATTGCAACGTTGTTGTGTGCCTTATTTATGAAGCACTTTGAAGCCTTAGTACGAGCTGGACATATCTTTATTGCTATGCCACCCCTTTACCGTATCGATTTGGGTAAAGAAGTTTTTTATGCACTAGATGAAGCTGAAAAAAATGCCATTCTGGAGCGTTTAAAAGGCAAGCGCGGTAAGATCAACGTGCAGCGCTTTAAAGGTCTGGGTGAAATGAACCCACTGCAATTACGTGAAACTACCATGGATCCTAATACCCGTCGTTTGGTACAACTTACTATTGACGATGATAGTAAAACCAATGAAATGATGGATATGTTACTCGGTAAAAAACGCGCAGAAGATCGTCGCCATTGGCTACAAAGCAAAGGCGATATGGCGGAAGTATAATTCATCCCCACGTATATCATTTTTAAATCGGCAAACGTTATGTTTGCCGAATCGCATTATTTAAGACGGATTATCTCACGATGACTGATGTCTCTATGGATGGCGTTGAACAGCTTCCACTTAGAAAGTTTACTGAAGACGCTTATTTAAACTATTCCATGTATGTAATCATGGATCGTGCGTTGCCTTTTATTGGTGACGGCTTAAAACCAGTACAACGTCGTATTATTTATGCGATGTCAGAGTTAGGTTTGAGTGCTACTGCAAAATATAAAAAATCAGCACGTACTGTTGGTGACGTATTAGGTAAATTCCATCCACACGGCGATTCTGCGTGTTATGAAGCGATGGTACTTATGGCACAGCCATTCTCTTACCGTTATCCATTAGTGGATGGCCAAGGTAACTGGGGTGCGCCTGATGATCCAAAATCTTTTGCTGCAATGCGTTATACCGAATCACGTTTATCGCGTTTTTCAGAAGTATTATTAGCTGAAATAAATCAAGGCACAGCTGATTGGGTACCTAACTTTGACGGTACTATGCTTGAGCCTAAAATACTGCCGGCACGTTTACCTCATATCTTATTAAACGGTATTACAGGTATTGCGGTGGGTATGGCGACGGATATTCCGCCGCATAACGTGCGTGAAGTGGCTAATGCTGCTGTGCACATGATTGATAATCCCAATGCTGACCTTGAACAATTAATGGAATTTGTGCAAGGTCCTGATTATCCGACTGAAGCTGAAATTATTACTTCAAAATCTGATTTGAAGAAGATGTACGCCACTGGGCGTGGTAGCGTCAAAATGCGCGCTATTTGGCATAAAGAAAACGGTGATATTGTTATTACCGCGTTGCCTCATCAAACATCAGGTGCCAAATTATTGGAGCAAATTGCGGCGCAAATGCGTGCCAAAAAGCTGCCAATGGTAGAAGACTTACGTGATGAATCAGATCATGAAAATCCAACTCGAATCGTGATTGTACCGCGTACAAATCGTATTGATTGCGATCAGTTGATGAATCACTTATTTGTCTCGACAGATTTAGAAAAAAGCTTTCGTGCAAATATCAATATGTTGGGTCTAGATGGTCGTCCACAAGTTAAAGGCTTGGTGACAATCATTAAAGAATGGCTTGAATATCGCCGTAATACGGTACGTCGTCGTTTGCAGTATCGTTTAGATAAAGTGATTGCTCGATTACATATTTTAGAAGGTTTATTAGCGGCGTATTTAAACATTGATGAAGTGATTGAGATCATTCGTAGTGAAGATGATCCTAAAGCGGAATTAATGTCACGCTTTGCTTTGAGTATGACTCAAGCGGATGCAATTTTAGAAATAAAACTGCGTCAGTTAGCCAAACTTGAAGAAATTAAGATCCGTGGTGAATTAGACGAATTAGCTAAAGAACGTGAGCAGCTTGAAACGCTATTAGGTTCTGAACGTCGTTTAAATACCTTGATCAAAAAAGAAATGATCGCTGATGCTGAAAAGTATGGTGATGATCGTCGTTCTCCATTGGTTGAGCGCGCAGAAGCCAAAGCAATGACTGAGCGTGATTTAATTCCAAGCGAAACGATCACTGTTGTATTGTCTGAAAAAGGTTGGATCCGCCATGCGAAAGGGCATGACGTTGATCCTAATACGCTTAATTATAAATCAGGCGATAACTATCTTGCCCATGCGCGAGGTAAGAGTAATCAACCTGCGATATTCTTAGGTTCAGATGGTCGTAGTTATGCACTTGAATCTCATAGTTTACCGTCAGCACGTAGTCAAGGTGAGCCGATTACTGGCCGTTTAAATCTGACTCCGGGCACTCATATGCGTCAGGTTATGATGGCTGATGATGATCAGTTATGGTTGATGGCATCAGATGCAGGTTATGGTTTTATTTGTAAGAGCAGCGATATGGTATCAAAAAATAAGAGCGGTAAAGCCTTATTAACCGTACCTGAAAAATCACTAGTACTGCCACCTCAACCGATTGCTGATATTAACAAAGATCAGATTATGGCCATTACCAATGAAGGCCGAATGTTATTATTCCCAATTAAAGATTTGCCACAACTCGGCAAAGGCAAGGGTAATAAGATCATTAATATTCCATCAGCACGCGCAAAAGCGCGTGAAGAATTCTTATCTTACTTAACGGTTATCACCGCAGATAGCCATGTCACCTTGTATGCTGGTAAACGTAAGTTAGGTTTGAAACCAAGTGATCTTGAAAACTTCCGAGGTGAACGAGGGCGTAGAGGTTCAATGTTGCCTCGTGGCTTGCAACGAGTGACAGATATTGAAATTGATTCGCCACAGACAGCGACTGATGATCAATTAACTGACCGTTAATGTTGATGATATATACAATAAAGCCCTCATATTTATGAGGGCTTTTTAAATGATTTATATGCGTTAATTATGTTGCTAACGATAGCATTATGGTTACACATAACGAGTGTGATTTATTTATATTTACCCACACTTGAACGCTGAGGAGTATTGGAATGATTTATATTTTACGCATGATTGCGATTGCAATTTTTGCGATTGTAACTTTTGTCTTTGGTTGTGGTTATTGCTTATTTAGTCCACGTAATCCTAAACATGTTTATACTTTTGGACGACTTTTTAGCAAGATGTCACGCGTGGTCGGAATTAAGCTTGAAATCCGTTACGCTGAAGGTGCGGATCAAGTAGGTCCAGCGGTTTATATTGCTAACCACCAAAATACTTATGATTTATTTACTGTATCTGGTGCGATTATGCAGCGTACAGTAACGGTAGGTAAAAAAAGTTTAGTCTGGATCCCACTGTTTGGGCAACTATACTGGATCACAGGAAATATTTTAATTGATCGTGCTAATCGTAGTAAAGCGGTAGGTACAATTGGTCAAGTTGTCGATAAAATTAAGAAAAATAAAGTCTCAGTGTGGATGTTCCCTGAAGGTACACGTTCTCGTGGCCGTGGTTTACTACCGTTTAAAACGGGTGCATTTCATGCCGCCATCGGTGCTCAAGTTCCTGTTGTGCCAATTGTATGTAGTTCAACCGATAAGGTAAAACTCAATCGTTGGGATAATGGTATTGTAATTGTCGAAGTTATGAAGCCGATTGCGACGGTTGGTTTGGGTAAAGAAGATGTTCGTAACTTATTAACCCAAAGTCGTGATCTAATGGCAGTGAAGCTAGCAGAATTAGATCAAGAGGTTGCTCAGCGTAACAAACATTAATCGTATTTATTTAAACGTTTAATAATCATAGCTAAAAGATATAATATGAGCATCATTAACAAGGACATGTTTTATAAACATGTCCTTGTTTTGTTTTATTGTTACTCAATAACGATGAACAATATTTTGAGATAAGAGTAGAAGATAATCATGACTGAAGAATATGTTGTATTGGTAGATGAGCAAGGCCATGAACTTGGCTTACAAGAAAAAATGCAAGCTCACCGTGAGGGCGTATTGCATTTGGCTTTTTCAGTATTACTTTATCGTGATACTCCTTCTGGGCGTGAATACCTGTTACATCAACGCGCATTAGAGAAGTATCATAGTGGTGGTTTATGGACCAATACTTGTTGTTCCCATCCTCGTCAAGATGAGTCGTTTAGCCAAGCTGGCATTCGTCGCTTACAAGAAGAAATGGGCATTACGTTGTCGACTAAGTTAACCGATGTCGGTCAGTTTTGTTATTACGCAGAATTGGATAATCAGTTAATTGAACACGAGTTAGATCATGTGCTGATAGCTAATGGTGATGGATTGGTGTTTACGCCTAATGTTGCGGAAGTAATGGCTTATCGTTGGTGGTCTACGGCGGAGTTGAAATTACAATTACAGCAAGCGCCACAGCTTTTTTCTGCGTGGTTTGCGCAAGTATTAGCAGTAGTGGAACAATCGTAATTCTTGTTACGATGAAGAACAAAAAGCGATCACTGATTTCAGTCTCGTGATCGCTTTTTTGACGATTATTTACGTACTGCAATCGCTTCAATTTCAATTTTTACATCTTTAGGTAGACGCGCAACTTCAACACAAGAGCGAGCAGGGTAAGGCGCATTGTGTTCATCGAAAAATGCACCGTAAACTTCATTTACTGCACCAAAATCATTTAGATCTTTAACAAATACAGTCATCTTCACGATATCAGCAACACATAAGCCTGATGCTTCAACAACCGCTTTAACATTATCTAATGATTGACGTGTTTGAGCTGCAATGTCTTCTGCAACTTCACCTGTTAGTGGATTAACCGGGATCTGACCTGATGTTAGTACCATGCTACCAAGATCAACACCTTGTACGTAAGGACCGATTGCCGCTGGTGCTTGCTCTGTATGAAGAATTTTTGTCATGATTTATCCTATTTTATGATCATTAAAAGGCAAAATAATAGCCTTTAAGTGTTAATTAATATGGGGGCAATAACGCTTATATTCAACTAATGATCATCGTTATCAATAGCTATTTCAGCCCTAAGCGTTGTTTTACTACCTGTAGGCATTCGTTAATTCGAGTAATATCTTTTGGCGCAACCATGATGGTATCGTTACCGCCAATCGTCCCTAAAATATCCACATGGGGCTGCATGTCAATTAACCGTGCCACTAATTGTGCACTACCTGGGTGGGTTTTTATAACAACCACTAACTGGTTATGGCTGATAAATTCAACTTGTGACGCAATAGAAGCGTTAATTTTAATTGGCTCATTCTCTGCTGTAAGGCAATAAATTTTTTTCCCCGCAGCATTGGGTACTTTGGCTACCCCGAGTCGCAATAATAACCGTGACACTGTTGATTGACTGATATCGTGAAAGCCTAATTCAATTAACTGATACCGAATATCATCTTGCGTTGTAAAACTTTGCTGTTGTAATAAGCGTTTACATGCTGATGTCATATTATCATTACAATAATTATGGTCGATTGATGGGGGTTGGATATCCATTTGAGGTCATTCCTTGGCGAGATATGGATCAATAACGGATTAGACGATATAGGTCATCTTTAATGCGCACGTATGCATATTGATAATAGCAATTATAATATAGTGTAGATATGACCATTATCACCAAATAACAAACGTTATATGAAGTTACTCTAGTGAATGATAATAATGTGATGGGGGTTAACGTTATAGATTGTGTTGAGTTAACCGTTTCTTGAATGCAGATAAAAATACCCAGCGCATACTTATTATTCTTTCTCATTGAAAGTGTATTTGCTGGGTAGATACGTTACTTATCGACTTTTTAGTGATTACATTCAGTCACGATTTGACGTGAGAATACTTTTTCGCAGTATTTACATTTTAATTGAATATCTGCTTTTTTAGTCAGTACCTTAAAGCCACTATTAACGGGTTCACCATGTGAAATACAGTTACTGTTGGGGCATTTAAAAATAGCGCTGATAAATTCAGGCAGTGATAAATTAAGCTTTTTAACCACTTCGTAGTTTTCAATTTGATTAACAGTTGCTTTTGGTGCATAGAGCGCTAATTGATTGGCTTGATCTTCAGTGACAAACACATTTTCAATTTTGATTAGATCTTTAGTACCTAATGCTGAAGAGGGTAAATTAAGACCAATAGTGACGCGTTCATTCGTTCCTTTGATATTAAATAATTTAAGGATTTTAATGCCGACATTAGCCGGAATATGATCGATAACTGTGCCGTTTTTAATTGCTTCAACTTTAAGTTGGGTTTCCTTAACCATGATTGTCACGCCTCTTCTATAGGTTTTCATTAAGTACAAGAGCAAGTAGCGCTTGACGCGCATAAACACCATTTTCTGCCTGTTGGAAGAAGTAAGCATATTTGGTTTTATCTACATCAACGGTGATCTCATCAACGCGTGGTAGTGGATGCAAGACTTTTAGATTGTCGCGTGCACTTTCCAACATGTTAGCTGTTAGGATATAAGCTGCTTTCATATGTACATATTCAGATTCATCAAAACGTTCTTTTTGAACCCGTGTCATATAAAGAATATCTAATTCAGGAATAACATCTTCCATGTTGTTGTGCAGGCTATAACTGATACCTGCGTCATCTAACTCTTCGCAAATATAATCAGGCATTGCCAGTACTTCAGGGGCAATAAAGAAGAATTTAACATCATTAAACTTTGATAATGCTTGGGTTAATGAATGTACGGTACGGCCATATTTTAAATCACCAACAAAAGCGATATTAATGCCATCAAGTCGACCTTGAGTTTCATGGATCGTAAACAGATCGAGCAAGGTTTGGGTTGGATGTTGATTAGCACCATCACCGCCATTGATCACTGGAACACCATTAGAAAACTCAGAGGCTAAACGTGCAGCCCCTTCTTGTGGGTGACGCATAACGAATGCATCGACATAAGAGGTGATCACTTGGACTGAATCTGACAGTGTTTCACCTTTATTGGCTAATGATGTATTTCCTGGTGAATCAAACCCTACCACTGTACCGCCTAAGCGCTGAATGGCAGTCTCAAAAGAAAGACGGGTACGGGTTGATGGTTCAAAGAAGCAACTTGCGACGACTTTATTTTTAAGTAAGGTCGGGTTAGGTTCGGCTTTTAGTCTCGCAGCAGTGTCAATAATAAGCTCTAATTCAGCGCGATTAAGCTCGGAGATGGAAATAATATGCTTTTTAAACAGCGAATTAGCCATGGCTTCTTTCCCTATGATGGTTAAATTAAATTAAAAAACGGTTGTTATCATTGTGTTTGCCAAATTTTAGGCAAAAAAAAGCCCCCTATTAAAAGGAGGCTTTTTTTTGAAAAAGAATAAAAATAAAACAACAAACCATTATCAACGGATGATTACAGCGAATCAATTTGGTATTTATGATTAGGTTCATTTTTTATCTCTTGCTAGGCAAATTGGAAGGATTATACCGTCTATTTTTTGTTACGCAAGCGTTTGCGTTAACTATTTAATGTGCGGATTTTTATGCAATTTTAGGAATGACAGATTTTTGTGTTTCTATTTTTAGTATTTTGAAAAATAAAGTTTTTATATTATTTTTAATTTTATAGCTGCAATAATATGCAACTGCCGCTCTAATAAGCGGCAGAAGAATTAAAGGATATCGTAATTAGGTTGGTGGTTTAATTACCTAATGTAGCAACCATTACTGCTTTGATGGTGTGCATGCGGTTTTCTGCTTCATCAAACACGATTGAGTGGTCTGATTCAATCACTTCATCGGTTACTTCCACCCCTTTAGATAACATTGGGTAAGCTTGAGCAAGCTCTTTTCCAATAGTGGTATCTTCGCCATGAAAAGCGGGTAAACAGTGCATAAATTTCACATGCGGATTACCTGTTGCTTGTAACATTGCCATGTTTACTTGGTATGGCAACATTAAATTGATTCGCTCTGCCCATGCTTCTTTGGCTTCACCCATTGAAACCCAAACATCGGTATAAAGGAAATCACAGCCTTGAACTCCTTCTTGAACATCATCGGTCATGGTGATTTTAGCCCCAGTTTCAGCTGCAATTTCACGGCATTGAGCGACAAGTTCAGCATCAGGCCAGAAAGCTTTTGGTGCGACGAGGCGAATATCCATCCCCATTTTCGCTGCGCCAACCATCAATGAGTTACCCATGTTATTACGCGCATCACCAAGGTAAGCAAATGATATTTGATGTAATGCTTTACCACGGCCATGCTCTTGCATGGTTAAGAAGTCAGCTAAAATTTGAGTAGGGTGGAATTCATTTGTTAGACCATTCCATACTGGAACCCCTGCGTATGCGCCAAGTTCTTCAACAATATTTTGTCCAAAACCGCGGTATTCAATACCATCATACATACGGCCTAATACGCGAGCGGTGTCTTTCATTGATTCTTTATGGCCAATTTGAGAGCCAGAAGGGCCTAAATAAGAAACTTGAGCGCCTTGGTCAAAAGCGGCAACTTCAAATGCGCAACGAGTACGGGTTGATGTTTTTTCAAAGATCAGTGCAATATTTTTACCTTTAAGGCGTGGTTGCTCATAACCATTGTATTTCGCTTTTTTTAATTCAGCTGAAAGCTCAAGTAAATGTTGAATCTCACGAGGAGTGAAATCAAGTAATTTTAGGAAGTTGCGATTACGAAGATTAAAAGCCATGATGTATCCCTCTTAAGGTTCAGTATCTCTTCGACTGAATCTTGTTATGTTATGGTTTAGTTGCTCAATAATATTAAATGTTAATAATATGTGTATCTTATTTTTTGTTATTTGTGAATAAATATTCTACTTATCCGCAATAATATTTGTTCCAGCTTGGCCTTTTAGAATCTCTAATCCATCATGTAGCGCGCCGATACCGACAAATTTCCCACCTTGCTTGATAAATTCACATGATGCTTCAATCTTGGGTCCCATCGATCCAGCGTCAAAGCTGTACTGTGATAATGCGCGTGGGGTGGTACTGGTGATCGCTTTCTGGGTTGCTTTACCCCAATCGAGATAAACCGCATCAGTATCAGTTAAAATAAGTAACGCATCGGCATTTAATTGCTTGGCGAGATAAGCGGCTGACATGTCTTTATCGATTACTGCTTCGACACCGATAAGTTTGTTGTTTTCACGTTTAACGGGAATACCGCCACCGCCAGTACAAATAACCAAGTGATTGCGTTTAATTAGGGTTTCGATAGCATCGCATTCAATAATTCCAATTGGTTGTGGGCTTGGTACTACACGGCGGAAATATTGACCGTCAGCTTTAACTGTCCATTGAAATTTCTCGGCTAATTCACGCGCTTCAGCTTCTTGATATACAGGGCCAATAGGCTTAGTTGGATCAGCAAATGCTGGGTCTTGCGGATCAACGAGCATTTGAGTAAGCATGCAAGAGACATCTAGCTCTGGTAGTAAATTCTTAAGTTCTTGCATTAAAATGTAGCCGATCATGCCTTGTGTTTCTGATCCCAATACATCTAATGGGTAAGGCATCACTTTTTTATATTCCAATCCTTGAAGTGCCAGTAATCCTACTTGCGGGCCGTTACCATGAACGAGTACGACATTATATTGCAGTGCAATTTCCGCGATGGTTTTTGCCGCTGTCGCAATATTTTGACGTTGAATGCTAGCTTCTAAAGGCTCACCGCGACGTAGTAAGGCATTACCACCTAGGGCAACAACAACTGTTTGTTTCGTCATAGCCGTGTATCTCCTCGTTTATTAGAGGCTGGTCGATAGTCGCACCAGCCCTTTTTTATTGGGTTAAATACCATCACGCTCAATTGGGCAGCTCATGCAGCGTGCGCCGCCACGACCACGACCAAGTTCATCACCAGGGATAGGTAAAACAGTGATGCCTGCTTTATCATATTTTTCATTGGTATAAGTGTTACGCTCATAACCAATAACCACCCCAGGGCTAACAGTTAATACGTTGTTAGCATCGTTCCATTGTTCACGTTCTGCTTCAAATCCATCACCGCCAGTAGTAACTAGATTAAGTTGATCAACGCCCAAGGCTTTTTCGATAGCGTGAACAAAATAACTTTCTTCTTTAGCTTTAACGTTGCCATAAGCATCGCCCGTTAAGCTCCAGCATTGGACGTCTTTACGAATAACTTCTGGGTAAACAGAGAAGGTATCTTCACGCATATGTGTCATTACGGTATCAAGGTGCATGCATGAACGGTGCTTTGGTAATTCCATTGCAATGACTTGCTTGGCTTGACCGTGTTTAAATAGGCTGGCTGCTAACGCTTCAACCCCTTGTGGTGTGGTGCGTTCTGACATGCCGATTAACACGCTGCCTTTACCTAGCACTAAAACATCACCGCCTTCGATGGTAGATTTGTCATAAGCATTTTGCTCATCGCCAAAGTACTTAATGAAGTCTTGGCCTGCAAAAGTTGGATGCCAACGATAAATTGCCCGTAAATGGTTTGTTTCACGTTGACGTGCTTCTTTTGCCATTGGGTTGATAGAAACACCGCCATACACCCAACATGAGGTATCACGAGTAAATAGATGATTAGGTAATGGCTTGATAATAAAATCACAAGGCGAATGCATTTTTTGCATAATCGATGATGATTGCAGTGGCAATTCTGCGTAACTTAAACCACCTAATAAAATTGAAGCGAGTTCAGTATGCGGAAGGTCAGCCAAGAAACAGCGAATATCATTAGCAAAGGTATCACCAAAACGGTAATTTGATATCTGAGTTGATAGCAACCAATCTTTTGCTTCTGGAATAGCCAATGTTTCGCTTAACATATTTTGTAATAATAAAACTTCAACACCTTGTTGGCGTAAAGTATTAGCAAATACATCATGTTCTTGACCTGCTTTTTCAACAGATAAAACATCATCAAATAATAAATCTTGGCAGTTTGATGGTGTTAGATTATTTAAAGCCCGCTCTGGACGATGAATAAGTACGCGGCGTAGTTGACCTATTTCCGAACCCACATAAAAGTTACCCATAATAGTATCCCTCTATTTTTATGCCTATTAATGATGGCTATGTTTAAAGTTACGAAGCGTTAAATAAGTATTGGGTGTTGTTTATGTAATTGATTCTACGTGGTTAGTTTTATTTGTATAAGATCATTATCACACTTTAATTATTAATGACTTAGTTATGCGGTAGTGGTTTTTTACGAAAAATAATAATAAAAAAATAATGATATTTACTGATTTATTATGTAGTTGTCATGTTTTTTTAAGAAAAATCTTGTTTTTATATCATTGTTTTTAAAGTATATTTTATTTTGATATGAAATCTTATGCATTTTGTTTTTTAAATTAAGTTTTAATCGTGGCGAATATTATTCAAATAAGATGCGTAGATATATTAAATAACAAGTGTTTTTATTTTTTTTATAATGTCTTTAAGTGTTTTTTGTGATGGCTGTTTATTTTGTTATTTTGTTATTTTTTAAATTTAAATATGTTTTAAATTATATTTATTTGATGATTTTAAATATAATTTCTGTTTTATTAGAAGATTAGAAGATTAGAAGATTAGAAGATTAGAAGATTAGAAGATTAGAAGATTAGAAAAATAAATAAGGTTTAAAAAATAATTCTAAGTATTAATTAACCCATAAGATAAATAACCATGACGTTATTATTATTGCTAATAAAAATGTGACTATGTTTATAATAAGTAATAAAAAACCGCCCGTAGGCGGTTTTAATAAAGGATATAGATTTATAGGTTAAATTAGCGAGTTACACTAATATTACGCCAATACTTAAAACCACCATCGTAAATACAATAATAATGCCTAATAATGGTGCGACCCATTTTAGCCAACGGATATAAGGTACGCGAGCGATGGCTAATCCACCCATTACAACAGCTGAAGTTGGTGTGATTAGGTTGACTACGCCAGAAGCAGATTGGTAAGCCGTAACAACGAGTTCGCGTCCGACGCCTGAAAAATCAGCTAATGGAGCCATAATTGGCATGGTCAGCACGGCTAACCCTGAGGTTGATGGAACTAAAAATGACAGTAGTATTTCTAATATATACATCACATTGATAAACACGACCGCTGAAAGTCCGGTAACGATGTGCTCGGCTGAATTTAAAATAGTATCGGTGATCATACCGCGATCCATTATCACCACAATACCGCGCGCAATACCGATAATTAACGCGACTCCAAGCAGATCTCGCGCACCATCAATAAAGCTGGTTGAAAAATCTTCCTCACTCATTCGTGACACGAAGCCAATGAGAATAGAAACGCCAAGGAACATGGCTGATATTTGTGGCATCCACCAACCAGCAATAGCAACCCCATAAATCATTACCGCAAACGATAGTCCAAAGATAGTCAGAATAACTTTACGAGTGGTAGTGAATTCAAGCATTTGGTCCGATTGATTACTTAAAAAATGTACTTTATTTTGTTCATATTGGTCATACACAATTGATTTGGTTTTATCGTCACGCACCATTTTTGCATAACGCATGACATAACCGACACAGATTAACCAACCGACGGTTAGGATGATAATCCGTAACATAATGCCATCAGTGAACGGTATTCCTGCAGCGTTAGAAGCAATAACTGTCGCAAATGGGTTTATTGTCGAGCCCAATGTACCAATACCTGCTCCTAGTAACACCGTTGCCGCGGCGACGAGAGGATCAAACCGTGCCGCCATCATTACAGGTACTAATAAGGTATAAAAAGGTAATGATTCTTCTGCCATACCATAAATGGTACCGCCCGCGGCAAACAGACCCATCAGAATAGGGATCATTAACTCTTCTTTACCATGCAGGCGAGCGGTGACACGCTCAATACCAGCATCAATGGCACCTGTTTTTGTTACTAGCCCTAAAAATCCACCGATAATTAAGATAAATAATGACACATCAATAGCGGCGGCTTCATAAGATTCATGGTTATAAAAACCATCTATTGGTGCGAGTAATACATCAACAACGCCTTGGGGATTACTCTCAACTGGTTTATAAGTGCCTGTAATTGGAACTTCTTTACCGAGTTCAGCATTCATTTCACGATCGTATTGCCCCGCAGGTACAACCCATGTGAGGGCGGCAACAAAAGCAATTAACATAAATAAAATGGTATAAGCAGAAGGAAATTTTAATTGGGAAAAAAAGCTTTTCTTTTCGGTTTTAATCTCAGAGTGTGTCGTCATGGTTATCTCCTGCACCGTCGGTTAGTGACAACCATAAGGTGTGTTTGTCTGCATGAGTGAGAATGATCACTTATGAAAAAAGAGGGGCACAAACAATAAATGTAACTAATTGAAAAATAGTGCTACTTAATATCACGGTGGTAGATAGGTCATAAATAGTCTCATTGGGCTATGGGGCACAATGATTCTAAAGTGGAATTTGATTACTAACTCAACGATTGTTCACAAATTGTTTGCATTTATATTGAGTGATGAAAGTGCCATTTTAAAACGCGGGATATTAGTGTAAAAAAACTGGGTGTCTATGCGAATAATATTACAAAAGATTAATATATAGCGCAGAATTGCGGTTATCGCAGCATAGTCGGTATTATCGTGGTGGAATATTATGCATAGCGATGAGTACATTAGGCGTTGGCGTTAATGACTTAAGTATTGATTAAGATCAATTTAGACTAGGCTTGCGCGTAAGATATGGTAATTGAGTGCAAACCATGCGATATTTGCCAGCAAATTTATTCCATAGGTAGAGTGATACTATGTCTTACGCAGAATTGATTGCAGAGCAAAAAGAAGAAACTCGCGAAATTATTGCCGCGTTACTTGAAGATGGCAGTGAGCCAGAGGCGCTTTATACTATTGAGCACCACTTTTCTGCAGACACATTTGAAGAACTAGAAGCTGCTGCCGCTGAAGCATTTAAACTTGGTTTTAATGTTTTAGAAGCAGAAGAGCTAGAACTTGATCCTGAAGACGGCGGTGGCAAGGTTGTATGTTTTGATGCCGTAATGGAATCAGCTCTAAATGCCGAATTAATTGATGAACAAGCTGAAAAGTTAATGATATTGGCTGAAAAGTACAGCATCGATTATGACGGTTGGGGTACTTATTTCGAGTCAGATGAAGATGATGAAGAAGAGAGTGAAGACGAAGAATAAATCGTCATAACACAACTCTGTTCTAAAAAGCCGGCATTTTGCTGGCTTTTTCTACTTTTTGGCTGTGGTATCAAGCTTTGATATTGATGACATAATAGAAATTTACCCGTGATCACTGTCTGTAATCACAACGCGTGTAAATCTTTCCATTTATCCTCACACATTTAAATAATACTGAATATATTCAGTATTGGAGTGATTGATGACAATCTCACTTAATGGCCAGTGGTTGCTTGCGTGTGTTCAACGTACAGCAATTCAAGACCTTCATATTGATTTGCCGGGTGATGTTCATTCGGCATTATATGCAGCCGGAGAGATCCCTGATCCTTATTGGGCAACCAATGAAAAAAAAGTTCAGTGGGTCGGTGAGTGCGACTGGATTGTCAGCCGCCACTTTGAGTTAACTGCCGAACAACTGACGTGTAATGCCATGGACTTGGTATTAGATCAGCTTGATACGGTAGCTGAAATTCGTATTAATGGTCATACCGTTGCCGATTTTAATAATATGTTCATGCGCCATAAGGTGGATGTATTAAGTTGTTTACAAGTGGGCACTAATCGCATTGAAATTGTGTTACATCGTGCTGATCTAGCCGCTAAAAACCGTGCAGATAAATTACCGTTCCCAGTACCGTGGGCAAAGGGTAATAACCAAATTCCATTTATGAATACGCTGCGTAAACCACAGTTTCATAGTGGTTGGGATTGGAGTATTTGTCTGTCTGTTTTGGGCGTCTATGGTGATATTGTGCTACAGCCAATTGAGCATGTACGTATTAGTCATCTAGAAACTAAACAGAAATGGCACCAGCAAGAATGTGAGTTAGCGGTTACTTTACATTATGAAGTTGTTTCTGAAAAAGGACTGGCTAGTGCGTCGGTTACTTTTGATGGGCAAACCTTTTGTCTTACTCTCGATCGAGAGGCAACCAAAGCCAGTGTTATTTTCCGTATTGATAATCCTCGCCATTGGTGGCCTGCGGGTTATGGTAAGCAGCGGTTATATAAATTAGCGTTAGAAGCTGATGGCGTTGCGATAACTAAACAGATTGGTTTACGCAAGTTAGAATTAGTTACTGAAGATGACGATCATGGCCAAAGTATGGTGGTAATGGTCAATGATGTGCCTATCTCTGTTCGTGGTGCTAACTGGATCCCTCTGGATGCGATGCCTGCACGTATGAGTGAGCAACGTTACCGTAATTTAGTTACTGATGCTGCCGCTGCTAATATGAACATGCTGCGAGTGTGGGGCGGTGGAATGTATGAAAAAGACATTTTTTATAATCTTTGTGATGAATTAGGCTTACTCGTTTGGCAAGATTTGATGTTTGCCAATGCATTGTATCCATCAACCCCTGATTTTATTGCAGAAGTTGAACAAGAAGTTGAATACCAAGTTAGACGCTTAAAAGATCATCCAAGTTTAGTGCTATGGTGCGGTGATAATGAGGTGCTGGGGGCGATTGATCGTGATCCTGAATCGCGTCAGCATCGTGAAAAGCATCTGATTAATTATGATCGGCTTAATCGTGCATTAGCTGACGTCGTTGAACGTGAAGATCCCTCGCGTCGCTTTTGGGCTAGCTCACCGTGTAATGGTGAATTAAATATTATCGATACTTGGCATCATGATCCTCAACGAGGTGATATGCACTGCTGGGATGTATGGGATAGTGGTAAAGAATTTGATTCTTATCTGCAAGTAACCCCCCGTTTTTGCTCAGAATTTGGTTTTCAATCTTGGCCGTCATTACCGACGATAAAGAGTTATTTGCCTGAACAAGATTGGAATATTAGCTCGCCAAGTTTTGAAAGCCATCAAAAAAGCAGTAATGGCAATTCGATCATTACCGAAATGTTTACCCGTTACTTTCGGTTTCCGAATGGGTTTGTCAATATGTTGTATTTATCACAAGTACAACAAGCATTAGCGGTCAAAACAGCGGCTGAATATTGGCGTACTCAAAAACCGACTAATCGTGGCATGCTTTTCTGGCAATTAAATGACTGTTGGCCGGTAAGTTCATGGTCATCATTAGAATACAGCGGCCGGTGGAAACAATTGCATTACCATGCGCGTCGCTTCTTTGCGCCGCAAATTGCTACTTTTACTCGTGATCAACATGGGCTTAAATTACATCTTGTGAATGATGGCCGTAAAAATACCGAGTTAAAAGGTGAAGTGGTATGGCAAAGCTGGGAAGGGGAAATTCTTTATCGTGAGCCGATTGCGCAATATTTAGAAGCTGACTCAACCAAGATCGTATGGGAATGGTTGAATGAAGATTTAGAGGGTCATGAACAAGATGGCTTTTTCCATGTGCATTTGCATAGTGGTCAGCAATTAATTGAAAATACGTGGTTTCCAGCACGCCCTAAATACTGTGAGCTAGCTTGTCCTGATTTACGTTTTGAAGTTGCAGAGCACAATAATGAGATAGTGGTAATGCTAAGTAGCAGTAAACCCGCCTTCTTTGTGCATTTGGAATTTGAAGGCGAAGGGCGATTTGAAGATTCAAGTTTTACGCTTGTGCCTGAGCATCAACGTCAAATTAAATATATTGGTTCAGCGACCTATGCTGAAGTTGCTCAAGGTTTACGGGTTTATCACCTTAAACAAAGTTATTAGTCGCCTGTTTATTAATAAGTAATATTATTAGTAACTCATAATACAAGTAAATAAACCCTGTTTGTTATTGATGTAATGTCATTTAATAAGCAGGGTTTTTTGTCATCTTAATGATGTAAACAAACCATCATTGACATCAATTGTTGAGGCGGATTTTGATGGTGTTGTTTTTTTTGCCACACTCGCTCGTGAAGGTAATAAGCCAAGGTATTAATTGTTGGTTCGATCATCGCCATTGTGCCACCAATCAGTAAATCACCAGTTAGTAAATACACGACAGTAAAAGCGACACTAAAATGCAATATAGCGAAACTGATTGTCTTTTTACTTGGAGAGGAATGTTGGGTTTGAACGAGCTTTTTGGTTTGCCATACTTTCTCATGGAAGTAGAAAGCAACAGTATTGACCATGGGCTCGATTAAAGCGATTAAGCCACCAATCAAAAGGTTTCCCGTTAAGAGAAATGCCAAACTAAAAGCAACGGTAAAATGGATAATGGCAAAACTAAGGGTCTTCTTCATAAGGTTAATCTCATTAATTTGATGTAATGAGTATTACAAACTTAGTTCAATAGGTAAATTCGGTATTTTATATATCACCAATAGTTAAAAGCTATTATTAGTAAGTGTTTTTATCTTTGTCTGAGTGCTATGAATTTTAGAATAAAAAAAACCGACGTCGAAACGTCGGTTTTTATTGATATGATTAACGATTACTTATAGCGCGGCAATAGTTGCTTTTTGCTCGGTAAGTTTAACCAGTGTTTCTTCATAACCCGCTAGTTTTTCACGTTCTTTAGTAATTACGATTTCAGGCGCTTTAGCAACGAAACCTTCGTTACTTAGTTTGCCCGCAGTACGTTTGATTTCGCCTGTCATTTTCGCAATTTCTTTATCTAAACGTGCAAGTTCAGCATCTTTATCAATCAGACCCGCCATTGGGATCATTAACTCAGATTTACCTACAAGTGCTGTTGCACAAGCAGGTGTCGCTTCACCGTCAGCCAATACTTTAACTTCTTCAAGTTTAGCCAGAGATTTAAGTACTGTTAGGTTTGCTTCAACACGAGTTGCATCGTTAGCATCTGCGACTTTCAGCATTACTGATAGTGGCTTGCTTGGCGCGATATCGTATTCTGCACGTAAGTTACGAATACTAGTGATAAATGCTTTAACAAACTCAATGTCAGTAATTGCAGCTTGATTGAATTGCGCTTCATCAAACTGAGGCAATGCCTGATTCATGATGGTTTCACCTTCAACACCGTCAACCAGTGGCTTAACGCTCTGCCAGATTGATTCAGTGATGTAAGGTAATACTGGATGCGCAAGACGTAATGTCTTCTCAAGTACTGTGATTAAGGTATGACGCGTTGCACGTTGTTGTGCTTCAGTGCCTTTCCATAGAACTGGTTTTGTTAGCTCTAGGTACCAGTCACAGAATTGGTTCCAGATGAACTCATAAAGTACACCTGCAGCCATATCGAGACGGAAGTTATCAATGTGAGTATTAAAATCTTTCGCAGCTAGTTGGAATTGTGATTCAATCCACTTGTCAGCCGCTGAGTACTCAAGAATGCTATCGGCAGCAAAACCACAATCTTGATCTTCTGTGTTCATTAGTACGTAACGGCTTGCGTTCCATAGCTTGTTACAGAAGTTACGGTAGCCTTCAAGACGCTTCATGTCCCAGTTGATGTCACGGCCAGTCGAAGCCATTGCAGCAAGGGTGAAACGTAGTGCATCGGTGCCGTAAGGTTCAATACCTGCTTCAAATGTCTTACGGGTCGCTTTTTCGATCTTCGCGGCTAGTTGAGGTTGCATCATGTTGCCACAACGTTTCTCTACTAGAGACTCAAGATCAATACCATCGATCATGTCGATAGGGTCGATTACGTTACCCTTAGACTTAGACATTTTATCGCCGTTTTCGTCACGGATAAGACCGGTTATGTAAACAGTTTTAAACGGTACTTGTGCTTTGCCGTCTTCATCTTTACAGAAGTGCATGGTCATCATGATCATACGCGCAACCCAGAAGAAGATGATGTCAAAACCGGTTACCAACACATCAGATGGGTGGAAGGTTTGAAGATCAGGGGTGTTTTCTGGCCAGCCTTGCGTACCAAATGTCCATAGCGCTGAAGAGAACCATGTATCAAGTACGTCGTTGTCTTGGTTTAGTACCACAACTGGCGCTAGATTGTGTTTCTCACGTACTTCATCTTCGTTACGACCAACGTAAACATTACCGTCGTTATCGTACCAAGCTGGAATGCGGTGACCCCACCAAAGTTGACGAGAAATACACCAATCTTGAATATCACGCATCCAAGAGAAGTACATGTTTTCGTACTGCTTAGGGACAAATTGGATATCACCATTTTCAACGGCTTGAATCGCAGGTTCAGCTAATGGTGCCGCGCGAACGTACCATTGTGCGGTTAGCATTGGTTCGATAACTACGCCACCACGATCACCATAAGGAATAGTAAGATCGTGATCTTTAATTTCTTCTAGTAGACCAAGCTCGTCAAATTCAGCAACGATAGCTTTACGCGCTGCAAAACGCTCCATACCTTGGTATTTGGCTGGAATCTCAGTGCTGTAAACATCACTTTCTTCACCATTGGTGGTGAATACTTCCGCCGCATCACGAATATCAGCATTGAAAGTTAGGATGTTGATCATCGGTAGGCTATGACGCTTGCCTACTTCGTAGTCATTGAAATCGTGCGCAGGGGTGATTTTTACACAACCTGTACCTTTATCTATGTCCGCATGCTCATCACCTAAAATAGGGATGCGACGGCCAATGATAGGTAGAATGATTTCTTTGCCGATCAGATCTTTGTAACGTGGATCTTCAGGGTTTACTGCAACACCTGTATCACCCAGCATGGTTTCTGGACGGGTTGTTGCAACGACAATGTAGTCTTTACCATCTGCTGTTTGTACACCATCAGCAAGTGGGTAACGGAAGTGCCACATGTGGCCTTTAACATCTTTGTTTTCAACTTCGATGTCAGAGATCGCTGTGTGCAATTTTGGATCCCAGTTAACCAAACGTTTACCACGGTAAAGCAGGTCTTCTTGGTAAAGGCGAACGAAAACTTCTTGAACAGCATTTGATAGACCGTCATCCATCGTGAAGCGCTCACGATCCCAGTCTACTGATGCGCCAAGGCGACGAAGCTGTTTGGTGATAGTGCCACCAGATTCGTTTTTCCATTCCCAGATCTTATCGATGAAAGCATCACGGCCGTAGTCGTGTTTAGTTTTGCCTTCTTCAGCAGCGATCTTACGCTCCACAACCATCTGGGTAGCAATACCTGCGTGGTCTGTACCAACCTGCCATAAGGTATTTTTACCTTTCATACGCTCACAACGGATCAGGGTATCCATAATGGTATCCTGGAACGCGTGGCCCATATGTAGGCTACCTGTGACGTTTGGTGGCGGGATCATAATGCTGTAAGCATCTTTAGATGTATCACCATGAGGCTTAAAGTAACCAGCCTCTTCCCAGCGCTGATAAAGCGCTTGTTCAATTGATTGTGGGTTGTATGTCTTTTCCATAGCGCTCTTAGAAGGATTCTATGTGGATTTAAGGCGTCTCAAGCAGCCGTAGTCGTTATTTGAATACCAGCAAGGCGATAAGCCTTGTAGCGTTCACGAGCTTGCTGCTTGAGCATTTCATCGCAAGGGACAAAGTCTACCACTTGTGCAAAGCTAACCGCAAAATTTGCGACAATTTCGGCTAAATTAATTAATACTGCGCGGTGTCCGCTATAGCGTAAACCGGGCCAACCAATTTCAACCGGTGATCCTCCTCTAGGTCCTTCGCCAATTAAATTATGCGGGACAAAATTATCGGGATCTTGTTGCCATAGATATTCATCTATTTGTTCTGCTTGTTGTTTGTTTGCTGCAAGTAAGAAAACACGGAGTCCCTGACGGTAACTCATGGCTGCGCAATGACAAGCAAAATGGCACTGAAAATCACTATTAGCGCCAGCTTGATTATCATCTAATATATAAAACGTAGCATGAGTCATAAATTATGTCCTAAAAGAAAAGGGCCAAAGGCCCTTTTCTGAATGTCTTATTCGACAATCTCTTGGCCTGCTCGATTGAGAAGAAATTGGACTAACAAGGGCACCGGACGTCCGGTCGAGCCTTTCGCTGCTCCACCTTTCCAAGCCGTACCCGCTATATCAAGGTGAGCCCAATTATATTTCTTAGTAAAGCGAGATAAGAAACAGGCAGCAGTAATAGTGCCTGCACCGGGTGAGCCTAAGTTTGCCATATCAGCAAATGGGCTAGCAATTTGCTCTTGGTACTCATCACTCATCGGTAGACGCCAAGCGCGATCGCCCGCTTGTTCTGACGCATTAATAAGTTCATGTGCTAATGGATTATGATTGCCCATTAAGCCACTAATATGATGACCAAGTGCTACTACACATGCGCCAGTTAATGTGGCAACATCAACCACACACTCTGGCTCAAAACGTTCAACGTAAGTTAATGCATCACATAATACCAAACGGCCTTCGGCATCGGTATTTAACACTTCAACCGTTTGACCTGACATGGTGGTTAAAATATCACCAGGACGGTAAGCGCCGCCACCAGGCATATTTTCACAACCAGCAAGTACACCGACAACATTAATCGGTAGATTCAGTTTTGCTAACGCTTTCATGGTACCAAATACAGATGCTGCGCCACACATGTCGTATTTCATTTCGTCCATTTGAGCACTAGGCTTGATAGAAATACCGCCTGAATCAAATGTTAAGCCTTTACCGATAAGAACAATGGGTTTGGTGTCTGGATCCGGGTGACCTTTATATTCAATTACTGACATCATAGCTTCATTTTTAGAGCCTTGACCGACAGCAAGGTATGATGTCATACCTAAGGTTGCCATTTCTTGTTCACCAATAATCTTGGTACTCACTGTCTCAAAATCATCTGCTAAACGACGTGCCTGTGAGGCTAAATAAGCAGGATTTGCGACATTAGGTGGCATATTACCGAGATCTTTACTGGCTTTAACACCAGAAGATATTGCAAGACCATGCGCAATAGCACGTTCGCCTAAAGAAAGCTCACGGCGAGTGGGTACATTAAAAACTAATTTGCGTAGTGGACGTCGCGTCTCTGGCTTGTTACTTTTAAACTGATCAAAGGTATAAAGGCTATCTTTGGTTGTTTCTACTGCTTGACGTACTTTCCAGTAGGTATCACGGCCTTTAACATGCAGCTCTGTTAGGAAGCAAACGGCTTCCATTGAACCTGTTTCATTGAGCGTGCTGATGGTTTTTTTGATGATTTGCTTATACTGACGTTCATCAAGTTCACGCTCTTTACCACAACCAACAAGTAATACTCGTTCTGACAATACGTTTGGAACATGATGTAATAACAACATCTGTCCTGGTTTACCTTCAAGGTCGCCACGACGTAATAATGAGCTAATATAGCCATCACTAATTTTGTCTAGCTGTTCCGCGATTGGAGAGAGACGACGTGGTTCAAATACGCCCACGACAATACACGCACTGCGCTGTTTTTCGGGGCTACCGCTTTTGACACTGAACTCCATGCGTACTCCTAACATCCTATAAAGACAATTAACGCTAAATGTTAGATAATACCACACTTGCTTGCTCTGCCGAGATTTCGGTATAGGCTTAAAAGCGTGGACTTACATTCAGCCGAAAGATAAAAAAATAACTAATTTAACCAAAAACTATAGTGATTCCATCAAAAAAACAAGTTTTCTATGGGAATATAACGCGTGATTATTGTTAGGTATTTGACGAGAGAGACAGTAAAAAGCCAATTAGCAGTACTTTTTGTGCTTTTTCTTGTCTTTATTAGCCAAAAGTTCATTCGCATTTTAGCACAAGCGACTGATGGTTCGATCCCGAGTGATCTCATCATTACTTTAATGGGGCTTTCTATTCCAGCAATGGCATTGCTGATGTTACCACTGAGTTTATATATTGGTATTTTGCTAACTTTTGGGCGTTTATACGCTGAAAGTGAAATTACTGTTATGAGTGCTACCGGTATGGGGAATAAGTTTCTTATTCGTGCGGCATTAGCGTTAGCTTTAATTACGGGCTCTATAGCAACGGCCAATGCATTATGGGTTGCACCATGGGCTCAATATAAAATTGAACAAATTACAGACCAAGCTAAAGCTGATCCCGGTTTAAATATGTTGGTTAAAGGCACCTTCCAAATGGCGCCTAATGGATCAGGCGTGGTATTTGTTAATAACATTACCGATAAAGGCTCCAAATTACATAATGTGTTTATTGCTCAATTAAAAGCCCAAGATACATTGCAGCCTAGTGTTATGGTGGCAAAACAAGGTTTTGTTACCGAGCTGGCAGATGGTCGCCAAATGTTAGATTTACAGCAAGGTACTCGTTATGAAGGTGTACCAACGCAGCTTAATTATGGGATCACCCATTTTGATGATTACCAAGCGTTAATTGGGCAACGTAAAGTAAAACAAAGTGATCGTGATTGGGAAGCGAAAACGACCGCTGAATTATTAAAAGATCCAAGTTTAGCGGCAACAGCAGAAATGCAATGGCGGTTATCGTTAATTTTATGTATTCCATTATTGGTGATGATTGTGGTGCCGTTGTCGGCTGTTAATCCACGCCAAGGTCGATTTGCGAAATTAGCGCCAGCAGTATTAATTTATTTAGCGTATTTCTTAGCTATATCATCCGCAAAATCTGCGATTGAAGATGGTTTTATTCCTGGGTGGATGGGAATGTGGCCGATTAATATTGGCGCACTATTGATTGCGATAGGTTTAAATAGCTGGGATAGCTTACCGGTTCGACGCATTAAAGATAAATTACGGAGACGCGGTTAATGTTTAAAATTCTCGACTGGTATATTGGCCGAACTATTATCGCAACATCAGCATTAACCTTATCAACCTTGGTGGGGCTTTCTGCCATTATTAAGTATGTTGAGCAGCTACGTAAAGTCGGTCAAGGTAGTTATGATTTACTGAAAGCATTGTATTTTGTGTTGTTATCGATGCCACAAGATATCGTTACATTTTTTCCTATGGCAGTATTACTCGGCGCATTAATTGGCTTAGGTATGTTAGCTTCAAGCTCTGAGTTGGTGGTGATGCAAGCAGCAGGTTTTTCTAAGCTAGATATTGGTTTATCTACTCTAAAAACCGCAGTGCCATTAATGATCATTGTGACTTTATTAGGGCAATGGGGTGCACCACAGGCACAAAAATCAGCCCGAGAGTTACGTGCGTTATGGACCAGTGGCGGCAGTATGTTATCGGTTCAAAGTGGTGTGTGGGCAAAAGATGATAATGACTTTATTTATCTTGGCCGCGAGCATGATAAAAATCAGATTGATGTGGTGAATATTTGGCAATTTAATGGCCAAGATAAACTACTTGATGTGTTATCAGCAAAAACGGCAACTTATGACGCGAAGCTTGGCTGGACGATGCAGAATGTTACTGTGACCAATATGACTAATCCTGCCAAGATTACAAATATTCATTACGATACCAAAAAATGGCAAACGACTTTAACCCCTGATAAGTTAGCGGTCGTTACTGTAAAACCAGAAGAGTTATCACTTTCTGGATTATATGATTATGTTGGTTATCTGAAAGAATCTAAGCAAGATGCAATGCGTTATGAACTCGCATTTTGGCGAAAAGCACTGCAACCTGTATCCATTGCGGTAATGATGTTATTAGCATTATCATTTGTCTTTGGGCCGTTACGTTCGGTGACGATGGGTGCTCGGGTGTTATCTGGGGTTATCTTTGGATTTGCATTTTATATCTCTAATGAAGTGTTTGGACCGATGAGCTTAGTCTATAATTTACCTCCGATAGTCGGTGCGCTTGCACCAAGTCTGGTGTTTTTAGCCATTACTATCTATTTACTCCGACGTAAATTATAGCGATTAAAAAAGGAGCCTAATGGCTCCTTTTTTATTGGGATATTTTTTTATCATGAGTACATTCTAGTGTACTTTTTCAGTCACGATCATTTCGCATTCCGCCATGATATCTTGCATTGAACGGCGCGTATTATTAAATGCCATCAAGTTACCTAAACCAAATGCTGAGGTGGCAATTCGAATAAGCGCCTGAGTGATTTTAATGCGAGATCCATCCGTATTTTGAAGTTTTAGTTTCCATGCGCGCATGCCTAATGTTTGTCCTGCTTGAGTCCAAAAATAACTATAAAAACCAATAATAATAATTGCAAGATAGGCACTATATAATGTGCTTGCGGTTGGATTTGATATTAAGTAATTACTGGCGTCTTGGTAGTTACCTAACGTTAGTACACCAACATGAAGGAGTGCCGCCACCATTGCCATCGCAAGCGATCCTGCAACCATTAAAATCGCCACGACGATAAGCATATCGTAGAACCAAGCCCCTAAACGACGAAACAAGTTTGGGTATTGGTGTGAAGGTATTGCATGTTGTGGTTTGGTTTTCTTCATGATGGTTCCGATATCAATGATAGTTGAATAAATCCTTATAGTGGCAGTGTAGCAGTAAACGAAATTTAGATGAATGAACTAAATTGCTACAAAATATATTCATGGATCACATTACATAGTGGTTTGATTATCATCAATAAAATTATTTCAGATTAAAAAAACAACGCCTGAGTCTTTATTCGAAAAATGTTCTCGATTATTGCTTGCACATCAACGTGATATACGTATAATGACCGCCATAAGCCCGAGTGGTGAAATTGGTATACACGACGGATTCAAAATCCGTTTCCTTCGGGAGTGTCGGTTCAAGTCCGACCTCGGGCACCAAATTTCAGAAAAAAGCCTCAATCGCAAGATTGAGGCTTTTTTTGTGTCTCATCTCCATGCTAAATTTCTTAAGTTCGCTTTTCACCTTGTCATCAATCAAAGGAAAGCGGGTTTAAGTCCCCAAGTTATTCCTTTTCTGATTATCTTTATTTATTGATTAAATTTAAAAATGTGACTATAGCGGTTGTCGTTAAATTAATAACCAACACTTTTTGTTTTATGTTATTGTTTTTAAAGTGATATATTATATATTTAAGCTCGTTTTTTTCTGAGCTGGTTTTATAGTTAGCGGGTCAGCTAATAAATAACCACTCATCAATACTTGTTAAAAATTTTCAGCTAGCGATAATGCGATATTATAAATAAGTATATTCCCAGTTACTGACAAATGTAGGTGTAATGAAGATTCCTCCACGATTACAACCCCTCGTTGAAGATGGTCTTGTTGATGACGTTTTATCTCAACTGATGAGCGGTAAAGAAGCCTCTGTGTATGTTGTTCGCAGTGGTGGCAAAATTTGTTGTGCCAAAGTCTATAAAGAAATTGATCAACGTAGCTTTAAAAAAGCGGTGACTTACCGTGAAGGGCGAAAAGTACGTAATAGTCGTCGTGCTCGAGCCATGGAAAAAGGCTCTAAATTTGGCCGTGATGAACAAGAAAAAGTGTGGCAGCAGGCAGAAGTTGATGCTTTATCATTATTGCTAAAAGCTGATGTGCGTGCTCCTATTCCTTACGGCTGTTTTGACGGCGTGTTGTTAATGGAATTGATCACCGATGAGGATGGTGCTGTCGCGCCTCGTCTAAATGATATTACATTAACCAAAGAAGAAGCCTTACGAGATCATGCGTTAATGATGAAATATATCAAGCGTATGTTATGTATTGGTCTTATTCATGGTGATTTATCTGAATTTAATGTGTTAGTGGACGGGCACGGTCCGGTGATTATTGACTTACCTCAAGCGGTTGATGCTTCAGCAAATAATAATGCTAAGTGGATGTTTGAGCGTGATGTGAATAACATGGCTAATTATTATGGTTGTTATGCACCAGAGTTACTTGAAACGCAATATGGCAAAGAAATGTGGGCATTATTTCAAGCGGGTACACTAACGCCTGATACCGAATTAACGGGTGTTTATATTGAAAGCGAAGTTGATGCTGATATTGATGGCCTAATGGCAGAAATTAATGCGGTTATGGCTGAGGCTGAATTACGTCGTGCTCGATTAATGGGTATTGATGAAGAAGAAAGTGAGTAGTCACTCTTATGATGTAGCTTTAGAATAGCTAATGTAGAGTAGAGTGGTGCCACCTAGAAAGCCTCAATCTTTGGTTGAGGCTTTTTTATGTGTACTATTTAGTAAAAGAATAATGAGCAATAACCGCTTTGGTTTGACCATTATTATTAACTGCTGCGATCCCAATCCCTAGTGCTTTAAAATTTACAGGGTGAAATTTATCACCGTAATTTGTCATAAACTGGGTGAGTTTTTGATGATCCGTTTGTGGCAGTAAAGTGATATGAGGTTCAAAGTTAGTGAATACATTTGGACTCCCGTAACGTTGGAATGCTGCCAGTTTTTCTGGGTAGTGACTAACCCATGTTGGTACTTTAGGATCCATTGCACGCAGTGGTGCGATAGTTATTGCGGCTGTGTCAGCTAAGCGCTGGAGTTCTGGAGTATTACTGACCTTAAGCATCAGCCAATCTCCTTTAGTCGACTCAATATTGTTAAGTGTTAAATTAAAACTGTGCCACTGGCTCGCAAGTTGTTGGGCTTGTTGTTTCAGTGATTTGAGGTTTTGGGTCGGATATTCGGTTAAATAAAGGGTGATATGGGGTAGGTAACCTTGGCTATAAAGAGACGATAAGTGTTGTTTTTTTAGTTGGTGACTGATCGTTGAAACTGTTTTATCAACATTATGGCTCGGGATCAGAAACAGGTTATAACTGGTTGTGGGTGATGCAAGTGATGGTAAAGGGGTAGCAATAACTGCGGGACTAATACAGAGGCATGTTAAGGCTAATAGATGTTGTTTAAACATTTCAATATGCTGCTTTAAAGTCAGTGATACGGCACTTTATACCTTTTTAGAATGATATTTTGTTAGAGTGATAACAATAATCAACGAATAGATAAAAGTAGAGGTGTTTCTACTTTTATTGAGTTATAAAAAAGCCTCACTTTGAAGTGAGGCTTTTTATTGAGTGGTGTTTTAATTAGTGACCATTGTGGCCATTGATTCGGTGTTTCGTAACAAAACCAACCAATACACACATAACAAACACAGCAGCATAAAGAGCATTCGCGGTAACTAAAGCAGCATGTGTGCCATAGTTTTTAACGATAGGGCTCGTTACCACGAAAGTTAACATTGTACCAATTGTGCCGCATAGCAGAATAAAGTTAACCAATTTTGGTGAGGATACTTTAGTTTGCTGTGAGCCTAAGGTAATAATAGTGGTATAAATTGCACTACTGATAAAGCCAAGTGCTGAAATTATGTAGATAAGATTATGTGGGTCAGTATCTTTATTAAATAGATACATTAGTACTGTTGCCAAGCCTGATAAAACAACCACAAAATAATGAAGGTCGAATTTCTTTAGCAAGACACTGAAAATCCACATACCAATCATATAAGCACCCCAGAAGTAACTTACTAATTGGCTTGCACTACTAATAGATAAGCCTAATTTGTTAGTTGCGTATTCAGGGATCCAAGAAATAAAGCCAAGTTGACCTAAGATGTAACATAAAGCTGCAATCGCTAAGAATAGAACACCCAATCCCCATTTTTCTTTTGGTTCATTGGTTGCCGCTTCTTGAGGTGCGTCTTTTCCTAATACAGGGAATGTAGACATCAAAGTTAAGATGAAAATAGCAAGGTAGATAATACCAATTGCAGCGTAGACCCAATACCATTGCATATGATGTGCTAATACTGCTGCAGAAATGATAGGGAAAACCATACCTGCCATACTGAAAAATGAATCAGTAAATAGCAAACGTGAACCTCGTTCTTTACCATCATAAATATGAGTGATTAAGTAAGTACCAATCGACATGGTGATACCACTGACAACACCAAGAACGAACATACAGCCAGAGAAAATAGCAATATTATGACCAAAAATAAGGCCAAGGATTGCTAATAACATAAGAATGAAACCAAAAATGAGCTGACGTTTTAGTGGAACAATTTCCATTAACCAGACATTAAGGAAAATAGAAATTAAAATACCAGTATTAAGGAAAGTGAATGTGTTGCTCATGCTTGATATTGGTAAATCAAAATATTTAGCAATATCTCCCATAACGATACCGGTAACGATAATCAGAGATCCAGTTAGGGCATAGGATAAGAAACTTATCCACGTCAGAAGAATGCGATTCTGGTTTGTCATAGCAAATCCTGTATAACTTTCGATTATAATTAAAGAGGCAAATGAAATGCCAATTAATGAAAGGGCTGAATCCTAACATAAGGATTAGCTGTATTTGTGATATATCTCACTATTATATGGCATGGGGGAATTTATCATACCAATAAGATATGAATAATCATGATTTATAAGCTGAATTTTTATTACTATTTGTTTTTATTGTTTTTATTTTTGTGTGAATTTAAGTTTTTTAACAATATTTTGTCGTTATTTATGTTTAGTTGCTCTTATTTGTAAATATCTTGATATTTTTGTTCTATCTATAGGGTTTTAATTCTCCTTCATTACAAGGAGGTCGATTACTATTGATTAGTATAAAGATATAAAACATGCCAGTTAGTGATGAATTTTGAATCGAATTTAAACTATTTGGTCACTGTTTATACTTGGTTGCATTTTTTTTGAGAATTAAGGTAATTAATACTTGCTAATGTGATCTAAGTCTCTATAATCCGACCTCACTGACACGGAGCAAGCCATTGGCTAGCAACGAAATCAGTATGTTCTTTAACAATTTGACCATGCAATCTGTGTGGGCACTCACTGAATAGTTAAGTCGAAAGATTTATCAATAAACTGAGTGACCAATACAAAATGACCCAATCTATTTATAGAGAAGATTATTTTGGCACAGTTATTTAATTATCATTTTTTAAATGATAAAAAGCTTTAATTTACTACGGTATTTAAAGTCAGTATTTATTGAGCCGGTCGAAAGACCAACAAAACTTTAATTGAAGAGTTTGATCATGGCTCAGATTGAACGCTGGCGGCAGGCCTAACACATGCAAGTCGAGCGGTAACAGATTGATAGCTTGCTATCAATGCTGACGAGCGGCGGACGGGTGAGTAATGCCTGGGAATATACCCTGATGTGGGGGATAACTATTGGAAACGATAGCTAATACCGCATAATCTCTT
>NZ_NPIB01000016.1 GCF_002849605.1 Photobacterium carnosum
GACCAGAGGGTCGGGGGTTCGAATCCCTCTTCACCGACCACTTACAATGGTGGCTATAGCTCAGTTGGTAGAGTCCCGGATTGTGATTCCGGTTGTCGCGAGTTCGAGCCTCGTTAGCCACCCCATTATTCAGGTTGTCTTTTATTAGAGACCTTGGCCTTGTAAGCCTAAACATTGTCGGTGAATAGCGCAGTTTGGTAGCGCATCTGGTTTGGGACCAGAGGGTCGGGGGTTCGAATCCCTCTTCACCGACCATCATTAAGAAACCTGAATCGAAAGATTCAGGTTTTTTTTCGTCTGTAGAAAGTGGTGAATAGTGCAGTTTGGTAGCGCATCTCTGATGTTAGGAGTGGCGGACCAGAGGGTCGGGGGTTCACGGATATTAGAACCTTGGCTCTTCACCGACCACTATTAAGAAATCTGAATCGAAAGATTCAGGTTTTTTTTCGTCTGTAGAAAGTGGTGAATAGCGCAGTTTGGTAGCGCATCTCTGATGTTAGGAGTGGCGGACCAGAGGGTCGGGGGTTCACGGATATTAGAATCTTGGCTTTTAACCGACCATCATTAAGAAACCTGAATCGAAAGATTCAGGTTTTTTTTCGTCTGTAGAAAGTGGTGGATAGTGCAGTTTGGTAGCGCATCTCTGATGTTAGGTGTGGCGGACCAGAGGGGCGGGGGTTCACGGATATTAGAACCTTGGCTCTTCACCGACCACTATTAAGAAACCTGAATCGAAAGATTCAGGTTTTTTTTCGTCTGTAGAAAGTGATGAATAGTGCAATTTGGTAGCGCATCTCTGATGTTAGGAGTGGCGGCCCAGAGGGTCGGGGGTTCACTGATATTAGAACCTAGCTCTTCACCGACCACTATTAGAAAACCGCATCGAAAGATTCAGGTTTTTTTTCGTCTGTAGAAAGTGGTGAATAGTGCAGTTTGGTAGCGCATCTCTGACGTTAGGAGTGGCGGACCAGAGGGGCGGGGGTTCACGGATATTAGAACCTTGGCTCTTCACCGACCACTATTAAGAAAACCGCATCGAAAGATTCGGTTTTTTTCGTCTGTAGAAAGTGGTGAATAGTGCAGTTTGGTAGCGCATCTCTGATGTTAGGAGTGGCGGACCAGAGGGGCGGGGGTTCACCGATATTAGAATCTTGGCTCTTCACCGACCACTATTAAGAAAACCGTATCGAAAGATGCGGTTTTTTTTCGTCTGTAGAAAGTGGTGAATAGTGCAGTTTGGTAGTGTGTCTCTGATGTTAGGAGTGGCGGAGCCGAGGGTCGGGTGTTCACTGATATTAGAACCTTGGCTCTTCACCGACCACTATTAAGAAAACCGTCCCGAAAGATTCATTTTTTTATCTATAAAAAGCGATTTATGCATTATTGGGTAGTGATGATATAGCTAGTTTGTTGATCTTTATTATTTTTATAAAAAAAGATTAAAATTTAAAGAATAGATATTCATCACACAAATAATTCCATTTAGGAATATTATGTGACAAATAATTGCTTTCATTCGATATTTTTAGGTGTGTTATGTCAGATTCTTCTATAAATAGTGATAATCTAATAGATAAAACGTATAAAAAATGGCGAGTTTAGATTTTAATTGGTATGTATGTTGGTTATACCGCATATTATTTTACTCGGAAAAGTTTAAATTTTATTGCACCAACATTATTAGATTCATTAATTTTAGATAAAGAAACACTCGGATTAATGGGAACATTATTCTATGTTGTATACGGTTTATCTAAATTTTTCTCTGGCATTATTAGTGATAAATCAAATCCTCGTTGGTTTATGGGGGGTGGGTTAATTATTACAGGTTTAGTTAATATTGCTTTTGGGCTTAGTTCGTCTATGGCTCTATTTATTTCATTATGGATTGTGAATGCTTATTTTCAAGGTTGGGGTTGGGCTCCTTGTTCGAAATTATTAACTAGTTGGTATTCTAAATCTGAGCGTGGTACATGGTGGTCAATACAGAATACTTCTCATAATTTAGGTGGGGCTTTAATCCCAATAATTGTAGGTGTGATCACTCTGCATTATGGTTGGCGTTTTGGCATGATTATCCCTGGATGTTTGGCTATTCTTTGTGGCCTTTTTGTTTGTTGGCGCTTACGTGATAAACCTGAAACGATGGGATTACCAACTGTTGGTGAATGGCGACATGATGAATTAGAAATACAACAAGAAAAGGCAAGTATTAAAGCTGATACTCGAACAATAATTATAAATTATATATTAAAAAATAAAGCTATTTGGTTGTTAGCAATGGCATATATTTTAGTTTATATCGTTAGAACATCAATTAATGATTGGAGTAATATTTATTTAACTGAAATGAGAGGCTTTGATATATTAACATCTAATTCAACGATTAGTTTTTTTGAAATAGGTGGTTTTATAGGTTCCCTTTTTGCTGGCTGGGGATCTGATTATTTTTTCAAAGGTCGAAGAACTCCAATTAATGTCATTTTTTCAATTGGCGTTGTTGTTACTATGTTTTGTTTGTGGAATTTCAATTCAGCATCATACCCTATTTATTGTGTTATCTATTTTATGAGTGGCTTTTTTATTTTTGGCCCTCAGATGCTAATTGGTATTATGGCAGCAGAATCATCGCATAAAGATGCAGCGGGTGCTGCTGTTGGATTTGTTAGTTTATTTGGTTATATAGGCGCAGCATTATCAGGATATCCCGTAGCAAAAGTAATTGAAACGTATCATTGGCAAGGTTTTTTTACGTTAATATTTATTGCATCGATATTTGCATCTGTTTTATTAATACCATTTTTATTCCTTAAAAAGAAAATTTGATATAAAGCTACTACGACTTAAATATAAATAAGTTGTAGTAGCTTTTTCAGTGCTAGCTACAATTTACCTTTGTCCCTGAGGTTAGCTTCTCAACCTTAAATCCTTGTTGTTTCATTAGATTAGGCAGTCCTTGCTCTCCAATTAAATGAAAGGCACCAACCACTAACATAAATTTTCCTGATTGATAGGGGGCGGTGTGTGCAAGTGTTTCAGCCCAATGCTTATTACGATCAAAAATTAAAGCATCATCAGTGGTTGGATCAAATTGGCTTTCTTGAAAAAGTTGTTCAAGTTTTTCACTGTCTCCGTGTTGCCACACTTTCACTAAGCAACGTAATGATGACTGGGTTTGGTCCCATTCATTAATAGTGTCAATTAGCATTGGTGCGCCATTTTCTGGCAGGTTTTCTAACATCTTAAATTGCTGGCTAACACTTTCTAATTCAAGGATAGGAAGATGCTGCTGTTGGGCGCGCTGTAATAATACATAGTCGATTCCATAATCTGCTTTTAGGTCGAGCTTATCGGCTAGCGCCAGCTGTAGCGTTACGGCCGTTAACCAGGGTGGTTGTTGCAATAATGCTTCAAATGGAATGTTCAATGCGGTAGTGATTTTTTTTAATTTTTTAAGTGCAGGTTCATGTAATGCTTGGTGCGTAAAGGGCGGGGATAGTGTGGGCACAGCTGTTGATTGTTGCAGTATATTAGCTTCTACAATTAAGGCATCAGCTTGTTGCCACTGTTCGAGAAATATATCAGGTAGGGGGAACATTGCTTCTTTACCCGCATGAATAGAACCTAAAACATAAAATTCACGCTGTTGGTCATAAATTTTCCAAACAATAGGATCGGCAAGTATCGGTTGGGCAATAAAAGGCAGCACCAATAATGCTTTGGATAAGAGAGATTTGAACATGCGTCACCATAAATTAAATAATATTGATTAATTTATATCAAAGATTGATAGAAAACGAGATCAAAAAAGGCTACCGAAGTAGCCTTAATATGATTATCCAGTTACTGGACTCGTATTATTTTGAATTACGAGAACGTGGATTAAGCCAGAACCACCAGACAATAAACCCAATGGCAGCAACGCCTAATAATAAACACATGTTATTTCTCCTGATCTTGTCGGCTTGGCTTAAATAAACGTAACCGGTTAGCATTACTTACTACGGTAATGGATGATAACGCCATTGCTGCGCCTGCAATAACGGGGCTAAGCAGTGTTCCTGTAAGAGGGAATAACACGCCAGCAGCAATTGGAATGCCTAATGTATTGTAAACAAAGGCACCAAATAAGTTCTCTTTGATATTTCGTAATGTGGCTTTTGATAGTTCTAATGCATCAGCAACACCGTGTAATGAATGGCGCATTAAGGTAAATTGTGCACTTTCAATCGCAACATCAGTACCACTACCCATTGCAATACCAACTTCAGCCAGTGCAAGCGCGGGTGCGTCATTTATACCATCACCAACCATGACTACGCGTCGGCCTTGCTGTTGTAATAAGGTGATTTGTGCTGCTTTACCATCAGGTAATACGTCAGCAACGACATCAGTTATCCCTAGTTTATTTGCAATAACTTGTGCCGTTTTAACACTATCTCCTGTTAGCATTACAACTTTAAGTCCCATTTTTTGCATCCGTTTAACGGCAGATAATGAATCTTTGCGTAATGGATCACTGATGCCAATAATGCCAGCTAAAACGCCATTCTGTGCAAGGTAAACAGGTGTTGCACCTTGATTGGCAATAAAATCAAAATCCGTTTCAGCATGGTTAATAGTAATATTATTCTTAACCATGAATTTAGCGTTACCTAACAGTAGTTGGTGTTGATCTACTGTGCCAGATACACCGAGTCCTGAATACGTCATGAAGTCATGATGTGGAGACAGTTGTAATTGCTGTTGTTGGGCTGATTTAACAATCGCATTGGCAAGTGGATGCTCAGATCCTTGCTCTAAGCTTGCTGCTAATTGAACCAGCTGCTCACGAGTTAATGCATTATAAATTTTATAATCAACAACTTGTGGTTTACCTTCAGTTAAAGTACCTGTTTTATCTAATACTACGGTATCAATACTGGCGGCTTGTTGCATCGCTTCGGCATCTTTAATGAGAATACCTAGCTCTGCGGCCCGTCCAACACCAACGGTTACTGACATCGGTGTTGCTAAGCCTAATGCACATGGACAGGCAATAATAAGTACCGTTGTTGCGGCAACAAGCATATAAACAGAAGCAGGTTGCGGACCAAAGTAATACCAAGCCATGGCTGTTATTATGGCAATGATCATAACGCTTGGCACAAAGACACTTGAGATAGTATCTGCTAATCGTGCTAGTGCAGGTTTACTGCTTTGTGCTTGACGGACTAACTGAATGATACGTGCCAGCATGGTGTCACTGCCAATATGTTCCGCTTTAAACAGTAAACTGCCTTGCTGATTAATGGTACCTGCACGGACGTGATCACCCATTTTTTTATGTACAGCAAGCGGTTCGCCAGTCAACATTGATTCGTCAAGGTAACTTGTCCCTTCAATGACAAGGCCATCAACTGCAACTTTAGCGCCTGGTTTCAAGCGTAAAACCATGCCACTTATAACAGCACTTAGTGGACGTTCTGTTTCTTGGCCATCTTCAACCACAATCGCAGTTTGAGGTTGAAGATCAATTAAGCGTTCTAATGCTTTTGATGTACGGCTACGAGCACGGGCTTCTAATGCATGACCAATGGTAATTAGACCGATGATCATTGCTGATGCTTCAAAATACACATGACGTGCAGTTAATGGGAATAAGTTAGGTGCAATAACAACGGCCATTGAAAATAACCATGCTGCCCCTGTACCTAATGAAACTAGGGTATCCATAGTGGCACGGTGGTGTAGGAAAGCTTTCCAACTATTGATATAGAAGTCTTTACCTGCTGTGACTAACAACGCCAAAGTAATCAGACCGATAATGCCCCAACTGATTTGGCTGGTTGTTGAATCAATGACCATACTTCCGCCAAAGATACCCCATGCCATCAATGGAACACCTAATGCTAGTGAGGCGGTAGCATTACGGATATGGGTTTTAAATGTCTGTTGGTTTTGTTGTTGTTGACGAATACGACGGGTTTGGTCATCTTCACTTTCTTCTGCGCCATAACCTGCATTTTCAATGGCCTGTATGATCGCTTGTGGCTGTGCTTGACCGTAAATTAGAGCCGTACGCTCAGCAAGGTTAACGTTTACATTGCTCACACCATCAACCGCTTTAATGGCTTTTTCTACTGATGCAACACAACTGGCACAGGTTAATCCTGATAAAAGTAATTGGGTTACATTGTCTTGAGGAGCGATAATAGGCTCAGGCTCAGGCTCAGGCTCAGGCTCAGGCTCAGGAGTGACAAGTGTATCGACTTCAGTTGTTGTTTGAATATCAGTGCTTAATGCTGCTTGATAGCCGGTTGTTGTCACTATGGCGATAATATCGGCAGCAGTTAATGATGTTATTACACTGAGTGCATTTTTATCTAGTGCAATAATTTCGATATTGTCTTGAGTTAATGCTGTGGTCAATTTAGCCACACATTTACCACAGGAGAGGCCATTTAATGTAAAATCATAATGTTGTGTTACTGACGTAGTTACAACTTGATAGCCTAGTTCAACAATGATGTTTGTTAGTGCTTGCTCACTGATTGCGCCATAAACATCGGCCAATTGTTTATTAATATCAAAGTGTGCAATGTCATGCCGTTCATTTAAGGCTTGTTCTATTTTAGCTACACAACGGCCGCAAGATAATCCTGCAAGGGGTAATTGATAATGGAAGCCAACTTGGTAGCCTAATGCTGTAATTGCGTCAAACAAATCAGGTAAAGAACTGTCGGTAGAAACTATTAGTTGTTCAGTATCAATATCAATAAGTTGGATATTAGGTAGCAGGCTGATGGCATCACGAATTTTATTAACGCAATGCATGCAGCTTACATTGGCAAGAGGGAGAGTAATGGTATTCATGTGCTCGCCTTTTTATGTTTAGATGAATTAATGGTTCCAGCATAATCCTTCCAGTAACTATAATGTCAAGGATTGTTTTTAATTAAAGAGAGAGAATAATTATGATGAGTATTAGTGATGTTGCAAAACAGACGGGGTTAACGGCTAAAACCATTCGTTTTTATGAAACTAAAGGCGTGATCAGTGCTGCACCACGGGGTACTAATGGTTATCGTTATTATAATACCAGTCATATTGCAGAATTATTATTGATTAAACGTTCTCGAATGATTGGTTTTTCTTTAGATGAGTGCCAACAACTACTGGCATTATCGACTAATCCTGATCGCCATAGCCGAGATGTTAAACAAAAAGCTCAGCAAAAGTTGATAGAGATAGATCATAAAATTGAAGAGTTGAAACAAATTAAGCTTACATTATCTGCGTTAACAGATCAGTGTCCTGGAGATAAAAGCGCTCATTGTCCGATTTTAGAAAGTTTAATTAAGAACGGCTAAATAAGGTTTTTAAAAAGTTATTTAGCCGTAAGTTTGTTAGTGACCACTATCACTCATGGATAAGGTGCCATCATAGGGAATGATATGTAATGCTTTTTTAGGTGATGAGCTATAACTGACCATTGTCTTATTATCTAATCGTTGAAGATTAAATTGACGCCAAAACCGTTCTTGAGTCCAATTGAGACTTTCTATCGCAGCTTCGGTGATTTTTTTAGTATGATCTTCTGTATCGATAACTAATATTGCGGCATTGCCAAAAGCATAGAAATAAAGCCCTTTTAATACAGTATAACCGTTATCTTGCTTAGGGTTTGGATAGTCAATGAATGTGTATTGCCCAAATTTACAACTGCCAAATTGTTCGTGGTTGGAATTTACGTATTTATAGTTAAAGTCACACCCCATACCGTTAATCACGGGATATAGCATTAAAAGTAATAATGCTATAACGAGATATTTAAATTTTTTCATACGTTTTTCCAGTGGTATCAATATAAATTGTATTTTTACCACTCAAGTTTTGTGGCAGTTTTTGTAGATTGAGCAATCCAATATTACCACAAATCTTTTGATTATTAACGGTAACACAAGGTGGTGATTGCCAACTGCTCGCCCATAGCATAATCCAAGCAAATATCACGGTTAAACAAACGGCATAACCAATTTTCGTCATTGTCGGTAATGATTTGTTTTTTTCCGTCACTGTAATGTGATTAATATCACTATTGATCGTATTGTTATCTGTATCTGTATCTGTATTATTGTCGGCAGACTGTCGTTGCTCAGCATGATGTTGTTCGGTATCTATTATTACTTCAGGTTGAAATTGTTGTTGAATAAAGGTGTTATTTGCAATAGTAAAACCGGCACCTTTAATCGTAATAATAATTTCATTTTTACTTTTAAATGCTTTACGCAAATTAGCGATAGCGACGTTTAATGAGTTTGGTACAACGACTTTATCAGGCCAACCAATTTCTAGTAGTTTTTCTCTACTGATAATTTCGCCACTGTTATCAATTAAAAATTGGAGGATTTTTGTTTCGCTAGCACTGAGTTTAGTGGTGGCTTCTTGGTTGGTATAAGCGCTTTTCTGCGGTTCAAAAACATCCTTGCCGTATTTATATATGATCATGGCTTTCTAACTACCTATCTAAGTATCTGTTTGGTGCAGTACACGTCTTAAAGACGACGGCTTTTTTATTGTTATTGCTTTTAATATCTAAGCGTCTGATTTTTTATTGCGCTATAAAATCATCATTTTTGATAGTAAATAAAAGTCTAACAAGAGCGTTACTTCTTCTATTTTGGTTATGAAAAAGTTCATTACACCTCTTTGATCTTTATGTTCAAAGTAAATGCTAACAAAAAAAAATATTTATGGAAGTGATGATAAAGGATAATTTAAGAATTAAATAGTGCTATATGATTATTTATTACGTTATGTGCAGTATGAAAAGACATATTTTTCATATTTTTTTTGATAGTTTAAAGATAAGATAACTTCTGATTAAGATATTGTTTTTAATTTGAATTTTTAGTTTTTATGACGATTTTATCTTTTTTTATGTAAATTAATTTGTTAAAAAAAACAGTTTTTTTCCATTTGTCTAAATTGTTTCTGAAAGATTTATTTTTCAGAAGTCATTTTTTTGGCGCGTGTGAAAAAACAACAATTAATTGTGAACATCATTTTTTATTATTTGCCTTAATGCGAACTCGATCACAGAATGATGAGGTTCCTTACAAAGACTGTCCTGCGATACACGCTTAAAAAAATAGATAGTACGCACTTATATGGACAGACAATTAGTAAAGTTTTTAAAGCATTTAACCATTGGAGTTAAACATGAAATTGAAATCTCTATCTCTAGCTGTAGTAGCAGCTTTATCTCTAGGCGTTGCTACATCTGCAATGGCTGCTGATGCACCTGCAACGGCTACAAATAACACTGCACTAACTCAATCTGCAGCAACTGGTCACTGGTACGCTGGTCAAGGCCACGGCTTCTGGGTTGGTGGCGCACTAGGTATGGGTTATGTTGGTAGTGCAGACTCTGCAGCATTCAACGGCCAAACTAGCGCTCCAAGTGCTAAACTAGATGCTGGTTACGACTTCAACCAATATGTTGGCGCATACGCTAGCTACGACTTTATGCATAATCTAGGTGGTTCTAACCTAAACCTTGCAACTGTAGGTATTAAAGGTAATCTACCTCTTACACAAAAACTATCTGCATTTGCTAAAGTAGGTGGTACTTACATTTACGCTGATAATAAAGGCGCTAGTCAATTAACGCATATGCGTTCTGATAGCTTCTCAGCAACTGGTGGTTTAGGTCTGTCTTACCAGATCACTAACGCACTATCTACTCAAATCGGTGCTGATTACTACCAAAACTTACGTACTTCAAAAGGTCACGCTGATCTAACTCAAGCGTACTGGGGTATGACATACAAGTTTGGTCAACCTGCAACACCAGTAGTTGTTACAAACACTGTAGAAGTTGTTAAAGAAGTTGCTGTTGAAGCACAAATCCCAACTCGTTCTTCTTATGTTCTTCCATACCAAAATGGTCAAACTAAGTTAAACGACTACGGCCGTTACAATCTAGGTGAAGTTGTTGCAACTATGCAAGCTAACCCAGAAGTTACCGCGCAAATTATCGGTCGTACTGATAAAGTTGGCAGCCAAGCAATCAACGATAAAATCTCTGCAAAACGTGCAGATAACGTTGCTAGCTTCCTTGAAGCAAATGGTGTTAGCGCATCTCGCTTAACTGTTTCTCACGTAGCTAACAGCAACCCAATCCAAACTAACTCAGCTGACAGCACTAACTATGTTCAGCGTTCAGTACAAATCATCCTTAAGTAATTAAGACGATAGTACAGACTGTATAGTTTGAATATGAATGCCGATGAGAGATCATCGGCATTGTTTTATGTGATTATTATCTCAATAGCTTGTTTCTAGATGAATAAAGCAGTCTATTGAGATTAAGATTGAGTTATAGAGCGATGATGAAAAAAAGTAAATATTGTTTATTACTATTATTAGCGATTTCATTAACAGGCTGTTTTTCTAATCAGCAATTAAATAAGTCAACCCGACTTATTGGTGATTGGATACTTAAAGGTGGGGTATATATCCCTGGAGTGACTAAACATAAACCTAAATTAACGATTAATGCTGATATGAAAGTATCTGGCTTTACCGGGTGTAATCAATTTAAAGGACGTTTAATTGCCGCTGATGGTAGTTTTACGCTGCCTGTTGTTAGCAGTAGAATTTGCTTACCTGAGCTTGTGACTCAAGAAGATAATATGCTAAATGTATTACGTAGTGCGACCAGTATTGAAGTAATTAATGATACGTTGGTAGTGGATTCAGGTAATAAGTTTTTAGTGTTTGAAAAAACAAATGCACGTTAATGCTTAGATTAAATATATTGAATAAAAAAGGCCCGTGAGCACAACGCTGACGGGCCTTTTTATTGGTCTATAACCTAATATAGTAATGAATACAGTTGACGACGGTAATTCCCCGCAATAGGATTTCCTTGCCCTAGTGCCGCTAAAATATCCATCATGGTCTTTTTGGCGTTACCGTCGGCAAAATTAAGATCATTGCGTAGGATATTTAATAAGAGTGCCAATGCTTCTTCATTACGGTTGACTTGGCTGTATTGAACCGCAAGTTCGAACGTAATATTTGCATCGGTTGGATTTGCCGCTAATTTTTCTTCTAGCTGCTGAATTTCAGGAGAGTTACCCGCTTGTTTATGTAATTCAAGCTTAGCAATTAATCCTTTATATTGCGCATCTTGATCTTGCATTGGAATCGTGTCGAGAATTAACTCTGCTTCATCAAATAATCCCGCAGCCACCAAACATTCAGCAATCGCAAGTTCAATAATACTATTTTTAGGGAATTTGTGTGCTAATTGACGTAGTAAAGCCAATGCTTGGTTGTAATCTTGGCTTTTTACTAACGCTAATGCATGTTGCAGTTGTAATTCTTCTGGCGTTGGTAGATGGCGGTTTAGCATTTCACGTAAGCTTTGTTCTGTTTGTGGACCCGCAGAGCCGTCAACAGGCTGACCATTTTTAAATAAGGCTACAGTAGGTAAACCACGTACGCCAAATTGCGAAGCAACCGCTTGTTGAGTTTCACAGTTCACTGTTGCAAGGGTAAATTGACCTTGATACTCACGCGCAATTTTTCCAAGAGTGGCATTCACTTCAAGCGTTTCTGGCATTGAAGGTGCCCAGAAACTGATAGCTACAGGCGTTTGCATCGATTGATCGATGATTTGCTGGAGATTCTGTTCGTTTAATTCAAGAGCGACATTTTGATACATGTGCTGATATCCATTGGCTATTTGAAGGGCTATATCAAATATATGGGGATGAATCGAGTTGAATCAAGAAAATAGCAGTAAATGATATTAATTATTAAACGTAACCATTACTGCGATTGTGATACAGAGACAGATAAGATTAATTTGGCGCAACGACATACTACACCTCAGAGAAGACGATTTTTAATGGCATGAGTCTTTTGACTTAAGGCTACTGTAACTTTTTAGTGTGACACTAATATGACGTTATTATGGTTTTTATGAGGGGGGTTGGATAATGTGGATTTAAAGGCTATTTGTTTGACTTTAAGTGCGGAAATTAGCGGGATATATCGACATTTAATTTTTAGATGTTGTTTTTATCACCATGTTTTTCAAATGTGATAGATAAATTTAGTCATAATAAACACTGTTATTATGACTTAAATTTGATTAATTACGCTTTATTAGCCGTTTATCTAATCATTTTATCGGTAATATACGACGAAGAAAACCAAATATATATGTCGGTTGAGTAACATAGTAACGTGCTTTTGGATACTTGTTGTTGATTATGGCTAACACCTACTTAAATGCAGTGTTAGGTCCTAAAGTAAACGTATTACTAGGGTTAAAAGTGCCTAATTGGTATAACTAATGGCTCTGGTTGTCTGTATGTAACACGATGCAAGTTAAGCGCTTTTAACCAGTATCTTATCTAACCAGCGGCTTGGAAGCAGACGACGCAGGACTCCAAACAGATGAGTCGGCTGGGTGACGTAATAGCGTGGTTTTGGTGAGCGACTATTGAGAATGCGTTGTACTTGATTAAGAACAGCATCGGGTTCTAGAGTAAAGCTGTTTGATGATGTTGTTTTTGATAATCTCTCAAGTGTGTTTTTATACGCTTGCTGGTGGCGTGTATTTTCCATATCGATTGTATCTTCAAAATGTAGCTTTGCGTTCTCTCTGAACTTACTATTGATGGGGCCAGGTTCAATAAGAGACACGCTAATATTGGTATCCATAAGCTCAAGGCGTAGGGTGTCGGTGTAACCCTCTAGGGCGAATTTACTGGCGTTATACGCTCCACGGTATTTCATTGCCACAAGGCCTAATACCGAGCTGTTCTGGATGATTTTTCCTTGGCCTTGTTTTAGCATTATTGGAATGATGGCCTTTGTAAGTTCATGCCAACCAAATAAATTAGTTTCAAACTGTGCTCTAAGGGCATTTGTCGGTAGGTCCTCAAGCGCTCCACATTGTCCGTAAGCGGCATTATTAAATAAGATATCTAAATGCCCACCTGATAGCGTTAGCACCTCTGTAATCGCATTTTCTATTGATGACTGGCTTGATACATCCAGTTCTACGCAATTAAGCCCTTGTGCTTGTAGTTGTGCTACATCCTTAGGTTTACGGCAGCTAGCAATAACATTATACCCAGCCGCGTGTAACTGTTCTGCGCAGTATCTACCGATACCACTACTGCATCCGGTGATCAATATTGTTTCTTTCATACATCCTCCTTAAAGACTTAGTTCCATTGTAATCGTAGATATCATTTATTAAATGATTTTATTGGGTTATCGGAGATCAAAAGGAATGGAGCTGCCGCGTGAAGAAACGGTGATGCAGAATCTGATTGTATAAGAAAAATATCGATACCATATCTCTCAGGGCTTTTGGTGCTAATGCTAATTTTGAACGATGAGAATAGTCGCAATCAATGTTATTTTCTTGCGACTATTTAGCGTATTCATATATCTATATTCTTTTTAATCTTACTTACGATCAGAGAATATCAATCTACAGATCTAACTTGCCTTGAGATTGACGAAGTGCATTAAAGGTTGTCACTACATCTTTACTGCCATCACCAGCATTGCGAGCCATGTGCAGGTAGTCTACAAAAGCGTTAGAAACTTTTGCCGGTAAGCCTACTGCCGAGTATGCACCAGACAGTAGCTCCATACCGTGTAAGTGAAGATCTACGCTTGCTTGATCACCAGAATAATCTTCAGAACTGATACGAGTTGCGGCATCTTCCATACCATCAACTAACGTGGCCATCATAGCTTTGGCTGAAGGTAGAAAGTCGAGCATATTCATATTGCCGATCCGATCTGCCCAAGCGGCACCTTCAAAAAAAGCAGCAAGAGAGCCGAAATAGAAACTCCATAGTCCAAGACCAATCGTGTTGGAGGCTGTCACATCATCGCTGATAAATTGCTGCGCACCCGCCATCGCTGATAGCGTTTGAGCATGCTGTTCGAAAGCAAGCTTACTGCCGCTATATAGCATTCCGGTACTTGGTTTACCAATAGCACGCGGATAGCTTAGAAGGCCGCCATCGATGTATTCTGCACCTTGATTTTGTACCCACTCAGCAAGATCTTTAGCTTGCTCACCAGTGCCTGTACTCATCATCGCTAAAGTGCGGCCTTTTAATGCTTTCGCTACCTCTTCTTGTTCTAATACTGCATGAGCTGCTGGGTAATCCACCACGGCAATAATGGTCAATGAACTGGCAAAAACCGCTGCTGCTGGTGACTCAGCTAGAATCGCCCCTTCAGCTACCAATACCTGAGATTTTTCAGCACTACGGTTCCATACCGTCACCTTGTGTCCAGCCTTAAGAAGAGCGGATGCCAGTGTTGACCCCATTCCACCTAAACCGATTACCGTTACAGATTTATTATTGATAGTCATAAAATTACCTTTTTTCCTTCAGTTAATATTGATATTCATGGTTCTGGGGACGTTTGGTCTGCTTATAGTCCTGATGTCCATCAGATAACTGTGACTAAGATTACATTAACGTATTGATAATGATAAGGTGGGTAATAATGAACGCACTGTTAAGCTAGACGAAACAATAAGGAAGTAAGTATGAAAGGTTCGCTTTTCAATCAAGTAGATACATTTCTTACTATTGCCCAAGAAGGCAGTATTCGCGGGGCTGCGCGTAAACTTGAATTATCACCTCCGGCAGTGAGTAATGCCCTAAAGCAGCTTGAATCCCATCTTGGCCTACCGCTGTTCACTCGGACAACTCGAACAATTGAACTCACCGAAGCGGGGAAGTGCCTTATGGGACAAGCATCTCCAGCAATGGATGCTTTGTATCTAGCATTGGAGAGCGTTAAGGATCTGAGTCAAGTACCTTCAGGCAAGGTGCGTATAACGGTACCTCGCTTTGCCTATCAACTTATTGTCGAGCCAATTTATGCTGAATTTTGTGCGCTATATCCAGAGATTGAGCTAGAAATATCGGTATCTAATACTTCAATCAATATTATCAAGGAAGGTTATGACGCGGGAATACGCTTTGGCCATCGAATTGAAGAAGGCATGGTTGCACGGCCGTTAATGCCAAAAATGAAAGAGGCTCTTTTTGCTACCGCCGATTATCTAGAACGCTTTGGCACGCCCCACAGCCCGCAAGATTTACAGCACCATAAATTAATTCAGTACCGCTATATGCCTTCAAATCAGTTAGCTCCTTTGGAGTTGAACGATAAAGGAGAAACGATACGGGTGACTCCGCCCCTGAGTATGATCGTCAATGATACTGATTTAATGATTGATGCGGCTTCAAAAGGTTTAGGCATTGGGCGAATTGTCGAGCCGATGATTCGAGAAGCGCTGTCGTCTGGTAAGTTAATCCCCATTCTGGAAGAGTACTGGCTTGATTATCCGGGCCTATATATTTACTTTCCACAACATACTCAAAAAGCACGCCGGGTTCGAGTGTTGGTTGATTTTCTTTGTCATTATAAGCTTTTCTGATTGAGATAAGGTTTAAGGTGTTGTGCCATAAACTGGGCGATAAGCGGTTGTGCTTCAGCGGTTGGATGAATTCCATCTTTCATCATTAGTTGCGGTTGAACAATGATATCAATAAGAAAAAAAGGCAATAGCGGTATGTTAAGCGATTGGCTTAACTCTGGGTAAATATTACGAAACAGTTCGTTATAGCGTTTGCCGTAGTTTGGTGGGATTTCGATTTGCATCAATAACGGTTGGGATCCCATTTCTTTAATTAAAGTGATCATCTGACTGAGATTATTGCGTAGTATTTTAGGAGCAAAGCCGCGTAAGCCATCGTTTGCACCTAATTCGATTAATACTATGTCAGGCTGATATTGCTTAAGCAGTTGTGGCAGACGCGCTAACCCATTACCACTGGTATCGCCTGAGATACTGGCATTGATAATTGTCGTTGGTTGGGATTGTTGGGCTAATATTTCAGGTAGTAGTATCGGCCAGCTTTTATTGGCAGGCATTTGATAACCCGCACTTAAGCTATCACCCAAGACTAATAGCGTTTGACTAAATGCTGTCGATGAAAATAACAGCATTAATAATGAAAGGATTCGAATCATGTCAATCTCCGTAATAAAAGCACACGCTGTTTCTAAACAGGTTACAACAACCTTGTCGCCGATGACCATTTTGCAGGATGTTTCGCTTGAGGTCGAGCAAGGTGAGTCAATTGCGTTAGTCGGTGTATCAGGTGCAGGAAAATCGACCCTAATGATGTTGCTGGCAGGGTTAGATGTGCCAACAACCGGTGAGATCGAATTATTAGGTCATAATCTAACGCGCTTAGATGATGAACAACGGGCGCAGTTGCGCAGTGAATCGATTGGGTTTGTGTTTCAAAATTTCTTATTATTACCGACCTTAAATGCGTTAGAAAACGTTACTCTGCCATGTTTGATTCAAAATAAAGCGATCGATATTGAACGTGCGAAACAACTGTTAGCCGTTGTTGGTTTACAAGGACGAGAGACCCATTTACCAAGCCAATTATCAGGTGGCGAGCAACAACGGGTAGCATTAGCACGTGCGTTTATGATCAACCCTAAAATTCTATTTGCTGATGAGCCAACAGGAAATTTAGATCAACAAACGGCGGCAATGGTGATTGAGTTATTGTTTGAGCTTAATCGAGACAACGGCACTACCCTGATATTAGTGACTCATGATGATGCCTTAGCTGCACGGTGCGATCGAGTGCTGCGATTAGATAATGGCATATTAAATCAAGCACAGGATAGGGCTGATAATAAGCCATTAAACAAGGATGATCGCGATGTTTAATACTGCTGTTGCCACTAATAATAGATCATTTATTGTGCGTTGGGCATGGCGTGAAATTCGTCAAGGTCAATTATGGTTAGTCACTTTAGCGTTGAGTTTAATTATCGCGTGTGTGTTTGCGTTATCGGCATTAGTGAGCCGAGTGGAAGCGATCATTGTTGATCAAGGACGATCCGCATTAACGGCTGATAGCGTGCTTGTTTCTTCACAGCCGATTGATCTTTCGCAGCTTAAAACATTATCAACCGATGCGGTAAAAGTCGCTCAGCAAATCCGTTTTGGCACTATGGCATTTAGTGATAACGGCATGCAGTTGGTGAGTGTTAAAGCTGTCGACTCAGGATTTCCATTACGGGGTGAACTTAACTTACAAAGTGCAGATACCACGTTATTAGAATACCATGTCAAACCGCAGCAATTATGGTTAGCTGAGCGTTTATTTTCGCTGTTAAACGTGAAAGTTGGTGATGTATTAATGCTGGGTGATGCTGAGTTAACCGTTAGTGGCCGTATTACTCAGGATCCAGAGTTATCGTTTAATCCGTTTAGCCAAATGCCGACGGTATTTATTAATCAGCAAGATATTGAAGCGGTGGGTGGGGTTCAGCCGGGAAGTCGCATCAGCTATCGTTATTATTTCTTAGGTTCAAATAAGTCATTGGCTGATATTCGTCAGCAATTAATCTTAACCCCAAGTCAACGGTGGCTAACTGAAAATGATGCCGGACGCAGTGGTGATTTTATTGAACGTGCGCGGCAATATTTATCGCTAACATTAGTGCTGGTGGTATTAATGGCTGCTGCTACGTTAGTGCTAACTTGCCAACACTATGCGGCAACGCGTAAGACGGCGGTGGCGATGATGAAAAGTCTTGGTGCGACCAAAGGTTTTTTATGGCGCTGGCTATTAACTCAGATCGGACTCGTGTTTGTGGTTGCGATTGTTATTGGTTTAACGCTCGGATTAGGGCTTGAGTGGTTGCTGCGTTATCCCCTGCAAAACTTATTACCCGATCAGCTACCGGCGATGGGAATTGCGCCTTTTGCGATCAGTTTATTGTTGGCATTGTTAATTGCACTACCAGCGTTAGGGATCCCGCTATCACGGTTAGTTCAAACCTCCGCGATCAATTCAGTACAAGTATCGACAATAGCACCCACTTCTAGTCGTTTGGCATGGCTACTGTTATTGCTTCCTGTGTTAGCGGCTATCGTGTGGATTGGCACTAATTTTTTAGTGTGGTTAACCCTGTTAGGTATCGTGGGGTTGTTGTTGGTTTTAGCGGGTATTGGTGTAGTCGCTATCGCGTTATTACAACGAGTGAAATTAGGCGCAGCTTATAGTTTAGCGTTAAGCCGTGTGAATCGCAGTAAAACCAAAACTGCGACTCAATTGGTGGCGTTAACTTGCTCATTAATGTTATTGGCCGTAATCGGGTTATTACGCAATGAATTACTCGCTGATTGGCAAAATACCCTACCTGCGAATGCGCCGAATGTGTTTGCACTCAATATCTCCCCTGAGCAACAGCAAAGCTATTTAGCTGATTTAGATAAAGCTAATCTAACCCGTTCGCAAGGCTATCCAGTAACGCGAGGTCGGTTAGTCGCAATTAACGATAAACGTTTTTACGCTACATCCAATGAAACAGCGACTGATCAAGCTGAAAATAATATTGAGATAAGTAATGAGCTAAATCGAAAGGCAGATGATGACAGTGTTGATCCTGCTTTAAGGCGTGAGCTTAACTTTACATGGGCGAAAACATTGCCAAGCCATAATGTGGTCACCAAAGGGCAATGGGGTAAAGCGGACGGTGTTTCAGTTGAATCTGGAATTGCCAAACGATTGAATATTCGCTTGGGTGACAAGTTGGCATTTACTGTTGGCGGGTTGGAAATTACCGCCACCGTTAACAGTATTAGGAATGTTGAATGGCGTAATATGAAACCCAATTTCTACTTTATTTTCACACCGGATGTGTTGCAGTCATTCCCTGCGACTGGATTAGTCAGTTTTCGGGTTGGCAAGCAACAAAATGGATTATTAAATACGTTAGCCAGCCAATATCCTACTGTGGGTGTGCTTGATTTACGGATGATGGCAACCCGAATTCAAGGCTTATTAGCCCAAATTAGTTGGTCTTTGACTGTATTAGCTGGGCTCGGTGTTGTTAGTGGTTTATTGCTGATCATGACGTTGTTACGGTTAAGTATTTCAGAGCGTCAAACAGAAATTCAGTTATACCGCACCTTAGGTGCCAGCCGAAAACGCATTGCTGCTACGTTGTGGTTTGAGTATGGAATCATTGCGTTGTTGGCAGGTGTAATTGCCGCTGTAGGCGCAGAGTTGGTGGTGGGCTTGCTGGTGGTTAAAGGGTTTGAACTGCCGTTTAGTTTACATCCTCTGATGTGGGTAGGGTTGCCTGTGCTAGCGATTGGGTTGGTGTATTTGGTGTCACGGACGCAGATTAAGAAGTTGTTGTTACCGTTACGGTGATGCGATGAAATTGCTTACTAGTTATATTATTGAACACAATTTTGAATATATTAGGCGGAAATCTAAATGCAGATTTCTGCATTCCCCATATGAATAATGTATACTACTAGGACATTTTAGCTTCTAGTTTTTATTCTTTTATGACAAAAATAACATCATTTTTATTAATTATATTTTCTTTATTTTCAACTACAATATTAACAGGGTGTGCTACGCATGGTGTGGTAACTATTCCTATTAAAGCTCCCATTGTTAATCCAGAATTTGATGGAAAAACATTCACGACTCAACTATTTTATAGTCAACCTGAACCTGGATTATTTACAGCAGGAAAACAATTACAATTAAAGCCAATAGAAGATGCTCAACTTTCTGTAGGTGCTAGTCGTGTATTGAGTCATTTTAATTCTTTGTTTAAAAGACAACTTCCTGAAGGATCAATATTTGTTAATAAAGGAATTAGTGACTACACATTAATTATTGAACTTTATGCAAAAGATAAATTCGGTCCATCATATGCAGATTATGATGCGTTATTATCTTTAGGAAAAAGTTTCTTAACGTTAGGATTAGGTTCTGCAGAATATACAATCATTGCTGATTTTAATATTACGTATAAATTAAAAGATTCCAAAGGTAATATTTTGTATAAAAAAGATTTTTCTGTTAATGAAAAAGTAGACCATGAAAAAGATGCTTTTGATCATTTTGCTATGGGGGATGATTTAGCATCAGAATTATTAGAAAAGAATATTGTATTAACAATGAATGACTTTTTTAAAAGTACTATTTAATAGCATTTGAGCTTGTAGATATTATATAAGAAGTGATCAGTAATACTGATCACTTCAATTATTTATTATTAATTGAATTATCCTTAATCACACAACGTCTGCTTTAACGCCTGCTCAATACAAGGGAAGCTAAAGTTAAACCCTGCTGCCTGTAACTTGTTCGGCAATGCGCGTTGACCGTCTAATAATAGTTGTGACGATTCCCCAAGGGCACATTTTAATACCCAAGCAGGGGTAAATAATAAATGTGGTCGATGCAATGTACTGGCAAGGGCGGCACTGAAAGCGCGATTAGTAATCGGGTTGGGGGCGGTCATATTATACGGACCTTGAGTATCACTATTATTAAGTAAAAATAAAATCCCTCGCACCATATCTTGCAGTTGGATCCACGGGAAATATTGCTGACCATCGCCAATAGGGCCACCAACGCCGAATTGATAAGGCAGTAACATTTTCGCCAATGCGCCGCCTTGTTTTGCAATTACAATTCCCGTTCTTAATAGGCATACGCGTGTTTGATCAGATTGTGCTTCCAGCGCGATTTGTTCCCAGCGTGAGCAAACTTGCTGTGAAAAATCAGTATTATTAGGCTCAATAGTAAAGCTTTCATCAATGGTTTTATCATGTTGATTACCGTAGATGCCAACAGCAGAGCCACTGATAAACGTTTGCGGAGGGGTGTCACTGGTTTTAATTTTATCAACCAGTTGTTGGGTAATATTCCAACGGCTGTCTTCAATGATATGTTTTTGTTGCTCACTCCAACGTTTACCGATAATGGACTCACCAGCAAGGTTAATTACCGCATCAAATTGATCAAGGTTGGGTAACGATTCGAGTGAATTAAGCGCATTAATATGATGACCGAGTAGCTGATAAGCGCGGGCGGGATCACGGCTAATCACGGTGATTTCATCATGATTGAGATGAGGGAGTAGTGCCTTGCCAATGAGTCCGGTTGCGCCTGTCACTAAGATCTTCATATTGGTTATTCCCTCGTGGTTATTGATGTACCAGCTTAAATTAACTGATAGTGGAAGCAAGTTGGTGCTGAGATGAATATTATTAATCAGTGCTATGTTCACAGTATAAGTGATGCTGATAGATATCATCGTGACCTGATGGTGATAATAGTATTTTTCCTGATGCTCACGTAGACTAAACTCATATATTGACGATTTTTTGGCTGAACTTAATCATGAAATTATTTTTCGCATCAGATATTCACGGTAGTTTTATTGCGGCTCAAAAAGCCATTGCTGCTTTTGAACAAAGTGGTGCTAAGTATCTTATTTTATTAGGTGATATTCTTAATCACGGTCCCCGCAATGCGCTACCTGAAGGGTACGATCCAATCAAAGTGGCTGAATTATTAAATCAGTATGCGGATCGAATTACGGCTGTACGCGGTAATTGTGATAGTGACGTTGATCAAATGCTGTTGGATTTTCCGATGATGGCAGATTATAACGTGGTGATGTTAGCCGATGGTCGACGGTTATTTTTAACCCATGGTCATATTTATAATGCCGATAAGCATCCGCAACTAATGACTGGCGATGTGATTGTTTCGGGTCATACTCATATTCCAGTTGCTGAGCATAAAGGGGATTACTACGCCTTTAATCCCGGTTCGGTGGCTATTCCACGTAATGGTTTACCTGCAAGCTATGGTTTATTGGATGGTAATGCTTTAGCGGTGATCAGTTTTGACGGTGAAGTGTTAGCGCAGACGATGCTTAGTTAAAATATCCGTAATCAAATAACTAACAAAGCGGATTATTGATCATTGGATGATGTGCTTGCTTTATCGTTATTGCTTAACATTGTGGTTATATTGCTAGGATAGCGATTTGTGTTTTATAGCATGAATAAAAAGCGCCCCAATACACTTTTCAATAAAAATTGAAGGCATGTATTGGGGCGTTTTATCAGCCGCTTAAATAAGTATTAAAACTTACTTAGCGTTAGACTGTTCAGCCTGAATCGCAGTAAGTGCAACTGTGTAAACGATATCGTCTACTAGTGCGCCACGAGAAAGGTCGTTAACTGGCTTACGCATGCCCTGAAGCATTGGACCGATAGATACTAGATCTGCAGAACGTTGTACTGCTTTGTATGTTGTATTACCTGTGTTTAGGTCAGGGAATATAAATACAGTTGCTTTACCTGCTACTGGAGAGTTTGGCGCTTTAGAAGCCGCTACGTTTTCCATGATTGCAGCATCGTACTGTAGAGGACCGTCAATGATTAGATCAGGACGTTTCTCTTGAGCAAGTTTGGTTGCTTCACGTACTTTATCTACGTCTGCGCCTTTACCAGAAGTACCAGTAGAGTAAGAGATCATAGCGACGCGTGGTTCGATACCAAATGCTTTTGCAGAATCAGCAGATTGGATAGCGATTTCAGCAAGTTGCTCAGCTGTTGGATCTGGGTTGATCGCACAGTCACCGTAAACCAATACTTGGTCAGGTAGCAACATGAAGAATACAGACGATACGATAGACGCATCAGGTGCAGTCTTGATGATTTGGAATGGAGGAACGATAGTGTTTGCTGTAGTGTGAACTGCACCAGATACTAGACCGTCAACTTCGCTATTCTCAAGCATCATTGTGCCAAGGAATACTGAATCTTGTAGCTTCTCACGAGCAACTACATCAGTCATGCCTTTCGCGCCACGAAGCTCTACTAAACGAGCAACGTAGTTCTCACGTACTTCATCAGGGTTGATGATAGTTACGCCAGCACCTAAAACAACACCTTGCTGCTCAGCAACACGACGAATTTCTTCAGGGTTACCTAAAAGCACACATTCAGCGATACCGCGTTCAGCACAGATAGCTGCAGCTTTAACTGTACGTGGCTCATCGCCTTCAGGAAGAACGATACGCTTAGCCGCTTTACGAGCAAGCTCAGTTAACTGGTAACGGAATGCTGGTGGGCTTAGGCGACGCTCACGGTTTGAACCTTCAGTTAGAGATTCAATCCAGTTACCGTCGATGTGGCTTGCCATGTATTCGTTAACAAACTCAACACGCTCTTTATCTTCAGCAGGAACTTCTAGAGTGAAGCTCTGTAGATTTAGCGATGTCTGCCAAGTGTTACCTTGTGCTGTCATAACAGGAAGACCTGTTGCGAATGCGCGCTCACAAAGATCCATAACAGGTTTTGGTAGGTCGTAACCACCAGTCAGTAATAATGCACCTAGCTCAACGCCATTCATTGCAGCAAGACATGCAGCAACAATAACGTCAGGACGGTCAGCAGAAGTCACTAGTAGTGAACCTGGACGGAAGTGCTCAACCATATTAGGGATAGAGCGTGCACAGAAAGTGATGCTCTTAATACGACGAGTTTCGATATCACCTGCATTGATAATTTCAGCATTTAGGTGCTGAGCAATATCTGTTGCACGTGTAGCGATTAGCTCTGCGCTCCAAGGTGCACAACCAAGTACACGGATAGGGCTAGAGTTGAATACTTGCATGATTTCAACGTTTGAAGGAACAGTACCTTCTACATCGTCAAAGATCTCAGAAAGATCTGGGCGAGTACGGCCTTCAGCGTCAACAGGTGCGTTAAGTTTATTAACGATAACACCAGAAATTTGCTTGTTTTTAATGCCGCCGAAGTTAGAACATGCTACTTCGATACGTTCTTTAAGTTGTGATGGGTTGTCAGTACCAGGAGAGACAACAAACACGATTTCAGCATCAAGTGTTTTTGCAATTTCAAAGTTAATTTGATTTGCAAAAGGGTGCTTACGAGTAGCAACAAGACCTTCGATTAGCGTTACAGCAGAGTCTGTTGTTGCTGTTTTAAAGCGAGCAACGATGTCTTCTAGAAGAACGTCAGTTTGATCGTTACGAATAAGTTCTTCAGCGCTTGCCATTGAGAATGACTCAGCGATTTTCATATCGCTGTTAGCACGAATGATCGTTGTAGTTAGATCTGGCTGATCGCCACCTTTACGTGGCTGTGCGATAGGCTTGAAGAACGAAACACGAACGCCTTTGCGTTCCATTGCACGAAGTACACCAAGACTAACGCTTGTTAGACCAACACCAGCGCCAACTGGGATAAGCATAATAGTACGAGACACTATAGATTCCTTTGACTATTGAATCGGTACAGCACTGTTCAATAACAATTCGACGTTATGTTTTAAAGTAGAATAATCATAGAGCAGCACCACAGTAAAATATGAGATGAAAAAACGGCTGACTAAAAGGCCAGCCGTTTTAATAATCGTAAGATTAGATTTCAGCTAGAAGCGCTGTATCTTCTGCGATTACTAATTCTTCGTTAGTTGAAACAACCATTGCAGGAATGCGGCTGTTTGCTGTAGTGATAACACCTTCGCCGCCGAAACGTGCTTTAAGGTTTGCTTCATTATCTACTTCGATACCGAAGATAGCTAGACGGTTAAGAACCATCTCACGAATTGGTGCAGAGTTTTCACCGATACCACCAGTGAATACGATTGCATCTAGACGACCTTCCATAGTAGCTGCATAGCTTGCAACATACTTAGCTAGACGGTGACAGAATACGTCCATTGCACGTGTTGCTTCTTCTTTAGTACCGTAGTTTTCTTCAACGAAACGACAGTCAGAAGTCACACCAGTAAGACCTAGTAGGCCAGACTCTTTAGTGAACATAGTGTTGATTTCAGCAACGCTCATACCTAGACGATCGTGTAGGTGGAACATAACTGCTGGGTCAAGGTCACCACAACGAGTGCCCATTACTAGACCTTCAAGAGGTGTTAGACCCATAGAGATATCTACAGATTTACCGCCTTTGATTGCACATACAGATGCGCCGTTACCTAGGTGACAGTTGATGATGTTTAGTTCATCAAGAGGCTTGTCTAGAAGGATCGCTGTTTCACGAGCGATGAAACGGTGAGAAGTACCGTGTGCGCCGTAACGACGGATGCCGTTTTCTTTGTATAGACGGTAAGGAATTGCGTATAAGAATGCTTCTTCAGGCATAGTCTGGTGGAAAGCAGTATCAAATACAGCAACGTTTTTCAGATTAGCGAAGTTGTGTTTAGCAGCTTCGATACCGATAACGTGTGCAGGGTTGTGTAGAGGTGCGAAATCAGACGCATCTACGATACCTTGAAGAACAACATCGTCGATTAGTGCTGATGCAGAGAACTGCTCGCCGCCGTGTACGATACGGTGACCGATAGCGCCTAGAGACTCTTTAAGTTCTGGCTTAGAAGCAAGGATAGTATCAACCATGAAAGCTAGAGCTTCTTCGTGAGCAGCACCGTTACCTAGTTGAGCTTCGTGCTTGCCATCAAGTTTCCACTTGATACGAGCGTCAGGAAGGCCTAGACATTCTGCTAGACCTGAAAGATGTTCTTCACCTGATACTGGATCAATGATTGCGAACTTAAGAGATGAACTACCGCAGTTTAGAACTAAAACCAGCTTAGACATGAGAGTGACTACCTATAATCTGTCTGAAAGTTGATATTCATTTTTGAATAAAAAAGTACCCCTAGAATAGACGAAGATTTATTGTTCGTCTTACTAGAGGTGAAAATCACACTCTTTCCTGAGAAATAGAATTGAGTTACCTCTAATTCTGGGTCATCCTTGACAGAGCCTAACTTGCAGTTAAGGTTATTAACGGCAACAATTACATTTAGGCTTGCCTAGAATAACCGATTGTTACGCAATATAACAAAAAGATTTTTAGAAAATTTTAATTTGAATCAAGTTTGTTGTGTATTTATTTTAAATATTATAATTTTTTTTGATGAGTGGTGCATTATGGCTCAACATACAATGTGGAAACACTTTCAGAATGGTCAGCATTACATGACAACATGGCCAATGCGCAAAGAGCTAGCGGCTGTTTTTCCTGAACATCGGTATATTAAAGCCACTCAATTTGCGACAAAGGTGATGCCTGCGGTTGCTGCAATCAGTATTTTGACTCAAATGGCGTTTCATAATTATGATGCAATGCCTCAAGCGATTGCGATTGCGCTATTAGCGATATCAATGCCATTACAAGGATTATGGTGGTTGGGTAAACGCAGTCAAACAACGTTGCCGCCATCACTTGCGAAATGGTATAGCGAAATTTATCAGAAGATTGTCAGTGAAGGGCATGCGATGCAGCCTAAAAAATCGCAGCCGCGCTATCAAGAATTAGCGGAGGTATTAAATAGAGCATTTAAACAATTAGATCGACATGCATTAGATCGTTGGTTCTAAGTAATTGTGTTATGTTTTGTTGTAATAGGTTTGTGGTAATAAAAAAGAGTCGCATTAGCGACTCTTTTTTGTTTGGTTCTATAGCACATTAAATAATGGCTAATAAGCAATTATTCTTCGTCGAAATCAAATTCTGGACGTTGTGCACGTGTTGCAGGCTTCGCTAGAATTTCTAAGTATAGTGATGGTAGTTCAAGCTTTTCAGCTTCATCAATGCACTTGTTGATTTCTTTTACGTGAATAGTTTTTGCTTCTTGCTCGGTATGACCAAACTTGCAATCAAAATCCCAAAAATCAGTACCAGCAGGTAATGCTTTGTTACGTTCACGACGGATGTATTTCTTTACGTCGTGTTTAATTGTTTCTACAACACGAGCAGCCGCTTTTTTGGGATGAGTTAAAGCAAATGTTTTTTTCATTGTTTTCCTAATTAATTTGGCTCAAAGAAAAGAGCTCTGTGTTTATTTTACTGTAAATTGTCGTGGGTAGCGATGGGGTAAGGCTGAAATTCGTGCGATAAAAAAATATTCAGTGAACGAGATGTTTTTTGCAACTAATTTTAACCATCACGGTCTTATCTATATACGAGCAATAAAATGATGATATTGCATGATAGCGAGGTCATTCCATTAGCGTATTGTGACGTTTCTATACGCAATATTAGATGATTATTCAGGCAATAAACAGGTTGTTGAGGTATAATTATTAAGCAACCTAGGGATATAGCTGTTATCTCTCTTAGAACCCCAACTGCTTGGCCGCCGATGGGGTTCTTCTCTATCTAGCGGTTGTTGTTTTTCTGCTGTACCCATTTTAGTCATATTTCAAATCATTATTTCGTTGCCCCATTACCTTCATTGCCGCCCTCATTTTATTTTTTGTGCATTAGTGGTCGCATCTTGATGGTTATGCTATTCATTGATGAGAATAATATCGGCTTGTTTTAAAGCGTGATCTCATTGAGTAACAGAAAGTTGTTCATTTGAGGACTTAATAGCGTAATCATACATGATCGTTACAGTACTGGTCGTTGTTGCTGTGCTAGATTGCTGTTGTAGTAGATTGTTGCGGTGTTAGTCGTAGTGATTACTGCTGCGCTGGTGGATAGTGAGATATTATTGGCTGATGGGGGAGATACTCGGCCAACCAATAAGCGGGTTAGACCCAATATAGGTCAGTCGATTCATTGTTGTTATACCGAGAAGAGAATAAACGGTAAATAATAAAGACATTGAGATTGATTATAAATAATCGATGATAATCAATCTCATTTGTAGTATTTACTGGCGGCGATAAACACGAATAGAAAAATCAGCTTCACAATCGAAATTTTGGGCTTGCGCAAGTTGTTGCCATACTTGCTCAGAAGTTTTCCATGCAAAAGGCGTCATTTGCATTAATGCTGTTGCCTCTTCACCACTTAGTGTCATGTCATAGTGCAGTTGTTGATCTATAACTAACTCAAACCCTTCAATGTTCTCTACAGGCACATCATGTAAGTTAACACCGTCATAAATTAATTCTTTTAATTGATATAAATGACGCGGTGCAGGTGTTGCTGTGACTAAGATCCCTCCGCTTTTTATCGAGCGATGCAATTCTTCATCTTTACAGGGCGCATAAATACGGACTACACCATCAAAAAAGTGATCAGCAAACGGTAAGCGGTGGCTAGAGGCAACACAGAAATCACAATCATGGTAGCGTTTTGCTGCATATTTAACTGCAACTTTTGAAATGTCTAAGCCGTGGATGGTGATGTCTGAAAATTGTTGACGGAGTTGTACAAACTCAGAGGTGTAATACCCTTCACCACAACCTATATCAAGTAGCTCAGTGGCATCTTGTGGTAAATGTTGGCGTAACTGTGTCATAACCGCATCACGTAGGGGTTGGTAATGGTCAGTGTTAAGAAATAAGCGTCGAGCTTGCATCATTTCTTTATTATCGCCAGGGTTTTTCGAGCTTTTATGATGTACAGGCATCAGGTTTACATAGCCTTCTTTGGCCTGATCAAACTGATGATTATTACTACAGCGATAGGATGTTGATGATGCGCTGTTAGCGTCCATAGTAAGTGGCAGGTGACATAAAGGGCATTGATAAGACATGTATATAGACCAAAGCTGAAAAACAGCCGTAGAGTGTAATGGTTATTAGCGGTTGTCGCTAACAGATTTTTGAGGATAAAAAACCAAGCCTTCATTACTGAAGACTTGTTGGGTTATGTATGGTTAATTTGTTGTGCGTACTTTATATTCAGCTTTATCCAGACCGTGTTTTTTCATTCTCAAATACAGTTTTTTACGGGGTATTTGTAAGTATGATGACACTTCATTGATACGGCCCGAAAATAGGTATAACGCATCTTCAATGACTTGTTTTTCATAGCCATCAACCAGATCATCCAGTGGACTACTCATTTGATCTAATGGTTTAGATCGTTCTTGACCTGCAAGTTTTACAATCCCTATTGCGTATAATTCAGCAACATTTTTAAGTTCTAATACATTTCCGGGCCATTCATAACGATTTAAAATCGCAAGGTAAGCTTTATCAATCGCAGGAATTGTTTTATTTAATTTTTTACAACTTTGCTTAATGTAGTGCTTAAATATCAATGTGATATCACTACTACGTTGACGCAATGTGGGTAGATTAAATCGTACTTGACTTAAAAAGTAGAACAACTCAGGTAAAAACTGCTCAGTTTCAACAGATTCAGTCGGATCACCATCAAATAAAGCAATAACGCGGACTTCTTTTTTCCCTTGGCGTTCTTGCTCAAGTAAAAAACGACACAACCATTGTTGAGTTTCAATTGGCATATGGTGGGGATTACATAAACATAAACAGCCACTACGCGCTGAAATCATGCTGCGTTGTAAATCCGGCGTACGGGTAATATTTGCAGCATTGATTTCAACAAAAGGACCATTACTTAATGGGCTATTTTGATGAAGTAATTTTGCAACCGTATGGCGACCTGTACCGTTTTCACCTTCAATTAACACATCTTTGGTTGTTAATGCGATGGTTTTTAACTGCTCACGAATTTTAATAATTAGTGGGCTTTCCCCTAATAATACTTCTGCTGTTGTCGTATGTAAGGTGTTACGTTGTTCAATAATTTGGCGACGCTGAGGTAAATATTTTTCAAGCAGCGTAATTAATTCTTTAGGCTGTAATGGTTTTTGTAAAAAGTCGACCGCCCCTTTTTTTAAAGCGCCAACCGCCATTGGGATATCACCATGACCCGTAATAATAATGACGGGTAGCTCATGATCATACTGCTGAATTTTGGCCAATAATTCCATACCATCTAAGCCGGGCATGTACATATCAGAAACAATAACACCAGGCCAATTACGCTTTAGCATCCCTAACACTAAGGTTGAATCTGTTATTGTTTGTGCTTTAAATCCAGCTATTTCAAGTAGTTCTTGATAGGCTTCGACAACATCATGATCGTCATCCACAATCAATACTTCAATATCATCACTTATCATATTTATTTAACTCCAGTACGACCATTGCGCCACCTGTTAAGTTTGAAGCAAGGAAGATTTCACCTTTTAGTCGCGTCATAATTGAACCACAAATACTTAACCCAAGGCCTAATCCAACATCTTTGGTGGTGGTAAAGGGAATGAATAATTTGTTAATGATTGCGGCGTCAAAACCATCACCGCTGTCATATACCGCTAACCGAATTTTATTCGATGGACTATTTAGTTGAATAATTGTTATTTCACGTTGTTTGCAATTAGCAACTGCATCACAGCTATTAACCAATAAATTAATTAAAATTTGCTCTAGTTGAACTTGATCAGCAAGCGCATAAAGAGGGTAGTCAATCGTATTCACCATTGTTGTTTTTTGTACTTTGGCGCGACTTTCGACCAATATTAGCGCTTGTTTGATTGAATCTTGAATATCAACTTTGCTTAATGGTTTGGTTGCTGATTGTTTTTTTGCAAAGTTTCTAAAATTTATGATCAGTTTACTCATTCGAGTAACAAGATCGTCTATTTTTGTCAGATTTGTGGGTAGATTTTCGTATTTTTTATGATCAAGTGCAAGTTTTGCACTAAATATTCGCGTTGAAATCGCAGATAGTGGTTGATTAAGTTCATGCGCAAGTGATGTCATCGTTTGGCCCACAACCGCCATTTTTGCTGCTTGAATTAATTCATCTTGAGTTTCGATCAAATCGCCTTCAATGCGTTTTCGATCTTCGATTTCGTCTCGTAGTTGTTGGTTTCGAATGGTGAGTGATTGCGTTTTCTCTGCAACCGTACTTTCTAACCAACGAGTGGTATTCTCTTGTTCGGTAATATCCGTCATTGTTATAATTACTTTGTCATCATTACCTTGCGTAAAGGTACGAAAATCTAACCGTAAATATAAACCATGACCGTTTTTGGCGACTAATTTTACCGTCATGTTATAAGCCCCATTTGTCATTAATGGGCCATTAGCGGTAAACAAGTGCTGTAATGTAGTAAGGGTTGAACTATTAAACAGATTCCAGACTTGATGTTTTTTAGTGACATTACAGAAATTTAATTGTTTTAGAGCTTGTGGATTAACCGATTCAACTGCACCGTTGAGATCGCAAGTAATAATGCTGGCTTGAGTATTATTGATCAAATTTAAGGCATTAGAATTTTGAATTTCTTGCATTTGTTGACAAAAATAACGCAGGTTATCGCCTAAAATACCAATCTCATCAACACCTGTGGTTTGAATATTGGCATTAAGGTTGCCACTGGCAATGGCTTGTAAATCTTGACCCAGTAGATTTAGACGTTTTACGATACCTCGACCAACTAAATAAATCGATAAAATAACACTAAGAATAATGGTAATAAAAACTACGCCAAATAAAATTAAATTACCGATCCAAATCGAACGTCTAGTCTTACCATTCAATTTGGCTAACGCATTATCAGCATGACCAACAAGAGTTTGGATTATATTTTCTTGTTGAGTTAATTGATTACGAATATTGCGTTGGGTCTGAGTTATTTTTATATTGTTTATATTATCTTGGATTAATAATTTTTGGAGATGACCATTAGGGGTTACTAATTGAGTAAATTCTTGCTGTAATTGACGATAAGTAATGGTTGATGGATAGTTATTTAATTGTTTACTGATTTTATTGAGTTGTAATATTTTTTTTGCAATAGCGTCAAAGGAAGTATTGATGTCATTTTGTTGACGATGAAGAATACTATCTTCAATAAGTTGGTGTAATTCATTTACATTAACAGTAATTGTTTGAATAACTGAAAATTCAGCCATAATATTTTTGATATTAGTATCATGCTTTAGCTGTAATTGTTGCGGGGTATTAAGCAACTGCATCATTTGCCATTCAATTTCTAGACGTAATGGTTGTAATTCATCAATCAAATCTTGATGTAACCATTTAATCGTATTTTCTGTTTGTTTTAATGAAAAGCGTAGTGTATTTCTTTGCTGTAATAAGGCGATATAACTATCAATATTTGCTATTAATAGCTGCTGACCTGATTTTATTTTTGGGTAGTAATATAAACTTGAAATATTATCTATTGATTGTCGAATAGCTTTTAAAATAGAAACGATATTTTTTTTAATCGTTTTATGCTTTAACGGATTAGTATTCATATCTAATGCTGTTAACGCTGCTTGTAACTCGGCAGTACTGCGTTCTAAACGATAACTAGAACGTAATGTTGGCATATTATCATTGGTTATCGTGCCTATTTGTTGACTCAGCTGTTGCCATGTTAATGCGGCAATAACACTGACACTAATAGTTAAGAATGCCATTAATATAATGGCTGAGGTCAGACGATTACCGATAGTATTATTCTTTACACAGCGAATCATTATTATTATGTATCCCATTAATAATGGCATATTGCTAATAAATTTGACCTTAATTAGGTAACTAATTTATAGCGAAGAAGTGCAATGATTATACGTCAGTGGTTGAAATGATCACTAATGGTTTTTATAACAAAACCAATGCTGTTATTAGAATTGAGTGGTGATGTTATCGTCATTAAGGTGTCACGTTTCAGTTTTTTTATACGATAATGCTTAAGAATAACACCATAAAACCGAGTTTATTCACTCCGTTTTATGGCGTTGGTATAAAGCTATGCTGTAATAATCTGTTGGATCTCACTGCATGATAAATGGTAATGGCGTGGGCATCCGCGCCAAATAGTTAGCATGCGTAGATACTTATCAAGCATTGGAACATGACTATTAAATTGATGTTCAGTGGTAGGGAACTGTGGATATAAACCTTCATCATGAGTAAGGAAACGTACGTAATTAACTAACTTAGCTTCAGTTATTACATCAAAACCTAAAAATTGTAGTCGACGTTGGTCAATGTCTTTTGCGCCATCGCAACGGCAATCTTCTAAATTAAAAGATTCTTGAAGTGCGTGGTACATCTCCATTATTTCAAGAACTTGTTTACATTCATCTTCTGAAACTTCGCCAAAATCTTTGCTAAGTTCACGCATCTGTAAGCAATAGCCGCGTTCAATAATCATTTGTAGGCGGTGATATTTTTCAGCATTTTCAGGTGCGATTTTTGCCATGATGTAATATTGATTAGATAGAATTAGACGTTGAGCGTGAGTCATTTCCATAGTTGTAAGCCTCAAATTTTTTATAGATTGTGCTCGCTCAGCTTTGATTGTATTGCTGTAGTGAGTACAAGGAATATTTATTATGAGCGTGAGATTAGCAGGTTGAGTATAAAATAAAATGATCTGACACCGCGAATAGGATTATTTTTTGTTAACGAATGTTATCCATTTGATATATTGGTAAAAATCTTATCTATTTGATTTTAATTAAAAACCACTATTTTTGTGGGTTTATTCCGTCATTGAATATCAATACAATGTGAATGAAGGAAGAAGCTTTAGTGATTAAATAGTTTTCAGATGGATATTAAGCGATGGTTGAGAGTGATGGCGGTGGCTTGTTGTGGGATGTTGTGTGTTATTTAAAGGAGTATCGATAACAATACCTGTTATCGATACAATATATAATACGTTAGATTTAGGTTAGACCGATGATATTGCCATCAGCATCAAGATCAAGATTCATGAATGCGGGTTTTTCAGGTAGGCCTGGCATGGTCATTACATTGCCACATAAAGCATAGATAAAACCGGCACCTGCACATAATTTCAGCTCTCTAATTGGAACGGTAAAATTTGTTGGTGCGCCTTTAATATGCGGTTCGGTAGTAATCGATAATGGCGTTTTTGCCATACATATTGCTAATTTATTAAAACCTTGTGCTTTTAATTGGGCCAATTGTTGAGTCGCTAAAGGTGAAAGCTCAATATTTTTAGCACCATAACCAATTTCAGCGACTGCCATTAATTTTTCTTCAATGGTTTGGTCTAAGCTATACAGTGGTTTGAAGTTTGCAGGCTTTTCGCAGGCATGAACAACGGCATTTGCGAGTGCTATTGCGCCATCGCCTCCTTTTGTAAATGCTTCACTTAATGCAACATCAACATGAACATTAAACGTTGTGGTTAAAATCAGTTGTTTTAATTGCTCAAGTTCTTGATCGGTATCTTGTGGAAAACGGTTAATGGCAACCACAACCGGGACACCGTATTTGGCGGCGTTATTAATATGCCAACGTAAATTCTCAAAACCAGCAATTAGGGCTGCTGTATCTGTCTCAAAAATAGTATCAGGTAGTCGTTGTCCTGGGCGTAAATCATAAAGCCCAGAATTTGCTTTAAGGCCCCGTAAGGTTGCAACTACGACTGCACAATCGGGTCCACGTCCTGCTTGTTGTGCTTTAATATTACACGCTTTTTCAAACCCCATATCAGAACCAAATCCACCTTCAGTAACCGTAAACTCACTTAATTTCAGTGCGATTTTATCGGCAATAATAGATGAGTTACCGTGGGCAATATTTGCAAATGGGCCTGCATGGATAAGGGTTGGCACTCCTTCTAGCGTTTGCATTAATGTGGGTTCAATTGCTTCACACATAGTAACGGCCATGGCGCCCGCAACTTTGAGATCTTCGGTAGTAACCGGTTCACCATCAAGGTTATAAGCGACAACTATTTTACCAATTCGCTGACGCATATCGGCTAAATCTGTAGCAAGGGCTAAAATTGCCATTAATTCAGAAGCGGCAGATATATCAAAGCCATCGTGGCGTTCAAGACCATTAATGGTTTTACCTGGTTCATTTTGACCAATGGTGATCATACGTAGTGCGCGATCATTGTGGTCGATTACTCGCTTCCAACTAATATTATTAATATCAATTCGTAGTGCTGGTAGGTCTGTATGTGCAGTAAAAGTGTCATAACCTAAGCGATTTTCATGATAAAGACGAGCATCTAATGCTGCAGCTGCAAGATTATGTGCGGCAGTAACAGCATGAATATCACCCGTTAAGTGTAGGTTGAGCTTTTCCATTGGAGCTACTTGGCTATAACCGCCGCCAGCAGCACCGCCTTTAATGCCAAATACTGGCCCCATTGATGGTTGGCGAATGCAAGCAAATACAGAGCGTTTAATTTTAGCTAACCCTTGTGCTAAGCCAATGGTGGTTACTGTTTTACCTTCACCTAGCGGAGTGGGAGTAATGGCAGTAACGAGTATTAGTTTACCTTCTGGTTTATTACTTAACCGTTTTAAAATAGCGGGTTTTACTTTGGCTTTTAAGCTGCCTTGAGGCGTAAGATCTTGTGCTTCAATGCCAGCATTAAAGGCGATGCGATCAATGGGGGTGAGTCGCGTTTCACGGCAAATTTCGATGTCGCTTTTCATGAGAGCTTATTTCCTCATCGGCAGAAAGAGTAATACGAATATTGATATTTAATGCTTTTTAACTGAAAAGATGTCTTTTTTATTAACGCAAACGTTTGCTTTTGGTTTATACCATAATTTTATCATGGATAAATATCATTTTATGGTTTTTTTATAGGGACTGTTGCTATTTGGTGGAAGATAAAGAGGGGATATTTATCGTATTCCATTATTATGAAATGTATTATTCCATTATTAGTTATTGGTTGTTTTTTACTCTGCATTTAAAGTATATAAATTATAAAAAATGACCCTGATCAAGTAGGGTGTAATTTTAGCAAAGGAAGTTATTATGCAAGAACCTGTAACGAAGTGGAAGTATACAGTACCAATCTCATTGTTAATTATGGTGTTGTTAATCTCTTTTCTTGTCACAATTTTACCGTTGTCACGATAAATACTATTTTATCTTTTCAGTTTAAATAGAAAAGAGCGACTTATCTAACTCCTTAGAGATAAAGATAAGCCGCTCTTTTTTGTATTAACAACTATGACACCGTTGTTTAATACATAACCTTCTTGCCATAGCTTGCAAGAATGTTTTTAATATTTTCCATTGTTTCTTTTTTCGGTGGCTTAACCCCAGTTAATGGGTATTCAAAGCCTAGTGCTTCCCACTTGTGCTCACCAAGCTGATGGTAGGGTAGCAGCTCGATTTTTTCAATATTATCCATGTCTTTGATGAACTCACCAAGTTGGTGTGCAGATTGCTCGTCATCAGTGTACCCCGGTACAATCACGTAACGGATCCAAGTCTTTTGGCCGCGCTGGTGTAGGTAACGTGCAAAATCAAGTATACGTTTATTTGAAACGCCAGCTAAGTTTTGGTGAACGTTATCATCCATTTGCTTGATATCAAGCATTACCAAATCTGTGGCATCTAAGACTTCATCTACCACATCAGTATGTTTACGGATGTAGCCATTGGTATCAAGGCAAGTATGAATACCATCAGCTTGTGCTGCACGGAAGAAATCACGGACAAATTCTGGTTGCAGCATGGCTTCGCCACCAGATGCGGTAACACCACCACCAGAAGCATTCATGAAGTGACGGTATGATCTTGCTTCATGCATCAATTCTTCAATAGTAGCTTCACGACCGTCATGGGTGTCCCATGTATCACGATTGTGGCAGTATTTGCAGCGCATTAAGCAACCTTGCAGGAATACAATAAACCGAATTCCTGGGCCATCGACGGTTCCGCAAGATTCGAAAGAGTGAATACGACCTGTTACTGACATTGTTCTATTTCTCCGCATATCGCGTTTTATTTATGTGTTATTTTATTACAAAACAGGTTTTGAATATAGCGAAAACTCAAGATGTTAATCAATATGGTTGCGTAAAAGTAAGTGGCATTTAAACGGGTTGTATTTGTTGTGTTGACGGTGAACTAATTAATAATTGGTGGCTTCGTTGTTGCCATTGAGTATGCCAAATAGGAATTTGACTAAATGGCAATGGTGGTGAAATAAAATAGCCTTGTGCTAGCTCACAACCCATTTTTTGCAGTTTTAGCCATAAGGTAATATCTTCCACACCCTCTGCAATTGCCGTTAGATTGAGGCGTTGAGCGAGTAATAAGCAAGTTTCAATAATCACTTTAGCGGTATAGTTTGTTTGCATTGCTTGTACAAAACTAATATCTAACTTTAATGATTTAAACGGTAAGATATCAAGTTGTTTTAATGATGAATATCCCGTACCAAAATCGTCAATTGAAAGATTAAAACCATACATGCCTAATCGAGCAGCCGCTTCTAATGCTTTTCCTGCAGATTCAAAAAGATCCGATTCGGTTAATTCAAAATATAACCAATGATGCAGTTGTGGATATTGATGATGTAGCGCTAACACGTTATTAATGAAATTACGTTCAACTAATGTTTCTGCTGATATATTGACAGCAACCTTGCGGCCACAAAAAATAGGTTGTTGACTAATTATATGATTAATTATCAGTAATGCTAGTTGGCTGTCTTTTCCTATATTCGAGATTATTTTAATAAATTTCATTGCTGGAACAATGCCATAATCTGGATGAATAAAACGGATTAATGCTTCGCTAGCAACCCATTCTCCAGTTTGTAAACTTACTATAGGTTGATAATAAGGAATAAGATAATTGGAATTGAATGCCTCGATGATATCTTTTTCAGTAAGATCTTGTTGTAAAGGCGGTGTTATGTTGTTTGATTGTAAGCTGTTTGTCGCGATGATTAACAATTGTTTTAATTGTTCGAGGTGAGTAGGTTTAACTAAAGTACCTAATAAATTAAGACCATAGTTTTTACACATTTTATCGACACTATGTAGAACACCCGCATTTAAAGCACTGGTAATAATTATTGCACCAGTAAACTGTTGTTCAGCAAGGTGACCCAGAAAACTAATACCATCCATTTGTGGCATGTTGAGATCACAAAATAATAATTGTGGTTGATAACGTGTTACCGCTGCTAATGCATCAATGCCATTGGCTGCAAAATAGAGATGATCTTGATTTGGATCGATAAGATGAGTTAATTGGGTTGCAAGAACTTGACGTTGAAAGTCATGATCTTCAATCAATAATATGTTCATATTTCGATCCTATTTACTGTTAATTTGATGTGATAATTGTTCGATTAAATGTTCAATCTGCTGGTAATTTTGTTGTATACCCGTTATGTCTTTTTGAATATGTTGTGTTTGTAATTCAAGCTTCTGAGTTACTTGTGCTAATGGATGAAAAGCCATCATCCGTGCAGCTCCTTTCATACGATGACTCACCATAAAGATATTATCATTGTTTTGTTGTGTTATTGCTGTTTTAAGTTGTGATAAATCATCAAAACAAGAATCTAAATATTGTTGTAGTAGCGTTTGGCAAAGATCATTATCACCAAAAATGGGTAATAGTTCATTAATATCAATAAGAGCAAGAGGTGTTGTTGATGTTATTGGTTTAATTATTTCTAGTGATAAATCTTTAACGTTCTTAGTCATGTCTAATGGTTTTAGCCATTGAGTTAATACTGTTTTTAGCTGCTGTTGTTTTAATGGCTTAATTAAATAATCACTAAAACCCATCACTTTAAAACGATCTGTATTCGTTAGCGCATTAGCTGTAATCGCAATAATGGGTAATATAGCCGCTCCTGTTTGCCGTTCTTGCTCTCTGATTGTTTTAGTTAACTCGTAACCATCCATTTCAGGCATATGGCAATCTGTTAATAAAATATTGTAGTGAGTATTTGCTAGTGCAGATAAAGCTTGTTTACCATTGTCCACAATATCGACAGCATAATTAAGTTGTTCTAGTTGTTGTTTGAGTATTTGTTGATTGATAGGGTGATCTTCTGCTACCAAAATATAACGATGATTAGCAATAGCCTGCTCTCGAGTCTGAGGCGAAGGTAAGGAATGCTGGTATTGGAAGTCATTATTATAAGGTTGGAATGGTTGGGTTAATGCGCGATAAAGTTGTTGAGATAAGAGTGGGCTTAGGGAAATATTACGCGCGTTAATATTGGATGTTAACATTACATCAGTTGATGTAATGGTGATCCAATTAACAGATGGTAAGTTAATAGCGATCCAATTAAGATCAATATTATGCTGTTCTGCCCATGATTGAGGTACAAAAATGGTATCAATACATTGGATTGATATCGCAACCGCTAGCTGTTCTTTTGTCGTTACATTTAGTCGGGATATAGAGCAATGCCAAGCCGTTAAGTAGTTTATTAAGATGGGATCATCTACCATTGATAATAATCCACAGTGTTTATTTAATGCTTCAATTTTAGTTGGCTGACAAATATCAAAGGTCAGTGTGATGATGAAATTTGAACCTTGATTTGGATGACTTGATACTGCGATCGTACCACCCATTAATTGAATAAGTTGATGACAAATAGATAAACCTAGCCCGGTACCGTTATAACGACGATCAGTATTTTGTTCTATTTGTTCAAATGGTTGAAATAGCTTAGAGATATCTTTAGGGGCGATACCAATACCGGTATCGGTGACTCTAAAAGTAATAACTTGTTGGTTATTTTGTTGCGACAATAAATTAATATCAAGACGTATTTCCCCCTGAGAAGTAAATTTAATCGCATTATTTAGCAAATTATTAAGAATTTGTTTAAGACGCATACTATCAAAACGTAAACTTTCGGCAATATTAGGATCTAACCATAATTTAAAATCGAGTCCTTTTTGTGTGGCATGAATAGCATGCGGTTGCACTAAAATAGTGATTATTTGGTTTAATATTTTTTGTTGGGGATGAATCTCGAGTTTGTTTGATTCAAGTTTAGAAAAATCTAATACGTCATTAACAATGTTTAATAAATGGTCACTTGAAAGCATGAGATTTTTATGTATTTGATTTATTTCTGGTTGTTGTGCGTAAGGCTTCATTAAATCTAATAAACAAATAATACCGCTAATTGGGGTGCGGATCTCATGACTCATTATTGCCAAGAAACGTGATTTTGCGGTGGTTGCTGCTTGAGATTTTTGTTTGGCTATGGTTAATGCTAATTGTTGCTGCTTTAATTGAGTGATATCAATCAAAATACTATTCCACTGCCAACCGACTGCTGCTGGGGTGATTTTGCAGCGTAGCTCAATCCAGCAAGGGGTTGTGGAGTCTTGATTATTGACTTGAAGCTCTGTACGCCAATAGCCTTGTTTTACAGCGTTACGCATTTCTGTGAGTAAGATTTGATGATCATCTCGCTGGGCAATACGATCTTGTAATAAGCGTGGAAAAAAATAAAATTTACTGGCTGAAATACCAGTAAAATCAATAATCTTTTCACTTATGAATAAAATATCAATATCCATTGGATCATCACTTTTTTGGTGATGTTGAATCAATACGCCATCAAAATTATTGGTTAAATAAGTTAATTTTTCTTCAACGGCTTTACGGTGTTTAATTTCAAGACTTAGACGACGATTCCAAATGGTAATGGCACCAATAATACAACTTATGGCTAAACTAAATGTGATAGCTAATATAATTAACCGATGATAATCACCATCCTCTTTAAGAATAATCGTATACCACTTTTTTTTGATATTAGCTAACGTATCAGGAGGCAAAGAGTCCAATACTTTATTAATAATATTTCTTAGTAAGACATTATTTTTTTAACGGCAAATGCTATTTTTTGGTCATGATTATCTATACGGCTCGAAACAATTTTTAATTGACCTAAAAAATTATTTTGTAATAAGACTTGGGCGACAGAGAGTGGTATAACGGCATAATTAATATCATCATTAATAACAGCATTAAGAATATCAATGTTAGTTTTAAACTGATGAATCTTAACTGTAGGATAATGCTCTCTTACGCGGTGAACTGCAATTTCTGAGTTAAGAACACCAATTATATTAGTTGAAGTAATTGCGGTTAATTTTTTATGATTAATACGATCAATCATTACCCATTTATCATTACTATAAGGTGCGGTAAAGGTGAGTTCTTTATAGCGATTAGCTGTTGTAGCTATCGCGGCAATAATATCTATATCATTATCCGCTAATTTTTTCTTACCATCTTGATAATTATTAATTGGAACTATCGTTGTAGTAATATGAAGTTTTTCTTTTATTATTGTTAATATGTCTTTTAGCTGGTGCAGGATAATATCATTATTGATTAATATTGGTGATACTGGAAATTGGTATCCAATACGAATATTTTCATGTTGTTGTAAGTAATTATTTTCAGATTTAGTTAAATGAAGCTGATGTGGATCACTTAACATCTTTTTTTGGGGTGCTGTTAACCATTTGTCGTAAATATTAGTTAATACGGTTTCTGGTAGCTGGTTGTAAGCCTTATTGATTTTATTTAGGAGCAGAGCATGATTTTTAGTGGCTGTGATATATAAGCGTTCAAAAGAGAGCTCTGTTAATGGTGAAAAATATAATGATTTTTTCAAATCACCAAAAGTATACAAATTATGTAGCATAAGGCTGTTACCAATATAAACATCGGCTAGCCCTGTTTCGACGGCATTAAGTGCAATAGTATTTGATGGCAGTGAGAGTATTTGATTTTTAATATGTAAATTGGCTATTTTTTGTTTGATAGCGAAACCATCTTCAACACTGATTGTGACATTATTCAGATCAGCTATTTTGGTATGTTGTGGTGAACGGCTAAGCATGGCGAATGATGTACTTAAAATAGGATCACTAAATAGCATATATTTTTGGCGATCAAATGTTGCTGCAATACCTATTAATAGATCGATATCGTTGCGTTTAAATGCTGAGATCATTTCATCAAAATTGGGGTAATAGATATTTTTTATTTGATAGCCAGCTTGAGCGGCAATGGCGTCCATAAGAGCAGGTAATAATCCCACGATTTGATCATTATTTTTAAATGCTAATGGTGCCCAATTAAGTGAAGTATAACCAACGGTTAAGATTGGCATTGTTTTATGGGTTGATTCGTTGGCAAAAGTGACCGGTATGGAAAGCGTAAATATTAGTGTTAGCAGTAATATAAAAATTTTCATCGAAAAATACCTAGAATAACAAATCAATAAGTTAATATAGAGGCCGTTGAAGACAGCGATACTGTGCTTTTAACTTTAAATACCAGTCAGGTTTAAATCCTTGTGATTCAAAGGTCCATCGAGCTTCTTTAATCCATAGTTGATGTCGTGGGTCATTATCTATATAGCCACGTGAAAATCATTTAACTAAACACCGAGCTAGCACGTCATCAAAACGATACTGAGGCCATAATAGCAACATGGATTGGCCTGCCTCAATATAATACTTTTGCATTTGATTTTGCACAAATATTCTCAATACTATCGATAGCTGAATGTTGATAGTATTCAAAAGCTCGATCATTGATAGCGCGTTGCTTAAAAAATTGAAGAAATATAACGAAGCGTGTGTTTAGATTTAAATTTTTGGCATAAAAAAACCGGCTATATAAGCCGGTTTTTATTAGGAAGCGAACTTCCTACACAAGAGGCTCTATATTATAGAGACGCTGTGAAAGTACGAGCGATAACGTCAGCCTGCTGTTCAGCAGTTAGAGAGTTAAAACGCACAGCATAACCAGATACACGGATAGTTAACTGTGGGTAGTTCTCAGGGTGCTTAACTGCGTCTTCTAGAGTTTCGCGGTTAAGAACGTTAACGTTTAGGTGTTGACCACCTTCGATGCCAGACTCATGGTGGAAGTAACCATCCATAAGACCTGCTAGGTTATTTTCTTGAGTATCAAGATCTTTACCTAGTGCGTTTGGAACGATAGAGAATGTGTATGAAATACCATCTTTAGCGTGTGCAAACGGTAGTTTACCTACAGAAGTAAGTGAAGCTACAGCGCCTTTTTCGTCACGACCGTGCATTGGGTTAGCACCTGGTGCGAAAGGAGCACCTGCACGACGACCGTCTGGAGTGTTACCAGTTTTCTTACCGTACACAACGTTAGATGTGATAGTTAAGATAGACTGAGTAGGGATCGCATCACGGTACATCTTGTGTGAACGGATCTTGTTCATGAAACGCTCAACAAGGTCACAAGCGATGTCATCTACACGAGCATCGTTGTTACCAAATTTAGGGTAATCACCTTCAATGCTGAAGTCTACGGCTACGCCATCTTCATCACGGATTGGTGTTACTTTAGCGTATTTGATTGCAGATAGTGAGTCAGCTGCAACAGATAGACCAGCGATACCACAAGCCATTGTACGCTTGATGTCACGATCGTGTAGAGCCATAAGCGATGCTTCGTAGCTGTACTTGTCGTGGCTCCAGTGAATAGCGTTTAGCGCTGAAACGTAAGTTGTTGCTAACCAATCCATGAAGTGATCTAGACGAGCTAGAACATTTTCGTAATGGAAATCAGCATCAGTGATAGGCTCTTCTTTAGGACCTACTTGGATCTTAAGTTTTTCATCAACGCCGCCGTTGATTGCGTAAAGCATAGTTTTAGCAAGGTTAGCACGTGCACCGAAGAACTGCATTTGCTTACCAACAACCATTGGCGATACACAACAAGCGATAGCATAATCGTCAGAATTCATATCTGGACGCATTAGGTCATCGTTTTCGTACTGGATAGAAGAAGTATCGATAGATACTTTCGCACAGAACTTCTTGAAGCCTACAGGTAGTTGCTCAGACCAAAGAACAGTGATGTTTGGCTCTGGAGAAGGACCCATTGTGTATAGGCTGTTTAGGAAACGGAAGTTAGAACGAGTAACTAGTGTACGACCGTCAAGACCCATACCACCCATTGATTCTGTTGCCCAGATTGGGTCACCAGAGAACAATTCATCGTATTCAGGAGTACGTAGGAAACGAACCATACGTAGCTTCATTACGAAGTGGTCGATCATTTCTTGAGCTTGTGCTTCAGTGATCTTACCATCAGCGATATCACGCTCGATGAAGATGTCTAGGAAAGTCGAAGTACGACCTAGAGACATTGCAGCACCGTTTTGTGATTTAACTGCAGCTAGGTAGCCGAAGTAAGTCCACTGGATAGCTTCTTGTGCAGAAGTTGCAGGAAGAGAGATATCACGACCGTATTTAGCAGCCATAGTCTTGATTTGACCAAGAGCACGGTGCTGTTCACAGATCTCTTCACGACGTTGCATAGTCATTTGAAGATCTTCGCCGTTTTCAAACATCTTTTCTAGAGATTTGAATTGAGCTAGCTTGTCAGCCATTAACTTGTCGATACCGTAAAGTGCGATACGACGGTAGTCACCAATGATACGACCACGGCCGTATGCATCAGGAAGACCAGTTAGAATACCAGACTTACGACATTTGATGATTGAAGGAGTGTAGATATCGAAAACACCTTGGTTGTGTGTTTTACGAAGCTCTGAGTAAACCTTCTTGATAGTAGGATCTAGTTCACGACCGTATACTTTGCATGAATTTTCGATCATGCGGATACCACCGTTAGGGATCAAACCACGCTTAAGAGGCGTGTCAGTTTGAAGACCTACGATCATTTCAAGTTCTTGGTCGATGTAACCAGCATCATGTGCAGTGATAGTAGAAACAACATCAGTATCGAAATCAACAGGTGCGTGAGTCGCGTTTTCCTGTTTGATGCCTACCATTACAGCTTCCCAAAGTTTAGCTGTAGCTGGAGTTGCTTCTGTTTCTAGGAAAGAGCCGTCACCCTCAAAAGGAGTGTAGTTCTTTTGGATAAAGTCACGAACGTTTACTTCGTTCTGCCAATCACCAGCTGTGAAGCCTTCCCATGCAGCAAATTGCTCTGCCATTGTATACCTACCTATTACTATTCAGTAGAAAAAAAATAAGTGTTACCGTGTTAAAACTTAATGATGGCTATTGCCGTTAAGTTCTGGACGACGGTGAATAACCCAATATGTTAGTCCAACTAATACGCCACCACCAATGATATTACCAATGGTTACTGGGATTAGATTGTTTATAACGAAATTATGTACAGTTAAATCTGCAAATTGAGCAGGATTTACACCTGTCATGGTCCAAAATTCAGGACCAGAGAATGCATGAATTACGATGCCCATTGGGATCATAAACATATTTGCAATACAGTGCTCAAAACCACATGCAACAAACATTGCAACTGGCAGCAACATTACCATAACTTTATCAGTGGCACTACGGCATGAAAAAGTCATCCATGTTGCAAGACAAACCATTAGGTTACATAGCATACCTAAAACAACAGCTTGTCCAAAATCATGATGAAGTTTATGTTGTGCGATTTTCATTGCATTAATACCCCATTGGCCATTCGCACCAAGGTGTTGTTTTGCAATCCAAATACATGCAACAAAGAAAATTGCGCCAACGAAGTTACCGAGGTAAACAATGCCCCAGTTTTTCATTAACTGACCAGTAGTAATGCGACCGCTTGCACGAGCAACAGTGGTTAATACAGAAGAGGTAAATAGCTCACCGCCACATATAACTACTAGGATTAAACCTAACGTAAAGGCTAGACCACCGGCAAATTTAGACATACCCCAAGGCATATCACCTGCGCCAGTCGTTACTGTTGTATAAAATACAAAAGCAATTGAAATAAACACACCGGCAGTTATCGCTAAAAAGAATGACTGTAACGGGTGTTTTGTTGCTTTATAAACGCCGACTTCTTCGGCTTTATGTGCCATTGCTGGTGGCATCAGTGAGTCAAAAGGATTGTTTTCCATTTTTACTGGCGTGCTCTTTAATGGTTTAAGTTTGGCTGCCAGAATAATAGCAAAGGTTGTGAATCATAAATTTGATCTGGATCATTGCGGTGAAAATTTATAACAAAATTAGACATATTGTTACAGTTTAAGATAATGTAATTAATTGAATTTAAAGAGTATAATTTTTTTTGAAAAAACTAAAAAAAATTTTAATGTAATTTTGTTTCATAATTATTCGGTCATGATTACAAAATTCATCTCCTTTATTAATCAATGACTTATGTTTTTTTGAATTTTTTTTAACGTATTTATGTCGCTATAAAAAATATTGATTCAACTTTTTTTATATTTACCTTTATCGATGAATAGCACTCATTAATATAGATTAAGTCTATACTGTAACGGTATAGTATAATTATATTGATGAATATATATGCAAAATCAATAAAAGCCGATATCAATGATGGTCGGCTTTTAGATGTAATTATTAGTTTGAGTAACTATGGTTATTATTACTTAATTAAAAAATTAATCGGTAAAAGTAGACCAAATTGGGGCGTGATCTGAAGGCTTTTCAATGCCACGGAGTTCGTAATCAATACCTGATTCTGTACAACGATCAGCCAATGTCGGTGTGGCTAAAATTACATCAATACGTAAGCCTCTATTATCAATAAAGCCTTTTGAACGGTAATCAAACCATGAGAATTGATCATCGACCGTTGGGTGCAGTTGACGGAATGTATCAATAAAACCCCAATCTAATAAGGTTTTCAACCATTGACGCTCAATCAGTTGAAATGAACATTTGCCTGTTTTTAACCAGCGTTTAGCGTTTATTGGGCCGATACCAATGTCTAAATCGATAGGACTGATATTAATATCGCCCATTACGATAAGTTGTTCATCATTGGTATGTGCAGTATCAAGATAACTCATCAGATCAGCGTAAAACTTTTCTTTTGCAGGAAATTTGGTTTCATGCTTAACGTTATCCCCTTGAGGAAAATAACCGTTCATTACCGTTATGTTGTTGCCATTTTTTTGTTTAAAGGTTGCCATGATCATGCGACGCTGGGCTTCGTCATCATCACTGGGAAAGCCTTTTTGTACGCTAATAGGTTCTTGCTTACATAGCATAGCGACACCGTAATGGGCTTTTTGACCATGAAAGTAGACTTTGTATCCCATTGCTTCTACATCCGCTAACGGAAAAGCGTCGTCATGAACTTTAATTTCTTGTAAACCGATAACGTCAGGCTGATGCTTATCAATAATAGCTTGAAGTTGATGTAAGCGAGCACGTAGCCCATTGATGTTAAAAGAAATAACTTTCATATTTAGTATCCATAACTGCGAATGATTATTGGTTACTGATATTAGCACATTGCTCTATCACTTCAATATATGATCATTTCAATCAGGAGCGATCATATCTATAGTGTAAGTTTATTTGGGTATAAACGAGTATGCAGGCCTAACCCCGTGACGATGGTGATGGTGAAAGTTAACGATAAACCCAATGTTGTAATAACGAATTTCAGCTATCCAGTCATTTTTTCTTATTATCGTGAGATGTTCACTGTCACTGAGTAATGCAGAAGACGGCTGATCATCAATAATCAGTATCTTGATCTGTTTCCAATTTATGTTGGTATGGGGAGATGCTTCTGTCATAACGATCCATATACTATATGAATTATCATACATATTTATTGGCTAGTCTGATGAGTTGATCGTGTGACGTGATTTATTTTTGATATGAAAAAGCCAGCTGCTAAGCAACTGGCTGAAATGATGGTGGTGGGAGAAGGATTCGAACCTTCGAAGGCGATGCCGGCAGATTTACAATCTGCTCCCTTTGGCCACTCGGGAATCCCACCACGGGATGTTGCTATAGTTATTTGTTGCTAGTGTAATTAAAGCTCACTTTAACCACTGAAATGCTGTTATTAACAACGTTTCAAAATGATGGTGGTGGGAGAAGGATTCGAACCTTCGAAGGCGATGCCGGCAGATTTACAATCTGCTCCCTTTGGCCACTCGGGAATCCCACCACGGGATGTTGCTATAGTTATTCGTTACTCTGGTGATTAAAGATAACTTTAACCACTGAAATGCTGTTATTAACAACGTTTCAAAATGATGGTGGTGGGAGAAGGATTCGAACCTTCGAAGGCGATGCCGGCAGATTTACAATCTGCTCCCTTTGGCCACTCGGGAATCCCACCATGGGATGTTGCTATAATTATTCGTTACTTTAGTGATTAAAGATAACTTTAACCACTGAAATGCTGTTATCAACAACGTTTCAAAATGATGGTGGTGGGAGAAGGATTCGAACCTTCGAAGGCGATGCCGGCAGATTTACAATCTGCTCCCTTTGGCCACTCGGGAATCCCACCACGGGATGTTGCTATAGTTATTTGTTGCTAGTGTAATTAAAGCTCACTTTAATTACTAAAAAACCGTAATAAAACAATTTTTCAAAATGATGGTGGTGGGAGAAGGATTCGAACCTTCGAAGGCGATGCCGGCAGATTTACAATCTGCTCCCTTTGGCCACTCGGGAATCCCACCACGGGATGTTGCTTGCTACTCTATTTTTAGTTGCAATAGTTATTTGTTGCTCTGGTGATTAAAGACCACTTTAACCACTGAAAAACTGTTATAAAACAATTCTTCAAAATTAATGGTGGTGGGGGAAGGATTCGAACCTTCGAAGGCAGTGCCGGCAGATTTACAATCTGCTCCCTTTGGCCACTCGGGAACCCCACCACAAGTGCGGGGCGGATAATAACAAACATTTCAGCGCTGTAAACCTTTTTTATCACTATTATCGAGTACTTGCTTGATTTTTCATCAGTAAGCCGATTTTTGCTTAACTTTACATTTCTTGACGTTATTCATCCTTTAGTTCAGATATTATTCAGTTAGGATTTTTATGATGGTTTTAATAAATGAAAAAAATGGTCGTAGCAGTATTAGTCGCAGCAGTTTTATCTGGTAGTTACTTTTACTTTCAAGGAACGTCACACGCTGCGCAAGATAAATCACCGCCCGCGTCATCGTCACGTGTTGTGTCTGTGACAACGGGAGAGGTTAGTTCTTTAGCTGTTGCTCAATCACTTTCATTAGTGGGTAAGTTGAATGCGGAACATGCCGTTAATATTGCAGCAGAAGTTTCGGCTAAAATAAAAACGATTGCAGTTGCTGTTAATAGTACGGTCAAGAAAGGCCAACTATTAATTCAACTTGATGATGATAAAGCGGTGGCTGCTTATGATGAAGCCTTAGCCTATCGTAATGATGAAAAGCGAAAACTGACTGAATTTCAGCGTTTATTGTCTCGTGGTGCTATTACTAAAACTGAAATTGATGCTCAAGCTGCCAATACAAGTATTGCCAATGCTCGTTTAAAAGCGGCTTTAGCGAATCTTAATGATCATGCTATTCGAGCGCCGTTTAATGGCACTGTTGGGTTCTACGATTTTAGTCCAGGTCATATGGTAGCAGCAGGCGGTGAATTATTTAATTTTGATGACCTTTCCTCTATGCGTCTGGATATTGAAGTGCCAGAGCAATATATCTCTTCTTTAACGGTTGGAATTAACGTTACCGCAAAAAGCCAAGCGTGGGGTGATCGTACCTTTACAGGTAAAATTCAAGCCATTGATTCGCGTGTTCAATCAGATTCTTTAAATATTAAAGTCCGCGTAGTGTTTGAAAATAGCGATCATGCTTTAAAACCAGGAATGTTACTTGCGACAGAACTTGATTTTATTCCGCAACAACAAGCGATTATCCCCGTACAAGCCTTAGAATATTCAGGCACTAAACGTTATGTTTATCTTGTTGACCCACAACAAAAAGTACACCGAACCTTGGTGGCTCTGGGTGAGCGTATTGATAATAATGTTGTTATTAAAAAAGGCTTAAAAACAGGCGATCGTATTGTTGTGCAAGGATTAGTGAATATGCGTGACGGTATAACCATTAAAGACATTACTCCTGCTGTTGGAGTAACGAGCTAATGTGGTTATCAGATATTTCAGTAAAACGGCCAGTGGTGGCTATTGTATTAAGTTTGCTGTTGTGTGTGTTTGGTATCGTTTCCTTTTCAAAACTAGCCGTTCGTGAAATGCCAGATATTGAAAGTCCTGTTGTGACTATTATGACAACTTATGACGGCACTTCAGCAACGGTAATGGAAAGCCAAGTGACCACCCCGATAGAAGATGAATTATCAGGGATCAGTGGTATTGATAACATTACCTCCGTTACCCGTAATGGTATGTCGCGGATCACGGTTGAATTTGATATGGATTGGGATCTCACTGAAGGTGTCAGTGATATTCGTGATGCGGTTGCTCGTGCACAACGTCGCCTTCCTGATGATGCCAATGATCCGATAGTATCGAAAGATAACGGTTCAGGTGAGCCTGCGATCTACATTAATTTATCGTCATCTGAAATGGATCGTACCCAATTAACGGATTACGCTCAGCGAGTATTAGAAGATCGTTTCAGTCTTTTAAATGGTGTTAGCTCAGTCAGTCTTAGTGGCGGTTTGTACAAGGTAATGTATGTAAAATTACAACCGACACTAATGGCCGGCCGAGGTGTTACCACCAAAGATATCGTTAATGCATTAAATGATGAAAACGTTGAATTACCCGGTGGCGAAGTTCGTAACGATCAAACGGTGATGTCCGTTCGTACCGCGCGACTTTACCAAACCGTTGATGATTTTAAATATTTGATGATCCATAAAACAGACACTGGCACTCCTATTTATTTAAAAGATGTCGCAGACGTTACGATTGGTGCTGAAAATGAAAATTCAACCTTTAAAAGTAATGGTGCCGTTAATTTAAGTTTAGGCATTGTGACTATGTCCGATGCTAATCCGCTTGATGTGGCTAAAGAAGTGCGTGCTGAAGTTGCTAAAATGCAGCAATTTTTACCTAAAGGCGCTTCACTGACGCTTGATTATGATGCCACCGTGTTCATTGATCGTTCAATTAGTGAAGTTTACAGCACGTTATTAGTAACCGGCGCTTTGGTTATTTTGGTGCTGTATATTTTTATTGGCCAAGTGCGAGCAACGTTAATTCCTGCCGTTACGGTGCCAGTGTCCTTAATCTCAGCTTTTATCACCGCTTATTTCTTTGGTTTTTCAATTAACTTATTAACCTTGATGGCGTTAATTTTAGCGATTGGATTGGTGGTTGATGATGCGATTGTGGTGGTTGAAAACGTTTTCCACCATTTACAACGTGGAGAATCACCATTACTAGCTGCTTATAAAGGCACTCGTGAAGTTGGATTTGCGGTGGTGGCAACGACTGCAGTGTTAGTGATGGTGTTTTTACCGATATCGTTTATGGAAGGCATGGTGGGGCGTTTATTTACTGAGTTCTCAGTGTTACTGGCGATGTCAGTGATCTTCTCATCATTAATTGCTTTAACGCTAACCCCTGTTATGTGTAGTAAATTACTGCAAGTGAATGTGAAGCCAAATCGTTTTAATCTATGGATTGATCGTCAATTTGATAAATTAGAACATGGTTACCGTCGTATGGTAACGGTGGCCGTTAATAAACGGTTTGTCGCACCGTTGGTGGTGTTAGCGTGTATTGTAGCCAGCGCAGGATTAATGAAAGTGATCCCCGCACAACTTGCACCACAGGAAGATCGTGGGGTGTTATTTGCGTTTGTTAAAGGTGCAGAAGGTACCAGTTATAACCGTATGATCGGCAATATGGATCAAGTTGAAGCGCGTTTATTGCCGCTATTAGGCAAAGGGATCTTAAAATCAGTCAGTATTCAATCGCCGGCCTTTGGTGGTCGAGCAGGAGATCAAACGGGCTTTGTGATCATGCAATTAGAAGATTGGAATGATCGTACTGTTGGGGCACAACAGGCATTGGGAATCATAAGTAAGACGCTAGCGGGTATTCCCGATGTGCGAGTGATGCCGATGATGCCTGGTTTTCGAGGTGGATCATCAGAACCTGTCCAATTTGTATTAGGCGGTGCGGATTACCAAGAGCTATTTAAATGGGCGACCAAGTTGCAACATATTGCTGAAGATAGCCCATTAATGGAAGGGGCTGATTTAGATTACGCTGAAACAACCCCTGAGCTGTTAGTGAATGTAAATCGTGACCGTGCGGCGGAACTAGGTATTCCCGTCACTGAAATCGCGGAAACATTAGAAGTGATGCTTGGCGGTCGCAGTGAAACAACCTTCGTTGATCGCGGTGAGGAATACGATGTTTATCTTCGTGGTGATGAAAATAGCTTTAATAGTTCAACCGATCTTAGTCAGATTTATCTACGGGCGAAAAATGGCAAGCTGGTTACACTTGATACCGTGGCGTCTATTGATGAAGTGGCATCAGCACAAAAATTAAGTCATCATCAAAAACAGAAATCGATCACCTTAAAAGCGAACCTTTCAAAGGGTTATACGCTAGGTGATGCGCTTGATTTCTTAGATCAACAAGCAATAGATACCTTACCTTCTGATATCTCCATTAGCTATGCTGGTGAATCACAAGATTTTCGAGATAACCAAAGTAGTATCGCTGTAGTGTTTGGCTTGGCGTTATTGGTGGCTTATTTAGTACTTGCAGCGCAGTTTGAAAGCTTTATTAACCCGCTGGTGGTTATGCTAACCGTACCGATGGGGATCTTTGGTGGTCTTGCTGGATTATGGATAATGGGACAAGGGCTCAATATTTATAGCCAGATTGGGATGATCATGTTGATTGGTATGGTGACGAAAAACGGTATTTTAATCGTTGAATTTGCTAACCAATTGCGTGATAAAGGGATTGAGTTTGAACAAGCGATTGTTGATGCGTCAGTACGTCGATTACGACCTATTTTAATGACCGCGTTTACAACATTATTTGGTTCTTTACCGTTGATTCTATCAACTGGCGCAGGTGCTGAAAGTCGTATCGCAGTGGGTACGGTGGTGTTCTTTGGAATGGCATTTGCCACCTTAGTGACATTATTAGTGATCCCAGCGATGTACCGCTTGTTATCAGCTAAAACCAAATCACCAGGTTATATCGAAGCGCAATTAGAAAAAGAATTGGAGCGTGATTATATCGGTCGTATTAATCATGGTGATTTACCGAAATAAGTAATATGAGTCACGAGTAGCGAGTTTACGAGAGTAAAGAAACTCGCTACTCGCTACTCGTCTCACAATCAGTTAAACTTCCGCTATAACAACTATCGAGCAAGTAAACTACAGTTAAGTAGTTTATTGCCCTGATCGACCTAAAGCCCTTTATAGAAGAAAAACATGTCACAAAATTCTACTGAACAGCAGAGCCCGAAAGGGGTTCGACTTAATAAATTTATCAGTGATACTGGCTATTGCTCACGCCGTGAGGCGGACAAGCTGATTGATCAGGGACGTGTAACCCTCAATGGCACTATGCCTGAAATGGGTATGCGAGTAATGGATAAAGACGAAGTATTGGTTGATGATAAGCCATTACGTAGCAAAGAACGTCCAATTTATATCGCGCTTAATAAGCCAACGGGCATCACCTGTACGACTGAGCGCCATATTGAAGGCAACGTGATTGATTTCATTAATCACCGTAAGCGTATTTTCCCGATTGGTCGTTTAGATAAGCCGTCTGATGGTCTTATTTTCTTAACCAATGACGGTGATATCGTTAATAAAATTCTTCGTGCTGGTAACTCGCATGAGAAAGAATATGTAGTGCGTGTTGACCAAGCGATTACCCCTGACTTTCTTGAGAAAATGTCATCAGGTGTTGAGATTTTAGATACTGTTACGCTGCCATGTAAAGTGACTAAAGAAACGAATTTCTCATTCCGTATCGTATTGACACAAGGTTTAAATCGTCAAATTCGTCGTATGTGTGAAGCGTTAGGTTATGAAGTATATAAACTTCGTCGCGTACGCATCATGAACATTACAATTGATGGTTTACCAAACGGCAAATGGCGTTATTTAACCGATGCTGAAATCGCTGAAATTCAGCAGTTGATTTCACACTCAAGTGGTACTGAAGAAGCGTCAATGACCGATGCTGATGGCCATACGATTTCTAAAGCAACTGACGCGAAGTTGTATGATCACCGTGCACAAGAAGCGCGTAATGAACGTCATGCCGCTGAAAAACAGTTTAAAACTTACAGCGGTACGGGTGATTTTAATCGTCGTCCCGATGGTGCGAACCGTAGCAGCCGTAATCAGAATGAAGAGCGTAATAGTCACAGTGGTTACCGTGCTGATGCGCCTCGTCGTAATAATGATGATCGTCCTGCGCGTACTTCAGCGCCAAGTGCTGATAGCAAACCAAGTTTTGGTGGCAAGAGCAACGGCATTAAAAAGTGGAAATCAAAGCGCGAAGAGTAACAGCGCGTTGTTAAGAAACTAGTTCGTCAGTTTCAAGAATAAATGAAAAGCGATAGGTGAGAGCCTGTCGTTTTTTTTGTTTGTGTAATTCCGTTATTGCCTACAGTGAACGCCAAACCCAACCACCGTCATTCCCTACAGTGAGGTTACGAACGAGATAGGGAATCTACCATCCACGCGTTGTAGAGTGACTGTTTTCGTTGGTGTCTTTTAGTGTATTTCCTCGAGTATATTTAGTGCTCATGGCGCGATGAATAGATCACGGATAGCTCGTACCTCTCTTCCGAGATGACGGATAATAACTAGTGTTATTCCTTGCAGTGAACGTACGGATTAACTCCCGTCATTTTCTGTAATAAAATATGATATTCTGCATCACTGGCTGCTTATTTATGCGCCTTGGTATTTAATCGTTATAAGTTTAGGGATGAAAATGAAAATTGTCGCGGTAACAGCCTGCCCAACGGGTATAGCACACACATATATGGCGGCGGATATACTTAATAAAACTGCGCATCAAATGGGGATTAAAATCCAAGTCGAAACCCAAGGTGCGATGGGGATTGAGCATTTTTTAACGGCTAAAAATATTGCTTGTGCAGACATTGTATTAATAGCCTCAGATATTGAAGTTGAACAACGGGCTCGTTTCACTGGTAGTCGTATTCACTGTGTCACCATCGAAGAAGTCTTAGTTGATGCTACTGCTGTGATTGAGCGTTGTCAGCAATTGTGCCAATGATTGATGACGCTAATAAGTAAGCCGTAATATTAAGGGAATAACGGATGTTAGAGCGACGGATCACCTTCTATTGTGGATCAGCAGGTCTGCCTTCTTACCAACTTAACCAACTCAAAAAATTGACCACCTATTTTCAATCCAAAGTTGAGTTATTCAATGTACGTCAATTAACGCGCGCGCCAGTATCACAGCCATTAAAAATGTTGTCGTTAGCGAATAAACCATATGCGTTATGCCAATTAATCATTAATGGTAATGACGCCGAATTAGCAAATTTAGTGCTAACGGATTTTATTGCTCAATATGCGCTGTCATTGACACAATTCTCACCATCAGTGCCATTTAAGATAAGTTTGCCGTTAACCAGTATTGGTTGGGCTGATTGTCATGCGAGTGGCAGTAATAAAACAGAAACAATTACGCAATTAAGCCACATGCTGGTGGCACAACAAGCCGTTACCGCTGAGCAACAACCCGCATTACAGCAAGCACTATTAGCTCGAGAAACCATTTCAGCAACGGTGATGGGGCCGGGTATTGCATTGCCGCACGTGATGCATGAAATGATCGTTAAGCCTGCAATGGCGATAGTGTGTCAGCATCCGTCAATTGATTGGGGATCATCTCGCGGTAATATTAGTCGTGCGATTGCGATGATATTGCCTAAGCCACCTCAGAAAGTGGTGCTGATGGCGTTTGCGCAGTTTTCAAAATGTTTATTAAACGAGGATTATTGTACTGCGCTAACGTTAGCTCAACAGCCTCAAGAATTGAAAGCATTGGTTATTGAAGCATTAAGATAACGGAAGTTAGGTAACGACTCTGTATTCTGATGGCGTACACCCTGTTTTATTTTTAAATACGCGACAAAAATAATTCACATCGACAAAACCGCAGCGGCTAGCAATTTCAGTTAATCGAAATGGGTATTGGCGTAACATAAATTTGGCACGTTCAATCCGTACCCAGCAAATATAGTCAGCGAGCCGCATATGGCCTTGCTGACGAAATAAACGCGAAAGGTGATTGGGGGTAATGTTAAACCGATTAGCAATGGTATCGCGGCTGATGGCACGGTGAAAATTTTCTTGAATATAAATACAGATCCCTTGATACAGATCTTCGGTGCGATTTTTTGATTGATGCAACGGTACATGTAGCATGTTACGCGTGTAGCTGAGCAAGGCTTGTAATAAATGTTCATCCATCGGTTGTTGCTGAGGCTCGGTAGCTAACATATTCAGGGCCGTTAAGATCGGATCAACCGCATGCCCCGTCCATGCTTGAATTGAGTGTTTTTGAACATCATAAAACTTGGGGCTATCTTTGGTTTTACTGACTAAACTAAAACCCAATTGACGCTTACCAAACAGCAGGCTCAACACGGAACATTCGGTATTCCAGCTTGGTTTATTCCAACTGTTGGGTGGAATATAGATCGCATCCCCCCCCATTAAACTAATTTGACATATGCCATTATCACCATCATCAAGTTGGTTAATATATTCGCCTTTTAGCACCAATTCGAGCCGCGGAAAATTGACTTGATAACTAAATTGCGGTGGTTGAGTTTTACCGCCAGCAAACCAAATGCGATTAAAACTTTCCCGTTCAGTTAACAGCGAATCAATTAAATTTAAGAAAACATTGTCCATAAAATTCACTTTATGTTTGGAATGGTGGTGGCAGGATGATGAGTTTGTGCTGAATAAACCGATTAAGTTTTGTTATAGTGCTGTCAGTTAGCGCATGGCGTCAATAATAATGGTTGATGCGATGCCATAAATATCGTGAACAATAATAACAATAGGACCTGACAATGACTGACTCTACCCGCACTGTCTTTTTCAAGATGGATAACGTGATCCAAGATTATGCTTGGGGCAGTGTAACATCAATTGAACAACTGTTTGCTATTCCAAATCTAGACCAAAAACCACAAGCTGAAATATGGATGGGCGCTCATGCAAATGGTTGTTCTGTGATCACGGTTAATGGTGAAGCAGTACGTTTAGCTGATTTTATTGCCACAGATCCTGATGCAATTATCGGTGCAGAAACCCAAGCTAAATTTGCTGAGTTGCCATATTTATTTAAAGTGTTAGCAGCTGAGAAAGCATTATCGGTTCAAGTTCACCCAAGTAAGCATCAAGCTGAAATAGGCTATGCGAAAGAAGAAAAAACCGGTATTGCACGTAATGCGGCTAACCGTAACTACAAAGATCCTAACCATAAACCTGAGTTAGTGTTTGCATTAACCCCTTATCAAGCAATGAATGGTTTTCGTGAGCTAGCTGAGATTGTTGAATTATTTACCACCATCAATCTAGATGTGATCAGCGATCTTGTTAATACGTTCGTAGCCAATCAAACTGAAACCGGTTTATGCGATTTCTTTGAAGCAATGTTATCGCTTGAGGGTGAGCGTAAAGAGGTTGCTGTTAATGGGCTTTTAGCGTTCTGTCATGAACATAAAGAGCAGCCATTATTTGCGTTATTGATTGATTTATCTGAGCAATACCCAGGCGATATCGGTCTGTTTGTTCCTTTAATGTTGAACGTATTAACATTACAACCAGGTGAAGCGATGTTCTTAAGTGCATGTACGCCACATGCTTACATTAAAGGAACAGGCCTTGAAATCATGGCTAACTCAGACAATGTACTACGTGCAGGTTTGACGCCTAAATTTATGGATGTACCCGAGTTAGTCGCGAATACTGAATTTAAGAGCATGGCGGCGAATGAATTATTACTAGCGCCAACAATGGTCGCTGGTGGTTTAGATTATCAGATCCCTGTGCCTGATTTTAAATTCAGCGTGTATAAGCAAGTTAATAATATTGCATTACAAAATACCAGTGCTGAAATTTTATTTGCGATTGATGCACCGCTAACAGTGACGCACCATAATGGTGAAACAGTGATACTTGAAAAAGGTCAGTCAGTGTTTATTCCTGCTTATGCACAAGCATATTCAGCCCATTGTGATGGTATGTTTGCTCGCGCGTATAACTAAAGGGTTATAGGGAAGAGCCGGGACGAGGTTGTGAGTCTCTAGTTCTCAGGATAATGAAACTAAGCGATGGGTGAAAGCCTGTCGCTTTTTTTGTGGAAATTATTCCGTCATTCCCTACAGTGAATGCCCGCGATGGCGATAGGGAATCTACTATTCGCGCGTTGTAGGATCATTTATTCCGCTGACTTCTTTCCCTCGCTCTTCCTTTCTGTGATCTATCGCACTAAAAAATCACGTTTCTGCCTTAGTGAAAGCCTTATTTAGATAGTTGATAAAATTATTTGATAATCGTTTTTTGGTATTTTCATATATAATTAATTATATAACTTATTGAAATTAAATATATAAATTCACGGTTCAACTTGTTTTATATACGGTAAAAATTATGAGTGATAGCTCACACTGAGAGTTTAATGTTACAAATTTCCAGTTAAAGCCTGTTTTGTACTCTACTTTATCCCCATTAAAAAACCGACAATATTGCCATGCTGATGACGAATACAATGTCATCGAGCCCATAATAAAATTATCGGGGATAGAATATGATTACCACTCTCATCAATGAGCAGTTGATTAACCTCAACCTTAAAGCAACCACCAAAGATGAAGTATTTGCTGAAATGGCAGATATTTTAGTTCAACAAGGTCGCGTTGCGGATAAAACCCAATTTTTAGTCGATGTTAAAGCACGTGAAGAGTTAGGTAACACTGGTTTTGAAGAGGGTGTTGCATTACCTCATGCTAAAAGTGCCGCTGTTATTAAACCAGCGGTGGCGATTGGTGTTAGTCGTACAGGTATTGAATACGGCGCAGAAGACGGCTTACCATCAAAACTATTTTTCATGATTGCTTCTCCTGATGGTGGTGATAATCACCATATTGAAGTGTTGGCTGAGTTGTCATCAAAACTGATTGAAGATGGCTTTATTGACGCATTCCTCGCTGCGAAAACATCTGCTGATGCATTGGCATTATTACTTGCCGAAAAACAAGTGGTGGCAACATTACCCCAAGATAAAGGCTTATTGATTGGGGTTACGGGCTGTCCAGCTGGCGTTGCCCATACTTACCTTGCAGCGGAAGCATTAGAAAAAGCGGCTGCTGAATTAGGTTATGAAATTAAGGTTGAAACGAACGGTTCTATCGGTGTTAAAAACTCACCAACCGCAGAAGAAATTGCCCGCGCAGAAGCGATCATTGTCAGTTGTGATAAGCAAGTTGACATGGATCGTTTTGCGGGTAAGAAATTAATTAAGACTGGCGTAAAAGCACCGATTAAAGATGGTAAAGGCGTTATTCAACAAGCATTAGTTGCAAAACCATTTGATGCTAATGGCGATGGTTTAGATAACGGTGAAAGCAAAGTCTCTAAAGCGCGTTCAGATCTATATTGTTTCTTGATGAATGGCGTATCGCACATGATCCCATTTGTTGTTACCGGTGGTTTGTTAATTGCGTTGGCATTAGCGATTGGTGGACAACCAACAGATGCGGGAATGCAGATCCCTGTCGGTAGCATGTGGCAAAAAGTACTCGATGTTGGTGTAGTCGCCTTTACATTAATGATTCCAGTACTTGCAGGTTACATAGCGTATGCGATTGGGGATCGTCCAGCATTAGCACCGGGTTTCATTGGTGGTTGGATTGCGAATAACGGCTCATTTTATGGCGCAGATGCAGGTACAGGTTTTATCGGTGCCATCATCGCTGGTCTATTAGTGGGTTACTTTGTACGTTGGGTTGCAACACGTAAATACCATAAATTATTACAACCATTAGTGCCGATTCTTATTGCACCGATTACAGGTACATTATTTATTGCAAGTGCGTTTATTTTTGTTATTGGTGCGCCAATTGCAGGTCTAATGCATACCATGAACACCGTGCTAACTGAGATGAGCACAGGTAACGTTGTTTTGCTAGGTATTGTGCTCGGTGGTATGGCGGGCTTTGATATGGGTGGTCCATTTAACAAAGTGGCGTTCTTGTTCTCTGTCGGCATGATAGCCAATGGTCAAACTCAATTTATGGGCGCGATGGCATGTGCAATTCCTGTTGCGCCATTGGGTATGGGTTTAGCGACAGTGATTGGTCGTAAGCTTAACATCTTTGAGCAATCAGAAATTGAAGCAGGTAAAGCGGCGGGTGCGATGGGCTTAGTGGGTATCTCTGAAGGTGCGATTCCGTTTGCAGCGCAAGATCCAATCTCAGTTATTCCAGCAAACGTATTAGGCAGCATGGTTGCCGCAGTAATGGCGTTCTCATTTGGTATCACTAACAGCGTTGCTCACGGTGGTCCAGTGGTTGCATTATTAGGTGCGATGAACAAACCATTACTTGCTTTAGTCTGTATGGCAACAGGTATGGTAGTAACGGCATTGGTTGCAGTATCACTGAAGAAATTCCGTAAAGCAAAAGCGGATAAAGTGTTAGCGGTAGCGTAAGAGGTAAGTGTTTTAGGTACGAGTCTTGAGGTTAAGACGATAAGTACGAATAAAAGCGATAGGTGAAAGCCTGTCGCTTTTTTATGTTATCAAATCCAGTCAGTCATTCCTTACAGTGAGGTTATGAACGAGATCTGAAACCTTAAACCCTCGATACTCGCCTTTACTTTATTCCTTGCTTTTCAAATCACATCTTTGCAGTATGTATTAATTACCATAATTAAAAATGCATGTAAGCATAGATATCTCACAGGGGAAGTCATGGCTGGAAATACCATAGGACAATTGTTTCGCGTTACCACCTTTGGCGAAAGTCATGGGGTAGCATTGGGCTGTATTATTGACGGTTGCCCACCAGGATTAGCACTCATAGAAGCTGACATGCAACACGATCTTGATCGTCGTCGCCCTGGCACCTCAAAATATACTACTCAACGTCGCGAAGCGGATGAAGTTAAGATTTTATCCGGTGTCTTTGAAGGTCAAACAACGGGTACATCGATTGGTTTACTGATTGAAAATACCGATCAACGCTCAAAAGATTATTCTAATATTCAGAATTTATTCCGTCCCGGTCACGCAGATTATACTTACCAGCAGAAATATGGCGTACGTGATTACCGTGGTGGTGGTCGATCATCTGCACGTGAAACCGCTATGCGTGTTGCTGCGGGTGCTGTTGCTAAAAAATACCTTAAACAAGCGCATGGAATAGAAGTATGTGCTTACTTATCACAAATGGGTGATGTAAAAATAGATAAGGTTGATTGGCAACAAATTGAACAAAATGCCTTTTTCTGCCCTGATGTCGATAAAGTCGACGCCTTTGATGAGCTGATCCGTAACCTTAAAAAAGACGGTGATTCGATTGGCGCTAAAATTACCGTGGTTGCTCGTAACGTACCTGTAGGTTTAGGTGAACCGGTATTTGATCGTTTAGATGCTGATATTGCCCATTCATTAATGAGTATCAATGCCGTTAAAGGGGTTGAAATTGGTGATGGTTTTGATGTGGTTGAACAACGGGGCAGTGAACACCGTGATGCCATGACATTACAAGGATTTAAAACTAATCATGCGGGCGGTATTTTGGGGGGTATTTCATCAGGGCAAGATGTTATTGCGCATATAGCTCTAAAACCGACCTCAAGTATCAGTATTCCGGGTGAAACCATCACTAAGCAAGGTGAATCAGCCGAAGTGATCACGAAAGGTCGTCATGATCCCTGTGTTGGTATTCGTGCGGTTCCGATTGCTGAAGCGATGTTAGCGATTACGCTGATGGATCACTTATTGCGTAACCGTGGTCAAAATGCAGATGTAGTCACAACAACACCGAAGATTTAGAGCTTGGTTGCGCTGTAAATTAATATTGAAATGACGGAATAATTTTATTCCGTCATTCCTTATAGTGAATGCAAACCATCCACCGTCATTCTCTTTGCTAGTATCTTTCTGTTGTAGCAAAAGTAAATATCTCTCAGATAGCCTCATACCTTAACTTGTTGTGGCTTAATGAACTTGTACACCTAAAGAAGAAGATTTTACACTTCAGCTTCTTCGAAGTTAAATACGGGTAAACTCCAGCTAAAGAACACAGCAGCCATACGTAAACCAAAGCCAACAACCAATGTTACTAGTGTGGTTGTATCAGCAGGGACATTAAAGTGCAGCATCGTGACATATATAATGCCAGCAAGGAAAGACACTGACGCATAGAGTTCTTTGTGTAATACCATTGGCTTGCTACGAGTGATCATATCGCGAAGTAACCCACCAAAAACCCCTGTAATGACTGCCGCTACTACACAGATAATTGGTGATAATCCCATTGTGATTGCAACTTGGCAGCCAATAATACTAAATACAATCAAGCCAATAGCATCAAGAATAATAAAAATCTTATGAAAGCGTACGACCCATTTACCTAATACTGTCGTTAATAAGCCAGCAACGCAGGTGATGACTAAATATTGTGGGTGTGCCACCCAACCAAGTGGATAGTGGCCTAATAAAATATCACGCATTGTGCCGCCACCAATAGCCGTTGCACTTGCGACTAACATGACCCCGAACCAATCCATATGACGTTTACCAGCGGCGAGTGCGCCCGTCATTGCTTCTGCAGTAATACCGATAATGTATAAGATAGAAAGTAGCATAATAACTGTGATGGCCGTTGTTTATCATAAGAATAGGGTATTGTAATAGTGACAGTTATCAACTTCTAATGAAAAGAATTTAATGTCAGATGAATTGAATTCATGCAAGAAACACTTTTATTATTATTTGTAGTGGATATGTGAGCTTTCTCGCTATTTCTTACCAGAAGATGACGAATGAGATTAAAGAGATCAAGTAAAATAATTCTCATGTTGTAGCTCTACCTTTTTACTTAATGGCTCTAAATGTTCAAACAATATATAATTCGCTGGTTAATTTAAATTGTATCCAAATGAATGAAATGAAAACACATATGAATCATGACTATAACGATCTTATTCGTTTGTTTAATACGGTCTTTTTAGAGCGTTTAAATACTGAATTATTACTAGGTGGCGATGAGCCTATTTACCTTCCTGCCTCAGAGGAACGTACGCATCATCAAATTATCTTTGCTCGTGGCTATTATGCGTCAGCGATGCATGAGTTAGGGCATTGGTGTATTGCGGGTGAAGCAAGACGCTTATTAGAAGATTATGGCTATTGGTATCAACCCGATGGACGTAGTGCTGAAGTACAAGCTGCATTTGAAGTGGTTGAAATTAAGCCGCAAGCGATAGAGTGGATTTTATCGGCCAGCTGTGGGTTTAACTATCAGGTAAGTTGCGATAATCTAAGTGGTAACTGTGAGCCTGATAGAGTGGGATTCACGTTAAAAGTACGAGAGCAAGTTATCAACTATTTAACGAACGGTATTCCAGAGCGAACCAAAATGTTATCCGATACCTTCCGTGATTTTTATGGTATTGCACCACTAACGGCAGCTAATTTCCCCAAACCGATTCCATTAACTGATTATGCTTAACCGCAAGGATAGAACATGATCCACGATTATGAACAAAAGCTATTACAGCTGATTGATAACAATATTGACAGTGCAACGGATGACGAACTGTTTGCTGGTGGCTATTTACGCGGCCATATTTCACTTGCCGCTGCCGATTGTGAACAGCAAGGCATTGATGATATTATTGTTATGCAACAAAAAGTAAAACAAAGCTTGCGGGATGCAAAAAGTGAACTTAGCCCAAGCGATTGGCAATTAGTACAGCAATACAGTGATAAATTAATGGCGTAATTGTATCCAGTTTGAAGAATATCAATCATTATAAGTTAATAACCGTCCTTTTTGTCATTCCTTAATTTTCGGTATGGCGGCTAGCTCTGTAGTGATTAAGTTCATTAAGCCACAACACTCCCAATGCTTTGCTTTTTTCCTAGAAATTGTTATATCTGCTTTTCCTCGAGACTCGAAATCTGAGCTTCCTCGCACAGTTACTTCCTAGTTATAAAAAATCCGCCATAACCGTAAAGGTATGGCGGATTTTTAGTGAGTACATCTTACGTAATTAATACGCAGTACTAAAGTTCAATTGTTAGTATAAATTACTTAGCAACAACTTGAGTAACTGTTTCGATGTTTAGCTCAGGAGCAATGATGTCAACACGACGGTTTTCAGCACGGCCTTTAGTTGTATCGTTAGGTGCGATAGGATCTAGCTCACCACGACCTTCACTAAGAATGCGATCTGAACCAACATTTAGGTGAGTACGTAGTGCTTGAGCAACTGCTTCTGCACGTTGTTGAGATAGCTTTTGGTTGTATGCTTCAGGACCAGTACTGTCAGTGTGACCAACAACAGTAATTGTTGCATCAGGGTATTGGTCTAGACGTGCTTCGAAAGGCGCTAGTTGTGCCGCATCACCTGTTGTGATTTTAGAGCTATCGAATGCGAAAGGAACAGTTAACTTTAACTCGTCAATTGTAGCTACAGATACTTGATCAACGTAAACAACTTCTGGAGCAACAACAGGAGCTGGAGCGCCCCAATGGTATGCTAGAGAAACGCCAGCGAATTGAATGTCAGCACCAGCTACATCTTTGTAGTATTGGTATTCAATGCTTGTAGATACATTGTTGTTGATGTAGTACTCAGCACCAACACCAGCTGTTGAAGCCCAACCGTTGTCGTCACCTGTTGCGCCGTTTTTAGCGTTCCAATCGTAGTAGAAAACACCTAGTTTAGCGAATACATCAAACTTGTCATTAATAGCGTAAGAATATTTACCTACAAGATCCGCGCCTTGTGCAGTAAATTTACCTTGGCCATTAGTAACGCTAGCGCTACCTAAGTTAGTGTAGCCTACTTCAGCTGCAAACCAAGGTGTGATTTGGTAACCAGCGAAAACACCACCTGAAAGGTTTTTGTCATCAAGGTTGATGCTGTTAGTACTGTCTGTAATGTTGTAGAAGCTATTACCTAAACGCGCACCAGCATAAAAAGGATTATCTGTTGCAGCATTTGCCACGCCAGATACAAGAAGAGCAAGAGGTAGTACTAGAAAAGTCTTTTTCATAATATTTGCCGTATTTTCCTAATTGTAGATAGAACCGATCTAAACCGGTAATTTTTGCACTATTATATGAAAGTGCTTGTCTATACCCTACAACAACAAATGCTATTAGGATATATTTTTTATATATAATAATGCATTTTTTTTGAATGATATAGCAATTAAACAGCGTTTCATTTAATTTATCATTTTTAGTGTAATAAACTGTTAATAAAGAACCGAACAATTCCTTTTTAGTATGTTTTTTGTTGGGGTATTGCCTTTACCACAATTATTAAAAGTGCTTATTTATAACAATGAGTCGTATTGCGATGAAAAGCGACAATACAAAAATGGGTTGCCGCTTCGTAATACGGTTGAGTTATTTAACTTTTAGTTATTAAAGGCTTTACGTCCGCTCCATGGTTGACGACTATCAGTTAAGTCATACAAGTGATATTGACGGTCCAACATCTGACCACCATCTCGCGTTAATGGAACCCAAGATATTTGTGCTCGGCTAGTACTCGGTTTAACAGTCAAAATATCGAATGGAATTGAGATGTAAAAACCTTTATTAAAGCTGCCTTCGCCATATTCTTCTGCTGACATACTGGTTTTAGTAATAAATGCCCCAGCGATAATGCCGCTATCAAATTGCTTTGAGAAGTCGATAGTAACACCAGTATCTTCCGCTAAATAACGTCCAGCACTAACCTTTAATAAGGTATTAGGCAGCCATTGCCATTGTGGTTGATAATAAGCGGTTAAGTTACCTGTTGCTGCTCCCGTTTGAACTTCATATGGACGACTTAAATGATCATCATATTGCTTTTGATCTTTAAAAAATCCAAAGGCGGAATGAGGATCACGCTGTTTCACGTAATTGACATCCAGTCCAAGAGCCCAATTACTGCCAACAGGGCGATAAAGCATCTCGCCACCAATACCACCAAACATCGCTTCTAAATAACCCGCATACGCTTGGGCATACCAATCACTAGATACTTGATCTAGCCATGTTAGCTGTAAGTTATTCATTCGCAATGTGTTATCAGTGATATACTGACGAACAAGGGTACGGACTCGCTTATTATGAGTGCCATCTGGCGGTACATCATATTTAAATTTATCGTAGGTATCGTAAAGGTTTAAATAAACTGAGCCGCCAACAGTGAGGTGGTTATTAAACCAATAATCAGCACTGCCCGTAGCACCAACATTAAACATATAAAAGCCTTCAGATCCCCCTAATGATTGTTGTAGCGTTGGTGCAATACCGACATTCCAGTTTTGGTTAAGATCAACCATTGGCTGACCTTTAATATTCGTCGGTGCGGTAGTGGTACGATTATCTGCAATATTACTGCCGATATAATCATTATTAGCCACTTGCAGCAATTGTTGGCGGTTAAATACCGTTTCAGTGATCGGTTGGTTAGACATTGTTTCAATTATTTTAAATTGCTCTACCGCAGGTGCTTGGTTATTGAGTAAGATTCCCGCACGTAATTGAGCTTGATCGCGATCGCGATATTTAACTTGCTCGGCAACCACTGTAATACTGTTATCGCCATTCTGATAAATAGTCGGATTTTTATAGCCAGCAATTTTTTCTACATCTTGAGCCAGTTGTTGCCATTGCTCTGGGGTAAGAGTCTTTGCTGTTGGCGCTGTTGTTACTGAAGGCATAGGTTCATCTAACCAACTGGCTTTAAGTTGATTAAAGTTAGTATTAACACTTAAACCAAAGCTCACCGTAGTACCGCGCTCATAACTGATATTCGCCGTTGCCCAGTCTGTTAATTGATAAACAGCACCAAAATTAAAGGGTGTTTTAGGCGTCATGTTATGGCCGCGATTAGCACGAAAATCATCGGTGTAATCGTTGCCATCATATTCAAGTTTTAGCTGCAATGGTTGCCATGGAGTTTGGTATTCGATACCACCATAAAGGGCTGCATTACCCTTAAACCAACGGCCAGTATCAAAACTACCACCGTTACCTTTATAACCATTATCACGGTCACAAAATTTATCACTTACTTTACATAATGGATTGGTAATGTTACCTCGTTGACCGATATAACCCCAGCCTAAGCCGAGCGTAAAATCTAAAGGTCCAACACGTTTATTGGCGGCAATGAATTCACCATCAAATAAACCAGTGCCGCCGAGGTCACGAATACCCATTGCAACTTCAGGTAACCAATAAGACTCTTGCCATAAACGCAGTTTTACATCAATGCCTTTATCAGTATATAAGGTGTCACCACTAAAGCTTTGGTCGCTACTGTAATAAAGATCAGGTACTTGGGTATAACGAATAGTGGTTTCTAGCCATGGCAACAGTTGTAATGATGTCCAGTAATGGTGGTAATCACTGCTAATAGTGGTACCAAAAGTAAATTCACCTTCAGACTGCATACGTGCGGTAGGCATCTGCATTAAACCCACGCCACCAAAATCACTATTAGAATAGCGCATTTCTGGGTAGCTAAATTCATCTGCTTGTGCATTACTGAATGGAAGTAACGCAACTGCCAATGTAGATAAAGCAAACAAAGGACGTTGATATAGGGTGTGGCGAGTAGAAGCCGATGTGACAGAGTTCATTACAACGTCCTGTTGATTAGCATTAAAGAAATAGCATGGTTTAATTCACTGTAATTATGAAATAGTGATTGATAGCCAATGAAAATGATCGCTCCTGGTGCAATATCGTTATGGTTATTATTCCAGTACGCAATCGGGTGTTGTTGTATCACGCCATCAGGCTGAATAACCGTTACTTCACTATTGGCGGCGATTGTAAGCGGCGTTACTTGAGTTAAATATTCTTTCGCCGCCATGCGAGGTTGCCAGGTTATTGTTTGTGGCTTTTCAATGGCACCAATAACGATTACTGACGTCGGGCGATTAGCTAATTGCAGTTGGTAATTGCCATTTAATAATGGATTGTCGGCTTTATTTAAACGTACTTTATCGATATCAATATTGACGGGCAGACGTTGGTGATGAATATGTTGTTGTAACCATTGCGCAGTATTGGAAAAACTATCGCTAATAACGGCATCATCACGGTGTTGTTGACTTAATTGTGTCAGTTGGGTGATCAATGCTTGTTTGGTTTTAGGTTCAGTCGCGGTGCTTAAGCTGCTACCAAGCCAATAAGATGTTTCAGAAACAGTACGTTGTTTGAGGCTATCGCTAACAACTTGCGCCAAGCGTACGGGTTCTGCGTAGTGCAATGTTACTGCCGCTGCAGAAGTACCGTTGGCATACAATGTGATTATACTTTGCGCAAAACTGGGTATGGAAATAAATAAACACAGGCTCGCTAGAACATAACAGCGATAGCGAGAGAATAGAGGGAAAAGTGAAAACATAAATACGCTACCGTTAGTTAAAAGGTTTAAGGATAGTCATTTCAACACGAGGTAAAGAAGGCGCAATATATTGTAGGCTCTTTACGACTTTACCGGTTTGTTGTTCAATCCAAAAAGTATTGTTGTAATGTTTATTTAATTGCTTAACTAACACATTTTCATTAAAACGTAGTACAGGTACTGATTTGCCATTAATGGTTAATACTTCTGCGTGATCAAACACAAATACAGAATCTAACTGATAACCACTGTGGTAACCTGGCTGCCAATCAATGGTGCGTTGCCATTGCTTTGGTGTTGTTGCAAGGTGCAGCCCTAAAGATAGTGGATCGGGGCTAGTGCTGTGAGTGGTTAATAAATTGCCTTCACTTAAATTAACTGTTTTTATAATTCGTCCACTCTGAGTAATCAGCATACCGTTATCACTAGCAAGCCATTTTAGTTGTGGTGGATTGTTTTTATTACTATGGGTTATTGTTTTTCCTGTTGGTGTTTCAGCAAACGCTAATACCATAAATAATTGATTATTATTACCAATACGGACGTATGTGCTGGCATAAGGTAGTTGAGTTACCTCATAACGAGATTTGTGAATATCAGCAGAGCCTTGAATCGCTAATCGAACAGTATCATTAACATTCTTTACTTTTTGGGTACAGCCTGAAATGAAAAAAAAAGGAATAAATATAAATAGTAGTTTGAAAGGGAATGACTTTATAAATTTAAGCATCCAAATTACTTCCGATAGACTATTAGGGTTGAGCTATAGATTTCGGAAATCGAATAGCTTATATAAAGAAATAACCGTGACGAGCACGGTTATTAACAGACTAAATAAGAATAATTTATTTAGTAGTACCAGTCGTTACTGATGTTGAGTTAGTGTTGCCTGAATCAGAAGCAGCAACAGCAACAGCAGCAACAGCCGCCGCAGCTCCAACGACAACAGCTGTTGTCACGCCAGTAGCAGTAGCAGCAGCAGTGCTTGCACCTGCTGCTGTACCTGTTGTAGTTGCAGTCGTTGTTGTTGCAGGTGTTGCTGCATCATCAACAACATAACCGCCAGCAAATGCTGATGAAGACATAGCCATAGCGGCTAGAAGAACTAATGCATTTTTTTTCATGATGTAAATCCTTATTGATAAAAATAATATATAGGCCGTCAAAATCTGACGATTATTGGTGTTGAATTATTAGCATACTAATTTAATAATTATACAGAGAAAAAGAATATAACTATGTAAGTTTTTTTTATCTTTTATGCTCTCATATGTATAAAGTGTGATCTAGATCGCTATTGTTGGATATTAAGTGATTTTATCACCGTAAATGATTTGTAAACCTTATTATTTTATGAATGCCTTTTATTACAAATGGTTAACTTTTTTTTTGGGGATTATATATAGATAATAAATGAGCAAATTTTTATATTTCATTTTATATCTAAATTAAGTAGAATCTGGCAGCTATATAAATATTAAAAATGTCATTTTTTGATTTTTTAGATATATATGTAATTTCCATGCGGATTATTGCATTTATATACTTAATACGTTTATGTTTTACAAATAACAGAAAATTATACTTCTATAGCAAGTGAGGAGCTGTAACCTTCGGGCGGTAGCATGCTTGTTTGTAATGAATTCCCATCAATCAATGCTGAAATGAACTTAATCTAATGGAATTATCAAAAAAATTACTAGTTACAGCAGTTGCTTCTGTAATGTTAGCTGGCTGTAGCATGCCAGGATCGCATCTTAGCCTTGATGGTAAGCACGTTACTGAAATTAATCAGGGACAACCTACGCTTGATCAAGAAGTTAATGTTTTTCCACTAACGGTCAATAATATTAACCAATTTAAAGAAGCTAAAGTTGTTGCACAAGTAAATCCAAAGCTTGAAAAAGAATTATCTGGCTATCAATACCATATTGGTCCTGGTGATATATTAAATATTACTATTTGGGATCACCCAGAATTAACTATTCCTGCGGGTTCTTACCGTAGTGCAAGTGAAGCGGGTAACTGGGTTCATGCTGATGGCACCATTTTTTATCCGTACATTGGTCAAGTGCATGTTGCAGGTAAAACAGTTTCGCAAGTACGCAGTGATATCGCACAGCGATTAGCAGAATATATTGAAAAGCCACAAGTTGATGTTAATGTCGCTTCGTTCCGTTCGAAGAAAGCTTATATTACGGGTGATGTTAAAAATCCTGGTCAACAAGCTATTACTAATGTGCCATTAACGTTGCTTGATGCGATTAATAAATCAGGCGGTTTAGACGCTGACGCTGATTGGCGCAATGTTACGTTAACCCGTGATGGTAAAGATCAGACCTTATCACTGTATGCGTTAATGCAGCGTGGTGATTTAATGCAAAATCGATTATTACATAATGGTGATATTGTCCACGTACCGCGTAATGATGCTCAAAAAGTATTTGTGTTAGGTGAAGTTAAAGAGCCCAAACTACTTAAAATTGATCGCGCAGGCATGAGCTTAACAGAAGCTTTAAGTAGTGTTGGTGGTATTAATGAATTACAAGCAGATGCCACTGGCGTGTTTGTTATTCGTGCAACACATTCTGATATAAAACAAAAACCATATTCACCAATGGCAAATATATACCAGTTAAATATTAAAGATGCGACTGCATTAGTGATTGGTACTGAATTTGAATTAAAGCCTTATGATGTGGTGTATGTTACTGCTGCACCAATTGCACGTTGGAATCGTGTGATTCAACAGTTAGTGCCAACTATTACTAGCTTTAATAATCTTTCTGAAGGCATGAATTATTATATGAATTTGAAGTAATGATTTAAGGAAAGCAGGTACAGAGCAGGTGAAAATAGGAAAAGAAGGTGAGGGTAGATAGCAAATAGTGTTTTATCTTCCCTAAAAACCTTATTTATGATTTTTCTCATTCCTGCTCTTCTTCGTCCCTAATAACCTTTAACCTTAGAATCTATTTATTATGTTCAATAAAATTCTTGTTGTTTGCGTGGGTAATATATGTCGTTCACCATCAGGTGAACGTATATTGCAAGCAAAGTTACCTAATAAACATATCGCGTCGGCTGGTGTAGGCACTGAAAAAAGTGGCCTAGCGGGTAAAGCTGCTGACAAAATGGCAGCGGAAGTTGCATTGACTCATGGTTATTCACTTGAAGGCCATCAGGCACAGCAACTGACGAATGAATTATGCCGTGATTATGATCTCATTTTAGTGATGGAAAAAGGTCATATTGATGCGGTAACTCGTATTGCGCCAGAAGCTCGCGGTAAAACGATGCTGTTTGGACAATGGATTGGTCAGCAAGATATTCCCGATCCATATCGTCAAAGTAAAGAAGCCTTTGATCATGCGTATGAGTTAATTGAGAAAGCGGCAACGGCTTGGGCGAAGAAATTGTAGTTCGTCCCTCACCTTTGAGATGACGGATAATAACCAGCGTTATTTTTTATAATGAATAATGGCCTAACTCTGTCATTCCCTACAGCGAGGTTACGAGCGGGGATAGGGAATCTACTATCTATGCGGCGTAGAGTCACTGTATTCGATGGTGTTTTCACTGGCGTCTTTCAGGCTCAATAGCGCGGTAAGTAGATCACGGATAGTTCGCACCTCACTTCCGAGATGACGGATAATAACCAGCATTATTATAGGCAGTCGATTATTTACTTGCCATCTTCCTCCTACCGCGAGAGATGAGCGAGATAGAGAAGCTACTCACCAAATGCTGTAAACCATATTTAACTTTTGGATGATGCCTTGGCTCTTCCTCATCTCTTAAAAATTTAACATCGGAATCTGTACTTAATGAGTATTGTTCAAAACACCCAACCCAACACTTCCTCAGGAAGCGATGAGATTGATCTTGGTAAATTATTTGGTATTTTAATTGATAGTCGTTGGCTGATTATTATTACAACGGTTATTTTTGCATTAATTGGTATTAGCTACGCCTTATTAGCAACACCTATTTATAAAGCTGATGCTCTAATTCAAATCGAACCTAAAAGCTCAGGTATGCCAGCTCTTGGTGGCGATATGGCTGAAATGTTTGGCGGTGCAGAATCAAGTGCAACCACAGAAATTGAAATCATTAAATCACGGATGGTGTTGGGTGATACGGTAGATAAATTAAACTTAACCACTGTTGCTACCCCAATTTATACCCCTATTTTTGGTAAAGGTCTGGCGCGTTTATTAGGTGATAGTCATCTAATTTCTGTTTCTCGTTTTACTGTGCCAGCTAATACAGCAGTAACTAATGGTGTATTAACAATCACTAATAGTGAACAAGGTGAATATAGCTTAGTAAACAGTGAAGGGCGTGAATTACTTACGGGTAAAGTGGGCATATTAGCAACAAATAATGGCTATAATTTATTTGTTACTCAGTTAGTTGGGGCTGATGGCGCAACGTTTAGCATTAATAATATTAGTCGGTTAGATGCCATTCAAGCACTACAGCAAGCATTATCTATTGCTGAACAAGGTAAACAAACGGGTATTTTGCAATTATCTATAACAGGTGAGAATAGAGCTAAAATTAAAAATATTTTAAATGATATTAGCCAAACCTATTTTCTACAAAACGTTGCACGTAATTCAGCCGAGGCTGAAAATAGCTTAGTGTTTTTAAAGCAACATCTGCCAAAAATTAAGCAGCAACTAACATTAGCAGAAGATAAATTAAACCGTTACCGTCAAGAAAATGAATCAGTTGATTTAGGATTAGAAGCTAAAACAACCTTAGATACCATGGTGTCGTTAGAGGCGCAACTGAATCAGTTAACCTTTAAAGAAAGTGATATCTCGCAGCTTTACACCAAAGAACACCCTGCTTATGTTGCTTTGCTTGATAAGCGTAAAACATTAATGAAAGAAAAAATGCGTTTAAATAAACGTATTGAAAAATTACCGAAAACCCAACGTGCAGTCTTACGTTTAACGCGTGATGTTGAAGTTAATCAACAGATTTATGTGCAACTGCTTAATAAAGTACAAGAGTTAAGTATCGTTAAAGCTAGTACAGTGGGTAATGTTCGCATCCTTGATAATGCACAAGCATATTCACAAGCAGTTAAACCGAAGAAATCACTGATTGTTGTATTAGCAACATTACTGGGCGGCATGTTATCTGTTGCTATTGTATTGCTGCGTGCAGCTTTACATCGTGGTGTCGAAAATCCTGATGAAATTGAAGCATTAGGGCTACCTGTTTATGCTTCGATTCCTTTATCGCCTTCGCAGTCAGATTTAGATAAGAAATATAAGCTTAAAAAGCAACATACAGTGGATGAAACATTACTGACTATTGCTAATCCTGCTGATTTATCGATTGAAGCATTGCGCAGCTTACGTACTAGCCTCCATTTTGCAATGATGGAAGCGCGTAATAATATTGTGATGATTTCAGGCCCTAGTCCAGGTATCGGTAAATCATTTGTTACGGCTAACATGGCTGCTGTTATGGCTAAAGGCGGTCAGCGCGTATTAATTATTGATGCTGACATGCGTAAAGGTCAGATGGAACGCCAGATGTGTGTTGATAGTAAGCCAGGTCTTGCAGACTACTTAAGTGGTCAACAAACCATGGAACAAGTGATTAAATCCCCCGGTGTTGAAAATCTTGATTTTATTGCACGTGGTAGCGTACCGCCAAACCCATCTGAATTATTAATACACCCACGTTTAAAAGCATTGTTAGATTGGGCGTCTGAAAATTACGATTTAGTGTTAGTGGATACACCACCGATTCTTGCGGTAACTGACCCTGCTATTGTGGGTGCGCATGCTGGTACAACTATGATTGTGGCACGTTTTGGCTTAAACCCAGTTAAAGAAATTGAAGTGACTAAAAACCGTTTTGCACAAAATGGTATTGAAGTAAAAGGCTGTATTCTTAACGCCGTTGAGCGTAAAGCAAGCTCAACTTATGGCGGTAACTACGGTTATTACAACTATAGTTATGCGAGTGATAAGAAATAGAGAACAGGTATAGAGGGACGAGGGTTTAGGTACGAGATAGTGCGTCTAAACCTTCGTCATTCTTCCAAGGGAAAAACAAATAGGTATATATTGGAGTCTTAGACAGATAATCTCCCTAGACCCGTGGACCTTATTTTTTAAAAGTACCGATTACCCGTAAACTCGATTCATATCAAAGCATTAGTCTTTACGACTAGTGCTTTTTTATGTCTCAAATTTTAGACTTTGTGTCTCAATAGCAAAAAAACACTGAGATGACAGCGTGAAAAAATTCACTTTCTTTATCGTGACATTTAGCGAAATTTACATCAATAGTACTGATTATGAGTAATCTTGGTGCTGTAATTATAAACAAAAAGGATCGTTTTCTGTGAAAATTTTAGTTACAGGTGGGGCAGGTTTTATCGGCTCTGCTGTTGTTCGTCATATTATTAATAATACCCAAGACAGTGTTGTTAACGTAGATAAATTAACTTACGCAGGAAACTTAGAATCATTACTTGAAGTGGAAAATAATGATCGTTATGCATTTGAGCAAGTGGACATTTGTGATCGCGCTGAGTTAGATCGCGTCTTTGCTGAGCATCAACCGGATGCAGTAATGCACTTAGCCGCTGAAAGTCATGTTGACCGTTCAATCGATGGTCCCGCAGCATTTATTGAAACTAATATTGTTGGCACCTATACCATTCTAGAAGCGACTCGTGCTTACTGGAATAAATTAGATGAAATCCGTAAATCAGCATTTCGTTTCCATCATATTTCTACTGATGAAGTGTATGGTGACTTGGAAGGTACCGATGATTTATTCACTGAAACAACATCGTATGAGCCATCAAGCCCGTATTCAGCATCAAAGGCATCAAGCGATCATTTAGTTCGCGCATGGTTGCGTACTTACGGTTTACCAACGATTGTAACTAATTGCTCAAATAATTACGGTCCTTATCATTTCCCTGAAAAATTGATTCCGTTAATTATTCTCAATGCGTTAGACGGTAAAGCATTGCCTGTTTACGGTAATGGCATGCAGATTCGTGATTGGCTATATGTTGAAGATCACGCATCAGCGCTTTATACCGTAGTAACCAAAGGTGAGATTGGTGAAACCTATAATATTGGCGGTCATAATGAAAAAGCCAATATTGAAGTGGTAAAAACAATTTGTTCATTGCTTGAAGAGTTAGTGCCGAATAAACCTCAAGGTGTAACTGAATACCAAAATTTAATTACATATGTAACGGATCGCCCAGGGCATGATGTCCGTTATGCGATTGATGCCTCTAAAATTGCCCGTGAACTTGGCTGGAAACCTGCTGAAACCTTTGAATCGGGTATTCGTAAAACTGTTGAATGGTATCTAGCTAATAAAAAATGGTGGAGCCGTGTATTAGATGGTTCATACAGTTTTGAACGTTTAGGTACTGGTACAAATAATAGTGAAGGAAAATAATATGAAAGGCATTATTTTAGCTGGCGGTTCAGGTACACGTTTATATCCAATCACTATGGGTGTTTCAAAGCAGTTATTACCAGTTTATGACAAGCCGATGATTTATTACCCGTTATCAGTATTGATGCTTGCTGGTATTAAAGAAGTGTTAATTATCACTACACCTGAAGATCAAGCCAGTTTTCAACGTTTATTGGGTGATGGTAGCCAATTTGGTATTTCATTAGAATATGCTATTCAAGAAAAACCTGAAGGTTTAGCACAAGCATTTATTATTGGTGAAGAGTTTATTGGTGATAAAAATGTTTGTTTAGTGCTTGGTGATAATATTTTTTATGGTCAATCATTTAGTCCTAAATTAAAGCAAGCAGCCAGGCGATTAGAAGGCGCAACTATTTTTGGTTATCAAGTAAAAGATCCTGAGCGGTTTGGTGTGGTGGCATTTGATGAAAATCAAAAAGCTATTTCTATTGAAGAAAAGCCTCTGCAGCCAAAATCGAATTATGCAGTAACTGGACTGTACTTTTATGATAATCAGGTTGTGCAATTAGCGAAAGAAGTTAAACCATCACATCGTGGTGAACTTGAAATTACAACGCTTAATGAGATGTATTTAGAGCGTGGTTTACTTAATGTTGAAATGTTAGGTCGTGGTTTTGCATGGCTAGATACGGGAACGCATGAATCTTTACTAGAAGCAGCTCAATTTGTTGAAACGATTGAAAAGCGTCAAGGTTTTAAAGTCGCTTGTTTAGAAGAAATAGCCTTCAATAATGGTTGGTTAACGAAAGAAGAAGTAGCTGTTCGTGCGAAACTTATGGCAAAAAATTGCTATGGTCAATATTTAGCGACACTGATTGACTAATTATGTCTGAATTAAAGCAAAAAACGACCAATGGACTAAAGTGGAGTGCGATAGAGCGTATCGCAACCCAAGCGATTCAATTAATCGTCATGTTGATTTTAGGTCGAATGCTAGGGCCTGAAGCATTTGGCTTAGTTGGAATGTTGGCGATATTTATTGCGATATCGCAGACTTTTGTTGATAGTGGTTTTAGCAGTGCGTTAATTCGTAAACAAGATAGAAGTGAAGCTGATTATGCAACGACATTTTATTTTAATATCGTCGTATCATTGAGTTGCTATGTTTTATTATTTATCTGTGCACCATATATAGCTGATTTTTATCATCAGCCAGAATTAATTAATTTAACACGTGTTCTTGGTGTTGTGATATTAGCTAATGCATTTGCTGTTGTTCAACGAACTCGCTTAACCGTAGTGATGGATTTTAAAACTCAAGCTAAGGCTTCTTTATTGAGTGTGAGTTGCAGTACTATTGTTGCTTTAACTTTTGCTTATTATAACTTTGGTGTCTGGTCATTAGTTGGTCAAACATTAAGCTTTGCTATTATTAATGTGATTTTGCTTAATGTGTTTGATCCTTGGCTACCTAAATGTGGTTTTTCAAAAACTTCATTTAAAGAATTATTTGGTTTTGGTTCGAAAATATTAGCTTCTGGGCTGTTAGATACCATTTATAATAATATTTATCAGATTATTATTGGTAAGTTATTCAATGCGGGTCAATTAGGATTATTTTCGCAAGCAAAAAATTTATCTAGTATACCTGCAATGACATTAACGGGGATTATTCAGCGAGTGACTTATCCGATGATGAGTCATATTCAAAATGATCAACAAGCATTAGACAAAGCGTATTTATTAACGTTACGTTTAGCTGCTGTAGTGATTTTTCCGATTATTATTGGTTTAGGTTTAGTTGCAAAACCATTATTAACTGTATTATTAGGTCAAGAATGGCAATCAGCAGCTGAGTTAATGACTATTTTATGCATTGGTTATATGTTGTATCCTATACATGCGATAAATTTAAACTTATTACAAGTGAAGGGACGTTCTGATTTGTTTTTGAAATTAGAAATAATAAAGAAAGTAATGATAACAATTATATTGTTTATTACGGTTCCTTTAGGTATTAAAGCTATTTGTATTGGTATGGTTATACAATCCTATTTAGCCTTATTGATTAATACGTATTATACCGGTAAATTATCGACTCTAACGATGCTTAAACAATTTAAGGTATTAATATCTATATGGTTGTTAACATTAGGCTGTGCTGCTTTTGCAAGTCTTTGGTATTTAATTATTGGCAACGATATTATTCAGCTAGGTTTAATTATAATTACTGCATTGGGTTTATATATTATCGCCATTAAATATTTACAGTCTGATTTACTTGATTATATGATCAATACGATTTTTAGGAAGTCGAATTAAAATGAAACAAATTACGGTTACAACACCTTTATTACCTTCTCTTGATGTATTAAAACCTTATTTAGAAGATATTTGGCAACGTAAATGGTTGACAAATAATGGTCATTACCACCAATTATTAGAAAAAGAGTTATGTGATTATTTAGGTGTTAAACATATCTGCTTATTTTCTAATGGTACTTTAGCGTTAGTTACTGCGATGCAAGCATTAGAGCTAAAAGGTGAAGTGATCACCACGCCTTATAGCTTTGTTGCTACCAGTCATTCTGTGATGTTAAATAATTTAACGCCTGTATTTGTAGATGTTGAACCAGAAACGTTTAATTTAGATCCTACTAATATTGAAGCGGCAATTACGGATAAAACATGTGCTATTTTACCAGTACATGTTTATGGCAACCCTTGTGATCATCAAGCGATTCAAGCTATAGCAGATAAGCACGATTTAAAAGTGATTTATGATGCGGCGCATGCCTTTGGTGTTAAAAAAGACGATTGCTCAGTATTAAATTGGGGCGATTTATCTATTTTAAGTTTTCATGCAACCAAAGCGTATTCGACGATTGAAGGTGGTGCAATTATTTGTCATACCCTTGAGATGAAGCAAAAATTAGACAAGTTAAAAAGCTTTGGTTATGAGTCTGAAACACAAATAACTATGTTAGGCTCTAATGCTAAAATGAACGAAATTCAGGCGGCATTTGGATTAGCTTCTCTGGGGTTGATTGATGATGCAATTGAAAAACGTCAGCAAGTGGCAAAAATGTATCGTGAAGCTTTAGCTGATGTTAGAGGTATTCGCTGCTTAAATGATCTTGATGGTGTTCATCATAATTATTCTTACTTTCCTGTTATTATTGATGATCAAGAGTACGGATTAAGCCGTGATGCATTGTATGAAAAATTACGTGAAAATAATGTATTGGCCCGTCGTTACTTTTACCCGTTGATTACTGAGTTTGAGTTCTATAAGAACAATAATAAAACTGTTCAGCATAGTAGTGATGTGGCAAAAGGTATTTCAGAGAATGTAATTTGTTTGCCAATGCATCATGAGTTAAGTAATGATGATGTTAATAAGGTAATTAATATTATAAAGGATTTAATATGATATTATGGGGGGCTAGAGGGTTAGCTAAGGAAATATTAGCTGCGCTTTCATTTGATAATTTCGATATAAAGGATTTAATTTTTTTTGATAATGTTTCAGATGAATATGATCATTATATTGAAAAAAACTTCAAAATGATAAATAAATATTTGGAACTGAATAATTATAAGGGATTAGATATAATTATTGCTGTCGGAACACCTAAAATAAGGAAGAAGTTATCCAAGGAAATATTAAAGTTAGGGTTTAATGAGTGTGGATATATCTCGAAAAAATCGTTAATTAGTAATATAGATAGTAATATAGATGATACGGTAACAATTTTATCAGGCTGTACTATAACGGCTAGTGTAAAAATTGGTAAAAGTTGCTTGATAAATAAAAATGTAACTATTAGTCATGATGTAAGTATCGGTAATTATTGTGAAATATCACCTAATGTCAATATACTTGGTCGAGTAAAAATAGGTGATAATAATTTTATTGGTACTGGCGCAATTATATTGCCAGATATCATTATTGGAGATAATTGTATTATAGGAGCATCTGCAGTAGTTACAAAAGATATAAAAGACAATACTACGGTTATAGGTATTCCCGCCAAGGTGGTCAAATGTTTGATAAACTAATAGTGCCAAATGATCAACATGAAATTATAAATAAGTGGAAGTATAAAGAAGAAATATATATAAGTTGCGTTTGTACTGTATTTAATCAAAAAGATTATATCAGGGATACAATTGATGGATTTTTGGCTCAAGAAACTGAATATCGTTTTGAAATTATTATTCATGATGATGCATCTACTGATGGAACAAGAGATATTCTACTTGAGTATGAAAAAAAATATTCTTTGATAATTAAATTAGTTCTTCAAGAAGAAAACCAATACTCTCAAGGTAGAAGAATATTCCCATTAGCTGTAGAGAATGCAACTGGTGAATATATTGCTCTTTGTGAGGGCGATGATTTTTGGGTTGATAAGCATAAGTTGCAGAAACAAGTCGTTGAATTAGAAAAAAATAAAAATATTAATTTAGTTATATCTAAAGCTATCTCTCTTTATCCAGATGATATTACTTCTTATTTTTGTGATTTAGGGAATGAAAGAAAAGTTATTCCTTTTGAAGAGTGTATTTTAGGTCCTAAAAAAGATTTTTTCCCAACAGCATCTTTCTTTTTAAGAAAAAAAATATTTGATGAGTTACCTGATTGGTTTTATACCGATGCTCCTGTGGGGGATTATTATATTCAGCTTTTTGCGGCTAAATATAATGGGGTGATTTATTTACCGGAAGTGACAACTGTTTATAGAAGAGATACGGTTGGGAGTTGGAGTGTTAGTAATAAAAATAATTATATGAAGGACTTGAAAAAAAGGATCTCATTAATTAATGCGATATTATTAGATGTTAATGATAAGTACCGTCAAGTGATCTTAATTAAAAGAATGTTATATTATATTAATTTATTTGATCTTTACAAAAAAGAGAAAATGTTTTTATGTTTTATGAATGTTACGTTTAAATTATTACTTAATTTAAAGTATATCTTTATTTATATTAAAAAATATAAGAAAAGAGCATGAGATATAAGCAGCTAAAGGTAAGTCACTAATGATTAATTCATTGGTATTTAGAAAAAACATTAATAAATATACGTTGTATGGTTATTGTTGGTACTAATGGATATTTAAGTAGTTATAAAATAAAGTTATTTTTTCTTTCTCAGATATTACTTTTTCAAAGTCGTTCGATTGGATTTAAATTTTGACAGTTCTGATACGTTAGTATTTTGAAGATTAGGATTTTAATGATCATGAGTATAATTAAGAGATATTTTTGATTGTTATTTAAAGATGTAAAAATTTACTGAATATTTGTTAATTGTATGAATTTAAATAATTGATTTATCTTAATCAATAGAATTGTTTGGAAATATATCATATAAATAGAAGTATTTGGTTACTAATAAGGGTTGTAATGTATTTGAATATTTCATTATTTATAGTTATATTGTCTTTTTTTATTTCACCATTATTTTTAGCGTTCACATCAATATTTTATATTATAAAAAATAAGTATGCTGGTTATATAGGTTTATCCTTATTACTTGGTTTTTTTGCTTTTTCTTATATTCCATATGAAGGATATGATTTAAATAGGCATTATGAAATATATAATTCTTTTATAAATAATGGTGACTTTCTAAATTATATAAATATTACCTCATATAATATTGGTTCTGCTTTTCTTTATTTTATATTATATATTATGAGTCTTTTGGGAATAAAAAAAGAATTTTTGCCTGCTTTGTCTGTTTTTATTTCGGCTCTTATTTTTTTAACGATAATTTATAATGAGATGTCTTATAAATATAAGATAATAATAGTTTTATTTTTTATTTTAATTTTCCCTATGCTTAATATTGCTAGTGGTATAAGATTTTATTTATCGGCCTCAATTTTTATTTATTATACGTATTTGTTAATAGTTAAAAATGTAAAAAAAAATTATCTCATTATTTTTGTTGTATTAATACATCCAGTAAATGCCATTTTTTTAATTCCGGTATTTACATATAAATATATTGGTTCTTTTTCGAGATTTTTACTTGTATTATCAAGTTTGTTGTTGATTTCTGGTGTTTGTTTTTATCTTTCATATTTTTCTTCTAATTTTGTTTTATTTATTTTAAATAATAGCAAATTGTTTTCAGTTTCTTATATTGAAAATAAATCGATATTTGATAATCTGAGTTATAATGAAAGTTTATCTTTGATGTTACAGTTAAGTCCAATATTTATAAGTTTATTTATTCTTAATGTAAAAAAAACATGGAAAAATAAAGAAGCATATAATTTTTTATCTATTATGTTATTTTTGATAGTGGTTTTTAGTGGTATATCACAATTTTTTATTAGAGCTGTACTTGTTTTTGATTTGATGATATTTGTTTTTTTTGTGTCATATTTTTATGAACTTACGAACACAAGAATAAAAAGATTTTTTTTATTTCCATTTTTGTTGTTTATGTGTATTTCCTCATTAGCACTAATGAATACATTTAAAAGTTCTTATATTCCATCATGGAGTAAATTATATTATCCGACATATTTAATTATATTAGAAACAAATATAACGCCAGATCAATATATAAAGTGAGTAATAAAAATGAAAGTGTTAATAGTGTCTCATTCAGATTCATCAGGTGGCGCAGCAAGAGCTACAAAAAGATTACTAAATGCTTTAACAAGGAATCACAATAATAATGTCAAGATGTATGTTCAAGTTAAAAAAACTTTAGATAATCATGTTATTGGACCTGTATCAAAAGTATCAATGTTATTATGTATGGTACGGGCACGAGTTGGTCAATTGTTAATAAATATGCAGAGGAGTTCTAATTTATCTTTGCATTCTTTAAATGTATTACCTAGTTCAATGTTAAATAGAATAAATAATTCTGATTTTGATATTGTAAATTTACATTGGATAAATGGTGAAACATTATCAATTAAAGAAATATCAAAAATAAATAAACCTATTGTAATGACGTTACATGATATGTGGGCTTTTTGTGGTTCTGAACACGTAGTAACTGATAGTGATGATGCTCGATTTAAAATTGGATATTTACCAACAAATAGAAGTCATCAAGATAAGAATATTGATCTTGATCGAATTAATTGGAATAAGAAAGTAAAATATTGGAAAAAACCTTTCCATATAGTAACGCCTAGTCATTGGTTGGCTAAATGTGCACAAGAAAGTGAACTTTTCAGAAACTGGTCGGTAACAGTAATACCAAATGCAATAGATACTGATGTGTTTAAGCCGATAAGTAAAAAAGTAGCGAGAAAGATATTAAACTTACCGCTTGATAAAAAACTTATAGGATTTGGGTCATGGATGGGAGGAGAAGTTAATAATAAAGGAATAGATTTATTAAAAGATTCATTATCGTTACTATTCAAAAATGATGAGTCGCTTCTTCAATGTGTTGTTTTTGGACAAGAGCGACCTTTAAATTTTAAAGACGATCATTATCCGTTCCTATTTCAAGGTCAATTAAATGATAACGTAACTTTAGCTATTTTATATAGTGCATTAGATTTAATAATTGTACCGTCTAGAGTCGAAAATTTACCACAAGTAGCTACTGAAGCTTTATCTTGTGGATGTCCTGTTGTTGGTTTTAATACTTCAGGAATGCCAGATGCTGTTCAACATATGAAAACTGGTTATTTAGCTAAAGTATTTGAGTCATCAGATTTGGCTTATGGAATTAAATTACTGTTGTCTGATAATGCATTACTTGAAATAATGAGCAATAATGCGAGAGATAAAGCTGTGAAATGTTGGAGCCAAGATATTGTAGCATTGCAATATCAGGATCTTTATCGTTCTATTATCGAAAACAAGGAATTTTAATGAAAAAATTATCAATAATTACGGTTAATTATAATGATGCTGCCGGATTAGAAAAAACATTAAGTTCTATAACTAAAACTGATATTATTCAGGTTTTTGTGATCGATGGTGGTTCTACAGATGGTTCATTATCTGTAATTAATAAGTATAGTGATATAATAACATCATATATTTCAGAAAAAGATAATGGTATTTATGATGCTATGAATAAAGGCTTAACATTCTGTGATGGTGAGTTTGTTTTATTTCTTAATTCAGGTGATTATTTCAATAAAGATATTTCATTGAATGTGTTATTTTCTAAAATAGATAAAAATACAGACAAAAATAAAGTTATATTTTGGAGTGCTAAGATAAATTCTAATAATGATTTTTGGTATTATCCACCATTAGATATTAATGATACCGATGATTGGATGAAAACCAATCTGCCTAATCATCAGGCAATGTTATTTCCTAAATGTTTCTATAAAAATAATAAATATGACTTAGCAATGAAAATTATATCTGATGCTGATTATAAATATCGAGCAATTAAAGAATATGGCTATATGTATATTTCTCAGTCATTTTCAACATTTGAACTTGGTGGCATTTCATCTCAAAAAATCACGTGGAAATATTTTAAAATAAGACTTAAAGATTTCATTATTTATACGGATAAGCATTATTCTAGATATGAGTATATAGCTGAGGTATTAAAGCAATTTGGTAAGCTTTCTGTTAAGTTATTGTTAAGCAAGTTACTGCCAGATGAGAAATATTCTAAAATTTTTAAAAAATAAACTGGGACGAAAATAAGATATGAAAAAAGCACTTATTACAGGTATCACTGGTCAAGATGGCTCGTACTTAGCTGAATTATTATTAGAAAAAGGTTATGAAGTTCACGGTTTAATTCGTCGTGCATCTTCTTTTAATACAGAGCGCGTTGATGCGGTTTGTAATACCAATAAAAATATTCATCTTCATTATGGTGATTTAACTGATTCATCAAATCTTATTCGTCTAGTTAAAGAAATTCAGCCTGATGAGTTGTATAACTTAGGTGCGATGTCGCATGTGGCTGTTTCTTTTGAATCACCTGAATATGCTGCAGATGTAGATGCTATGGGTACGATTCGTTTACTTGAAGCAATTCGTATTAACGGTCTTGAGAAGAAAACACGTTTTTATCAAGCGTCAACATCTGAGCTTTTTGGTGATGTACGAGAAACACCACAACGTGAAACAACACCATTTTATCCGCGTTCTCCTTATGCTGTTGCGAAAATGTACGCTTACTGGATCACTGTAAATTACCGTGAATCTTACGGCATGTACGCTTGTAATGGTATTTTGTTCAATCATGAATCTCCTCGTCGTGGTGAAACATTCGTAACACGTAAGATTACTCGTACGATTGCTAATATCTCTCAAGGTTTAGAGTCTTGCTTACAGCTTGGCAATATTGATTCTTTACGTGATTGGGGTCATGCAAAAGATTACGTTCGCATGCAATGGATGATGTTGCAACAAGATGTAGCTGATGATTTTGTTATTGCAACAGGTAAGCAAATCTCTGTCCGTGAGTTTGTTCGCATGTCTGCTCTTGAAGCCGGTATTGAACTTGAATTTACAGGTACTGGCGTTGATGAAATCGCAACGGTAATTGCTATTGATCATGACAAAGCACCAAGTGTGAATGTTGGTGCTGTTATTGTTCGTATTAGCCCTAAGTTCTTCCGTCCTGCTGAAGTTGAAACGCTACTTGGTGATCCAAGTAAAGCTAAAGAAAAATTAGGTTGGACACCTGAAATTACGGTTGAAGAAATGTGTGCTGAAATGGTGGCAAATGATATCAACAAAGCTAAACAACATGCGTTACTAAAAGCTAATGGTTTTGATGTTGCAATTTCACTAGAAAATTAAGAACGGTAATTATTGTGAATAAACGTATTTTTGTTGCTGGCCACCGAGGTATGGTGGGATCCGCAATTGTTCGTCAATTATCTCAATGTGATAATGTTGAAATTATTACTCGTACTCGTAATGAGTTGGACTTGTTGAATCAACAAGCAGTTAATGATTTCTTTGCTAACGAACGTATTGATGAAGTGTATTTAGCTGCCGCTAAAGTAGGCGGTATTCATGCTAATAATACCTATCCAGCAGATTTTATTTATGAAAATCTGATCATGGAATGCAATATTATTCATGCTGCGCACAGTAATGATGTTCAACATTTATTGTTTTTAGGTTCGTCTTGCATTTATCCTAAGTTGGCAGAACAGCCAATGACAGAAGCTGCGTTATTGACGGGAACATTAGAAGAAACCAACGAACCGTATGCAATAGCTAAAATTGCGGGCATTAAATTGTGTGAATCTTACAATCGTCAATACGGTCGAGATTACCGTAGTGTAATGCCAACCAACTTGTATGGTGAGAATGACAATTTCCACCCAGACAACTCGCATGTTATTCCTGCATTAATGCGTCGCTTCCATGAAGCTAAGCTTAATAACGATAAAGAAGTTGTGGTATGGGGTACGGGTACTCCAATGCGTGAGTTTTTGTTTGTTGATGATATGGCAGCTGCCTCTATCCATGTAATGGAATTAGATAACGAAACTTATCAAGCCAATACTCAACCAATGTTATCGCATATTAATGTTGGTACAGGTGTTGATTGTACTATTCGTGAAATGGCTGAAACCATGGCGAAAGTTGTCGGTTTTAAAGGTGATGTCGCCTTTGATAGCACTAAGCCTGATGGTACACCACGTAAACTGATGGATGTGAGTCGTTTAGCTGATTTAGGTTGGCGTTATAGCGTTAACTTAGAAGATGGTTTAACGCATACTTATCAGTGGTTCTTAGCTAACCAGAATAATTTCAGGAAATAATTATGACACAACGGTTAGATAAACAAACTTTTCAAACCGTTGTGGCTCATACCCCGCTTATTTCTCTTGATTTAATTGTAGAAAACACTAATGGTCAGGTGCTGCTTGGTCAGCGCCTGAATAAACCAGCACAAGGGTATTGGTTTGTCCCTGGTGGTCGAGTTTTAAAAGATGAAACCATTGCTCATGCATTTTTACGATTAACCAAAGAAGAACTGGGTGTTGAGTTGCAACTCTCTGATGCAACATTGATTGGTCCTTTTGAACACTTTTACAGCGATAACTTTTCTGGTAATGATTTTAGTACTCATTATGTGGTGTTAGGTTATCGGGTTAAATTAGACGTATTGCTGGATCAATTACCAAAAGAGCAACATGGACATTATCAATGGTTTGATATGGCAACCTTATTAAATGCTGATGATGTTCATCGTTACACTAAGCTTTATTTCCTTACTAAATAAAAAAGAAGAACGGATTATGCTTCTACCTGTAATCATGGCTGGCGGCTCAGGTAGCCGCCTGTGGCCGTTATCTCGCACTTTATATCCTAAGCAATTTTTAGCATTAACGTCGAATGCAACTATGCTACAAGAGACGGTTAAGCGTCTTGATGGCATTGATCATCTGGCACCTTTATTTATTTGTAATGAAGAACATCGCTTTATTGTTGCAGAGCAATTACGTAAAGGTGGAATGGATAATAGTGGGATTATTTTAGAACCAGTGGGGCGTAATACCGCGCCTGCGATTGCTTTAGCGGCATTAAAAGCTATTGCTAATAATGAAGACCCATTATTATTAGTGCTCGCTGCTGATCATGTTATTCAAAATACGGATGCTTTTTTATCTTCAGTGCAGCATGCTAAAGTAGAGGCTGAGAAAGGTAAGCTGGTTACATTCGGAATTGTGCCTACTCATCCAGAAACTGGCTATGGCTATATTCGTCGTGGTAAGGCATTAAATAGCGATGCTTATTGTGTTGATGCTTTTGTTGAAAAACCACAATTAGCAACAGCTAAAGATTATGTTGGTAGTAGTGAATATTATTGGAACAGTGGTATGTTCCTGTTTAAAGCTTCTCGTTATTTAGCGGAACTTGAAAAATATGCACCTAAAATATTAAATGTTTGTCAAACGGCAATGGATGCGTCAAAAGCGGATTTGGATTTTACGCGTTTAGATAAAGCGTTATTTATCGCTTGTCCTGATGATTCTATTGATTATGCAGTAATGGAAAAAACTCAAGATGCTGTTGTTGTTCCAATGGATGCTAATTGGAGTGATGTTGGTTCGTGGTCTTCATTGTGGGAAGTGAATGAGAAGGATGCATCAGGTAATGCTACTCGTGGTGATGTTTTAGTAGAAAACACCACCAATAGCTATATCTATTCGCAAGATAAATTAGTAGCAACGGTTGGGGTTAATGATTTAGTTATTGTTGAAACTAAAGATGCAGTGCTTGTTGCGCATAAAGATAAAGTACAAGACGTAAAAGGCATTGTCGACCAACTAAAAAAAGCTAACCGTTATGAATACCTTCAACATCGTGAGGTGTATCGTCCATGGGGAACCCATGATGAAATTGCTGAAGGTGACCGATTCCATGTTAAGCATGTAATGGTGAAACCTGGTGAGCGTACAGCAACTCAATTACATTATCATCGTGCTGAACATTGGGTGGTGGTGAAAGGCACTGCTAAAGTCATTAATGGTGATAAGAGTTATTTATTAACTGAAAATGAATCGACTTATATTCCGATAGGCTCTGCACACTCTATTGAAAATCCTGGTCAAATCCCATTGGAGTTAATTGAAGTACGTTCTGGTGCTTATTTATCAGAAGATGATGTAGTGCGTTTAGAAGATTATGGCGTGGGGTATTAATAATGTTAGTCAGTAATGAAATAATTAAGGAATCTGGTGTTCAATTTGGTACCAGTGGTGCGCGTGGTTTAGTGATGCAATTTACAGCTAATGTCTGTGCTGCTTTTTCACATGCATTTATTGGTTGTATACAAACTGAATTTAGTTTCAAGCAGGTAGCTATTGCAATAGATAATCGTCCAAGTAGCCCAGCAATGGCACAAGCGTGTGCTAAAGCTGTTCAACAATTAGGGCTTGAGGTTATTTATTATGGTGTGGTACCAACTCCTGCATTAGCTTACGTTTCAATGCAAGATAATATTCCTTGTATTATGGTAACAGGTAGTCATATTCCTTTTGATCGCAATGGTCTTAAATTTTATCGTCCAGATGGTGAAATTAGTAAAGCCGATGAGCAAGCTATTTTAAATGCCACAGCTGAATTTGAAGCGATAACTGACTTACCAGAGTTAACTGTTAATAATAAAGCGGCTGTTCAGTACGTGGATCGTTATACCTCGTTATTTGATAGCCAAATGTTAGCAGGTAAACGTATTGGTATTTACGAACATTCAAGCGCTGGTCGTGATTTGTATGCACCAATGTTTGAAGCATTAGGTGCTGAAGTTATTGCCCTTGAGCGTAGTGATGAGTTTGTACCTATTGATACCGAAGCGGTATCAGAGGCCGATAAGCAAAAAGCGAAACGATGGTCAAAAGAATATAATTTAGACTTTATTTTCTCAACCGATGGTGATGGTGATCGTCCATTAGTTGCTGATGAAAATGGTGATTGGCTGCGTGGTGATATTTTAGGTCTGTTATGTGCTGACGCTATGAATATTGAAGCACTTGCTGTACCTGTTAGCTGCAATACTGCGATTGAGAGTTGTGAACGCTTTAATCATGTGACTCGCACAAAAATTGGTTCGCCTTATGTGATTGCTGAGTTTGATGAGTTATCGAAAAAATATCAGTCAGTTGCGGGTTTTGAAGCAAATGGTGGTTTTTTATTAGGCTCTGATGCTTCAGTTAATGGCAAAGAAATTAAAGCATTACCTACTCGTGATGCGGTATTACCAGCATTAATGTTATTAGCAGCAGCAAAAGAAAATCCGATATATGAATTAGTGAATGCTTTACCACCGCGTTATACACATAGTGATCGTATTCAGAATTTTGCGACAGAAAAAAGCTTGGTTATTTTAGCGAAAGCGAAAGAAGATGCATCTCAGTTTCTTCAACAGTTACAGTTCGATGATAGTAATGTTGAACAGATTAATATTACAGATGGTTTAAGAATTACTTTTGTTAATGGCAATGTTATTCACTTCCGTCCATCAGGTAATGCACCTGAACTTCGGTGTTATGCTGAATCATCTACAGCTGAATGTGTTATTTATTTAGTTAATCATGCCTTAGAAAATATTCAATTAATTAATAATTGAAATTTGACTAAAAATAAAAATTGCTATTGCAGATAAAGTGTATACATGCAATTTAGTTTAGTTGATTAGAGAGTGTTACAGATGTCTTTTTCTATATTAATGTCACTTTACAAAAATGAAAAATCTGCATATTTTGAACAATGTATGGATTCAATTCATAAGCAGTCTTTACAATCTAAAAATATAATTATTGTTCATGATGGTCCCCTTACACAAGAACTTTATCAAGCACTTGATAAATGGAAGTTATTATTACCTATAACTGAAATTGTTTTACAAAAAAATGTAGGTTTAGGTGAAGCGCTTAATGCTGGATTAGTTTATTGTAAATATGATTTAGTTGCTCGTGTTGATACTGATGATATAAATATACCAACTAGATTTGAGCAGCAATATCAATATATGAATGAGCATAAAGATATCGCTTTATGTGGTAGTCATATTGATGAGTTTGATACAGATCCTTTAGTGATAACTAGTCATCGTAAAGTGCCTTCAGGTACAGATCTAGATAAGTCAATATTTAAACGTAACCCTATTAACCATATGACGGTGATGTTTCGTAAAAGTGCTGTATTAGATGCAGGTGGCTATCAGCACCTTCGCTTTATGGAAGATTATTTTTTATGGGTACGAATGTATGTCAAAGGATATAAATTAGTCAACCTTGACACTGTACTTGTTAACGCACGAACAGGTAATGGAATGTTAGAGCGACGTAAAGGAATTAACTATTATCGTTCAGAGTTAACCTTTATGAATAAAGTTTTAAAAATGGATGTGAAAAATAAGCCTAAAATTATGGCTACTTTTTTAATTCGATCACATATTCGTTTATTACCGCAATCAGTATTGAAAAAAATATATCAATTAGTTAGAAATTAGGGACAAATTATGTCTGATATAACATCGGCTACTCAACATTCTGAAGTTATTGCTCCAGGTTTAGAAACTAAGTCTGTCACAACATCAGTTGCTACTATATATGTTTATTGTCCTCAAGACCAAATTGATATAATTACTGACGTTTTGAATAAAAATAACATAAATTATTCATTAAATGATTATAGTTTAACTGATTTTAAAAGTAAGGTTATTTGTCATTATCGTTCAGCTGAATTTAATGATGATGAAAATGCTTTTTTAATTAAGGCTACTGAATCTGGTGCATGGATTGAACCTTTAGTTTCTTATTTAGATCATCGGTTAGGCTTTACTGAGACTGAATTACTTCACCCTCATTATTTTTTGCATCAAAAGGCTTTTTCAATATTATCTAATAAAAAAAATCGTACAGTAAAACGTATATTAGATATTTTTTGTGTAATATTGTTAGCGAAAATCGCGATTCCAGTGGGTTTAATTACTGCGGCATTAATTAAACTTGAATCTCCTGGTCCTGTCTTCTTTCGCCAAAAGCGAGTTGGGCAATATAACCAAGAGTTTGAGGTTATTAAGTTCCGTTCAATGCGTAATGATGCTGAAAAAAATGGAGCACAATGGGCTTCTAAAAACGATGCGCGTGTTACACGGGTAGGTAAGTTTATTCGTAAAACGCGTATTGATGAACTGCCACAGCTAATTAATATTATAAAAGGCGAAATGTCTTTAGTGGGCCCAAGGCCTGAACGTGAAGTTTTTATTGAAACATTAGAAAAAGAAATTCCTTACTATCGTTTTCGTCATGCAGTAAAACCTGGTGTAACGGGTTTAGCACAAGTTAAATATGCATATGGTGCTTCTGTTGAGGATGCAGTTTGGAAGCATAAGTATGATATTCACTATATTAAGCATCAGAGCTTACGTATGGATTTGAAAATTATTCTGCTTACTGTGAAAACAGTCTTGTTTGGAATGGGGAGATAATTGTTCCTATTGTATTTTAATTTCTTTCTCCCTTTTATTACTTAGTCGAAGAATTATGGACATGAATTCAAAAATCAAAAAAGCAGTCATCCCTGTAGCTGGGCTTGGCACTAGAATGCTGCCTGCAACTAAAGCCATTCCAAAAGAAATGCTGCCAATTGTTGATAAGCCGCTGATTCAATATATCGTCAATGAGTGTGTGAATGCGGGTATTAAAGAAATTATTCTTGTTACTCACTCTTCTAAGAACGCGATTGAAAACCACTTTGATACTTCATTTGAATTAGAAGCGACTTTAGAAGCGCGTGTTAAACGTCAGTTGCTAGATGAAGTGAAAGCAATTTGTCCGAAAGACGTGACGATTATGCATGTGCGTCAAGGGCAAGCAAAAGGCTTAGGTCATGCGGTTCTGTGTGCTAAACCACTGATTGGTGATCAGCCATTTGTGGTTGTATTGCCTGATGTGATTTTAGATGAATACACAGCAGATCAAAAAACAGAAAACCTAGCGGCGATGATTGCACACTTTGAGCAAAAAGGGGCAAGCCAAATTATGGTTGAACCTGTGCCAATGAGTGATGTGTCTAAGTATGGTGTGGTTGATTGTAACGGCATTGATCTTAAAGGCGGTGACTCTTGCCCTATGACGTGTATGGTTGAAAAGCCTGCGCTTGAAGATGCACCGTCTAACCTTGCTGTTGTTGGTCGTTATGTTTTATCTCACAACATTTGGGATAAGCTAGCAATGACACCACCAGGGGCAGGGGATGAAATTCAGTTAACAGATGCGATTGATATGCTAATGCAAGATGAAGTCGTTGAAGCTTTCCACATGACAGGCCGTTCGCATGATTGTGGTGATAAGCTCGGTTATGCTAAAGCCTTTGTTGAATACGCCATGCGCGATAAAGTCTTAGGCGAAGCGTTTAGTGCGTATATCCAATCGCTAAATGAAGTATCGTTTGCTGAGTCTCTTGATTTAACACCGTTAAAATCAACGCTGAAAATTTGATTTTGATTATTGTTAATTAAACGCCCGTATTGGTTCACTAATATGGGCGTTTTTGTATGTGGTGATCATCAAAGACGTTATCGAATTTAAGTTGAGTCTCGTCAGAATTAATACCTATCACATTGATATTATTTGGGTGTTATAAAAAACTAGCCTGTATTCCCTTGCTCTACTTGTTCTTTTTCACCTTTTTTTCTTTTTTCTTTTTCCTGCTGTACCCACCCCAAAATCCCTTTTACATGATAATCAATGATTTTCTGTCGGCCTGTTGGTGACATTAAGATTAAACAACATTCGCTTTCATTATCCATAAAGAAATTTTCAGTTAATACTGCTGCCATGCGGGTTTTTCTTAACATATAAAAGCCGCGCTCTTTATCACTGTCGCCATCACTGTAATCACTTCGTAACGGTTTATTCGGGAAGACTTGTGTAAAAGCGTGAGCAATATGATCGGCAATGGTGTCGCTAGTGGTTTGACCGCGACTGGTATAAACCTCAAACCCTTTGCCACCGCCTGCATTGGTATGGACTGAAATTAATAAACATTGGTGATTAGGGTATTGGGAGGCTAAATGGTTGGCACGATTAACGCGGGTGCGAAGGCTGATATCTTCCAGCTCTGGCACAATAATTTTATTTTCAATGTCGTGTAAGGTTAGTGCTTGGCTTATGCCTTGGGTGATGGCGCGATTAAATTCCCCTTCAAATAACTGTTTACCATTGGACCATAATGGTGAGCGTTTGCCTGCAGTTTGGTAAACACCATTAATAATGCCGCCATGACCGGGATCTAATAAAATAAAGGGTTTCATAATGTCACCTTTGGAATACCGTATTTCGCGATAACATCACTCCATAAATAGCCATATGATTTGTGTGAATTACCCGGATAATCATTGGTGATATAACAATCTTGAGGCTTTATGTGATGGCGATTGGCGAGGTAATCATCACTTAAATCGTGATCGATACACACGATGTCGGTTTTGTCGCTAACATTGATCCATTGCTCGGTGACACAATCTGGCGTCGCTAATTTTTTAACGTTCGGTTGTTGGGTTATTTTGGGTAAAAAGCCTTTGACACTGGTAAGCCCAAGCGGCGAGCCAAACGTAAACCATGTGCTAATTTGTGGTGGCGTCGTTTGGCGGCTAAGTTGATGCAGTACGTTATAAGCGATTACAGTACCCATTGAATGGCTGAGTAAAATAATTGGTCGATGTTGATATTGATTCAGCAATTTTATTAATGGTTGTTCGACAGCTTGTTGATAGCTTGGATCATGAAAGTAATGATGAATATCAGGTAATAGTGATTTTAAAAACGGTTTTGAAATAAAAGAAAACACACTGAATTTATCTTCCATCCATTCTGTGATTTTAGCACTCCACAGTGAGGTGTTAGTGGTCGTTAATCGCAGCTGATTATTATGGTTACTATGATGTGCTGGTAACGGTTTAATGGTGTAAATATGTGGAATCGCGGTGGTCGTGGAGGCTGATAGCACTAATGGTTGTTGATAAAAATGATCAGCATAATAGGCCATTTTAAAATCAATCTGAGGATGTAACTGTGATTGATTATAACGTTGTAAGCCATGTTGAAGGGCTTGCTGCCAATGTGCACTTAAGGTTGTGGTTGGCAGTTTATTTCCTCGTCCATGAATCGCAATAATGATCGGGTACATAATCGGTAAGCTCTCTTAATATGTCATCGGAGGGCTATTACATTTAATCTGTCTTTGATTGTACATGTTGAGGTGTTTTTTTGTGATCCATTAAGTACAACGTAATGTTTGTTACATTGCATTAACATTTTAACCGCGAATGCCTCTTATTTCTACTTGTTAATATTTCTAACAATATCTGTGCGCTGTCATTATAGAACTCTTATTGATTATAGGTAGGGGAGAGAGAGGTGAAGATTGTTCATCATGGTGCGAAAACAGGAGTAACGGGATCATGTCATGAGCTTATTATTGGTGATAATAGCTTATTAATTGATTGTGGTTTATTTCAGGGAAAAGAAGCCCGTGAGACGCTAGATATTGAATTTGATATTAATAAGATGGCTGCGTTATTACTGACTCATAGCCATATTGATCATATTGGGCGTTTGCCGTGGTTACTTGCCGCAGGCTTTTCTGGCCCGATTTATACCACCGAAGCAACTGCTGCATTAGTGCCGTTAATGTTGGAAGATGGGCTTAAAATTCAGTTAGGGCTCAATAAAAAACAGTGTGAAAAGGCATTAGCGTTAATACATCAGCGAATTCGTCCTGTGCCTTATGATTGCTGGGCGCAAGTTGTGTTACCTACTGGTGAGCTGGTTAAGATCCGTTTTCGTCCGGCAGGGCATATTCTGGGTTCTGCTTATATTGAAATTAAATTGCCAACCAATGAAATTGTCGTTTTTAGTGGTGATCTTGGTCCTAAAAATACGCCATTATTAACCGATCCTATTGCTCCGAAATCTGCGCACACGTTAGTAATTGAAAGTACGTATGGCGATAAACCTCACCACCAGCTTGAACATCGACAACGAGTATTAAAACAGATCATTGAGCGTTCATTACAAGATGGTGGGGCGATTATTATTCCTGCCTTTAGTGTTGGTCGTACCCAAGAATTATTATTTGATCTTGAAAATATTATTGCAGAGGTTGATGTTGATCCTAATGAAGATCAAACCATTAAACGGGTTTGGCAACGTTTACCAATAATATTGGATTCGCCACTGGCACAAAAGGTGACGGAACAATATCGCTATTTTCATGAGCTATGGGCCAAAGAAGCAAAGCAAAGGCGTTATATGGGGCGGCATCCACTCGCCTTTGATCAATGCATTACTATTGATAGCCATGCCGATCATATTGAATTGGTAAATCGACTTCAACATTCAGGAGAGCCTGCAATTATTGTTGCCGCGAGCGGTATGTGCTCTGGTGGGCGAGTGGTGAATTATTTAAAAGCCTTATTAGCCGATAAACGTACCGATGTGATTTTTGCAGGTTATCAAGCCCAAGGCACCACCGGACGCGCATTAGTGGATGGTGAAAAGGTCGTTAAAATTGACGATAAAGTGATTGATGTAGCGGCACAGATTCATCAATTGTCAGGCTATTCTGCCCATGCTGCGCAAGAGGATTTAGTGAGTTTTGTGGCTGATATTGAGCAAGGTCCACAGGTGATTAAAGTCGTGCATGGTGATTTAGAGGCACAAACCGCTTTAGCGACTGAATTACGAAAAGTGAAACCAGAAGCGACGGTGATTATAGCGGCGAGTGAGTAAGATACAGGAAGAGCAGGGATGAGATTGCGAGTTTCGAGTAACTAGAAAGAGCAAGGGTGAGATAGAATCTACTGTCCGCGCATTGTAGCATTATGTTGTGGTTTGTTATGCTTCAGTAACTCGCTACTCGCTACTCGCTATCTTTAACTCTGCTCTTCCTCGCTCCTAAAAACCTCGTCTCTCTAAACCTATGATCTTACTTCTTTCCCACGCACTAATTTCCGTACCCACATTCGTCCTGGGTGGAGATCATCAAGCACTGAGTGTGGTAGTGGTAATGGATCACCGCAGATCTGTGATGCTAATAACTCACCAAGCAGTGGTGCTGAACTTAACCCGCGCGAGCCTAATCCGACAATCGCAAATAAATTCTTATAAACGGGTATATTCTGAGCGTAAAGCTGGTTATCTCTTAAATCACGATATTGCTTAATCAAATCATCATAACGACACACATTACCAACAAACGGTAAATGATCACGACTGGCACACCGGACGCCAATGCGTGCGCGTGAGGGTTGATCTAATGCATCAACATCAATTTTACTCGCCCATGGTGCTGTCGCGGGAACGCTATCTAATAACCGTTGTTTGTTTTGCTGCTGATCGTCTTTATTGTAATCAAGATCGCAATTATCACGAGTATAGCTAGCACCAATACAATGGATGTTAGTATTGGCTGGGGTTAAATAGCCGTCATAACAAAGTACGGTTTTAAGTTTGGATAATTGCGTATTCGTTGGTACATGGCTAACTTGACCCCGTACTGATGAGGTTGGAATCGGGGCTGTTTGTGGATATTGACCTAAGCGATGACCATTCGCCACCACAACAGTCGTGTGATTAACCGTGGTGCCATTAGTTAACGTTAACTGCCATTGGTGGTGATTATTCTCGGTTTCAATTTGCTCAAGTGCCGTAATATCACTATTAAGGTGTAATGTCAGTTTGCCGGTCTTCAACGCAGATTCAATTAATGCTTGAGTTAATTGTTGCGGACATAACCAACCACCAAGCGGGTAATTAACACTGCGACAATTTGTTTCAACACCTGTTATGGTTCGTGTTTGTTCTACATTCAAACCTTGTACTAACGATGTTGGAAATCCACCAGCCAACATACAATCCAATTTTTGAGTTTGACGCGCTGATATTTTATTATTAGTGGTGAGTGCGTGTTGTTTTTCAGCCTCGGTGAGGTTTTTGCCGTCTTCATCCCATGCTAATTGAGTGACGCCACACCAATCATGATCAAACTGACAATGTTGGGCTGCTTGTTCAACAAATTGACGTGCAAAAATAAAGCCTGGTGCGAAAAAGCGTGAGAGTGAATCATGTTCACCATTAAGGAGGGGATATACCGCCCCTTGACGATTACCTGATGCGCCTTGAGCTAATTCGCTATCTGCACAATATAAATTGACGGATTGACCACGACGAATCAATGCGATAGCGGTAGTGGCGGAGGCAATACCACCACCAATAATGGCAATATCGTTGGGCTCAGATTGAGGTGCTTGTTGTGAACTACGTGCAAACCAAGGCTTAAAATTCGCTTGCTGGTGGTTTTTTATAACAGTGCCCACTGTCATATGACGTTTAATACCGAACCCTTTGGCTTTTTTGATATCAAAGCCAGCGTCACTTAAACCTCGACGAACAAAACCCGCGGCCGTAAAGGTGGAAAGCGTACATCCAGATCGTGCCATGTTAGCCATACCGTTAAAGATGGTTTGGTTCCACATTTCAGGGTTTTTCTTTGGCGCAAAACCATCTAAGAACCAAGCATCAACAATACCGTCATTGCCGACCCAAACTTGAGGCATACAGTCTTTAATGTCGCCAAACCATAAATCAAGGGTGATCATACCGTCTTCAAGCACAATACGGTGACAATCGGCAACGGCTGGTGGATAATGTTGATCAAGCTTTTGAGTAAACTCAGCCAGTTCTGGCCACACTTGATGTGCTTTGAGCAGATCTTGTTTAGTGATTGGCGCTTTTTCAAAGCTAATAAAGTGTAATTCTTTGGTGGTTGCTTGTGGGTATTGTTCACGAAAGGCTTTAAATGTTTGCCATAACGCGAAAAAATTAAGCCCAGTACCAAAACCTGTTTCAGCAACTACAAATCGACGTCGATCAAAATCATGCCAGCGTTTAGGTAAACCATTTTGTTTGATGAACACATAACGTGATTCTTCTAGTCCATCGTCATTTGAGAAATAAATATCGTCAAAGTCAGTCGATAATGGGCTACCTACGTCGTTCCAATCAAGGATAGCATTGTTAATTCGAAGTGTGGACTTTACAGAAGTGGGACGAGACAAACGAACCTCTTGTTTAGCTGCTGAGCATTTTGTCACCACTTTATGCATAAAAATACATCAATTATGGGCTCTAAATGCGATTGAAGGGCAATTTTGATTAGATTGTACCTGAAATACAGGAAAGCTGACCACTTTTCAGGAGCAAAGCCGTTATAGTTCTCATACTAAATAATCGTTAACTTTTTTGTTTGTTGTAATGAGAAAGTTAAATTAGGCATTATCGGCCCAAACATCTTTAATATCGCGTGTTTTCGTTCGCTGTAGCTAACGAAGAGCGAATGTGAACGCAGATTTTAAAGCCGTTTGGGACGTATTCTAGTCATTGATATAGGGCAGTTGTTGTTCTATAAAATGAGTAGGTATTTCCATTAATATCAGTAGGAATTCATCATGAAACGAGCCGTAATTACAGGCATGGGTATTGTATCTAGTATCGGTAACAACGTTGCTGAAGTATTAGAATCCCTAAAAACAGGCAAATCAGGTATTAATTACTCTGAGCAATTCGCTGAAATGAAATTGCGTTCAAATGTTTGGGGTGATCTAAAAATCATTCCTTCAGAGCACATTGATCGTAAGAAAATGCGTTTCATGGGTGATGCTGCTGCATTTGCTTACCTATCAATGGAGCAAGCGGTTGCTGACTCTGGCCTAGCTGAAGATCAAGTATCTAACGAGCGTACAGGTTTAGTTGCTGGTTCTGGTGGTGCATCATCATACAACCAATATCATGCAGTAGATATTATTCGTGAGAAAGGCGTTAAGCGTGTTGGTCCCTACATGGTACCGCGTACTATGTCTTCAACAGTTTCTGCTTGTTTAGCAACGCCGTTTAAAATTCGCGGTGTTAGCTACACTATGAGTTCTGCATGTGCGACATCTGCACACTGTATCGGTCACGCAGTTGAGCTTATTCAACTAGGCAAGCAAGATGTTGTGTTTGCTGGTGGCGGTGAAGAGCTTGATTGGTCACTAACCATGATGTTTGATGCAATGGGTGCGTTGTCTACTAAGTACAACGATGATCCATCAAAAGCATCACGTACTTATGATGCTGACCGTGACGGTTTCGTTATCTCTGGTGGCGGCGGCATGGTGGTTATTGAAGAGCTTGAGCACGCATTGGCGCGTGGCGCAAAAATCTACGGCGAGATCGTAGGTTATGGCGCAACATCTGATGGCTACGACATGGTCGCTCCATCAGGTGAAGGCGCGGTACGTTGTATGAAGATGGCAATGAAAGACCTTGATGGTCCTGTTGACTACATCAACACTCACGGTACATCAACACCTGTTGGCGATCTAAAAGAACTTGGTGCTATCCAAGAGCTATTTAGTGGTCATAGCCCTGCAATCTCTGCAACAAAAGCAATGACAGGTCACGCACTAGGTGCGGCTGGTGTTCATGAAGCGATCTACTCAACGTTAATGCTAGAGCACGGCTTTGTTGCGCCAAGTATCAACATTGAAAACCTAGATGAAGCAGCTAAAGGTCTTGATATCGTAACTGAAAAGCGCGATGTTGAACTTAAAACTGTTATGTCTAATAGCTTTGGTTTCGGTGGCACAAACGCAACACTAGTCATCAAGAAATACGAAGCGTAAGAATTAGTTTTCGAGGGACGAGGTTTCGAGTAGCGAGATTTCGTTTTTTGAGAATCACAGCGTAAATAAGAAGCGATAGGTGAAAGCCTGTCGTTTTTTTTGTGTCTAAATCCCCCGTTATTCCCTACCGTGAAGTTACGAACGAGATAGGGAATCTGCCATCTACTATCTGCGTGTCGTAGAGTTCGTGTTTTCCGTAGAATATTAGCGTGTTTTTTCTGGTGCCTTTTGGGCTCGATCACGTGGTAAATAGATCGTAGATAGCTTGAGATTTTTTCTTTCTAAATTGTTTTCAGTTAAACTAAGTCATAATAAGTAAGCAGTGAATAATCATTACTTACACATTAATTTATTGGGGTGAGTAATGAAGATTACTGTCGTAGGTACAGGCTATGTTGGTTTGTCTAATGCGGTCTTGTTATCACAGCATAACGAAGTTGTAGCACTTGATATTATCGAAGAGAAAGTTGCACTTATTAATCAAGGTTTATCTCCCATTGTTGATCAGGAGATTGAAGACTTTTTACAACACAAAATGTTGAACCTTATTGCCACAACTGACGCAACACATGCTTATGATGGTGCTGAGTTTGTGATTATTGCAACCCCAACAGATTATGATCCAATCTCTAACTATTTTAATACCAGCTCAGTAGAAGCGGTGATTAAAGATGTTATAGCAAAAAATCCAACGGCGATGATGGTTATCAAATCAACGGTTCCGGTTGGATATACTGAAAGTATCAAACAACAATTTGGTATTAATAATATTATGTTCTCACCTGAGTTTTTACGTGAAGGTCGTGCCCTTTATGATAACTTATATCCTTCGCGTATTATCGTGGGTGAGCGTTCAGATCGTGCTGAGAAATTTGCAAATCTTTTAAAGCAAGGCGCGGAAAAACAAGATATCGCGGTGTTATTTACTGAATCAACAGAAGCTGAAGCGGTTAAGTTATTTTCAAATACTTACCTTGCTATGCGGGTTGCTTATTTTAATGAGCTTGATAGTTATGCTGAAGCGCTAAACTTAGATAGTCGTCAAATTATTGAAGGTGTTGGTTTAGATCCTCGAATTGGTAACCATTATAATAATCCTTCATTTGGGTATGGTGGTTACTGTCTGCCTAAAGATACCAAGCAATTACGCGCTAATTACCGAGATGTGCCGAATAATATTATTGGTGCTATTGTTGATGCGAATACTACTCGTAAAGATTTTATTGCTGACTCCATCATAGCGAAACAGCCTAAAATTGTTGGTATTTATCGTTTAATCATGAAATCAGGATCTGATAATTTCCGCGCATCAAGCATTCAAGGTATTATGAAGCGCATAAAAGCCAAAGGCATTGAAGTAGTGGTATTTGAACCGGTACTTGAAGAAGATGAATTCTTTAATTCTAAAGTGATAAAAGATTTCGACACCTTTAAAGAAATGTCTGATGTTATTGTGTCTAACCGTATGGCGATCGAACTTGAAGCCGTACAAGATAAAGTTTATACCCGAGATTTATTCGGCGCTGATTAAGTAAAGCAGGGAAAGCCTTAATGAAAATCCTTATCGATGAAAACATGCCGTATGCTCAGCAATTATTTAGCCAGTTAGGTGACGTTATTGCAAAACCTGGACGTACTTTAACCGCAGATGATTTAGTGGGTATTGATGCCTTAATGATTCGCTCTGTAACCAAAGTGAATGCAGATCTTATTGCTAAAGCCGATAAACTTAAATTTGTGGGTACCGCAACCGCAGGTCAAGATCATGTCGATCAGGATTTATTAGCCGCAAAGGGTATTACGTTTACCGCAGCGCCCGGTTGTAACAAAGTAGGCGTTGCAGAATACGTATTAAGTAGCTTGATGGTATTAGGCCAGCAACAGGATTTTTCTATATTTGATCGCACTATCGGCATTATCGGTGCGGGTAACGTAGGAACGTATTTAGCCAAATGTCTTGATGCGCTCGGTATTCGTTATTTATTAAATGATCCGCTAAAGCAAGCACAAGGTGATAAGCGTCAGTTTGATTCACTTGAGCGTTTATTGGCAGAGTGTGATGTGATCACTACTCATACTCCGATAACACGTGCTGGCGATTATCCAACCCATCATTTAGTGGATGCTGATTTTCTAGCAGCGATGCAGCCAAATGCGATTTTAATCAATGCAGCGCGTGGTCCTGTGGTGGATAATCAGGCCCTAAAACAAGTATTACAAGCTGCAACCAATGGTTCAGGTAAAACATTAACCGCCGTGTTAGATGTGTTTGAGCAAGAACCGTTAGTTGATTTGGAATTATTACCGCTATTAGCGTTTGCGACTCCCCATGTGGCAGGATATGGGCTTGAAGGTAAAGCGCGTGGAACCACGATGGTGTTTAACCGTTTTTGTCAGTTTTTGAGTAGTAAACACCATGTGTTAGCGAGTGACTTATTACCGATTGCGCCTGTACCGCAAGTGCAATTAAGCAGACAATGGGACGAAGTAACGTTATTTAGCTTGATCCAGTTAGTTTATGATGTCCGTAAAGACGACGGTATTTTCCGTCGTGAAATGTTAGCAGCTGGTGACGATAACCGCAAAATGGCCACCGCATTTGATCTAATGCGTAAAAATTACTGGGATCGACGTGAATATAGTGCGATTACAGTAGCGGCGAAGGCCGAGTTTGCGGTAGAGTCGCTGGCTAAATTAGGTTTTACAGTAGTAGAGGTCACTCAATGAGTCAGGAATATGATATCGCAATACTTGGCGCAACAGGCGCAGTAGGCGAAGCTATGGTCGAAGTGCTAGAAGCACGTAATTTTCCTGTTCGCAATCTTTACTTGCTGGCAAGTGATCGTAGCGCAGGTAAAGCGTTACGTTTTAAAGGTAAATCAAAGCGCGTTCGTGATGTAGACGATTTCGACTGGAGCCAAGTGCAAATTGCTTTGTTCTCAGCAGGTGCGGAAGCATCACGCCATTGGGCACCTATTGCCACTGAACAAGGTGTTATCGTTATCGATAATACCTCTGAATTCCGTTACGAATATGATGTACCGCTAGTTATTCCAGAAGTGAACCCAGAAGCGATTGCAGATTATCGTAACCGTAACATTATCGCTAATCCTAACTGTTCAACGATTCAAATGTTAGTTGCGCTGAAGCCAATTCAAGATGCTTACGGTATTGATCGTATTAACGTTGCGACTTATCAGTCTGTTTCTGGTTCAGGCCGTAAAGGCATCGATGAACTAGCAGGGCAAACAGCAAAACTGCTTAATGGTTTGCCAATTGAAACCAAAGCTTACGATAAGCAAATTGCATTTAACTGTATTCCACAGATTGATGAGTTTATGGACAACGGCTACACCAAAGAAGAAATGAAAATGGTGTGGGAAACGCAAAAGATTTTAGGCGATTCAAGTATTCGTGTGAACCCAACGTGTGTGCGTGTGTCATCATTCTTTGGTCATGGCGAAGCAGTACATGTTGAAACGCATCAACCGATTGTATTAGATGATGTGATTAACTTACTTGAAAATACTGATGGTATTGAAGTATTCCCTAATAATGAATACCCAACACAAGTAACAGATGCCGTTGGTAAAGATCATGTAATGATCGGCCGTATTCGTGAAGATATCAGTCATCCATGTGGACTTAACATGTGGATTGTCGCTGATAACGTCCGTAAAGGTGCAGCAACCAACAGCGTTCAAATCGCTGAAAAGCTGATTGCAGATTATTTGTAATTAGCCGTATTAAAAGTAAGGTCTAGATCGCATTATTACTGTGTATCAACATGAATAGTGCGAGCAAACTTGCTAACAAAATAACAAAGCGATGGGTGCAAGCCTGTCGCTTTTTTATTTCGTTAGCTGCTAGCTTTTCTTTTGCTGATAACTTGACATAATATGACGCTTATTGTGCTTAAATGTAGTTATTTAAGCGTTATTGATAGTGGTCGTTATGACTACATTGTTATCATCAAGAAACTATTATTTCGAAGTCGTTGTATACGATGTCGAGCAATTTTATCTCTGCCAAAGAGGAATGTAGGCAGTGTCTAACATCCCAAAAATACTTAAACGTATGGTACTACCAGTAGCTTTTGTTACTATTTCTTCTTACTTACCGGTAGTGAATGCAAATACTATACGTATAGTAGGTCCCGCGAATGAAGACAGCTCGTACGCAACTCTTAACCGAGATACCGCCACGAGCCAACTAGACGTACCGACAAAACAGTTTTCGACATCGTCAGCAATGGCACGTAATTATGGCCCAACGTATGAAAATGAAACGTTGTGGGGTATTGCGTCACGCCATTTGCCAAATAATGATATCTCTATTTTTAAAGTTATTGGTGCTATCTACGATCTTAACCATGATGCTTTTGAAAATAATAATATCCATTCGTTATTACCAGGTAGTTATTTAAAACTACCAACAATGGATCAAATTCAACAGCAGCGTATTAGTTCTGTTAGTCGAAAATTAGCAGCCGATCAATTACGTGCGCCTTATGCGACTACATTAAAAAAGAGACGTTTAGCTGATCAGCAAGTGGCAGAGCAGTCATCAATGGCTGTTAAAACCCCCGTGAAAGTGATTAAATTATCGCCTAAGCCACAGGTGGCAACGCCTCAAACGGAATCAACTGAAGCATTAGTTAAGCCTGAAGATACGACTTCGGCATCAGCGGTAAACAGTGCCGCGTTAGCTATTGATGGGGATAATAAGACGATTATTCCTGCGAAACCAGCACAACCACAAGTTGATGTTGCTGATGTTAAAATGAATGCGCTAGTAGAAAGTAACCATGCATTACGGTTACGGTTATCTGCTATGCAGCAAGATATGGCGACATTAAAAGATCAAGTGACTGAAAGTGATGGTATTCGCCAACAAATGGTGTCATTTCTAGAACAACAAAAGCAACCAGAAGTTGTGGTAGAACCAACACCTGAAACATGGCTTGATCGGTTGACGAATAATCCGTGGGCACTGGCTGCTGCAGGCATTATTCCTGGTGGTTTAATTGCGGCATTATTAGCATTATTATTGTTCCGTCGTAAGAAAGAAGATCCTGAACAACCCACGTTACCTGCGCCTATAAGTGATGGTGATAATACTGTTGCTGTTGTACCACCCATTGACTTGATGGGCACTGATCATGATGACGATCTTGATGATTTATTTGCTGATGATGATTTGTTCGCAGATATCGAGCCTCATCAGGTTATCAATAAAAACGATAGTGCGACGGTTATTACCGCGAATGTAGCTGACGGTACTAAAACTACAGAAAGTAATGTTGATCAATCAGCAATCATTGCGACTGATACTGATTTTGATAGCAATACATTTGATAATAACCTTAGTACTATCTCAGTCTCTAACGATAACGCTATTGGTCTGGAAGACATGGAGCGTGCGCTGGATGAGCTTGATGCAAAGCCAGAGCCTAGTGCAGATGAAGCACTTGCTGCGTTATGGGAAAAATCCCTGAGTGAAGACGATAATACTAATTTTGATTTATCTGAATACGACGAAGCGACTATTTCATCAGCATCAGCATCAGCTGAAGATGATAATGAAATCGATAAACCATTATCTGATCAAGCGTTATTAGATGAGATCTTACAACAAGCACAAGCACCAACCCAAGACGTAGATAAGTCAGAAGGCACTACTGCTGCTGAATTAGAGGGTACAACTGTAGTCTCTCAAGATGAATTAGATGCTTTATTTACCCAGTTTAACGATGATCTGCCATTTGATAGCAATATTGAATTAGCGGAAAACAGTACTGATTTATTAGATGAACTGTTAGCTGCAGATTCGACTGCAACAGCGTTTAATCTTGATGATCTGCCTGATTTCGATGAGCAAGCAGCATTTGATCATTTTGAAGATGAAATGTCAGCGCTGCCAGCCGCGGATGCTGTACATAACACACCGCTAAGTTTGGATGATTTACCTGAATTTGATGAAAACTCAGCTTTTGATGATCCGCAAGCGCTACCATTAGAACAAATGGATGAGCGTTCAGATATTGATGAGCAAATCGCTATCGATAATGTAGCTCGTCAACTGCAACTAGCGGCACAAGCGGCTGAGCATCGTCAACCAGCAGCTACTGAGAATGATAGTGCTAATGCTGAGTCTGATTGTTCTCCGTTTGATACTGCGCGTCATCTGGAATATGCGTTTGATAATATTGATGTCAGAACGTTACCGGAGTTTGATGAAAATGAAGCGTTATTTGCCTCATTTGAAGAGCAGCATGAGTTAGAACAGTACGCGATTGAATGTGGATTTAAATCACAATCAGCATCTGAAAATGTGACATCTGAGGTTGATCAATCACCTGAAGCTAAACAAGATCGAGCTGATTCTGCTGGTTTAGATATGGATGCGTTGTTGTTTGATGGTTCAGATTCTGCTGTGGTTACGCCGCAACGTGGACTTAATAATGATGAGCGAGATCAGCTATTAGCAGTAACCGCTGATAGCGCGATTGCTGATAATGAAGATGTATTAGCAGAAGATGAAGCTGCTGTTTGGCAAAGCATGGTCGCTGAGCCTGAACTTGAGCGTGAAGATTGGTCTAAACAACCGGATTTAGCGCAAGAAGATATTAAAGCGACGGCTAAGCTATCTAATTATATCAGCATTGATGAATTGTTAGCTGACGATCCTAATTATCATCAAGAAGATCCAGATGAGAAACCATTAAACCTTGATGTTGGCTTGAAAGAGTTTCCTGATATGTTTGCTAATATTCGTCAATTTGATGTCGACAGTGCCGGCGAATATGCGGGTCAGTTGGATCTGGCGAAGGCCTATCTTGAAATGAATGATATTGGCGGTGCAGTTGATTTGCTGCAAGATATCGTTTTAAAAGGTGAGGGTGACACAAAAGCGGAAGCGAATGCTTTACTGGATAAGTTTAAAGTGAAGAAGTAGGCGTATTTAGGGACGAGGAACAGCAGGGATGAAGTGGTCAAGTAAAACTGTACACCTTTATAGGTGTTTAAATTAAGCGGCTGCTTCCATCACCACTGGCGGTAAATAGTTGTTATAACTATGGCCCCGCTTAGTGTTGTAATGCTGCAATATATA
>NZ_NPIB01000017.1 GCF_002849605.1 Photobacterium carnosum
AAATACGGGTATAGAAAAGCCTTTCTGAAATTGGATTGAATTCTTAGGCATAACGTCACTCCTATACTTCAATATATTGAAGTATAGGAGATAATTTAACAGTGGCTGTTAAATAGTGGTAATCAGGTTTATTTTTATAGCCTAATAAAAATGAATAATTATACATAATTAATGGTAGATATTATGAAGGAAGGAGTGTGATAAGTAAAATTATTAGGTCATGGAACGATGATCAAGGGATCGATAAAATCATTGAAAATTTAAGATATCGTTTTTTTTAACACATTGTTTATAAATGTTTTTATTATTATAGTTGGTTTAGTGCCATCAATGTAAGCTTGTTTTTGCCTTAGTTAACCATATATTGGCCAGTAGATTTTAGTTGAAGTTACATTCCCCGTAAAAAATCGTATCTTGATCATCGTTCTGTTACTGCTTTTGTCGTTTTTTTCTTAGAAATAAGACAATGAATAAGTAATGAGACAATAAAATCATAAGTAATAAATTTATTATTTATGATGAATGTCTATAAAGGCGGAATTATGTTGAAGTATATTGGTGTTTTTTTTGTTTTTTTTTCATTAAATTTAACTAGTTATACTGTGTACGCTTCAACCTTTCAGAATGTGGTTCTAACTAAAACAGTGACAAATATTACGCAACGTAGTGAAGCATCAACCTTGATCGATGCTAAGCCTGGCGATGTGATTGAATACAATATTTATGTTGTTAATAGCACCAATAGTGCTATTTCAAACATTAATATTTCTGCGGCTATTCCTCTATTTATGGTGTCGACAGCGATCATTGATTGTAGCAATAGTTATTTACCGTCGTCATTGCGTTGCCAAATTTTGACGCCTGATGGTCTTAACGATTCTGGGTATCAGGGTGGCATTATTTGGCAATTATTTGGCGAACTTGAGGCTGGTGTTACGACACGAGTAAGTTATCAAGTGATGATTAAATAATAGAGCCACCGGTTCTTTGCTTTATAGCTAACCATACTCCCGCTATAGCGTATGATTATCGATGAAGCGCTGTAATATTTGCAGACTATCAGGTGAATTAGCTTGTTCCGCAACTAAAAAGTAATAAATAGCATTTTCATGGTCAGCAACTAAATTAAATATTTTTTGGTGTTGTTGTGCATTTTCAGCCTGCTGTTGATAACGTTGTTGATAAGGAGCAACCCAAGCAACCATCGTATCAATTAATGCAGTCCATGGTAGATGTAGCCATTTACTTGCATCTTCAACCCCTTTTTGTGCCATTTTTTGATCATAATTTGGGCATGTTATACCTAATGGAATTAATGCTATTTTTAACTTTTTTGCGGTAATTATTTCAATCTTTAATAAGGCTTGCAATTTGTTGTTACAGTTATTGTCACTATACTGTTCAATAAATGTAGTAAAAAAGCTAATACCATAAAGCTCACCTAAGTAAGCATTGTGTAAATGATTGAGTGTCATAGTTGATCCATCATAATGAGTATTTCAGTTATGATATGCTGTTTTGTGGTAAATGTTGAGTATCAAGGAGCGAGTTATGGCGTTGAATATTTTTCCATCTTGGATTGGCGGTTATGAAATTAAGCAACATATTACTAACCCAAATATAGAGGTGGGTGATTATAGCTATTATTCAGGCTATTACCATCAGGATCACTTTGAAGATCAATGTGTTCATTATTTATTAGGTGATCAATCAAGTAATGAAGTGTGGCAATCGGGTGTTTTTGGTGATGTTGATAGACTCATTATTGGTCGCTTTTGTTCAATTGCCAGTGGCGTTGTAATTATGATGGCCGGTAATCAAGGTCATAGACATGATTGGATTTCATCTTTTCCGTTTGATTTTGCTGAATTCGGTGATGGAGTAAAAAGTGGCTTCGAACGAGCAGGAAATACTGTTATTGGTAATGATGTTTGGCTAGGCGCTGAATGTGTGATTATGCCGGGTGTTATTATTGGTGATGGTGCTGTTATTGGAACTCGTGCAGTAATTACTAAAAATGTTGACCCTTATTCGATCGTTGTGGGTAATCCAGGACGGTGTATTAAAAAACGATTTACAGTGCCGCAAATTAGTTTATTACTTGAAATGCAATGGTGGAATTGGTCACAATCACAGTTAAAAGCAGCAATGGCAATTATGTGTAGTGCCAATATTGATCGTCTTTATGATTATTATATAACAATGGATAATCCATCAGCAGATTAATAATTTGTTATTGACTCTAAAAAAAGCGAATTATTTGTGATCGGTAATGTTTTCTTACTATTTAGTATTCGCTGTAAGAATGCATAGCTGGTAATATTATTTTTATTAAGTCTATGCCATCACTCGATTGAAATAATAGCGCTAAAATGACGTTTATTTGAACTTTTTGATTGAAATTTCACGTATTGTTATTAATGACAGCTTAAAATATGAAAAAATTTACATATTAAATTCAACTTAATTTGATTAAATGGTGCAGATTTATGCGAATTAAATCGATTTTTAGTCTTTAAATTGATCTAAGCCAGTAAAATTTAAATTTTTAAGTGGTTTTTGAAACAAAAGTTGAGACATTAAAAAAAAATTGAGTAGTATGGGGTAGAATATACTTACTGAGTTAAATGAATATTACGCATTGAACTGAGTAAAAAAAAACTGGATGTTGTTAATAAATCCGAAATTCGCCCTTAAATATTCTGATGAGATAACCATGAGCAATTCTTTAGTTCTTGTAATCAATTCTGGTAGTTCTTCACTTAAATTCGCATTGATTGATACAGTAACCGGTGAAGCTACGTTAAGTGGTCTTGGTGAGTGTTTTAATCTTCCTGAAGCCGTTGTTAGCTGGAAAGTTAACGGTGTAAAACAAGAGTTCAAACTCAATGGCCTTGATGGTCATCATCAGCAAGCAATTGATCGTATTGTTGCTTTAGTTGATGAGCTTGGTATGAAAGACAATATCGTGACAATTGGTCATCGAGTTGTGCATGGTGGAACTAAGTTTAATTCTACTGTTCATGTTGATGAGCAAGTAATGGTTGATATTGAAGCGTTGAGCGATTTAGCTCCGTTACATAATCCTGCCCATGTTTTGGGTATGCGCGCTGCAGCAAAAGCTTTCCCTACATTGTCACAGTTTGCTGTGTTTGATACGGCTTTCCACCAAACCATGCCAGAAAAAGCATATACTTATGCAATTTCTAAAGAAGTTTGTCAGCAATATAATATTCGTCGCTATGGCGCTCATGGCACAAGCCACTATTATGTTACTCGTGAAGCTGCGAAACGAATTAATAAACCTGTTGAAGCATCAAGCTTTATTTCGGTTCACCTTGGTAATGGCGCATCTGTATGTGTTGTTAAAAATGGTGAGAGTATTGATACTTCAATGGGTTTCACCCCACTTGCTGGTCTGATGATGGGCACACGTTGTGGTGATATTGATCCAAGTATTCTTGAATATTTATTAAAGAAAGGTTGGACGCCAGAACGTTTACATAACGAACTTGTTAGCAACTCTGGTTTCTTAGGTATTTCAGGCTTAACTAGCGATTGTCGTGGCATTATTGAAGCAATGGACGCGGGGAATCATGACGCTAAACTTGCATTTGAAGTCTTTAGTTACCGTGCTGCGAAATATATCGCGTCTTATATGGTCGCATTAGATGAACTAGACGGTATTATCTTTACTGGCGGTATTGGTGAGAATTCATTACCTGTACGTCGTGAAATTATGCGTTTATTGAAGATTTTTGGTTACCGTGAAGATGTTGCGGGTAATGAAGCGGCTCGTTTTGGCGCTGAAGGTATTATTAGCCAGCCAAATACGCCATTAGCGATGGTTATTCCAACCAATGAAGAATTTGTGATTGCACAGCAATCACTAGCGTTACTGAATGCTGAAGCATAAGTAGTTGTAAGCATCTTAGATGGAACGCTAAGATGATATTCTGAAGTGGAACGCAGAATATAGTGAACAGGAAAACGGCTTTGGACATATGTCTAAAGCCGTTTTGCTTTTTTGCGTATTAATGCTTATTAATTATTAGGTATACAGCATTACAGCATTTTTTTAGGCGGAGAATGTTGGTATTTTTAAATATTTACGATGATTATTTCCTCATCACGCCAGCGATAAGTTATATCTTGTGGGTTTGTTTGACACCCTTGGCACTCTTGACTGCATGTTTTTATTGGCTCACAACGTTCTATTTTTCCTCTTTTGATTAAATCATCAAGTAATATCAATAGCCATTGTGGTTCACTGTTAAATTTTTTGGTGAGCTGAATTAGTGAAATGATTTTCGCTGTTCGTATCGCATTTCTCACGGCAATTAAGCTAGTCATTAATGACATCCTCCACTTTTATGTTGTAGTGCTGTGGTTGGAATTGACATTTGCCAATCAACTTTTTTACTTAAATAACGAATTCCAACAATGAAACTGGTGAGTAGTAATACTGCAAAAATCACCCAACTGATGGTGGCTATTGGATGTGCCATAAAGGTTGCAGTTTGGTAGAAACCTATCGCTAATGCATAAGCAACAGCGATTCCCCAGAAAGTAGAAAACCAAGCCCAGTTACGACCAATTTCTTTCGCAATAACTCCGATTGTCGATACACATGGCACATACAATAAAACAAAAATTAAATATGCATATGCGCCCGCCATTGATCCAAATTGATTCTGCATTTGCCCCATTGAGGTGGTATTCATGGTGCCATCAGCTTCGCTGGCTTTGATTGGATTTTTAAGCGTAGTTAATGAAAAGCTATTTACTACACCATTAATCGTATCTTGCCATGCTGTTTTTAATTCAGCGAATAGATGGAACGAGTGTGATCCATCTATGATCTGCTTATTGGCTAATTCAGCACTATAAAGGGTATTAAGTGTACCAACGACAACTTCTTTAGCTAAGAAACCCGTTAATAAACCAACGCTTGCAGGCCAATTTTGTTGACTCACTCCCAGAGGGGATAAGACAGGTGTTACCCAACGGCCAATATCAGATAATGCTGACTGTTGTTGCTGACCCGGTTCAATAACTCGTCCAGAAAACGTAACACTATTTAGCGCCATCACAATCATACAAATAGGAATGATAAGTCGGCAAGCCTTAACTAAAAATCCCCGCAGACGACTCCAGCTATGGATCAATGTTGTTTTAACACTGGGTACATGGTATGTCGGTAATTCCATAATAAAGGGCGATGGCTCACCCGTTAATAACGTTTTCTTTAATATAAAGCCAGTAAGAACTGCGACAAAAATACCCAGTAGATAGAGAGAGAAAACAATCAAGCTTCCCATGCCTTGAAAAAACGCAGCAGAAAAAACACCAAAAATAGCTAATCGAGCACCGCAAGACATAAAGGGTGCCATCATGGACGTTAGAATCCGATCTCTTGGGGTTTCAAGTGTACGAGAGGCCATGATCGATGGGATATTACAACCAAATCCAACAATTAATGGCACAAAGGATTTTCCTGGTAAGCCTATTGATTGCATTAAGCGGTCAATAACAAATGCCGCTCGTGCCATGTAGCCACTGTCTTCTAATACTGAAAGATATACGAACATTAATCCTATTTGAGGAATAAATGGCATTACTGTATTGATACCACCGCCAAGGCCCTGTGCCAAAATGGCCGTTAACCAAACAGGTAAACCGAGATATTGGCATAGCCACGCAGTACCATGAATGAAGATTGCGGCTGAGCCTTGATCAAAAATAGGTTGGAGCCCGCCACCAATGTTAATTGCAAACCAAAACATTAAGTACATGACGAACAAAAAGATCGGCAAGCCGAGATAGCGATTAAGGACGATTGAATCGATCCATTGGGTTAATTTGTGCTGTGTTGCCTGTTCATGAGAGGTACATTGATGGATGAGATTGGCGACGGTTTGATAGCGAGCATCAGCAATTAATAAATCAGCCTGTTCATGGTATGTTTGATAAAGTGAATGTTGATAATGTGTTACGTGAGTAGGAATATTCGTATTTATAACATGATGTTGTGCTGAAATGTCAGATTCAAGTAGTCGTAATGCTAACCATTCTTTATTGTTATCTGCAATTAATGTGGTAGGGATTTCTGCTGCTAATTGTGTGATTGCTTGATGTAACGGTGCTGGAAATTCTGTTTTAAATTGAGATAATTGAGGCGCAATAAGTTGTTTTTCTATTGCTGCTTTTAATGGTTCGACACCTTTGTTTTTATTTGCAATTAAACTGACGACTGGGCAACCAAGTTGAGCGGATAATTTTTCACTATCAATGATAATGCTTTTTTGGCGAGCAATATCTAGCATATTGAGCACAACTAGACAGGGAACATTCATTTCAAGTAATTGTAATGTTAAGTAGAGATTACGTTCAATATTGGCGGCATCAACAATATTAACCACAAGATCCGCTTCACCACTTAAAATATATTTACATCCAATTTGTTCATCAAGAGATCCTTGCTCATCAAAGGAGCTCATTGAATAAATACCAGGTAAATCTACCACCGTAACAATTTGGTTATGGTAGTGATAAAGTCCTTCTTTTTTATCAACGGTTACACCAGCCCAGTTGCCTGTGCGTTGTCTTGAACCCGTTAAAATGTTAAATAATGTGGTTTTGCCACAGTTTGGGTTTCCCAATAAGGCAATACTATTTGCCATTATTATTTCTCCGAACATAGTCTGATAATAGGAAAAGTAGCTAATAAAATTGAGATTAAAAGTATATTAACGTTATTAGTTTGATTATTTAATATAAATGTAAATAGCTATCAATTACATTTATATCGGGGTTGATAGCAACCGTCAAATATTATTTAAAAAATATGAGTTATTTATTATGGATACTGATTTTTTAGGCATAATTATTACACACTAAGAATGAAATCTTTTATATATTAAGGATACGATTAACGTAGTGAACTTTTATTGTTATTACTGAAATGAAGAATAGTTAATAAAAATGGCTTACATTTAGTTGTCTATTTATTTTTGTTAAATGATACCTATTTTCGGTATCATGCCGTTAATTAAAGGGGAATGTTAACTTTAGTCCATGACGCAACGGTGAGATGTTATAAGCGGTAAGTTTTAATACATTCAAAAATCATGCTTTAATCTGAATAGTACCTAATTTGACCCAATTGTTATTTTTTATGGTTATATTTGCGATGCGGTTAATATTTGTTAACAGTTATGTGTTTTTGAAAACGATTGTTTTAGTTTATTATCACTGTGTTTATAATCAGTGTGTGAAATGTTTTATGTGGTTTGAGAGCAAAAAAAATACAGCTACAGTGGATAAAGATAAATTAATTTCTGAAATTCATGAGCTTGTTTTAAAACAATATAGTCAACATGATATAAAATTAATAAAAAATATCACCTCGAAAGGTAGTATTGAGTTACATTTTGCTGTGGCGGGTGAAGATGTATTACAGATGAGTATTGAATCATCTAATGCTTAATTGTTTTATCAGAAAATCAGCCATAATCATTTATGGCTGACGATAATGTTAAATTATTAATTTGTTTTTTGTTATTGAATGAAAAAATATAATTAACTGCAGCATACGTTATTATTGTATAACCTAATAGTTCAGTAGTTTCTTCCGCAATATTTTTTACAATACGCTGAAAATCAGAATTCATTACTTGATGCCAAAAAACTTCCATACCAAATAATCGAGAGAATACAAAAATAATGGCTAATCCAATACATAATATTGGAAAGTTTTTGTTTTTTACAAATAAATATAATGTGTTAAGTGTATTTTTTCGTTTTTGTATAGAGTAATAAAGTGCTGTAATTGCAGTGATTATCGCTGGATAAATCCAAAATCCATGAAAGACTAAATTATCAAAAAATGAATCGAGTTCTCTAATTAATATACAATAAAAGAAAGCTGAAATTAATATAAAGCCATGATGATATTTTCTATCTATGAAGCTAATAAACAAAAAAGATCCCGCTGTAATAGTTAATAATATTTCTTCACTCCATTCTGTTAGTGATTGTTCGGGTATATTATTATGTAACGTTAAGACATCGTAACGAACAGTAAGAATAGGTAGCGTAACAAGAATTAGAATAAAAATGAAATTAATGAATTCCATAAGAATATATTTAAAATGTTCAGTCATAATCTCACAATTTATTTTGTTTTATAATTATCCTTTGAATATGATTTAATTAAATCAATTAGTTACGGTCCCTGTGAGTAGGCGCGTATAATAGGTTAATTAATTGGTTATTACAAAGTATAAATAAGTAAAAGACTTTTACTAAAAGCTATGAAATTGTTTTATACGCAATAAGTTAATTAATAGAGGATGTAAAGTTAATACTGTTGTTTTATAAATAGATAAACGATAAGTATTTATCTCGTTGAACTAAAAGATGATCAATAACCCCTTTTTTATTAATTGTCGTTATCACCATATGATGTGGAAATAGAACGACTTCACCATTATTAGAGGCAATTACAGCATGAGTAAAACTATGCCATAATATTTCCTTGTTACATGGGATGTCGCCCAGTACAAGGTGCTGCGATTGATGCCACTTATTGACACCCTCACTTAGAGTTATTTTTTAAAGAAAGAGATCAGATTATTGCTGAAACAGGGACGGTATCAATGGGGCTTGGAATGGCACATTTATTGATAGAATATATGCTTTGATAACTTATTCTATAGCATGATTGTTAGTATATATATTGTTATTGATAATAAAAAACGCCAACCATTAATTTAATGATAGGCGTTTTTATTATTTAAAGTAGTATTAATTTATAGCGGGTTGTTGTGCTAATTTGCGGATTTTAATTTCTTCAAATAAAGCAACAACAGCCATTAATACAAAACAAGCGATCGCAGCAGCTTTAATTGCGGCAAAAGTACCAGTCCAGCCATCAAGACCAAAGAATGGGTTACCTTCTGCAATATAGCCAAGACCAATTTTTGCAAATGAATCACCAATTAGGTAAGCAAATGTACCTTTAACACCGTCAGCTGCGGCTAGACCTTGTTTAGGTACAAAACCGATAGCTGCCACACCAATCAGTAATTGCGGCGCAAATACTAAGAAGCCAAGTGCAAACAATGATGCTTTATAAGCAAAGATAGAATCAGCGTGTTGGTAGTAACCTAGGGTAAATACAATACCAATTAAAGCAATGCAAGATACCGCGCCACGACGACCATTAAATAAGTCTGATAATAGACCCCATAAACATGTACCAACTAAAGCACCCACTTCAAACATGGTAAAGCCAGAGTTTGCAACATCTTTAGAGAAACCTAAAATTTGGTGTGCATAAACTGTTGACCATTGGTCAATACCGCTACGTACGATATAAAGAAAGACGTTAGCAAAACAAAGTAACCAGATCACTTTGTTAAAGAGAACATATTTCTTAAAAATTTCCATTTTAGTCAGTTTGTTTTCTTTAACTGCATTATCTTCTTCTGAAATGGGTTCTTCAAAAAGTTCTTCTACAGTACCAAGACCATAAGCTTCAGGGCTATCGTTACCCATAAAGAAGCCGATGATTGCAATAATGATAGCGATAATTGCTGGGAAAATGAACATCCCTTTTACATCACCACCAAAGAAGTAATCAGCACCAAACATAGCAACAGCAGCGGCTAATGCACCACCGGCATTATGTGATATGTTCCAGAAACCAACGCCAAGGCCACGACGATTACGTGGTGTCCAGTTAGTAATGGTTACTACTGAGTTTGAACCACCACCTGATTGGAAGAAACCAGATGCGGCATAAAGGATGGTCATCATAATAAATTGGCTAGAACTTGGTCCCATGACTAAGCCCATACCAAGAATACAAAAACCTGATAATAAGAGACCTAAAGGAAGAATGTTTTTCGCATTCTTACCGCCAGACCAGTAATTTAGAACAGTCTTACCAACACCGTAAGTAATTGAGAATCCAAGACCGATAGTACCAAGCTGGGTTAAACTCATGCCGTAATCAGAAATCATGTCATTCTGGGCAATGTTGAAGTTTTTACGGACCAAATACATGGCCATATAACTAACGAAAACTACTAAATAGGACTTTAAAAAAGGAGAAAACCATAGTTTACGACGTTCTTTTGGCGATAGGTCAAGCGTGGGCTTGCGGACTCGTTTAAGTATTGATAATTCCATCGGCTGGATCTCTTAGGGCTTAAATAAGATTTGTATTAATAAGACAAATCACTATAGCGAGACGATACCGATACTATTGATAAATGGATTAAGAATTTTTCCTAGTTTTTTTGTGGAATTTTAAATCTCAAAGTTAGATCACGTTTTTTGATATTTGCTATGAAATCTTTGGTTTCATTTTTGATGAGTTTAGGGCGTAAATATTTTAATATTATGAGTACGTTTTCACAGAAAGCAATCAAATTATAAGAATGAATGATAAATAGTATTATTGACAATGATTATTAGTAACAAAATTTTATTAGGTATTTAACTGTTTTTTATCATATTATAATTTTGTAATATATTGATTCTTAATATAATTTACAGGTAGATATCATTATTGATTATGATTTTTGTTAAAGATTACATTTTTAAATTTGCCTATTATCGATTTATCTACCATAGTTTAATTAACCTGAACTGAGATATATCATCAAGCTTACGGAGGAAATAAGCTGTTTTCATCTAACTTAGAGATTCAGGTTCCGGTTGTTATTGGTAGACCTATTTAACCCGTTATTAATAGCAATCAAGTTGCAACGCGTAACAGTAAGTGAAATACGTAAAAGCTTCTAAGGTAACACTCTTAGTTGTTAACAATTTGGATAGTAATACCGTAAAACTCTTGCTTCTTCGTCAAAATATGGGTCCATACATAGTTATCGGACACGCCAAGCTCAACGTAATGAGTGACGAAGCGTAATAAACTTGATGTGCTATGTATAAGTACATTAAGTGCAACATCCTAGCCGCACTTACACAGTGCGGCTTTTTTATTTTCAAATATTTGCTATTGAAAATAATATAGTATTGATATCTAAATATAAATCACTGTTATCCACAAAAAAAGTGGGTAACTATTCTAGCGAGTTGATAGGTGATAATTATTATTGTTGTAATATGATTTTGAGTAAACATTGGCGTTTAGTGGCTGAAGCTGTGCGGATAAAAGAGCATAGTAACTAAAGATAAAGGTTAATTATTGACGTAATATTGAAGAAGGAATGTTAAATGTTAACTATGATTGATATTGGCATTGATAATGCGGTGGCTTTTACGTTATCAGGAAAAGTAACAGAAGATGACATGAAGCGCATTTTGATGGATGCGGAAGCGAAAACTGTCGATCATGGTGGAATTGTTATCTATGAAGAAATTAACAATTTTTCGGGCATTGAATTAGCCGCAATTATAGAAGAATTAAAGTATCTTGTTCATGCAGGCTTAAAGCATATTACTCAAGTCGCGGTTGTTGCAGATGCTAGCTGGATCGAAAAAGTAGTTAAAGTTGAAGATGCATTATTTCGTAACATAGATATTGAATACTTTACTTTTGCTGAAAAGCCACAAGCGATCATGTTTTTACAACTGCAATAAGTCAATTTAATATCAATTATAGCGTCAGTTAGTGGTTGTCGAAGCCTTATGTGTTAATACTAATACCCTATTAAGTTTACTAAGCCGCTACATTTTTCGTTCAATGAGCGAAGAATGTAGCGGCTTTTTTATATCTGGTTATTAGCGATGCATATCAAGGTATAAACTTTCAACTTTAGTACGTGCCCATTCAGTCTTACGTAAGAACTTAAGACTTGATTTAATGCTTGGATCATCATTAAAGCAACGGATGTTAATACGTGCACCTAGTTCATTCCAACCATAATGCTCTACAAGTTCAACCAATACTTTCTCTAAGGTAATGCCGTGTAGCGGGTTATTTTTCTGTGTCATGGTATATGCCGTCTGAGTGACTAATTTAAGATGTTGAGTGAGTCGTCGTAGTGTAACTGACAATGGTCAGATAACCCACTGTCGTTTTTAGTGGTATGCATTATAGCTAAACTGCGGCGTGTAGGGATCGATGTATTGAGAGGCTTTAAATTACCTGAAATATAATCGACATGATTGAGCTATTTTATTAATGGTAACGTTAAAAATAAATGCTTTATATATTTAATATAATCGACTGTCATCGAGGATTAATAATAATACGATAAAAACTATATGCTTTACGCTTTCTTCTTAAGAAGCATAAGCGGTATTTTATTTTTACTATCAATAAGATTGTAATAATTTAATTGGCGGTTGGTTATTTATCTGACTGATTTTTTTCCTTCTTTGTAATGCACATTTTGGACAGCCACTACCTGCAAGATGGTTGGTCGGTAATTGGGTAAATTGATCATGAATAGTGCAAATAATAATACCTTTTGTTCGCATATTCTGATATTCAAATAATGAATAGTTATACCGATTGCCATGAATTTTTCTTGCATCAATGATAAATTGTTTTGTGGTTTTTTTTTGATTGTTGTTCACACATTTTGGACAGCCACTACCACGTAAATGAGCATCAGCACGTTGAGAAAAATCACCATGAATAAGACACGTTATGTCTATTTTTTGGAGCGCACTCGTGTAGTTCACATTAGAGTATTGATAGCGATTATGGTGAATTTTATTAGCCTTTGTTATATATACTGTTTGTGAGTGATGATAAGACGATGCACATTTTGGACAGCCTTTTCCTGCAAGATGTGCGTTAGGACATTGTTCAAAATCACCATGAATCTGACAATATATAACCCCTTTCTGTAATGCCCCTTTATAGATAAATCCCATATAAGAATATTTACCGCCATGAATGGTTGTTGCTTGAGCTATAAAATCACCAATATTCTTTTTTAGCTTACCCGAACAGGTAGGACAGCCATGCCCGGCAAGGTGAATATCGGGTCGTTGATCAAAATTCCCATGTATAGGACAAGTGATCGTACCTTTTGTTTTGGCGTTTATATAATCAAAAAACGCATAGCTGTACTGTTGTTGATGGCGGTTTGTTGCTTTTATAATAAAGGTGTCTTTCTTCTTCGTCATTATATTTTGGTTTCTAAAAAGAGTTTGTTGTGATGCTTTTTTGTTAACAATATAATTCCTAATGTATCGGTTAGTTATTTATATTGAAATGAAGAGGATCTACTTATTGATAAAATAACGTTTTTTTTTATAGGGTTAATACAAACGGCGAGATCTCTCTAATGTAAACAAAAATTAAAACATATGAATGATTAGTTATGCGTAATATATACATTATAATGTAAATATTAGCTTGCAACATCAAGCACCAAAAATAGTAATCATTGTTTGCATTTATTTTAATGGATATCGTAAAACTGATCACGTAGATTTCATACGGCAGAGAGTTAGCTTAAACGTATTGAAAAATAAGATCATTAGCGAAGTGTGTTAATAAATGTAACTTATTCTAATATTTTTAAATAAGATCGACGTTTGAAATTTCATTAAGAAGAACGATAAATTAAAAATGATTCAGTATTCATGTTGCTTCAACCTGTACATGGTGTTGATAAGGATTAATTAACGGTTTTATATTTTCTGTAATAAACACAAGTAAGAAAGGAGTTGTAATAGTTAAGATACAGGGTGTAGAGGATTTAAATATGAAAGCAGACTCTGGTTGTAACGATATTCTTTCTGCAGCAAAAATCATATTACTCGGGCAGTCAATACTTGGATTTTTATTTATAATATCCATTTGTATTACAAATGACACGTTTGGTATGAAATCTGCAATTATAGGTGTTGCGATTGCCATTATTCCTTCATTGCTCGGACTTGGTAGTGCGGCATATAAATTGAAGATAAATAAAGACGTTAATATTAGATATTTAGCCAAGCTTAACACGTTGGTTAAATGGGTTTATACCGCTTTAATGATATTAGCTGTGGCTCGTTTTATACCGGTTGATAACAAAATTATGTTATTGGCCTATAGCGTTACATTTTTAGGATGTTTTTTAACTCCGATACTTAACAAACCTCAATTTAGGATGACGTAAGGTGGAATCAGTAACTACCGCTCACGATTATATTGAGCATCATCTAACATTCTTCACTGTGGGTAAGGGTTTTTGGAGCATTAACATTGACTCCATGTTCATGGTTTGGTTGTTAGGTTTACTATTTATCGGTGTCTTTAGATATGTTGCTTCACGAGGAACCAGTGGCGTTCCTGGTAAATTGCAATGTTTTATTGAAATAACCTATGAATTTGTAAACAACCTTGTTAAGGAAATATTTCAAACAAAAGATAAGTTAATTGGTCCATTAGCATTAACTATTTTCGTTTGGGTTTTCTTAATGAATGCAATTGACTTATTGCCAGTTGATTTTATTCCTGCACTTGCTCGCTTACTTGGTTTTGAGCATTTCCGTGAATTACCTTCTGCCGATGTCAATGTGCCGATGTCAATGGCGCTTGGTGTGTTTATGTTAATCATAATTTACACATTAAAAGCAAAAGGATTAAGTGGTTTTATTAAAGAACTCACGACACAACCTTTTGAAAGTCCATGGCTTTACCCGGTGAATTTAGTTTTGGAGTTAGTGACATTAATATCAAAACCAATTTCTCTCGGTCTTCGGTTGTTCGGCAACATGTACGCAGGTGAAATGATTTTCATCTTAATAGCGTTGATGCCGTGGTGGATGCAATGGGCGCTCAGCGTTCCATGGGCACTATTCCACATTCTTATTGTGTTCCTTCAAGCCTTCATTTTTATGGTACTAACCGTTGTGTACCTTGCGATGGCAACAGAAGAGCATTAATAAACTAAGTTCGATTTACATTTTAACTATTTAATAATTTTGGAGTCATTCATGGATATTGTAAGTGCAGTTCTTTATGTTGCTGGTGCACTACTGATTGGTTTGGGCGCTGCAGGTGCGGCTGCTGGTATTGGTAATTTAGCGGGTAAATATCTTGAAGGTGTTGCTCGTCAACCAGATCTTATGCCGATGTTACGTACGCAGTTCTTTATCATGATGGGTCTTGTCGATGCGGTTCCTATGATTGGTGTTGGTATCGGCCTTTACATCATCTTTGCTGTAGCTTAATAGCTAAACTACCGTTATTTATCATAACGTTATTTAAATAGTGAGGATGGTATGAATTTAAATGCAACCATGCTTGGTCAAGCAATTTCCTTTGTGATTTTTGTTTGGTTATGTATGAAATATGTCTGGCCGCCGCTTACTGCGTTAATAGAACAACGCCAGCGTGATATTGCCGATGGACTTATTCATACTGAAAACGCAGCAAAAGAACTCGACATCGCGAAAGCAAATGGTGCCAAAGTTCTTGAAGATGCGAAGAAAAGTGCGAGTGAGTTAGTTGAGCAAGGTAATAAGCGTCGAGCACAGATTATCGAAGATGCCCAAGCTGAAGGCGTGAAAGAAAAAGCCCGTCTTGTAGCGCAAGGTCAAGCTGAGTTAGAAAGCGAACGTAATCGCATTCGTCAGGAACTACGTGCTGAAATGTCCGATATGGTCATTGCAACTGCAGAGAAACTGATTAATCGCAATTTGGATACTGATGCTAACCGCGATCTCGTTAATAAACTTATCACGGATATGTAAGCGGAGAGCACATTATGTCAGATCCACTAACCATTGCTCAGCCCTATGCCAAAGCTGCATTTGATTATGCGGTTGCTAATCAGGCATTGGAACAATGGGAGCAAATGTTGACCATCGCAGCAACGGTTGCTAGTCAACCAATCATTGCTCAGCAGATTGAAGACAGCGAACAGTTTGGTGCTAATGATTCAGCAGCGTTTACTGACATGTTCTTGGGCGTTTGTGAAGGTCTACTGGACGAACATGGCCAGAACCTGATCAAAGTAATGGCTGAAAATGGACGTCTAAATGTGATCGTTCAGGTTGTCGAATTGTTTCATGAGCTTAAAGATGATTATGAACGCATGGTTACTGCGCATGTCACTACTACTGAGCCATTAAGCATTCAACAACAAGCCAATTTAGTACAGGCGCTGCAGAAAAAATTAAATCGTAGTGTTGAGCTTGATTGCCACATCGATGAAACGCTAATAGGCGGCATACTGATCAACGCTGGTGAACTGGTGATTGACGGTACGCTTAAAAGCTCTATCAACCGACTCGCAACGAGCCTTCAGGCGTAATAGGTAATAGATATGCAACTAAACTCTAACGAAATTAGCGATTTAATTAGACAACGAATCGCAACCTTCAACGTGACAAGTCAAGCACGTAACGAAGGGACTATCGTCTCTGTAAGCGACGGTATTATTAATATCAATGGCCTTGCTGATGTTATGCAAGGTGAGATGATTGAGCTACCTGGCAATCGTTATGCATTGGCACTTAACTTAGAGCGTCACTCTGTTGGTGCGGTAGTTATGGGTCCTTATGCTGATCTTGCTGAAGGCATGAAAGTGACCGGTACAGGTCGTATTCTTGAAGTACCTGTTGGTAAAGGTTTATTAGGGCGTGTTGTTAATACCCTAGGTCAACCTATTGATGGTAAAGGCGCTATTGAGAATGACGGTTTTGCGCCAGTAGAAATTATTGCTCCAGGTGTTATTGAACGTAAATCGGTTGATCAGCCTATTCAAACTGGCTACAAAGCCGTTGATGCAATGGTGCCAATCGGCCGTGGTCAGCGTGAGCTTATCATCGGTGACCGTCAAACAGGTAAAACAGCGATGGCGATTGATGCCATCATTAATCAGAAAGATTCTGGTATTTACTCTGTTTATGTCGCTATCGGTCAAAAAGCATCAACTATTGCTAACGTAGTACGTAAGTTAGATGAAAACGGCGCACTACAAAATACTATTATCGTGGTTGCCTCTGCTTCAGAAGCCGCAGCATTACAGTACCTAGCACCTTATGCTGGTTGTACTATGGGCGAATATTTCCGTGACCGCGGTGAAGATGCATTGATTGTTTATGATGACTTATCAAAACAAGCCGTTGCTTACCGTCAAATTTCACTATTGCTTAAGCGTCCACCAGGCCGTGAAGCTTATCCTGGTGATGTTTTCTACCTTCACTCCCGTTTGCTAGAACGTGCTTCACGTGTAAATGCACACTATGTTGAGCAATTTACTAATGGTGAAGTAAAAGGTAAAACCGGTTCATTAACCGCATTGCCGATTATCGAAACCCAAGCGGGTGACGTATCTGCTTTCGTACCAACAAACGTAATCTCGATTACTGATGGTCAGATCTTCCTTCAGACTAACTTGTTTAATGCAGGTTTACGTCCAGCGGTAGATCCAGGTATTTCAGTGTCTCGTGTTGGTGGTGCTGCGCAAACTAAGATCATTAAGAAACTGTCTGGTGGTATTCGTACAGCATTGGCACAGTATCGTGAACTTGCAGCATTTGCTCAGTTCTCATCTGACCTTGATGATGCGACCCGTAAGCAGCTTGATCACGGTGAGAAAGTAACAGAACTGATGAAGCAAAAGCAGTACGCGCCAATGTCTGTAGCGGAGCAAGCACTTGCTATCTTCTCTGCTGAGAAAGGTTATTTAAACAGTGTTGAGTTATCTCAAATTGGTGCGTTTGAAGAAGCATTAATGGCATTTGCTAAGAGTCAACATGCAGAGTTGCTTGCTTCAATTAATGAATCAGGTGATTACAACGATGATATCGAAGCAAGTCTACATCAGCTTCTAAAAACATTCGTTGATACGCAGTCGTACTAAGTAACGCGAATATTTTCCGTCTAGACGACGCAGTATGAATGTAGATAGGAGCTAACCATGGCAAATGCAAAAGAGATCCGCACTAAAATCGCTAGCGTACAAAATACGCAAAAGATCACTAGTGCAATGCAAATGGTTGCCGCAAGTAAGATGCGTAAAGTTCAACATAACATGGAAGCAACCCGCCCTTACGCAGAGAATATGCGTAAGGTGATCGGACACTTAACTTCTGGTTCGTTGGAATATAAGCATCCCTATCTTGAAGAGCGTGAAGTAAAACGAGTCGCTTACATCATTATTTCCTCAGATCGAGGATTATGTGGTGGTTTGAACATTAACTTGTTCAAGAAAGCGTTGGTCGATATGCGCCAGTGGCAAGATCAAGGGGTTGATGTAGATACCACCTTGATCGGCTCAAAAGCAATTTCGTTTTTCCATCGCTTCGGCAACGTGATTGCACAAACATCAGGTATTGGTGATTCACCAAAACTGGAAGATATTTTAGGCCCGGTTAATGCCATGTTGGAGTTTTTCGACCAAGGCAAAATTGACCGTTTGTTCCTCGTTTACAACCAATTTGTAAACACCATGGTGCAAATGCCAAAAGTAACCCAGTTGTTACCTAACCCTAAGCTTGAACAAGAAGCATCAGATGATGTGAATAAAGCAAGCCGTTGGGATTATATCTATGAGCCTGATCCTAAACCGATCCTCAATGAATTGATGCTTCGTTATATCGAATCACAAGTATATCAAGGCACCGTTGAGAGTATCGCTTGTGAACAAGCCGCACGAATGGTTGCAATGAAAGCTGCAACAGATAACGCGGGTGAGCTGATTAATGATCTTCAGCTTGTATATAACAAAGCCCGTCAAGCAGCAATTACCCAAGAGCTAAGTGAAATCGTCTCTGGGGCACAAGCCGTTTAAACAGAATTTTAAGGACATCAAATGAGTACTGGTAAGATTGTCAAAGTCATCGGCGCTGTCGTTGACGTTGAATTTAATCAAGATAGCGTGCCACGAGTATATGATGCGCTTACCCTGAGTGACAGTGAGCATGCAGCGCTTGTTCTAGAAGTGCAGCAGCAAATTGGTAGCGGTGTTGTACGTTGTATCGCAATGGGTTCATCAGACGGTCTTCGTCGTGGTTTAGAAGTGGTTAATACTAAAGCGCCAATTTCTGTACCTGTAGGTGAAGAAACTCTTGGCCGTATCATGAACGTATTGGGTACTCCAATCGATGAGTGTGGTGAAATTGGTGAAAAGAAAAAATATGCCATTCACCGTGCTGCACCTTCTTATGAAGAACAATCAAGCAGCTCTGAATTACTAGAGACTGGCGTTAAGGTTATCGACCTTATTTGTCCGTTTGCTAAAGGTGGTAAAGTTGGTTTGTTTGGTGGTGCGGGTGTAGGTAAGACCGTTAACATGATGGAACTTATCAACAACATTGCTAAAGCGCACTCAGGTTTATCAGTATTTACAGGTGTTGGTGAACGTACTCGTGAAGGTAATGACTTCTATTACGAGATGAAAGACGCTGGGGTACTGGATAAAGTAGCCATGGTTTATGGTCAGATGAACGAGCCCCCAGGTAACCGTCTACGCGTTGCATTAACAGGTTTAACTGTTGCAGAAAGTTTCCGTGATGAAGGCCGTGATGTATTGTTATTTATCGATAACATTTATCGTTACACTTTGGCAGGAACAGAAGTATCAGCATTGCTAGGTCGTATGCCATCAGCGGTAGGTTATCAACCAACACTTGCTGAAGAAATGGGTGTATTGCAAGAGCGTATTACATCGACTAAAACAGGTTCTATTACTTCTATTCAAGCGGTATATGTACCTGCCGATGACTTAACTGACCCATCACCAGCAACTACGTTTGCTCACCTTGATGCGACGGTTGTATTGTCACGTAATATTGCAGCATTAGGTCTATACCCTGCGATTGACCCACTGGATTCGACTTCACGTCAACTTGATCCTTTGGTTGTTGGTCAAGAGCATTATGATGTTGCTCGTGGCGTACAAACTGTGCTTCAGCGTTATAAAGAATTAAAAGATATTATCGCTATTCTTGGTATGGATGAGCTATCTGAAGAAGATAAGCAAACTGTATCTCGTGCACGTAAGATTGAACGTTTCTTAACGCAGCCTTACCACGTAGCGGAAGTATTTACAGGTCAAAAAGGTATTTTTGTTTCTCTTAAAGAGACAATCATAGGCTTTAAAGGCTTATTAAGCGGTGAGTATGATGACATTCCAGAACAAGCATTCTTGTACTGTGGTGGCATTGAAAATGTACTCGAAAAAGCGAAAACCTTATAAGGCTTAAGGAGTCATTATGGCTATTGGCGTTACTGAGAACACGTTCCAACTCAATATCGTAAGTGCTGAGGGATCTTTGTTCTCTGGTCCAGCCCACGCGCTGGCAGTTTCAGGCTCCGATGGTGAGTTGGGTATTCGCCCTGGTCACTCTCCGTTATTAAGCCGATTAAAACCAGGTGTAGCGAGTTTTGTCATAAATCTGAAGGATCCCGAAGAAATCCTTTATATTTCTGGCGGTATAGTTGAAGTTCAGCCCAACGTAGTAACTGTACTTGCCGATACGGCAATGCATGGGAAGGACATCGATCAAGCCCGCGCTGATGAAGCTCGTCGCGCCGCCGAAGAAAACATCAACAGGCATGCTGATGATGTTAACTTCGCAATGGCGGAAATGGATCTGGCGAAAGCAATGGCACAATTACGTGCAGTTGAATTAACGCAGAAACAAATGCGCCGTTAAACCAGTTGGAATAAAACGTTAACCGTGCGTTGTAACTCAATCACCCTTGTTTTAATGTGTGGTTATTGTCTTATTCTTATTGGTCCCCGTCTCTATAGGTCTCCAGCCTAATACCAAGGGACAATATAATAAATATACAGGATGTTATTTATTATAGGTGGACGTTCAGTTTACCATCACTATCTAAAGCCCCTGCGCTGTACCGAGAGCAGGGGCTTTTTTTGTGTTTTTTTTGTGTGATTGATGTCACATTTTGGTGTATGTTGATAATTGTTAATAGTCGCGATTATTGAGATAAAATGAGAAATAAAGGTTTTACATTAATTGAATTGGTGGTTGTGATTGTTATTCTAGGAATCTTAGCCGTTGTCGCTGCACCTAAGTTCATGGGATTACAGCGAGAAGCTCGTATTGCTGATTTGAAAGGGCTTGAAGGCAGTTTAAAAGCCGCTAATGAAATGGTTTATGCAAAAGCTGCAATGAAAGGGTTAGAGCATTCCTCATTTTTTGAAATAAATACGTCTGAGAATAACATCGAGATTAATGGAAAAAGAGTTGATTTAAATTATGGGTATATTAAACCAACTAGCGATAATATAAAAAGGATTCTAGATATAAGTGATGGCGATTGGAATATTCAAGGCTATCCTGGATTATTTAATCCAATTTATCTGACACCAAAAACTGCACCTGCTTTCCATGCAAATAATAAATCTTATCGACCTGATGCTAGTGGTGATAATATAAAAGCTTCGAACTGTTATTTATCTTATAGTTTCATTGATTCACATGATCCACTTTTTTCAGGTAATAATAAGCAATTGAAGATTCCGCAATATCATTTAGTCACATCTGGCTGCTGATTGTATTTATAGTTACCCTGAGAGTGAAATTTATCAAAGAAGGATAGATAGATGTGACATCATTACACTCTATCTATTTTTAATTTGAAATATGTATAATAATAAATCATTAAAAGTGACTTATTATTGATAAAATTGTAATTTATGAGAAATAAGTCACAAAATGAGAACAAAAAAGACTAATTATGAATAAATGTGTAATATGAAAAGGTAAAATCCTTTAATAGCCATACAAAGACTAAGGCTAACTAAAGGATCATACTTATGAAAAAACGCTATATTGCTTTAATTGCTGTTATCGGTATTATTATTGGTTGGATAACTTTAGGGGGTACACAAGCTGTACTTCATGCAACCTCTAGTACTGAATTTTGTGTATCGTGCCATACGATGCAAAAACCACTCGCTGAATATCAAGGTTCAGTTCACTTTAGTAATCAAAAAGGCATTCGTGCAGAATGTGCTGATTGCCATATCCCTAAAGATCCTATTGATTATTTAATTACCAAGGTTCGAGCTTCTAAAGACATCTACCATGAATTTGTTACGGGTAAAATTGATACTGATGCTAAGTATGAAGATCACCGTTTAGCAATGGCTGAAACCGTATGGGAGCAAATGCGTGAAAACGATTCTGCTACTTGTCGTTCTTGCCACAGCTTTGATGCAATGGAAACTTACGACCAATCTGCTAGTGCACAAAAAATGCATGCATACGGAAGAGAAAATAACCAAACTTGTATTGATTGTCATAAAGGTGTTGCCCACTTTGCACCACAAGCTACGCTAGATACCTCCGCTTTTGATCACCTTTTTGACATGGCTAAAAATACCAAAGCAGATGCAGTAAAAGTTTATCCAATTAAAACTATCAAAATGGCTGATCTTGCGACGATTAATCCGACGGTTGAATTAACCACTGTTGCGCATAAAGATAACCAACGCACTGTTATGGTTTCTGGCTACCAAATGAAAGGCGCAGAATCTGTTATCTATATGGGTGAAGGTCAACGTTCAATTATCGCGACTTTGACTGATGCGGGTATTAAAGCATTAAAACTGGGCGATGCTAAGACTGATGCTTATGGTAATCAATGGCGTAGTGCTGAGCTAACAGGCACAATCGAAGCTCCTGTTCTTGCTTCTAATCAACCATTATGGGACTACGCAGAAGAATTAGATAATGTTTACTGTGCAACTTGTCACGCTAAAATTCCTGCCAATCACTTCACTGTTAACTCTTGGGGACCTGTTGTAAAAAGTATGGGCGCTCGTACTGATATCTCTGAGCTAAACCTTGAGATCTTAACTAAATTCTTCCAAAACCACGCGAAAGACGTGGCAACTCATCAATAAGGGAGTGGTGACTATGACAACTATTACTCGTCGCGGCTTTTTAAAAGGCGCAAGTGCATCTGCTGGTGCATTAGCGATCACCTCTATCGCTCCGTTATCGGTTAATGCTGCTACGCTTGGTCGTACTGATTCTTTGGTGCTAACAGCTGGCCGTATGGGACCTTTGCTTTGTGAAGTTAAAGATGGCCAACTTATCTCAACCAAAAGCGGCTTAGCGCAAACTGTACCCAACAGCTTACAACAAACAGGTCCTTCACAGGTTTACACCAAAGCGCGTGTTAAGTATCCAATGGTACGTAAAGGTTACTTAGAAAATCCAAGTGATCCTCAAGGTGTACGTGGTAGTGATGAATTTGTGCAAGTATCATGGGATGAGGCATATAAGCTGATCCATGAACAACATATGCGTATTCGTAAAGCTTATGGCCCTGAGTCTATCTTTGCGGGCTCTTATGGCTGGCGTTCAAGTGGTGTATTGCACAAAGCACAAACATTACTTCAGCGTTACATGAGTATGTCGGGTGGTTATGCGGGTCACTTAGGCGACTATTCTACGGGTGCGGCTCAAGTTATTATGCCGCACGTTGTTGGCTCGATTGAAGTCTATGAACAACAAACTACTTACCCTGTAATTTTAGAAAACAGTAAAGTAGTTGTATTGTGGGGCTTGAACCCCATTAATACGTTAAAGATCGCATGGTCTTCAAGCGATGGTCAAGGTCTTGAGTTTTTCCATCAACTAAAGAAATCAGGCAAAACTGTTATTATCATTGACCCAATGCGTTCAGAAACCGCTGAATTCTTTGGTGATAAAGCACAATGGATTGCACCTAACCCGCAATCTGATGTGGCGATGATGATGGGTATTGCTTATCAGTTGATCAAAACACAACAGCACGATACTGAATTCCTTGCTAAATACACCGTAGGCTTTGAGCAATTTGAAGCCTACCTAATGGGTAAAGAAGACGGCATCGAGAAAAGCCCTCAATGGGCAGAAGCAATCTGTGGTGTGCCAGCAAGACAAATGGAATTACTGGCTAAGATCTTTAAAGAAAACCGCACTATGCTTATGGCGGGTTGGGGAATGCAACGTCAGCAACATGGTGAGCAACGTCACTGGATGCTAACAGTGCTTGCTTCAATGCTTGGTCAAGTTGGCTTACCTGGCGGTGGTTTCGGCTATTCATACCATTATTCTAATGGTGGTAATCCGACGCGTGACGCTGGTGTTCTACCTGCAATGTCGCCATCTCTAGGTGCAAGCTCTGCCGGTGGTAATGACTGGGCTGTTCAAGGTTCGGTGACGGCTTTTCCTGTTGCGCGTATTGTTGAATGTTTAGAAAAACCGGGAACAGAGTATCAACATAATGGCCATACGCTAACCTTCCCAGAGCTAAAAATGATCTGGTGGGCGGGCGGTGCTAACTTTACCCATCACCAAGATACCAACCGTTTGATCAAAGCATGGCAAAAACCCGAATTGATCGTTATTTCAGAACCATACTGGACGGCTGCGGCTAAACATGCGGATATCGTGTTACCTATTACGACCTCATTTGAGCGTAATGATATGACGATGACAGGGGATTACTCTAATCAACACCTTGTGCCAATGAAGCAAGTGGTTGAACCACAAAACGAAGCGCGTAGTGATTTAGATGTGTTTGCTGATATGGCAGAACACCTAAAACCCGGTGGTCGAAATGTGTATATGGAAAACAAAACGGAGATGGAATGGCTGCGTGATTTCTATAAAACAGCACAAAAAGGCGGCCGTAACGCGCGTGTTCCTATGATGAATTTCTCTAAGTTTTGGGAAGCAAATAAACTTATTGAAATGAAGTGGAATGCAAAGAACGCCGAGTTTGTACGTTTTGCTGATTTCCGTAAAGATCCAATTATGAGCCCATTGGGTACGCCAAGTGGTAAAATTGAGATCTTCTCTAAAACGATTGAAAGCTTTAAGTTAGATGATTGTCCTCCACACCCCGTATGGATGGAGCCAACAGAGTGGATGTTTAATTACAATGATGGTGAATTGCAGTTAATGACATCACACTTAGCACACCGTTTGCACAGTCAGTTTAACTATGCTGATCTTCGTAAAGAATATGCGGTACAGAACCGTGAACCCATTACGATCCATCCAGAAGATGCAAAAGCTCGTGGTATTAAAGATGGCGATTTAGTTCGCGCTTATAACCAACGTGGTCAAGTTTTGGTTGGTGCTTTTGTTTCTGATGGCATTAAAAAAGGCAGCGTATGTATCCATGAAGGTGCATGGCCTGATTTAGATCCTAAGACGGGTATGTGTAAAAATGGTGGAGCAAACGTATTAACGATGGATATTCCAACATCACGTTTAGGTAATGGTAACTGTGGTAATTCTGGTGTAGTGAAAATTGAGAAATTCACGGGTGTTGCTCCAACACTAACTGCGTTTACACCACCTAAAAATGGTTAGCTAGTAGTGTAACCTGACTTAAAAAAGCCGAGTGTTAATACTCGGCTTTTTTGTAACTATTTAATAAAAAAGATATTTTCAATCACGCTGCACTAATTCTAGTTTAGCTAATTCTTTTTTTAATCGATTTAATTGTGCTTTTTTCTTTTTTATTAAATTAGGTTGTTGATTGATTTCTTCTATTTTTTCTAATTTCTGCTGTCTTTCACGAGCCGTTAACTTATCGTAAATGATACTGTTTTTTAATTTAGTCAATCGCTGTTGTTGATATTCACTATCATATTGTTCATTTTGTAATGCTTGCTCGGCTTGAGTCACTTTGTTTTTTAACGTGAATAATTGTTGTCCTTTATGATAACCACGTAAAAATAGAGCAGAGGTCGATTGTGGACAAACACCAAGATAGCTATTGCCATTTGAACCAACAAAAAAGCCATGACTTTCAGTGCAGTATGTTATTAATCCCTGCTGATAACTTGCTTGATATTGGTTAAAGTTAGCATGAACCTTATATTCAGAGCACGCAGAGCTTCGTTCATTAAATTGATTGGCTGATGCCCCTTGTGAACCATCGACATAGCCTAAAGCTGACCAATTTGCCGCTTGGCATTCTTGTTCATTCATTACGGAGCATGCACTTACCGTTGAGCATAATATAAGTGTAATAGTGAGTGATTTTATCGTCATGAATGATTATCTTATAATGAATAAAATGGAGTATTTTAAAGGGATCACAATTAAAAATAAAGTAAGGTATTTTTAATACTAATATCTATGCATAAATAACAGTGATTTTCTGGTAATAAAAAGGCTAATTAATTGCTAGTGCTATTATTTAATATATTAATAGAGTGTGTTAATTAAAAGCGATACCTATATTTAGCGGTTATAGATATCGCTAATGATTAAAATAAATTCAAACCAAAGGCAGTTTTAATATCCGTTAAAACTTGCTGGGTTTGTTGGTTAGCATGTTCAGTGCCAGACTTTAGCACCTCAATGAGATAGTCTTTATTATTTAAATAATCAGCGCGACGTTCGCGTATTGGTGAGATTAAATCTTGTAGGCATTGTTCTAATATTTTTTTTGTTGTTCCATCACCTAAACCTCCTTGACGATATTGCTGTTTCAACGTTTCAATATAAGCGCCATCTGGGTGGAAAGCATCAAGGTAAGTAAATACAATATTGCCCTCAACGCAGCCAGGATCTTCAACACGAAGATGAGTAGGATCGGTATACATTGATTTTACCGCTTGTGAAATAGTCTTACTATCAGCACCTAATGTGATGGTATTACCCATTGATTTAGACATTTTATTTTTACCATCAGTACTTGGTAAGCGAGCGACTTTACTCAATAGTGGTTGGCACTCAACTAAAATATTCTTACCTGCAATGGTGTTTATTTTTCTGACAATTTCATTTGTTTGTTCAAGCATCGGTAATTGGTCATCACCGACAGGAATTAAACTTGCACGAAATGCAGTAATATCCGCTGCCTGAGAAATAGGATAAGTTAAAAATCCAGCAGGAATAGAACGGCCGAAAGCTTTAGATTGAATTTCACTTTTAACGGTAGGATTACGTTCTAAACGTGCAATAGAAACGACGTTAGAGTAATACATGGTTAATTCAGCAAGAGCGGGAATCGCAGATTGTAGACAAATTGTGGTAAGTTTTGGATCAATACCAACCGCTAAATAATCAGCCACAACATTAAGAATATTGTCTGCGACCTTTTGTGGATTATGACCGTTGTCAGTAAGACCTTGCATATCAGCCACTAAAATATTCTGTTGGTATTGATGCTGTAATTGTACCCGTTGCTGTAATGAGCCAACGTAATGACCAAGATGGAGCTGACCTGTTGCCCGATCGCCAGTAAGAATAATCGGTTGATGTTGATCTGGTGTGATTGATGCTTGAGTGTTCATCTGCTTCTCCGAAAAAGTGCGGCCGGAGAGGTGAGGAAATACGGATAAGATTAAGCGTATTCATTTGCAACCTTCCGGCGGCAAAATGAAATAGAAATAAAAAGATAACTCTATTCAGCGCCGCTCTATGAAGAACGCCACCAAAAGAAGAGGGATGAGATAGTGCTTGTTATCTTTTTCATGCTGTAAACGTATCAAAATAATTTAAATGAAACAAGTTGTTTTATTTGATAAATAAATGATGTTTTTTATAGATTGATTATGTTTCTCGTTCTAATGCTTAGATTTAATGTGACTTTAAAAATTTGTAGTCTTTATGAAGTTAAAACGACATGTAAATAAGCTGATGTTACAGGTGCTAATATTGTAATAATAATTACTGGAGTGTAATAATGTATTTATATTTTGTTGTGATCATATAAATGAAGCGTGTCTTTTAATTAACAACGAGAAAGTATAATCATACTTGAGGCGCGTTTTTTTTCTAATAAAATGAGCAAATGAAAGGTCGTTTGATTTAATTTGTATTAAAAAATAACTAATATTGTTCAAATATTAGTTTATATAGACATAATAAATAGTATTTTATATTTTATTTTTGATCTTGAAATATAAAATAAACCTAAAAATAGACAACTAGACACTATTTTTATTGTTTTTTATTTAAATATAACTCTTTGATTATCTTTTATTTTTTGCTTGGTTTTGAATTTTTATTAGCATCTTGTAGTCAACAAGGCAATCATGGGTTCATAATGACGGTTAATGGCATTTAGAAAATAAATTTCATCTTTGGTTGTGATATATGTTTATATACAGCCAACTTTAATACTGATATTCGTCTAAATTAAGACAATAAGCATTGTTGATTTTAACATGAATCAAAAAATAGAGATTCAACCGAAAAACACGATCCAGAATTATATTGATGGAATATCCATCAGTAATTCAGTCACTAATAAATATTCAATGTCAATGACACGTGTGCAATGGCGAATTTGGTTATTAGCAACATTTGGCAAGTTTTTTGAGGGTATGATCGTTTTTATGATGGGGTTAACCCTACCATTATTGACCCTACAATTTCATTTAACAGAGCTACAGAAAGGTATAATTAGTTCCTCGATTCTGTTTGGTATTTTAATTGGAGCAAGTGCTCTGGGTGGGCTATCTGATCTTTATGGACGTAAGAGAATGTTCATTATTGAGATGGCTTTACTCTCTATATGCTTGATAGGTATGGCGACTAGCCAGTCTTATTTGAGTATTGTAGTGTTTAACTTTGGCATTGGTTTAGCTTTAGGGTGTGATTATCCTACGGCGCACTTAATGATATCTGAAAGTATTCCATCCAAAAACCGCGGTAAGTTGGTTTTGGGTGCGTTTGCATTTCAGTCTATTGGTGTTTTGCTTGGTATTTTAACCGGTATTTTTGTATTGACGTACGTAAACGACATCAATGCATGGCGGTTGATGTATGTTATTGCTTTGATTCCATCGTTGGCGATTACGGTTGCACGTTTCTTTATTCCAGAAAGTGCGCATTGGCTTTTGTCTAAAAATCGTAAGGCTGACGCTGAAATATCACTTAAGCGATTATTAGAGCGATCTCAACAGTCGACAATGCCAATTGAAGATGTACCGAGTGACGAAGTTGAATTAACTTCTTGGATACATGGTTATAAGCGATTATTTAAGGAAAAATATCGCGCAAAAACTATTTTGGCATCAGTGCCTTGGTTTATTCAAGATCTTGGTACTTATGGTATTGGTATTTTTACGCCTGTTATTCTTGCATCTGTACTTGATCCTCATCAAGCAACGGGTGGTGACGCGCTACATAACATCATTGCTAATACGGTTTATTTAGCAAAAGGTACTGCTGTCATTGACTGCTTGCTTATTGTTGGTGTTATCTGTGCGATTATTTTTTCAGAATCTGTTGGCCGTATGAAACTGCAAATTTATGGTTTTATTGGTTGTGCAGTAGGTTTACTGTGTGCGGCTGTTTCAGTGAAAATGCATGGTGATTATCAGATGTACATGCTGTTTTTAGGTTTTATGTTATTTAATTTTATGAATAACTTAGGCCCAAATGCACAAACATATTTGATTTCAGGTGAGATTTTTCCGGTGAAAATCAGAGCGAAAGGGGCAGGTTTTGCAGCATCAATTGCTAAATTTGGTGCTATTTTAACGGCTTTCTTATTTCCTATTCTATTACATGGAATTGGTGTGTTTACGCTCTTATTATGCCTAGTTGTGACGTCATTATTAGGCGCATGGGTAACGCATAAATACCGTTTTGAAACATCAGGTAGAAATATCGAAAGTATGTAATTACCGATATTAACGTATTTATTGAAAGGCACCAGTTAATGACTGGTGCCTTTTTTATATTTATATTTATATTTTGTTGAGTGATAGTTTTAGTTATTGCCGTTAATTATATTAGTGATGTTTGCAATAGTTATTGCCTTTTAAGTCGTAATTTTAGGTATCTATTTATTGACCTTCCCCTAAGTGTAATCTTTATGATGCTACTAAATAGATTGATAGCAGAGAGTAGAGGTTAAGATGAGTTGTTGTAATAAGGCCCCAAAAGGCGGGGCAAGTTTAGGGTTATTATTGAAGTTTATTGCTGTAATTTTTGTGTTGTTATTAATTGCTTCTTATTGGCAATAAGGTCTAGCTAATGAAACCCTCTGTCGTGATTGAACCCCATCATCGTTGTTGCTATATCACAGGTTCGAGTGTGAGCATTGAAGCGATGTTAGCCACATTGAAGACCAACCAATATATTCAGTCAGTAAACATTAACTCATCACATAAATTGCAGTTGATTTATGATTTTAGATATATTGAATTTCAGCAGATATTGGCCATTATCAGTACTACAGGTGTTAACTATAAGAATGGTTTTTTTCAGCGATTAAAATATCAGCTGTATAGTGATGCTGATCTACAGGCGCGTGATAATCTAAAGATTACGCCATTTTGTTGTGATAAAGTCGCGATTAGGCGTGAAAATCTTTAGTCTGAGCGAAAATTAAGTCTTTTGATTGTTTGGCCGTCTTGAATAATGTTTTATTGATCCCTTTCTTCGTATAACAAACTAACTCAGCATAGCAAACTAATTAAGTGGGTATTTTTAATCGTCAATATGATTAAAAATGCGACTGTTCACATTTTTATAAAGTGGTTGGATATACACTCCATTTTATATTATGGCTTTATCATTACGTATAACTGTCGTTATGGTTATCTGTGATCATAAAGTGTGTTGCTATGGTTGTTATATACGGAGATAGAATATGACTATCGGTAAGTACCTCAGATGGAAAGATTCGCAAGGGAACGTGTTTCGTCCTGTGTCATTAACAGGCACCGAGTTACTCAATGATCGCACTTTAAATAAGAGTACGGCTTTTACTCAAGAAGAGCGCGATGCTTTTCAATTAACGGGATTATTACCCCCGCGAGTACAAACGTTTGATGATCAACTTAACCGTGTCTATGACGGCTTTAGTAATGCTTCTACGGATATTGAAAAATACCTCTTTTTACGTTCGCTTCAAGAGCGTAATGAAACCCTTTTTTATGCGTTACTCTCTCGCCATGTAGAAGAAATGACGCCCATCATTTATACCCCTACTGTCGGCAAAGCATGTCAAGAATTTAGCCATCGTTATCAAAAAGCACGTGGGTTATATATTACTGAAGATAATGTCGGTGCAATGGGTGAGATGTCGCGCCATTTTATGGGTAAAGACATTAAAATTATTGTCGTAACCGATAGCCAAGGCATTTTAGGCATTGGTGATCAAGGCGTTGGCGGAATGGGGATCCCGATTGGTAAGTTATCACTCTATACTTTAGGTGCTGGCATTCACCCTGCCCATTGTTTACCGATTGTGTTAGATGTAGGTACTGATAACCAAGAGCTGCTTGATGATCCAATGTACTTAGGCATTTCACGTAAACGACTTCGTGGTGGTGCTTATAAACGCTTTATTAAATCATTTGTACAACAAGTAAAACGCCATTTTCCAAAAGCAGTATTGCAATGGGAAGATTTTAGTAAAGCCAATGCGTTTGATAATCTAAGTGATTACGAAGATAGTTTGCCATCATTTAATGATGATATTCAAGGTACTGGCTCGGTTGTTCTTGCCGGTATTTTGGGTGCATGTAAGATCAAACAAGAACGATTAGTGGATCAAACCTATGTGATCTACGGCGCTGGCGCGGGTGGCGTAGGAGTTGCTGATCAAATCTATGCAGGGTTACTAAAAGAAGGTTGTACGCATCATTCTGCTCGTGAGAAGATTTTCATTCTTGATTCTAAAGGCGTCGTGTTTGATGATCGCGATGGTTTAGAAGATTATAAACGTCGCTATGCTAAATCACGTTCAATTTCTGCCGGATGGCATGCCGCTGAGTTGGGTAAGATTAGTTTAACCGAGCTTATTAATAACCATCCAGTCACCGTATTGTTAGGCGCCAGTGGTATTGGTGGTTCATTTACTGCTGATCATATTCAGAAAATGATGGAATATACGCCACGACCGATTATATTCCCACTCTCTAATCCTACCGCCAATTGTGAGGCTATTCCTGAAGCGATTTATCATTGGAGTGATGGACAAGCTATCGTCGCAACCGGCAGTCCATTCTCTGATGTAGAATATAATGGGCATCAATACCGCATTGGACAGGGCAATAATGTCTTTATTTTCCCTGGTGTTGGCTTGGCGTCTATTGTGTCGCAAACGGCAAAAATTACTCAAGATATGTTTACCACTGCGTCTTATGCACTTGCTGAGTGTGTAAGTGATGAAGATATTGCAAATGGGTGTATTTACCCTCGCATTAGTGCGTTGAAAGCCGTTTCTATTCATGTTGCTTATTCAATTTTAGCTCAGATGCAAGCAACAGATGCTTGTTGTCACTTACGAGATCAAGATCTTGAGCAAGCATTAGCTGAACATATGTGGGAACCGGTCTATTTGCCGTATCGACGAGTATAACCACGCTGTTTTGTAATCATGCGTGATAAAAAAGCCATATTCTTAATTGAATGTGGCTTTTTATTTTATAAATCATGCGCTTAATTATTAATACCAGTGTGTTTTTATAAATAATCGTATACAGATTGATATGATACTTTTTTAATATCGAAACGTTTCGATTGTAAAACTGTGAGCTAAATAGATATTTTAGTTATTTTATTGCAGTTGAAAGCGATCCTTCTCACACCTTCTCTATTTTGCTCTGGTGAAAAATTTGAGTCCGTTTATTATCCTCATCGAAACGTTTCGATATGTTTTTCTGCCACTTAAAAAACATCAATACTAAGGCAGAAAATTTGAGAGGTATAACGTGTAACAAGAAGGTCTACCAAATGAAAAAAAGTACGCTAATTAATGCAGAGCTTTCATACCTTGTGGCAACACTAGGACATACAGATGAAATCACTATTTGTGATGCAGGTTTACCGATCCCTCAACATGTAAAACGTATTGATCTTGCGTTAACCCATGGTGTACCAAGTTTTCTTGATACGGTGAAAGTGATTTTGTCAGAATCACAAATTGAAGGTGTCATTATGGCCGCAGAGTTTGCTGAAGTCAGTCCTGCTCATCATCAAGCATTGTTAGCTATTTTAGATCAAGAAAGTACAGTAACGGCTAAGCCGATTCATATTTCATATTTATCTCATGAAGAATTTAAGCAACGCACTGCGCAAAGTCGTGCTGTTGTGAGAACAGGAGAATATACGCCGTATGCCAATATTATTTTCCAAGCTGGTGTCGTTTTTTAAATCATTGAGGAAGTGAGCTTCGTTTATTTCTTTAACGTAACTAGAAGATATTTAATATGAAAAAAATTGCGGTTATTGGTTCGATTAATGTTGATTTAATTACTTATGGTGATCGTATCGCTAAAAGTGGAGAAACACTTGAAGCGACAGCATTTGCGATTGGTAATGGTGGTAAAGGCGCAAACCAAGCGGTCGCGGCTGCTAAATTAGGCGCACAAGTCGTTATGGTATCAAAAGTGGGTGATGACCAATTTGCAGAGATGAGTTTAGCAAATTATCGCAGTCAACAAATAGATACAAAGTTTGTGACTAAAGTGAGCGGTGTTAGTACGGGGGTTGCGCCTATTTTTGTTAATACAACTACATCACAAAATTCCATTTTAATTGTAAAAGGAGCAAACAATTATCTTACTCCGGCAGATATTGATGCCGCGGAAGCGGAATTGAAAAATGTCGATATGATTGTTTTGCAGCTAGAAGTGCCTTTAGAAACGGTTTATCACGCGATTGATTTTGGTCAAAAATACAATATCACTGTTTTACTCAATCCGGCGCCAGCCATACCTGAACTATCTCTGGAATATGTTTGTAAATGTGATTTTTTTGTACCCAATGAAACTGAACTTGAAATATTAACAGGTAAGCCTGTTTCAACGATTGAAGAGATCAATCAAGCTGCGAATATGTTATTTGAACATGGTTTAAAGAATCTGATTGTGACGATGGGATCACGTGGTTCACTGTGGATATCCAAGACAGGTGAATATCTTGCTAAGCCAATTAAAGTGAATGCGGTTGATACATCAGGCGCAGGTGATGCTTTTATCGGTTGTTTTTCACATTTCTTTACTCAAACCGGGGATGTGGTATTAGCACTGGCAAAGGCGTCTATTTTCGCGGGGCTTTCAGTCACCGGAAAAGGGACTCAGTCATCCTATCCTACGATTGAAAGATTTGATGATTATCAAGCAAACAACCTCTAAAAATCATGCTCTTTGGTCAGAGTGATTATTTATGGAAGATAAATTATGTTTATTAAAAATAATACAATTCAACATGCTGATGGTTTTTTAAATAGAACCCCTATATTTCAATTTTTATTATTATCATCAGTATTTGCGCTTTGGTCTGCCGCCGCTGCACTGAATGATGTTTTGATTACGCAATTTAAATCAATTTTTGATTTGTCTAATTTCGCTTCAGCGCTGGTCCAGTCGGCGTTTTATGGCGCTTACTTTTTAGTTGCAATTCCAGCGTCAATGGTTGTAAAAAAAACCTCTTATAAATTAGCGATTCTACTTGGTTTAGCGCTGTATATTTTTGGCTGCTTGATGTTCTTTCCTGCATCTCATGCGGGTACGTACACCATGTTCTTAGCCGCTATTTTCTGTATTGCTATTGGCTTGTCGTTCCTTGAAACCTCATGTAATACCTATTCTGCAATGATCGGTGAGCCTGAACGGGCGACATTACGTTTAAACATTTCTCATACCATTAATGCAATGGGCTATATCATTGGTTTATTACTTGGTAAGCACTTGATTTTCCAAGATGGTGTCGATGTTGGTCATATGATGGCAACATTAACAGGTCCAGAGCTTGAAGCGTTTAAAGATCAAGTATTGCAACAAACATTAGAACCTTACAAATGGTTAGTCGGTGTAATCGCAACGATCGCTATTTTGATTGCGATGACTGAATATCCTAATTGTAAAGCGGCAACAGACACTAAAGATAACCAGCCATCATTTGGTGAGACACTGTCTTATTTAATGGGCAATAAACGCTTCTTCAAAGGTATTGTGACTCAGTTTGCTTATGTTGGTATGCAAGTCGCAGTATGGTCATTTACGATTCGTTTAGCATTAGAACTAGATCCTAATATGGTTGAGCATGATGCGGCTAACTATTTGTTGTATGCCTTTATCATGTACTTCTTGGGCAAGTTATTAGCGAACTACTTATTCACTAAAACGGCACAAGAAAATATATTAATGGGTTACTCAGCAATTGGCTTTCTCTGCTTGATGTACGTAACCTTTGTTCCTAACTTCAGCGCTGTTTGGGTTGCTGTCGGTACGTCAGCCTTATTTGCACCTTGTTGGGCAACGATTTTCGCTTCTACTTTACAATCTGTTGATACACGTTACACAGAAACTGCAGGTGGTTTTGTGGTGATGTCTATTATCGGTGGCGCAGCGATTCCAGTGATTCAAGGTCTACTTGCCGATAATATTGGCTTACAATCTTCATTCATTGTTAGTGCGTTATGTTTCGCCGTCGTGTTTGTCTACTTTATGAATGAAAAGAAATACAAGCAACAATTCAACTTTGTAGCTGCTAAAGCGTAATGTTCTATTATGACCACTCAAACATGGGTGGTCAGTTTTTGCGAGGAATTGAATATGTTTACCTTACCGTTATATAAAGAAAATTTCACCAAACAAAGAACCTTAATCGCTCAGTCTGAACATTTTGAAATTCATAGCTTCCTGTATCATTCAGGTGTTCATGCGATTGAAATTAAAAATGCCAAAGGACATTTAGTGGTATTGCCTTTTATGGGACAGATGATTTGGGATGCACAGTTTTTAAATACTGATTTATGCATGAAAAATATGTTCTCTGAGCCCAAATTTGCCAAAACAGTAGTTGAAACCTATGGGTGCTTTGCTTTTCATGCGGGCATGATCCGTATGGGATGCCCATCGCCACAAGATGATCATGTATTACATGGTGAAATGCCTTGTGCAACAATGGATACTGCATGGTTAGAAATTAATGATGATCGTGTTGTTATCAAAGGCTCTTATGAATATGTAATGGGATTTGGCGATCATTATTTAGCAATGCCTTCGGTACAGTTAGATAAAGATGCTAGCTTATTTGATATTAAAATGGTGGTGAAAAATCTTGCCACTGTGAATATGCCGTTGCAGTATATGTGTCACATCAACGCGACGTATGTTGAAAATGCAGTGATGACGCAGAATATTCCAGATAGTGCCTTAATGTTACGTGAAACTGTGCCTGCACACGTACAACCGACAGCGCAGTGGTTGGCATATAATGAAAGTTTGAAAACATCAGCACCTATTTCTATATTAGATAAACCTGAAATGCATGATCCAGAAGTGGTGTATTGCATGGATGATATTGCGCGTTATACCGACAAAGCCGTATTTAAGATGCAGATCGATGCTGATAAGTACCTGCAAACCGAGTTTGATACTCATGAGTTTAATTGTGCGACACGATGGTTATTGTGCAGTGGTGATCAACAAGTTGCGGCATTTGCATTACCTGCAACCTGTCGACCTGAAGGCTTTTTAGCGGCTAAAGAGAAGGGTTCTTTGATTTATCTTCAACCGAATGAAGAACGCTGCTTTAGCGTACGTACGGGTATTTGCCAAGCGTTATAATGTGTATTTACTCTCTCCTGAATGTTATTTAGTGATGGTAGGAGAGAGTAAAATGGATGCTTTTGATTTTTTATTTTAACGGTTAATTCAGCTAAAAATTAAAATCATCCATTTTTGTTATGTTCTATTAGAAAGGCTCTTTAAGAGCCGAGGAAAATCCTATGAATAAGTTAGTGGTATTAGGTAGTGTTAACGCTGACCATGTTCTGCAAGTCCCTTCTTTCCCACGTCCAGGCGAGACGCTTCATGGTCGTAATTATCAAGTTATTCCTGGGGGAAAAGGTGCTAACCAAGCGGTGGCTGCTGCACGTTTAAATGCAGATATCGGCTTTATCGCTTGTGTAGGAGATGATTCATTTGGGATCAATATTCGTGAAAATTTCAGAATGGACGGTATTGATATCACTGCGGTGAAAATGCAACCTAATTGTCCAACTGGCATTGCAATGATTCAAGTGTCAGATAGCGGTGAGAATAGTATTTGTCTTTCTGCAGAAGCTAACGCTAAGTTAACTGCTGCTGCGATTGAGCCTGATTTAGAGCGTATTCGTCAAGCTGACTATTTATTAATGCAATTGGAAACACCATTGTGTGGTATTGAAAAAGCAGCGCAAGTTGGCAAAGATGCGAATACCATTGTGATCTTAAATCCGGCTCCTGCGCGCGTATTGTCTGATGAATTATTAGCGTGTGTGGATATGATCACACCAAATGAGACTGAAGCTGAAGTGCTGACTGGCGTAACGGTTACTGATGCTGAGAGTGCGCAACAAGCGGCAAATATTCTGCATGCTAAAGGGATTCAAACAGTAATGATCACCCTTGGTGCCAAAGGCGTATGGTTAAGCCAAGACGGTCGTGGAGATATTATTGCGGGTTTCCGTGTGGAAGCAACAGATACAACGGCGGCGGGCGATACGTTTAACGGTGCATTCGTGACTGGTTTGTTAGACGGTTTAGTTTTAGAATCAGCGATTAAATTTGCTCATGCTGCTGCGGCTATTTCAGTGACTCGCTTTGGTGCTCAAACGTCGATTCCAACCCGTAAAGAAGTTGAAGATTTTCTGGCTCAGCAACAATAGCTAACGTAATGGCTCAATAAAGGAAAAATAACATGGCAACGATGAAAGATATCGCAAAATTAGCAAAGGTTTCTACATCAACAGTAAGCCATGTTATTAATAAGACTCGCTTTGTTAGTGACGAGATTTCAGAACGAGTAAATAGTGCTGTTAAAGAACTCCATTATAACGGGCCTTCAGTATTAGCACGTAGTTTTAAGGTTAATCGTACTAAAACCTTTGGTATGTTAGTGACGACATCGACTAATCCTTTTTTTGGTGAAGTTGTTAAGGGTGTGGAGCGTAGTTGTTATCAAAATGGGTATAGCCTTATTTTGTGTAATACCGAAGGTGATCACCAGCGGATGCGCGAATCTATCAATACCTTATTACACAAGCGCGTTGATGGTTTGATCTTAATGTGTTCATCATTAGAAGGTGAACGTATTGATGTCTTTGAACAATACCCTGATATTCCTGTTGTCGTTATGGATTGGGGACCAATGTTATTTACTAGTGATAAGATTCAAGATAATTCTTTGCGGGGCGGCTATATGGCAACCCAATATTTGATTGAATCGGGTCATGTTGATATTGGTTGCATAACCGGACCACTGATTCGGCATCAAGCTCAAATGCGTTATGAAGGCTATAAACGTGCGATGAATGAAGCGGGCTTAACCTTTAATGCTGATTGGATCATTGAGTCTGATTTTGAATGCGAAGGTGGCTATGATGCTTTTATGGAAATGAAGCAACATGGCGTGTTACCCAGTGCTATTTTTGTTTCCAATGACATGATGGCAATGGGCGTTATTAATGCAGCTAATGAGTGCGGTATGTGTATTCCTGATGATTTGTCGATAATTGGCTATGATGATATTCATATTGCTAAATTTATATCACCAGCATTGACGACCATTCACCAGCCAAAGTATCACTTAGGACAAGCTGCGGTTGAAACGTTATTAACCCGTTTAGATCATCAAGCAAGTGATACGCAAGTTATTCAAATTGAGCCAACATTAGTAACCCGTAAGAGTGTGAAAATTATCAATAGTAATAATAGTAACTAAACGACCATCGTTATTGGAACACTTGTTTATGGTTTCATTCCGCGCTTAATTATTTAATTGGTATAGCTAGATGATAAGTTTTCCCGCTTATCATCTTTTTTTTGTATCTGACATAGCATAATGTTATTTCAATAGATTATAATTTAGCTATCGTTGTTTCTTTGCGTTGTTTCTTTGCGTTGTTTCTTTGGTGGCACAGAGATTATTAACATCGTACTCAATAAGTTGTACTTTGAGAGCGGCGAGAAAATTTATGTGCAAAATAGATGATCCATTTGCTGCTTGGTTACAGGTAGCCTTAGGATTTACGATCCTATTTGTTGTAAATTAGCATTGTCAGCCATTATATGCAGTGATTAGACGATTTTTAAGAGAGTAGAAGATACACGTAATAAAAAGTCGTAACTAAATGATTTATTTACGACTTAGTGGTTGGGAAATAGTTGCTTTATTATTCAAATATTGACTCTAGTAATAAATATAAACTGCGCAGTAAATCCATATAACACCTTCCGTAGTGGCTAATTTTTTCAATATATTTCGTTGTCTACTTACAATCTAGAATAGTGTGATTGTGTGGTAAGTCAATGACTGAAATGTATATATTGTTTACCATTTGTTGTGAATATGTAATGTGTTGATTTTTTTTATATATTTTTAATATTATTAATTAGAGCACGAATAGAACATAAGGATTATGAATGACAACTCGTTTTAAACACTTAGCCACAGCATTTGAACCTTTTATGTTATTAATGGGGGTTATTGGTCCATTAGCGACGCTGCCGCAATTATATAAACTATTTTTCTCTCATAGCGAACACGCTTTAGGATTGTCTCTCACTACTTGGGTGCTCTATGCCTTATTAGCGGCATTATGGGCCGTATATGGTTTCGTTCATAAAAATCCGCCAATTTGGGTCGGCAATAGTTTGGGTTTTTTAATGGATATGGCAATGGTGATGGGTATCTTTTGGCATACTGGTGGTACGTTTTAACGCTATTTATTCGCTTATTTATATAGATATAAACCTTTTTTATAACTGTTGCTGGGTTGTATTTTATATACTCAGTAACAGTCTCCTTATTTTAAAGCCCTACGTTATTAAACAAAAACACTTACGTTAGCTTTCATTATTATTCGATGATTTGATCTATCTCTCAGGAATATTTTTGGCTATCTTACCTGAACGTGGCAAAATTAAGCACGTAGAAGTGCTTGAATAATTGAAAACATCAGATTGTAAAATTACGGTTGATTTTAATTATCGGCCATAATTATAGAATAGCGTTACTCATGTTAAAACAGGGTTATCAGAGCTAGGTATGCTCGCTGAAATTATTGCTGATCGTTTGTACCGTTTAGGCGTCAGCTATATTCCTTTGCAATGTACCTAATACTTAACGGATTTAATGAGTAGTAATTATGATGACAAATGAATGGATTGATCGTTTGCGTGCATTGCGAGTCATGCCTGTAATTCAAATTGAATATGCAATAGATGCTGTACCTCTGGCTAAAATATTAGTTGATAATGGTTTACCTGCTGTTGAAATCACCTTTCGTACCGCTGCTGCGGTGGAGTCTATTCGCTTAATTCGTGCCGCTTATCCTAATATTGTGTTATGTGCTGGGACTGTTCTAACTATTGAGCAAGTGGATGCCGCTATGGCTGCGGGTGCTGATTTTGTTATTAGCCCTGGATTTAACCCTACTATAGTTAAATATTGCCTTACTAATAATATTAAAATAATCCCTGGGGTGAATAATCCTAGTTTAGTTGAACAAGCATTAGAATTAGGTGTAAATGCCCTGAAATTTTTTCCAGCTGAAGCTTCTGGTGGTGTCAATATGCTTAAAGCATTAGTGGCGCCTTATAGTCAGGTTCAGTTAATGCCAACGGGAGGAGTGACACCGCTTAATTTGGGGGAGTATTTAGCGATTCCACAAGTAATAGCTTGTGGCGGAACATGGATTGCACCAACCAACACAATTACCAATCATGACTGGGATCTGATTGCTGGTAATGTACGTGAAGTGTGCGTAATGATTGCTCAGATGAAGGCGTAGGGATTGATGATGAATAATACTATAACTGTAATATGGATAGAAAATGCTAAGCCTAGTTAAGTTAAATAACTAGGCTTTTATATATTCAGCGGAAACCTTTTAAATAACCATCTGATAATAAATTTATCAAAGACAGATCACAATGAAGGTGCATGAATTAATGTGCGTTTAATTGACGAATTATCTCTGTCGCAACCGCTTGTGCTGATGCTGGGTTTTGACCAGTGATTAGATTATCATCGACCACAATATAGCTCTGCCAATCAGGTCCTTGAGTGTAATGCGCACCTTGGTCAGTTAACATATCTTCCAGTAAAAAAGGAACCACAGCACTTAATCCAACCGCGTCTTCTTCACTATTACTAAAACCTGTGACATTTTTGCCTGCGATAAGTGGGCTGCCATCCGTGTTTTTAGGTGCTTTTAATGCTGCTGGTCCATGACAAACAAGACCAGTGGGTTTGTTATGTTGATAACACCATTCAATAATATTTTGTGAGGCTGCATTCTGTGATAAATCCCATAGTGGCCCATGTCCGCCAGGATAAAACACGGCATCGTAATCGGCTGGGTTGATGGTTGATAACAGTAATGTATTCGCTAATTGTGTGACTGCATCTTGATCATTTTTAAATCGAATAACCGATTCTGTTTGCATCTCTGCTGTATCACTTTTTGGATCAATGGGCACTTGTCCGCCTAGTGGTGAAGCGAGGGTAACCGTGTCATTATTATCTTTAAATGCATAAAAAGGGACAGTAAACTCATCTAACCATAAGCCTGTTTTTTCAGTGGTTGTACCTAAACTTTGATGAGATGTTAATACGATTAAAATATTCATATTTACCTTTAAACCCTTATTTAAATAAGTCATATTAATTGGATGTAAATTAATATCTTAATTAGTTATAGGCTTAAATAATGAGACTTACAAGCATACATCGTTGTTCTTTTATCAATATTATATCTAAGAAGTAATTAATAAATAATCTGGATGAAAAATAATAGCAAAGTGGTAGGAATCATTATGGAAGTAAAAGCAGCGAGGTATTGAAATAAATAAGATGAATAGCGAAATAAACAAAAAGGTCACCGAAGTGACCTTTTTGTGAAAAAATGAAAGACTAAAATTAGTCAGCCATTTCAGCGTTGTGGTAAACGTTTTGTACGTCATCACAATCGTTTAGTGCATCAAGGAATTTTTCAAACATTGCAATATCGTCACCAGACAATTCAGTCTTTGTCTGTGGAACGAAAGCAATTTCTTCTGAATCAATGGTAACGTCAGCCATTGTTGCAGCAAGAGCATTTTTCACTTTAAAGAATTCAGTGTGCGGAGCGTAAACGGTGATCTCGCCGTTTTCACAAGTGATGTCAGTAACGTCAACGTCTTCCATCATTAGATTTTCAAGAACCATTTCTTCGTCGGTGCCTTTGAACTCAAATACTGCTTGGTGCTCAAATATGTGACCCACGGTGCCTGGGCTACCGATTTTTGAATTGTTTTTAACAAATGCTTGACGAATGTCCATAAAAGTACGGTTGTTGTTGTCTGTTAGACAGTCAACGATAACCATGCAGTTGCCTGGGCCAAAACCTTCGTAACGTGCAGTTGAGTAATCTTCACCGCCGCCGCCGTTTGCTTTATCTATCGCTTTTTCGATAACGTGGCTTGGTACTTGATCTTTTTTTGCTTTTTCAATAAGACGACGAAGTGCTAGGTTGCTATCCGGATCGGAACTACCATTCTTAGCACAAACGTAGATTTCTTTACCGTACTTAGAGTAAACCTTGATCTTAGCGCCTTGGGTTTTTGCCATAGACAACTTACGTACTTCGAACTTTCTTCCCATGAGGAATCACTCTCTTTTACTGTTTTAAACGGTCAATTATGCAAATATTTTACCAGTACCCCCTTATTCTGGCTAGTTAGATCTGTATTTATGCAGGCTAAAGTTGATTTTTTTATTTTTACGTTGAAATAATAAACCAACCTAAAAAATAATAGCCATGACGTCTATTTTTGGAGCTAAAGACTTCGAAGATGGATTAATTTCTCGTAAGGTAATAAATTAAAGCAAATAAATCCTATATTTTCTCATAATACAAGAATAGCACTTGTTGTTCGCGCTATAATTGGGTACAAATAATCATCACACAAATTAGAGATAACTGACCTGTGACTCATTCACTCAGTGCTAATGAAAAATTGTTGCAAGTGCTCGTTCATATTGCAGCATCAAATGTACCGCTACAAGCACAACAACTCAGTACCGAAATGGGAATGCCAATAAGTAGCTTATATCGTTATTTGGCCTTACTTCGCGATTGGAATTTAATTGAAGAAAATCATGGGTGTAATACCTATAGTGCCGGTCCTGCTGCACTGCAACTTCAACGTAATTTTGAAATGAATTCACCATTACCTGATGGTGTAAGACCTATCTTAAAACGGTTACAGCAGCAAACAGGTGAGATGTCAGCTTATATGGTCGCGGTTGGGTTTAATGCCTTATGTGTTGACAGTATTGATAGCCCTTATGCACTGCGTTGTAGTTATGAAAAAGGTCAAAGTCAGCCATTGATTCGTGGTGCTTCAGCTAAAGTTATCTTGGCTTATTTACCCTTGGCGCGCCAATTAACGATTTTAGAACATTATGAGATTACCGAACAAACACAGATTGATACTTGGATTGCTGAATTGGATCTAATTAAGCAAGATGGCTTTGCAATTAGTACGTCAGAAATTGATGCCGGTGTTTCTGGCGTCAGTGCGCCAGTTTTTGTAGGTAATAAGGTTGTCGGAGCGGTTAGTGTTATGGCGCCAGCCGAGCGTATAAATAGCCGTAAAAATAAAATTGTAATGAGTGTATTACAAGCCGCAAGAGCATTACCACCACAGCACTAGTCATGTTGTTTGTAAAAGATAGGGAAGATAGGCGTATGTTAGTTGATCAATTAAAAAAGTTATTTAAAAATGAGCCACAAAAACCGATGTTATGTCATCGTAAACATACGCTCATCAGCCCTTATATTCAGCAACATCAACCTGGAATTATGCTTGTTGGTGTGATTTCTGATCTTAGTCTTGATTGGGGACGTGGTTTACAAGGGGCTAAAGAAGGTCCTGCTAGTATTCGACGCATATTACCGTATACACATGCTCAAACGAAATTACCTTTCTATGATGCTGGTGATATTGAACAAACAAATAATGATCATAGTTTTGTTGCTGTTAGCCAGAGACAACATCAATTGTTACTGCGTAGTTTACGTGAGGGTCATTTCCCTGTTGTTCTTGGTGGAGGGCATGAGATCTCCATTGCTAGTTACCAAGCATTATCTGACTTTAGTACTGAAGACATTCCTGCGGCAGTTATTATCACTGAAGATGAGCAACCACAGTTGATACCACAACGAGTGGGTGTGATTAATTTTGATGCTCATTTTGAGCTAAGACCCTCATTATCGTTACGAGCAGGCTCTGCGTTTCATGCTGCATGGTGTTATAGCAAAGAACAACAACGCAGTTTTGATTTTCTTGGTCTCGGTATTTGTGATCATGCTAATTCACAAGCAATGTTTAAACTTGCAGAAGATTTAGGTTGCCAGTGGTTACTTGATAATCAAATGACCACGCGAAATAAGAAACATGTTCAAGAGCAATTAGATAGTTTTATTGATAGTGTTGATTGTATTCAATTGAGTATTGATCTTGATGTGTTTTCATCATCGATAGCGCCGGGTGCTAATATGACTCGGATGCATGGTGTGAGCTTATCGATGGTTGAATGGGCGATTAAACATATTATGGCGAGTGGCAAAGTGAAAATTGTCGATATTGCTGAATTAAATCCTGAATATGATTATGAAAATCAAACAGCAAAATTAGCAACCAAGTTAATTCAAACGATTGTTCATTTTGCATAAATCATTTTTATAAATAAGTAATGATATGAAAGTGCTAGTTTTATAATCATAAAGATGTTTTTTTAATGGTTTTGAGTGAGTATTGATATCAATACCGTTAATAATATTGTTTTTGTAAAAAAAAGACTTTACAGATGCCATGATGATGGGTATTATTCTCGGCATTGGAGAGATGGCTGAGCGGTTGAAAGCACTGGTCTTGAAAACCAGCATATGTTTATAGCGTATCTAGGGTTCAAATCCCTATCTCTCCACCACATTCTAGAAATTTGATGTAATCGAGTTTCATACAGAATTGGAGTGGTAGTTCAGTTGGTTAGAATACCGGCCTGTCACGCCGGGGGTCGCGGGTTCGAATCCCGTCCACTCCGCCAACACAACGAATCCTCGTCAGAAATGACGGGGATTTTTTGCATCTGGATTATCCAAATCATAATCAATAGAACGTAATATCCCCTCTTTCTCTGATTGCCGACCTGTCACGTAGGGTGGCGTGGGTAGTAGATTCCTTATCGTCGCTCGTAACCTCGCTGTAGAGAATGACGGGGTTGGTTCCTCAATAATGATAAGTTACTTATTTACTGCTAAATACGCCCCTGCCGCAATCATAATGCTACCTGCTGTTTTATTTAACCGTTGCTGTGCTATTGGCGTCTTAATAACGTTAGCTAAACGTGATGCACCACAAGCCACTAGCATAATTGCCGTCATTAATGCGATGGAAGATAAGACAGAAATAAGAATAAGATCACTGCCATGTAAGCGGGTTAAATCAATAAATGTCGGTAAAAAAGACACATAAAATAAAATGACTTTAGGGTTAGACGCTGAAATTAAAAAGCCATGACTAAAACTGGTGAATGACGTTTGTTGTGATTTTTGTTGATTAGAAATGGGTTGATTGTGGGTAAAAGTGGTGATCATCTTATAACCCAGATAAATTAAATATCCAGCACCCAGATAACGAATAATTAAAAATACGTCTGACCAATTGTCAGCGATGGTGGCTAAGCCAAAGCAAGCTAATTGTAAATAGAGCAGATCACTTACCACCATGCCTAATGCCATCATGATACATTTTTAGGACCTTCAACCATCGCTTTGGCAAGAATTGCAAATACACCAGGACCGGGAGTAATTGCAAAAATAAAAATAGCAATAAAGAATGTGACAGCAGCTTCAAACGACATCATGTCATTCCTATCAGTAAATAGATCGGGAATGTTATCACGATGCTAATGTTTTACCTTCGGATTTTTCCATTTTAAATTAAGCGTTGCTTATAATGTAACTATTTGTTTTTAATGGTTTTTATTGTTATTTATGATAGCGTAATATGATAATAATAATTGTTTTCAATACAATGTAATAATTAAAGTGCTGTATTTTGCTTTTTAAATAATCAAACAACACATAAAGCATGGTTTTTTGTGGCGATTAGTTTCAGAATGTCGGGTTTATTGCATCAGCAAATGTTAAGAGCATCACTGTGTGGTTCTCTGTCTATAAGTCCTCAGAGGGAAAAGTTCTTGGATAAGCCTAAAATTATATGTGTAGAAGGTAATATTGGTGCCGGTAAATCGACATTACTCCCTCAATTAGCAATAGCCTTAAATGCAACTGCTATTTTAGAGCCAGTAGATTCTGATCCTGAATTTCAACATCTATTGGGTGAATTTACTAGCGACCCTTTTAACGTCGATGCACGTAGTAATTTTCAATGTTACATTACTGCCCAACGCGCTGAACTCTTGAATAATTTAGATCCTCAAGGTGTCTATATTATTGAGCGTTCTTTGTTAAGTGATTTAGTCTTTACCCACGCTTGTATTGCTAATTACAATAGTACAGCTGAAGATATAGCTAAACATATGGCGTGCTATCAGCATTTAATCGGTCAAATCAATCAATATCCAACCATTGACTATTGTATTTATTTAAAGACAGATCCTGAAGTAGCTTATGGTCGTATGCGTCAACGTGGACGAGCAGAAGAGATGGGATTAGACCTCGGTTATATCAGTGATATTAATGCCTTTCATGATGCGGTATTACCACAAGCATGTCGTAAAATGGGCACAATATTAATTAATATTGATTGGAATACACCACTTACAGTAACCGATTTATTACCACAGTTGAATGCTGCTGGTTTAGTGATGAACTGATTTTTTGAGTTTGTTATAAAACTAGAGAGGCTACAGTTAATGATTAACTGTAGCCTTTTTTGTGGTTAGCTTTTTAGCATCTGCCAATATCTTTGGTAAATATTCACAGCGTCACCGACATCATCCGTAAATTCACCATTCTCGACTTGTGCGTCAGTTGGGAAAATCATTGAATCATTCTGTAATTCAGTCGGTAAAAATTGTTTTGCTTGTTTGTTAGGTGCAGGGAAACCCAATTCTTCGATAATTTTAGCTTGGTTTTCTGGTCGCATAAAGAAATCGATAAATTTAAATGCGAGATCTTTATGTTCGCTACCTTTAGGGACGATAAAATTATCCATCCATAAAATAGCACCTTCTTTCGGATAGACAAACTTAAGCTCTGGCATCTCTTTTTTTGCCATAAAAGCATTACCGTTCCATTGCATACCCACCATCGCTTCCCCGGTGACATAAGGAACATGTGGTGCATCAGAATTATAAACGACAACATTTTGACGTAGCTTGAGTAAGCTTTCGTAAGCCTGCTTAATTTCGACTTCATTGGTGCTATTGATGCTATGACCTTGAGCGCGCAATGCCATACCGAACACATCTCGAACATCATCAAGTAACATCACTTGTTGTTTGAAATTCGTGTTCCATAGATCTTTCCAGCTTGTTACCTGATCAGACGTGATCACTTCTGCATTGTAGCTAATCCCCGTGACACCCCATACATAAGGTAAAGAGTAATCATTATTAGGATCAAATGGTTGTTTCATTAGACCAGAATAAACGTCATTTAAGTGATGCATTTTGCTTTTGTCTATCTTTGCAAGCATGCCTTCACGTGCCATTTTGTCAATAAAATACGTCGATGCAAATGCAACATCATAGCCTTTACTATCAAGTAGCTTAAGCTTGGTGTACATCGATTCATTATTATCAAACGTAGAGTAATTGACGGTGACATCATATTCTTTCTCAAAGGCTTTGATTACATCTGTTGGCATATATTCCGCCCAGTTGTAAACGTTAAGCACATCATTTGCTGCCGAAACATTAAATGCTGAAAGTGCGAATGCTAGTGTGGTCACCCCTTTGAATATTTTCTTCATGTTATTAATTCCTAATTGACCAGGTAAGTCAGATCTGAGCGCGGATATTAGACAGAAGTTTGTTGGTGTCAAAAACAATTAAGCTAAATTATGAGCTGAGTCACAGTAATAAAGTGCTTGTGAAGCCATAAGACTCGTGACATTATCCGCGCGATTTTTAACCTGTATTTTTTTGTGGGCAATTGGAATGTCAATCAACAGTCAATATATCGATAGTTACTACCAAGCAACCGTTAATGCGTTACCTGAACAACCGCTACTAGATCAAGCCATTGAAGCTGATGTTTGTATTATTGGTGGTGGTATGACGGGGCTAAATGCCGCGATTGAATTACGTCAAAAAGGATTTTCTGTTGTGGTGCTTGAATCACAACGTTTAGCATGGGGAGGATCTGGGCGTAATGGTGGCCAGTGTTTAGTGGGTTTTTGCCTAGGGTTACGTGAAGTTGATGAAACATACGGACCTGAGTGGGGCAAGCAACTGTGGGATCTCTCTTGTGAAGCGGTTGATATTGCTCGTGATCGAATCGAGCAATTTAATATTGATTGTGATTTTCAACAAGGTTATATCGAACTTGCGCTGAAGAAAAGCCAAGAAACAGAACTAAAATCTTGGTATGACTTAAAACAAAGTCGTTATGATTACCCAAGTGCTAGCTGGTGGGACAAAGATAAAGTTCAACAAGTTGCGCATACTGAACGCTATTTAGGTGGTCTGTATGATTCAAACAGTGCTCATATGCACCCGTTGAATTACACCTTAGGTTTAGCAAAAGCAGCATTAGGTTTAGGGGCGACTATTTTTGAAAATACCCCAGCGGTAAAATTGGATAAAGGCAACCCGCATATTATCCATACGCCTAAAGGTCAGGTTAAAGCAAAGCAAGTGCTATTAGCGTGTAATGCGTACCTTGAGGGATTACATCGTAAAGCACAGAGCGTTGTGCTGCCTGTTGTATCTTACATTGGTGTTACTGAGCAATTAGGCGATCGTCAACCTATCAGTAATATGATGGCAATGTCAGATTTAAATAATAGCCTTGATTATTACCGCCCAACACCGGATGGTCGTATTCTGTTTGGTGGTGTTAATCACCCATTCAATGGTGAATACAGCGATTCAAGTGAGCGTCTACGCCAGCGCATGATCACCGTGTTCCCACAACTTGCTGACGTGAAGATGGAATACCATTGGGGCGGATTATTTGCAGTTACTCGTTCTTATATGCCGCAAATCGATCATCTAGGCAATGATATCTATGTTGCTCATGGTTATACCGGACACGGCGTCGGACTAACGAATATTGCGGGTAAAGTGGTTGCGGAAGCAATGGCGGGGACGGCTGAACGTTTTGATGTATTTGCTAAAATTAAACACGGTTGGATCCCTACACCTGAAGTTTTACGTAAACCTGCTTTAGCGATGGCAATCTGGAAAGCGCGTTTAGAAGATTCATTAACTAAGTAATTAAATTTAGTTGCAATAAAATACAAAAAAGTAAAATTATTTGTAATTCTCAAGGGTCGACAGTTTGTCGGCCTTTTTTATACTCAAATAAATCATAAATCAGCATGGTAGTACGAAAAATAAGCTGTTGATCTTTTTCCTTAAATTTTCGCTTTACAGCATCAGCTAACCTCGCTATTATGCGCGGCATTGGAGAGATGGCTGAGCGGTTGAAAGCACTGGTCTTGAAAACCAGCATATGTTTATAGCGTATCTAGGGTTCAAATCCCTATCTCTCCACCACATTCTAGAAATTTGATGTAATCGAGTTTCATACAGAATTGGAGTGGTAGTTCAGTTGGTTAGAATACCGGCCTGTCACGCCGGGGGTCGCGGGTTCGAATCCCGTCCACTCCGCCAACACAACGAATCCTCGTCAGAAATGACGGGGATTTTTTGCATCTGGCTTATTTAAATTACAATCAACCATTTGTAGTATTTTTCTATGATTGCGGTCTGTTGTGCAGAGGAGCGACTGATTTTCGGGATGGAAAATCCTGTCCACTTCACAACATAACGAATCCTCGTCAGAAATGTGAGGATTTTTTGAATAAATATTATTAATAAATTTTTTGGTTTAGCTGTTATATATCTAAATATAATATTTGTACGAAAGGCTATATTGAACTGTTCTTATATTTTAATAATAGCAAAATATGAAGGGAGCTGTAACGAATGAAAATAGGTGATAAATGATACTAATTTAAGAAAATCAATAAGTTGAATTAGTATCATTTATAGTAATAGCATTAAGCGCTATGATGTTTTCTGTTACCTTCAGTTGTTAAACGAGCATTGCCGTGAGAATGAATACGACGTTTGCCTTTACATGTTTTGATATCACCTTTAGCCATGAGAAATAATCCTTTTTAATGAAAATATAAATAATAGAGAAGAAGAAATCATCTTAGAACTATTAATATTTAATTCAACATGGTGAAATATTGCTTATAAAATCAGAGTGTAAATATAAGCGGACACTATTAATATTTTATTGCACTATTCTTAATATATATTGAGATATCAGCTTATAGTTAATATATAATTGCATTATTCGATTGCTTTATATTAATTTTTTCTCAGTTTTAAATTTATCTTATTCTTATACAATAAGAAATGAGCTGAAAATATAATGATTATTGCCATTTTATTATATGATTATTATTCCAAGTATCATCAATTGTTGCATAGTGCTGCTCTAAAACATGACGTTTTATTTTTAACGTTGGTGTTAAAATACCATTTTCAATGCTCCATGGTTCTTTGATCATCAGTACGCCCTTGATTTTTTGATGTGATTCAAGTTCGGTATTTATTTTTTTAATGATAGTTTGAAGTTTTTTTTCATACCGAGACTGATCGAATTGAGCATAGTTATGAGCAACGGCTAACAATATAGGTGCGGTCATTCCTGAACCAATTAAACATACCATTTCAAAATGACCCAGATCCATTAAGCGTTTTTCGATCGGCACTGGTGAAACAAATTTTCCTTTAGCTGTTTTAAACGTATCTTTTTTACGGCCTTGAATAGTTAAATAACCGTCATTATCTAAGCTGCCAATATCACCGGTATATAACCAGCCGTCATTATCAAAGCTTTCTTGGGTTGCTTGTGGATTATTATAATAGCCACTAAATAAGCCTTTACTGCGTACTAAAATTTCTTTATCTGCCGCAATTTTTAACTCAATACCGGGACCTGCATTACCGACAGTACCTATTTTGTCACTGCGATAAGGATGATTAAGAGTACTGTAGGCAAATGATTCTGTCATTCCCCATGCTTCGGTAATATTAAGCCCAATACTTTCATACCAAGATAATAATCCCGCTGATACAGGAGCGGATCCACAGCCAAGGACGCGTGCTTGATCGAGTCCTAATCCTTGCGCTAATTTACGTTTAATTAATGTCGAAATGAATGGGATTTTAAGTAGAATCTTTAATTTAGCTTGTGGCAGTTTATCTTGGATCCGTTGTCGGAATAGGGTCCATAAACGGGGTACAGAAACAAAAATAGTCGGACGATGCATTTTTACATCATCAATAAAGGTATCGAGAGATTCAGGAAAGGCGACCTGTAACCCTGACATAATCGAAGATCCAAAGATATAAACGCGTTCAGTAATATGGGCTAATGGTAAATAAGAAAATAACCGGTCATTACTTTTTAAGCCAATATGCTCAATAATTTTTTGTGATGACCAGACAAAAGCGCCATAAGTTAACATTGCGCCCTTAGGCATGCCTGATGTACCTGAAGTATAAACAATCGACATTAAGTCAGTATCATGATGCGTTCTACATGCAGTTGTCGGTGAGTATTGCTCAATAAGGTCGTCGAATTGATATTGACATGTTGGTGTGCCGGGATAAGACAAGGCAATCGTAGGAATTGTAGCATGGCTGGTTATGACTTCATTGACGGCTGTTGGGCTATCTAGTTTTCCGATAATGATTAATGCTGCATCACTATGATCAACACAATGAGCAATGGTATCAGCCCCGGCAGTGGGAAAGATGGGCACACTAACATAACCGCCTAACATCATGGCTAAATCACAGATAAACCATTCGGCACAATTTTTAGAAATCAGCGCAATACGCTCACCGGGTTGAATACCGAGTTGTTGAAATGCGGTAACTAAACGTTGAGCTTTATCCGCAACACTTGCATAAGTGTAATTAACAAATTGACGATTGATAATTTGCTTTAGATAAACATCGTCAGGACGTTCGTTGGCCCATTTAATGATCATATCAGCAGGTGTTTGCAGTTGAGTCATAAGCACTCCGATTGATAATGGACCATAATTGTTCGTGTTATTATAATGTTAAATTTAAGCTGTTATGTTCATGATAGTCAAGCGAGATGATATGAGTAAATGCGTATTATAATGGCTTGTAAGAAGATGATTTCACATTAACCACTTGAATTATAATAACTTGTATTCATATTGATGTATGGGGGATTGGGTGTTTAACTTACTCAATTTATGTGTCTTATGTGATATTGATAAATTGAGTAAGGGTATTAAAGAGAATAATAATGATAATTAAGCAGTAATATAATGTTGAGCTTGAGTGTGTAGTTGCTGATATTGCGCTGTTTGTTGATCTTGATTGTGACAAATAGACAATAAATCTTCAATAAAGTAACCGACAGCTCGCCATTCAATAATGGCAATTTTTTGTTGCTGCTCAATGGTTAAATCATCATAAATAGATGCCGCCCCAAAATCACCCACTAAAATATTAGCATTGTCGTCAACCAATACGTTATGTGCATAAATATCACCATGAGCTACACATCGTGTTTGCATATGGCTAATTACCGCTGTCATTTGTTCAACAATTGTCACTATAGCTGCAATTGACAGTGTAAATTCAGCAGGAAATGTGTCACGAGTGCAAGTAATGAATGTTGGCGGTAATCCAAGATTATGATAATGCGCGGGAATTAAAGCCATTATTAATGCGAGATAATTGGGTTCACTCACTTGTGCTAATGATGCCACTAAATTGGAGTGCGCGCCTGTTTTTAAACACGCATTTAATTCATCTTGTGGATAACCGTCAGAGGTAACTTGTCCTTTAAAGACTTTGACGGCAATATCGTTATTAAGTTGATGTGGGTTAGAACGCCATTGAGCCAAAGATATAACCCCCGAAGCCCCTTGTCCTAATACTTTATCTAGCTGGTAATCACTTGAAGCAACATAAGGCAGTGAATTAGTCACATGTTGGTGACGATTGAAATCATTTCCTGAAAAAGCAATCCATGCTAATTTTGGTAAATCTAATAATTGATCTGGAAAGACAGTTAATGCATTTGCGGATAATCTAATTAATTGTAAGTTAACTAATTTATCCATAGAAAGCGGTAGCGCCGTTAGGGCATTACCCGCTAGCGCCAGTTTTTGTAAATGAATACAATCGCCAATGGCTTCAGGAAGTGCGGCTATTTTATTGTCAGTTAAGATTAACCAACGTAATTTTTTAGGCAGTGCAGCTGCATTAACAGTAGTAATCTTATTTGATTTAAAACCGATCATTTCAAGATTAGGACAAGCCCCTAAAATGGTAGGTAATTCAGTGAAATTGTTATTTGAAATAAAAAGAATACGTAATTTAGTGAGCTGACTGAAACTCTTAGGTAAATGGCTTAATTGGTTGTTAGTCAGATCTAATACTTCTAAGCTGCTCGCGAGCGTTAGAATCTCTTTAGGAAAGTGTGTCAGTTGTTCGCTTAAAGTTAAATATGTGGCGCCTTCAAGTTGGCCTGAGCGTAATTGTTCTAACGTATGCAAAATCGTCTCATTTTTAATTGGATATAATTTATAGACGCTATTGTAAAGATTTTAAAGAGTTAGATCACGACTACTGTAGAAGTTTACAATTTCATTAAAACATGGTTATAAAGTGGTGGTTGTTTAATCAATAATTCGAGTAAACTAGTACAATTCAGCCATAGGTCATGGTTGGTTATAAGTAAATTACCGCAATGTTATGCGTGTAGAAAAATTATCATTGAGGGTCGTGTGCTAAAGAACGTTATTTGTCCATTAATGCTAGTGTTAACATCAATCAGCTGCGCCCGCGCAGAATCATTATATATCCCATCATCAACGTATGCATTATATCCACCGACAGGCAGTCGTACTGTTAGTGACGTTATGAGCCGTTATTCACCTTTTGTTGAGCCTCGATTAAAACGGTATTTTGATAATGTCGGATTACACTATCCGCCACAAAATATTGCCTTATTTGCGATGAAACAAGAGCAGAGTGTGGAATTGTGGGCTAAAGAAAAGGATAAATGGTCTTACGTAAAACGTTACGATATACAAAAAATGAGTGGGCACACGGGACCAAAAATGCGTGAAGGTGATAAACAAGTCCCCGAAGGTATTTATCAAGTGTCTTTGTTAAACCCAAATAGCCGTTATCATTTATCAATGAAGCTTAATTACCCTAATGCATTTGATCAAAAATATGCACAATTAGAAGGACGGACTTCACCTGGGAGTAATATTTTTATTCATGGGAAACAAGCATCGGTTGGCTGCTTAGCAATGGGCGATTATGCGATTGAGGAATTGTTTTTATTAGCTGAACGTACGGGTATTGATAATATAGAAGTATTGATTAGCCCGCATGATCCAAGAAAAGGTCGATTATTAGCCGCAAATACGCAACCTTATTGGACTAAAATTTTATATCGTGACATTGAGCAACATGCAAGAAAATTTAATCGTTAATAATGTGGGTTAACCCTAGTTAAGCGAAAAACATTTTGTAATACTACAGCGAGCCAATATTCTTGACACGATTATTTCGAGTAAAGTGTATTATCGTTGCATAAAATGATTAGAACAGAGCCAACGCATTATGCCCAAGCGTAGTAAAGAAGACACAGAGATCACTATTCAAACCATTATGGATGCAGTGATTGAGCAAATACTGACCTTAGGTTACGATAAAATGTCGTATACCACCTTGAGTAACCAGACTGGAATTTCAAGAACAGGTATTAGCCACCACTTCCCTAAAAAGCAAGATTTTGCTCATGCTCTTGATGGACGTCTCTATCATCTCTTTGTTGATAAGTTGGATCTAACCGGTGATTTGCAGGTATTTGCAACAAGCTGGTCTGCTGCATTGGAAGATGAAAAATTTCGCGCAATTTTACGATTATTATTTCATCATATTTCTTCAGCTGAAACATCACATGAATTTGCTCATCATGGCATTGAGCGTTTGTTTATGCTTTGTGAGCAACGTTACGGTAAACAAAGCATTGTTGAATTAGAGTGTTTATTAGGACGTTCATTAATTCGTTTAGCGCGTTAATTATTGCTTATTGAATAACGGTGATTTTTTGACTAAATATTAATAGCCCACATTATTGTGGGCTATTTTGTTTGTCGATTAAAATGACATTTATGTTTTGCTTAATAAACGATAATTAAAATAACGTAATATTTTAATTATCTGTTAAAATTTATCGTTTTAGAGTATCTGCTCTATATTTATAATTACGCATTGGCTGGAAAGAGGTTAAAGGTTCGTACATGAAAATTAGGCCATTGATGGTGAAGCATCTGACAATTGCATTATTCGCAATCGTACCAATGGTACAGGCAGCCCCCGTCAGTTTTAACGATGCATGGTATACTGTAGTAACCCAAAATGATGGTTTAGCCGCAGATCGTGCCAGTGTTGAACAAGCACAATATATGCAAGATGCAGCTAAAGATTTGTATTTCCCCAAGGTGACCGTTGGGGCAAATTACACCCGTTTAGATCATGATATTAAATTATCACCAGCGGATGTTTTTAGTAGTACATCTGCCTCAAATACTGACATTGGTAAAGTTATTAATAACATTATTTCTAACTCACAATTAAATTCTGCTTTGACTTCAAATATCTCTGATCGGGATGTGTTTACTAGCTCTATTCGTGCGATTTGGCCAATATTTACTGGTGGTCGTATTAACGCTGCGCAAGATATTGCTCAAGGTAAAACAGATCAAGCAAAATACATGCTAGCAATGCAACAACAAGCAAAATTTGAAGATTTATCCCGTTTTTATTTTGGGGTTGTATTAGCAAAGAATGTATTACAAACACGGACAGAAGTTGCAACTGGCTTAAAACATCATTATCAAGATGCGGTTAAGCTTGAACAGCAAGGTCAAATCGCGCGAGTTGAGCGTCTACAAGCGCAAGCTGCGTATGATAAAGCCAAAGTAGAACAGCAAAAATCCCTTCGCGATTTAGAAATTGCCCAAGTTGCTTTAACACAGCTATTAAAACAATCAACACCAGCGATGCCATCGACAGGGCTGTTTATTAATAACTCACTGCCACCTATGTCTGCTTTTGTTGATAAAACTTTAGCGACGTATCCCGGTTTGCATATTTTGGATGCGAAGCGTAAGCAAGCGGGTGGCTTGATTGAAGTTGAACAAGGTAAATATTATCCTGAAGTCTATTTATATGGTGATTATAATTTGCATGACAGTGGTAGTTTAGCCGCAAAAATGGCCCCTGATTGGGCGGTTGGTGTGGGTGTTAGTGTGCCATTAATTGATAACTCTGGTCGTTCAGGCAAATTAAGTGCTGCCCATTCAATGGTGACACAAGTTAACCATTTACAAGCACAAGCTCAGCAAGATCTAACAGTATTAGTTGAAAAAACTTACCGTGAAGCGAAACAAGCATTAGAAGAATATAACGGCCTCGCATCTAGCTTGGCATTGGCGAATGAAAACAGTTTATTGCGAGAAAAAGCCTTTGGACAAGGGTTATCAACATCATTGGATGTTGTCGATGCTGAACTTTTTGTTGCCAGCATTAAAACGCAACGTTTAGCGGCCGCTTATCAATATGTAGCTTGCTTAACTCGCTTGCTTGCTATTAGTGGCGAAATGAATACATTTAAAAATTATCAGCAATACCAAGGGATCGAGGTCAAATTATAATGAGTAAGTTAAAAGCAATTGCAGTTGCTATTCCTGTTATCGCAGTGGTTGGATGGCTCGGCTATACCTTTTGGCATGCTTATCAGCCGCAACCTGAACGTATGCAAGGTCAAATTGAAGCCCAACAATATAATATCGCGTCTAAAGTACCTGGGCGTATTGATAAAGTCTTAGTACGTAAAGGCGATGAAGTTCAGCCTGGACAATTAATTTTTACCATTTTAAGCCCTGAAATTGACGCTAAATTAGAACAAGCACAAGCAGGAGAACAGGCTGCAGGTGCACTAGCGCAAGAAGCAGAAAAAGGTGCACGTATTCAACAAATTGCGGCAGCGAAAGATCAGTGGGGGAAAGCCAAAGCGGCAGCCGCATTGATGCAAAAAACCTATGTTCGGATTAATAACCTTTATAAAGACGGTGTATTAGCAGAACAAAAACGTGATGAAGTGTATACCCAATGGCAAGCCGCTCAATATACAGAAAGTGCTGCTTTCCAGATGTACCAAATGACGAAAGAAGGGGCTCGAGTTGAAACTAAACGTGCAGCCCAGGAAAAAGTAAAAATGGCAGCAGGGGCTGTTGCTGAAGTTCAAGCCTATGTTGCGGATACTAAAATAAGTAGTTGGCATAAAGGTGAAGTGTCACAAGTGTTGCTGCATGATGGGGAATTAGCACCACAAGGTTTCCCTGTGGTTAATATTATTGATATTAGCGATGCATGGGCTGTCTTTAATGTGCGTGAAGATAAATTAAAGGACTACCTAGAAGGTAAAACTTTTGAGGTCACTATTCCTGCTTTAGGTCATAAAAGTTATCAATTAAAAGTCACTCATGTGGCAGTCATGGGCGATTTCGCTACTTGGCGTGCAACTGATACCGCCAAAGGTTTCGATATGCGAACATTTGAAGTTGAAGCTCGTCCAACTCAACCTATTAGTGGTTTACGAGTCGGCATGAGTGTGATTGTTGAGTGATGATATGGTTGTCTATTCAGCAATAAAAAACGAGTGGCGTACTCTTTGGCAAGATAAATGGTTGCGGGCACTGGTGGTTTGGTTACCTGCATTATTGTTTCTTACTATGTGGGCGATTTTTGCGACCGGTATTGCACGTAACTTGCCTGTTGGTGTGGTTGATCTTGATCATAGCCAGATGTCGCGTCAATTAACCCGTTATATTGATGCCAGTCCAAGCATGGCGGTGACACGTCAGTTTACCGATGATCACACTGCTAGTGCGGCGATGCGTGCTAATGATATCTATGCGATGGTAGTGATCCCTGATAACTATGAAAAAAATGTTAAGTTAGGTCAAGCGCCACAAATTACAACATTTTATAATGGTCAATTTATCTTAATTGGTAAAGTTATTAGCTCGGCAATGCTGCAAGTTGAAGGCACTTATAATGCTGGTGTTGAAGCAATGCGGAACATGAGTTCTGGTGCGCCAGTACCTTTGCAAGCATTAGGAATGGCTGTTCCTATTCAAGCCCAAATAACCCCTTTGTTTAACAGTAATAGCCATTATGGCCAATTTTTAGTTTCAGCGATTATTCCCCCTATTTGGCAAATATTAATTGTAGCGACGACCGTGTTGGCATTAGTACATGAGGCTCGTGGTCAAGGGCTGTGGCGTTGGTTAGCACACACTCCGTGTCAAAAATTATTAGGTAAGTTACTTGCTTATTCTGGTTTGTTTTTGATTCAAGGTGTGTTGTTTTTATGGTGGATGTATGTTGCGCTTGATTGGCCGATGCATGGTCAATGGGGAATATTGATTGTCGCACAATTATTAATGGTTTTTGCTTGTCAAAGTATGGGGAGCTTGATTTATTTTGTCGCAATGGAAGCTCCACGCGCAATGAGTTTTGTTGCTGCTTATACGGCACCTGCCTTTGCCTTTATGGGGATCACATTTCCCGCTACTGATATGCCTGTTATTGCTAAAATATGGCGAGGGTTATTACCTGTTAGCCATTATATTGAAGTGCAATTACAACAAGTAGATTATGGCAGTGGTTGGTATCAGGCTTCTCATCAATTATTGGTACTAAGCAGCTTTATGAGTGCTTTATTATTGGCGATGGGATTAATGTTAGTGCGTCGTAGTAAAGCATTCGCTAGTAGAGATACCGTAACGGGAGATCATCATGAGTTGGGGTGATTTATTTAAGCATGAATTAAAAGCTATTTTTAGTAATTTCTCATTAGTGTTTACTGTTTTTGGTGGGGTGGTGTTCTATTCATTTTTATACCCATTGCCGTATATTAATGAATTACCACGAGAACAACGAGTAGCGGTGGTTAACCTTGATCATAGCCAAATGAGCCGTGAGTTAATTAGGATGGCAAATGCCACGCCACAAGTTCATATTACGGAACATCTTGGCAGTATTAATGCGGCTAAAGTTGCGTTAGAAGATCGTCAAGTTGACGGTATTTTAGTGATCCCTAAACATTTTTATCGTGATGTGATGATGGGGACTAGCCCAACGTTAGCTTATGCAGGTAATGCAGCATTATTTTTAGTTTACGGAACGGTGGTTGAAGGCTTAAATAGTGCAGGTAGTGATTTGGCAGTACAAGCGAAAATTAATCGTATGATGCTGACTGGTGATGGTGCAGTTGAAGCAACACAGCATGCGACAGCCATGAAGCTTAATATGCGACCTGTATTTAATGTCACTATGGGGTATATCAACTATGTTGTACCCGCTGTGTTTGTGTTGATCCTACATCAAACTCTGTTAATTGGGGTTGGTATGATGGGCGCGGCAGAAAATGAAGCGCGTGCTGCGGGTAAAACGGGTTATTGGGCGCAATATCCTATTTGGATGGTGATGACGGTACGAGCAGTATTGTTTACCTTAATCTATTTACCATTAGTGATGTATTACTTCGGGTTTACTTATGTTTATTATGGCGTGAATAGGTTGGCATCGATTGATGATTTGATCATGATGATAATTCCGTTTTTATTAGCAGTGATTATGCTCGGAATGATATTAGGTCAATTATTACCTCGTTGTGAATTAGTGACGCTGGTGGTGTTATTGAGTTCGTTACCATTAGTCTTCAGTGCTGGGTTTATTTGGCCACCGTCAGCGATACCGACAGCGATTAATTATTTTGCGCAATTAGCACCTTCTACTGCGGCTATTAATGGCTTTCTTGGGCTTAATCAACTTGGCGCGAGTTTTACGCAAGAGATTGATCGTTGGGGGCAGCTATGGCTACAGTTTATTGGTTTTGCTGGGATCAGTTATTGGTTAATGCGGCGAGCTCGAAAATAAAGTGAGAGCATCAACGAAAAGAGCATATTGATGCTCTTTTTTTTTGCTTTTAAATGTACGCTGTTTTATATTGGTGCTGCTGAGTAAATAAGATGTGGCAAATGTTAAATTTACAGCCACACTTAATAAGTAAAGTTACGTTTAAACTAGTAGGAGGTTGTCTTGAGTTATAAATCAATAGCGAATAAGAAAGTAATGGTTGCGGTAGCGATGATGTTGTCATTAGGTGTCGTGGGTTGTGCTCAAAACCCTTATGGTGATGCATATAATGTTGGTGAAGCTCGCACTATGCAAACGGTTTCGACTGGGACAATTACTAAACTAGATGCCGTAACAATGAGCTCTGATGGTGAAAGTACTATTGGTACGCTTGCTGGTGCAGCTATTGGTGGTATTTTAGGGTCGAAAATCGGTGGGGGTTCAGGCTCTGATATTGCCGCAATTGGTGGTGCATTAGCGGGGGGAGCTTTAGGTAATACTGCGGGTGATGCCGTTGGTAAACGTCAGGGTGTTAATATTGTGATTAAGTTAGAGAGTGGCCGTACTGTTGCTGTTGTGCAGCAGGTCGATCCTAATATGATCTTCCGCGTTGGTCAGCGTGTTGATATTTACCAGCAAGGGCGTACAACGCGTGTTGTTCCTGCAAATTAAGTTGTGATCGCTATTACATATACAAGGCAGTGAATACTGCCTTTTTTATTGACTATTATTTTATAATCGCATAATTACCGTTAGTCGTTGTTATTTAATAGGTAAAGATGTTGGGATATTGTTTTTTTTATGAATGAATATTTTAGTTTTTAACTTAAATAAGATTTTTTGAGTCAATTTCTATAAGGCGTAGTAATTTATTGCTTTTTATTAAATGCTGTTATTTTATAATTTATAGCTTATTACTTCGTTTTATTTGTATTTTTGGCGGATAAAGTTATTAATTTGGTTAGTATATCTAATTGTTAAATGAATAGACTAATGTTTAAATAATGAGCTAATAATTAAATTGTAACTAATTGTATCAAAGAGTACGCTGTGCGCTTTCTAAACACCCTCTTTGAACGACTCATATTTGATGAATAATTCTAAACTAGACGCGACTTATAAACGCCTTCGTTGGCAGATAATTATTACTACTTTCTTAACTTATACTGTGATGTATATCTCAAGAAAAGCATTTGCTGCTGCTGCACCACTATTAATGAAAGATCTCGGCATGACCATGGTTCAATTTGGTTTAGCCTCATCGATTTATTATATTTTATACGGCCTTTCAAAATTTAGTTCAGGCCTTTTAGCCGATAGAATTAATCCTCGTTTATTTTTAGCTCCAGTGTTAGTTGTGATTGCGATTATTAACGTTGGGATTGGTATGACCAACAGCGTTACGATGTTGCTAGTACTCTATTGCTCAACGGCTATTGTCCAAGGTTGTGGTTTTCCACCTATTGCGAAAGCGATCAGCCAATGGTATTCAAAATCTGAGCGTGGTGGTTGGTATTCACTTTGGAATACTTCGCATAATGTTGGTGGTGCATTAGCGCCATTAATTGCCTCTGCTGTGATTGCTTACACAGGTAACTGGCGTTATGCGTTTTATGTGCCAGCCGCTATTACCGCAGTACAAGCCGTTATTGCCGCTATCTTGATGCGCGGTAAACCTGAAAATTACGGTTTACCCAATGTTGGTGAATGGCGTAATGATACTAAACAGCTAGAGATCAATAAGCGCTCTGAAGCTGGTTTGACAATGTGGGTAATGTTTCAACGCTATATTTTGACTAACCCTATTATTTGGTTAGCGATTGGCGGTGATTTATGTATTTACGTGATCCGTACTGTTTCAAGCGATTGGGTAAGCGTTTACTTCGTTGATGTACTACATTGGGACTTAATTCGTTCTAACTCATTAGTAGCTTGGTTTGAGGCGGGCGGTATTTTAGGCGGTCTGACATCAGGTATTATTTCTGATAAGTTCTTTGGTGCAGATCGTTGGAAAACAATTTTAATTTACTGCTTTGTATTGATTGCTGGCATGGTTTGCGTTGCTTTCACTATCCATATGAGCTACTTACTTGTAGCGCTAGGTTTCTTTATCATTGGTGCAGGTATTTACGCGCCACAAATGCTGTTTGCATTAGGTATCATTGAAGCCTCTCACGCGGATGGTGCGGGTGCAGCAACTGGTCTTAAAGGCGGTGTGACTTACATTGGTGCGGCACTGGCTGGTGCGCCAATTGCAATGATTGAAACGGCATATTCTTGGAATGGTGTGTTTATATTACTCGCCGGCATTGCTGTTACTTTAGTTGTTTTAACTTGTGTCATTATTCGTGTTGACAGTAAACGTCTTCCAATGTAATTAATTGATATTATAGTTAATAAAAAGCGACCATTACGGTCGCTTTTTTTATGTATTTTATTCGTAATAATAAAATATTATTGATTTATAACCATAAGTTAACGAATAGACTTCAGCATAAAATCTATCACTGGATCAATCTCTGCTTTAATATCCAGTGCTTTTGGCATAAAGCTTGGCGTATTAAGAATTCCTCGTTCAATTAACTCATCAAGTAGGGGCTTAAATTCAAACCCTGTTTTACCAATGAATAATGACGTTAAGTCTTCAGTTTTATATGCCTGAATGGCATCTTTTAAGCCACGCAAGTAAAGGAAGTCTTTAGTAAAACCACCACCACGATAAGCGCGAGCTGTAATGGTAAATGCTTCATCATCACAAACATCATAATCATGACGTAGACTATTAAAACAGTCATTAAAGTTATCGCCATTGACCATCATTTCGACTGCAACCACACGTAACGCTAATGTTTTTAGGCGATGAAGTGGGAAGTTGCCAGATAAATGCTCACATAAAATGGCAAGACCTTCTTGAGTATGCGTATTACCCGGTAAGCCTAATTGTAAAATTTTAAGAGGTTGTCGTTCAGCATTAACTGAAGTGACAAGGTGAACTCCTAGCTCATGGTGGATCAAGGCATCCAAATCACCTTGGGTAAAGCGACTGTTTGGATTAACCTTTATCACTTTGCCACTCACCATTGCGCGAGCAATTAACTGCTTCGAAGATACTACTTTACAAGGAATATCATAATCAGCAGCTGCCAATTTAAATGCTTCTATTGCATCTTTAGCACTGATGTTTGCAGGCTGTTGCTCTTTATATATACACGCATGTAAAATAAATTTCGCATTAGCAATATCACGCTCATCAGGTTGGCCGTAATAACGTAATGAATTATATAAAAATTCATCAGTACCAATACTACAAAGCAAATCAATACGAACGGCTAGCTGATCGATGACTTTACGGTACATTTTTTGTACATCAGCATCGCGAATAGTTTCAACCGGTAAGCGGTAAAGCTGTTCACGGAACTTATACGGATCTAAATCTAACTGACGATAAGTAAACTGTGGCTGATAACTGTATGGTTTACTTAAAAAACGTCTTTTTTCTTGCTTTAAGTTAGTTGGATTAATATAACTTAAGGTATTGATACCTTTTGCTATTTTATACAACTGACGATCAAGATTAAGTACTTCTTTTGAAAGGTTTGATGCTAATACATCGCTACCTGTAAGCCCTTTGGCTGTGGTACGTTTAGTGATCGTAAATGCCGCATGTTCAGTGATCACTGTTTTCATTGATTCATTCAATTTTTCAATCACGAGTGTGTAGGCTTCACCCCCTTCTTCGTTCATGAAAATCTTCTTCACCTCAATTGGCATAATTAAGGTGTTTTTAAAATGTTGTTTAATGAAGCTCGCTTGGTAGCCTAAGCCTTTAAAAATATCATTCTCAAGTGCGTTGACATCAATATTAGGTAGCTCAACATTGTTAAGACCTTCTAGTAAGACATCAATTTCTTTGCGCCAGCGACGACGATTAATCTGCATTGTACCGACATTAAATGTCGGTGTTGCTGTATCAATACGTTGATAGTTATATGAATGAATATCGTAAATTAGACATAAACCAAATTGCAGCTCTAATGTCTCTACTAAGCATTGTAGAATACGGTAATAACTTTGGTGTTTAGCCAAGGTTATTTCGCGTTCAGTCTCACTAAGAGGCGTTAACCAAACATTTTTTCCCCATGCGTCGTCATAGATGCAGTTTTCAGGTGCACGATTGAGATCATACTCATAACGTGAATCTTCACCTTGCAATACAATCGGCAATGAAGAAATGAAGTCTCCTGTAAAGGGATCTTCTTCGAAATAACGTTCTTCTTCTGTTAACGCACACTGTGATTGCAGTGATTGACGCAATTGATGACCATTATGGATTGCTGTCGCAATGTAAGGTTGATATTCACTAATGCGAATCATCAAGCTACCATCATCAAGATGCGCTTCAAATGGAGTAAGACTACGTATTTTTTCTACAATTTCTAACTCAGTAAGAAGCATCGGCAATTACCTTTCGGAAATCATTTTTGCGGGTGATACCAACCTCTTTAGCCATCACAACGCTCTCTACAAAATCCAGCACATTACGTTGTAGTTTGACACGGTTTAAACGGTTAATACGCGTAATACCGCCAGGGCTTAAAACATTAACTTCAACTAATTTGCCGTTGATAACATCTAAGCCTACAAAATAAAGACCATCACGAACTAACTTAGGACCAATGTGTTTACAAAGTGCTAGTTCTTGCTTCGTTAACACGTGTTTTACTTCGCGACCGCCAGCATGAATATTAGAACGTACATCGCCTTCTGCAGGGATGCGACGCATTGCACCGATAGGCTCACCATTTAGCAGCATGATGCGTACATCGCCTTGCTCAGCACCTTCAATGTAGTCTTGAATAATAACGTAGTTCTGATCATCACCGATGTAGAAATCTAATAGTGATTTCACGCTTGATTTCGCGCTCTTTTCAATCAAGATCACGCCTTTACCACCGTAACCGTTAAGTGGCTTAAGGATCATGCGTTCGTGAGGTGATTCATCAAGAACACGTTCAAGGTAATCACGGTTTTTAGACACGTGAGTAACAGGAATAAATTCTTTGTTTGGATCGGGTAGTGAAGCAGTATAAAGCTTGTTATTTGCTACTCGTAGGCCGTCAATATCATTAACGATAAAGGTGTGGTCACGTACTGAATCAAGGAAATTCAGTGCCATTGTATCTAACGGCGGGTTAGCACGCATAAAAATAACGTCAAATCCTGCTAATGGCAGCTCAGCGTTATTAAATTCAGCTTTACGGTAGAAGCTTGGAATATTGTTTGAGACTTCACCTTTTTTTAATACGTTACAGAAAGCAATTGCCATACTGTCACGCATGGTTAAGTTACTCGGTGTTGTAATGGCCACCGTGTGACCGCGGCTTGCGGCTTCATGAATTAAACGTAAAGTAGAGTCGTTTTCTGCTTCAACGCGTTCCCACGGATACATAACAAAACAAATTTTCATAGCTATACCAAAAAAGTGGCCTGTTAAATTATTGCACAGGCTAATATAAAGAAATAAGCCATCACACAGAGTGGGATGGCCTCATTTTGTTGGCGATTGTTTTGAAAATCCGTTTCTAAAAGTATTACTTAATAATCGAGATCGTTATCAGTACCACTATCGCTATCATCATCACCGTATGAGCCCGTCGTATGTGCTCGTTGTGAAATACACAATGTATAACTACGTGCTTTATGAGAGGTATGGTTTAGGTATTTAAGCCAGCATTTACCAAATTCAGACACCGCTTGTTGTTGCCCTTGAACTTCAGTTAAAAACTGAATTTCAGAGTCATCAATGGGTTGGGTCGTGCCGTCAAATAGTGCTCGCATAGAACGTCCATAGTTTTCTAATACGCTGGTTTCACTAATAGTAAAAACGCCCGAGCGATTAAAGCCGCGTGGGAAATTTTTATCGTCGTAAAATTTACCTTCACTTCTCATTCATAAAGTCCTTGATGTGATTTGCGCTGATATTTATCCAGACTTGCAATATTGTAAATCAATAGTTTTTTGTTGTTACGATAAAAATATTTGATGAATATTCAACGATAATAGGTTGTACTATTCCATAAAGTATTAACATTGAATTTATTCGCTATATAATGACTTATATACACAGTTTTTTTCTATTTAACCCACTCTTATTATTGAGAATTTCCCCGTGGATACTGAATTACTTAAAACGTTCTTGGAAGTTACCAAAACACGTCACTTTGGTCGCGCTGCTGATAACTTATATTTGACCCAATCTGCAGTTAGCTTTCGTATTCGCCAGCTTGAGTCACAATTAGGTAATCCGCTATTTTCTCGCCAACGTGGAAATGTGCACCTGACTGCTGCTGGTGAGCGTTTGCAGCCCTACGCTGAAGCAATTTTACAAACTTGGGGACGTGCGAAGCAAGATGTAGCATTAACTGATAGTTTAAATACCCAATTGGCAATTGGTGCATCGCCGTTATTTTGGGAATTTGATGGTATTTCAGTTTGGATAAATCGTATTTATGACACCGTTCCAGGGCTTGCTTTACGTTTAGAATCAGTGAAGCGAGAAGGAATGGCAAAACGGTTATTTGATAAAAGTATTGATTTGTTTATTACTAGTGAACCGCCAAAAATTGAAAATTTACATGTACAAAAAATACGTGATTATCAATTACAACTTGTGACCAATCAGCCTAATTGTAATATGCACAGTGTGCGTGATATGCCGTTAATTTATCTTGATTGGGGTACACGTTTTTCTGTTGATCACAGCCGTATACCAGAATTACAACGTACACCCATACTGCATACTCATTCATGTAAAATGGCATTAGATTATATTTTGGCAAATGGTGGCGTGGGTTATTTCCCTTCTCTTGTTGTTGCAAGTAGTGCGGCTTTAGGCGAATTGTATGTTGTTGAAGATGCTCCAATTATGGAACAAAGCCTTTATTTAGTGTGGCGAGAAGGCAGTGATAAAGAAGCATTAATCAATGCAATTGTCGATGTTCCGTTCAATAATGTGATCGAAAGCATTTGATTTGAATTATTTGTCATTACCAGTAAAATAACTTGTTGTACGGGAGCTAATTCCTGAATTAGTCTAAGAAAAAATACTACTAGGGTAAGAACAATGCACTATGGACCGGATTGTCTGTCATGTTTCTTACATCAACTTAGTACTGTTTTGCCACAATAGAACATTACAATTGCCAGTGTTCTATTTTAATAATTATTTACTCTGGATGTTGTTCAGGAAACGCAAATGGCTAAGTTAAACCAAAAATTTCACAAAGGCAGCAAATCAAAATTCAATTCTGAATTTGCAGATGATTTTCAGGATTTAGATCTGCAATCTCGTGGTAAGAAGAAACGTCGTGTAACTCGTTCGCGTTTCGATAGTCCGGAGTACAGTGATTTCGATTATTAATAGTGATGTGTAATTCACGATAAAAGATCGGCAATTAAGTATTAAAAAAGGCGTACCTAGATGGGTACGCCTTTTTGTCATTTAAACGGCTATTATTATAGTAAACGGTTATAGCAAATCGTTATGATTCACTTTTTTGTTCACTCAACGTGGCATAACGGTGTAATAATTCAGTTAAGGCACTAACCCAACCAAAAGCATTATCTGGTGCATTCATTAGAATTTGTTCTACTTCAGCGCAGTGCTGTTCTAACGTTATCGCTTCTTCAAGTTGAAAAGAGATCGCATAAAAATGCCATAGCAATAAGCGGATCATACGTTCGCTATTTTGTTTGGCATTATCAGAATCAGAAAATGCAGTATTAACTTCTCCTAAGGCAATCGCAGTCATTCGTAGCATTGCATCAAACTGGGTTGATTTTAGACGCTCGTCACTGTCAATTTCTTCTTGATCAAAGGTAAATATTTCCTGCATTACATCTTCTGGTACCATACGACCAATTACGCGAAGGCTAAATTCTTCTAAGTCATGTCGCGGCATGGTTAAAAGGCAGTTTAAGGTGTAGTCACGTTGCATATAATTTCTCGTAAATACCACGACGCCGATCAGGATTGATCATTGGGCGAATGATGAAAGTGGGGTATTTTGGAGTATTTATGAGTAAAAGGCTAATAAAACTCAAGCTGATAAATTCACTCTAAAATATCTGACAACGTGATGACAACCAAATTTATATATTAAGTTATATTGATTCTATTTATAGTCAGTGTGTAGACACTGGTATTATTTTGTGAATACTTCACCAATATCTGTTGGCTGCTACCGTTATTTATATAAGGTAGTAATGACGAATTTATTACATTGAACAGGCTTATGACGTCAAATAATCAACAATCACCTTCTCAAGTACCTCAAATGAAGAAAAAACGCAGTGCGATTGTGCGTGCCTTAATTGGTGCCACATTAATTGGTACTGCTGGTATGGCTTATCTAGGTTATGGCTTAAATCAACAAATAAGCGCTAAGTTTGCTGGGCAATTATGGCAATTACCTTCGGTTGTTTATGCGCGTGAAATGGCATTACAACCAGGCGCTGCGATAACTTATAATACGTTGGTTAATGAACTCAACGTTTTAGGATATCAAAAAGTTGCGAGGCCTGATCAAAGTGGCGAATATGCAGCTAACGGTTGGAAAGTTGATTTTATACGTCGACCGTTTAATTTTAAAGAAGGTCCTGAAGGGGCGCGTCATGTGTCGGTGTCGTTCAATAATGACGGCATAACGAGCATCATGGATTTAGATTCTAATAAAGAACTGGGATTTTTACATATAGATCCCAAGATGCTTGGAATGTTAGAAGCACATTCAGACGAACAGCGGATTTATTTGCCTGAAGATAAAATGCCAAAGCTACTAGTTGCTGGTTTGATTGATACAGAAGATCGCCATTTTTATGAGCATGATGGTATTTCGTTAGTCGGTATTGCGCGGGCATTTATTGCTAATATTAAAGCGGGTCATACTGTTCAAGGTGGTAGTACGCTAACACAGCAGTTAGCTAAAAACATGTTTTTAAGTAGCCAGCGTTCATTTTGGCGTAAATTCAAAGAAGCTTACATGGCGATCATTATTGATACTCGTTATGGCAAGCAAGAAGTGCTCGATGCCTACATGAATCAAGTGTATTTGGCTCAATTTGGTGGCCATGGTATTCATGGTTTTGCTTTAGCATCCCGTTACTATTTTGATCGTCCATTATCTGAATTACGAGTTGATCAACTGGCTCTGTTAATTGGTATGGTTAAAGGGCCAACATATTACAATCCTTGGCGTCATCCTGAGCGTGCAAAAGAACGTCGTAATATCGTCTTGGGTCTAATGAACAAAAATGGTGAGATCAATGAAAAAGCTTATCAAGCAGCCATTAAACTGCCATTAGATATTCAAGAAAAAGGTCAACTTGCTAAACGCCAACCGGCGTATTTTGATCAGATTAAAACAGAGTTAGAACAAAAAGCAGGGGCTGCATTTGAAGCAGGTAAAGGGTTACGTATTTTTACCTCGCTTGATCCTCAATCTCAAAAATTAGCAGATGCTGCTGTTGCTAAAATAATGCCTGAAATACAAAAACGGGCAGGTAAGAACTTACAAACTGCCGTTGTTATTGTTGATCGTACTACGGGTGAAATTCGAGCTATGGTCGGCGGAGATAAACCTGGTTTTGCAGGATATAACCGCGCGATAAATGCACAGCGTCAAGTCGGATCCGTGATTAAACCTGCGTTGTATCTCAGTGCGTTAGAAAATCCAGCACAGTTTAGTCTGGCAACGTCATTAAAAGATCAACCGTTATCGATCAATATGCATGATGGTGCGGTATGGAGTCCTCGTAATTACGATCGTAAATATCGTGGTGAAGTGCCATTATTTGTTGCGCTGGCGAAATCGTATAATGTACCAACGGTGAATCTTGGTATGGCGGTAGGGGTCGATAAAGTAACCGACACGCTAACAAAGTTAGGTATTCCACGGGAAGATATTCCACAAGTACCTTCTTTATTCCTTGGTTCAATTAGCTTGTCGCCGCTAGATGTCGCACAAATGTATCAAGGTATTGGTAATGAAGGTTATTTAGCTCCGTTAACAGCGTTGAATGCCGTGGTTGATGAAAACGGTAAGGTGTTATATCAAAATTGGCCCAAAGCGGCTGAAGTCGTTCCATCGCAAGCTGCATGGTTAACAATGTTTGCTCTGCAAGATACGGTTAAGTTTGGTACTGCCCATTCGTTGAATAAATTATTCCCAAATACGCATTTAGCGGGTAAGACAGGTACGACGAATAATGGCCGTGATAGTTGGTATGTTGGTATCGATGGGCGTGAAGTCGTAACGGTTTGGATGGGACGTGATGATAACAAAGGTACCCATTTGACGGGTGCAAGTGGTGCATTACGCCTTTACACTAATTATATTCAACACCGTAAGCCTGAACCATTATTACTACGACAGCCCGCAAATATTGAAGCTGAAAAATATAATATTGCCGCAGATGGTGAATATATTCCAAGTTGTATTGGTAAAACACGAATGCCTATTTGGGATCCGCACGGTGATCTTAAACAAAACTGCCAAGTAGAAAAAGTGAAAGATAAAGTCGAAAAAGCAAAACATAAAGTTGAAGGTTTTTTCAATAATTTGTTTAATTGGTAAATAAGTACTTACTATCTTAAAGCCTCCTGATATGGAGGCTTTTTCATATATCGAGGGTTCGTATTTTAGCGATGGGTTCGGTAGAATGTTCGCTTGCAATATAAATGAGTAATCCGTGATGCGCTTTTTAAAATTGTCAGTACATACTGATTTAACTAAGCTTGATCTTCAATCACCCACATTGACGGTATATCATCGTCAAGCTACACGAGCAATTGTGCTTAATGGTGACAATATATTGATGTTATATACAGCTCGTTATCATGACTATACATTACCTGGCGGTGGTATTGATGCTGGGGAAGATCACATCCAAGGCTTAATTCGAGAGTTAGCTGAAGAAACGGGTGCGATGAATGTTCGTGATATTGAACCGTTTGGCGTATATGAAGAATATCGACCTTGGCATAAGGCTGAGTATGATATTGTACATATGGAATCATTTTGTTATGTCTGTAAGATTGATGCTCAATTAGGCGCGACACAGCTAGAGGATTATGAGCAGAAAAATGGCATGAAGCCGGTGTGGATTAATATTTTTGACGCGATAGCGCATAATGAACATACGATGCAGTTTTCTGATAAAAAAGGTATGTCTATTGAGCGAGAAACCTTTTTATTAAAACGCATTGTGACAGAGTTATTAGTAAAATCAGTGACACAATAGCTTTTTATAAAAAACCCACAATCCTTATTTAATTATTGTGGGCTATAAAATAAGCTTATTTGTTTACAACACGCTTAAATGTCACCGTATGATTATCTGAACTTAAGATCAGTGTATTATTATTGACTAAAAAATCAGAAGGGCCTGTTAGCATTTGTTTTACAAAGCCATCGACTGTTGCTTGTGCATTTTGAATACACATTTTTTGGGTTGATATTAAATTTTTAGTCGTAATATCTTGTGCGGTAATGCGAATTTTACCTGTTAATGTATTACAGCCTGAATAGGTGGCATTAAGGTTTTTATTAATTGTTAATTGTGGTTTGATAGGTAAAGCGTCAACTGGTTGGGTATAACCATCAATTGAACTTACTGTCCATGAATTAACCAGATCTGCTGTACTTTTGGGTGAATTTGCACAACCTGTTAATATTGTTGCAATGAATAGCGTTGTTAGTAGCGTTTTTTTCATGAAGAGTCTCTTAATCTTATTGGCGAGATTTTCTGGAATGTACTAATATTTTTTCTATTCTGGTAATCGTCGATGTATAAATAGGAAAATAAAAATGTGAGTGATTACCTGTTGTCCCGTTTGCTATAAATGAAAAAACGGGCGTTAAGTGTGACAAAGATCGCTAAAAATGTAAATGTTCTATTGTTAAATAATAGGATATTAATTGAGTAAATTTCTATATAAAATCTATTTTTTTAATATAATACCTTATGTATATAAGGTGTCTGTTTAATATGAATTATTGTTTTTAGCTGCTGCTATTTAAGTTGTTAATATTTTTAGTGTGGTATTTATGTTTCAAAAACAACATCTTGTACAATTAGCTAATATGAAAATGCCCTTTGGTAAATATGCTGGTCGAGTGTTAATTGATTTACCTGATGAATATTTACTGTGGTTTCAAAAAAAAGGTTTTCCTGAAGGTCAATTGGGAACATTAATGGCGTTAGCGCTTGAATTTAAAATAGAAGGATTAGAATCAGTGATTCGTCCTTTGAGGCAGGTTTAGTCAGGTGTTGAAATATCGTCACCGTCATTTACATATAGTTGTTATTGCGGTTATCACTAGCGCTATACTTACTGGCTGTGCGCAACCTAAAACAGTCAGCGCATTAACATTTCGTGATCCTAATTTTAAGCGTTGTGTTGTTGCCCAAGGTGAAGAAAATATTCAACAGATCACTGTCTTAACGTGTAGCCATTTTAATATACGAGATGCCCGAGAAATACGTTATTTAACTGGTTTAAATAGTTTAGATTTATCATCAAATCAACTGACCTATCTAGATATTAGTTATAATCATCAATTACAACTTGTTAGTGTTGAACATAATAAATTGGCTGATTTGGATCTGTCGGATAATCCTCAATTACAGATAGTGAATGTCAGCTTTAATCATTTAAAAACATTAGACGTGAGTGATAATCCACAGTTAATGTACTTAAATTATAATGAAACTTTGATTAATAAAGTTGATATTAAGCATAACCCGCGTTTACTTGCTCCTTTTTATACCATCGATGTGCCAAATGGGCCCACAATAATGGATGAATAATAATGTTAAAAGCCATTCATCATGTAGCAATTATCTGTAGTGATTATTCACGATCAAAAGCGTTTTACTCACAATTATTGCAGCTAGAGATTGTCTGTGAAACTTATCGTGAAGATCGCGATTCATATAAATTGGATTTGAGATTGCCCGATAATAGTCAAATTGAGTTATTTTCATTTAATGGTGCGCCGCAACGACCAAGTTATCCGGAAGCACAAGGATTACGTCATTTGGCTTTTGCTGTGGATGATATTGCAGTTACCGTGCATTATTTAGAAGATAACGGGGTTGATGTTGAGCCGATTCGTATTGATGATATAACAAATAAAGCATTTACTTTTTTTAATGATCCAGATGGATTGCCGTTAGAGCTTTATCAAATTTAGCGGATATAACAATGAATAAATGACTGTGTTATAGAATATTGATTCAAATGATATCTTTAACTAACAACTATATGCGTGTATGTGTATAGTTATTAATAGTTATCGATGATCAAGGATGAAATAGATGCGCAGGATTATTTTTAATCAGAAAGGCGGTGTGGGTAAATCAAGTATCACTGTTAACTTAGCGGCAATCAGTGCGGCTAAAGGTTATAAAACCTTAGTGGTTGATCTTGATGTACAAGGTAATAGTAGTGCCTACTTAGGGATTGATATTAATCAGCCTAATGATAAAACGATTGCTGAATTACTCAATCAAACAGCTTCTTGGTTTGCGATGTCGACACCTGTTCGTGATTACCCTCAAGCAACTGCGTATGATAATCTATTTATTATTCCGTCGAGCCCTAAACTCGATAAGTTAGAAGTTGAGCTTGAACGACGTTATAAAATTTATAAACTCCGTGAAGTACTTGATACTTTAGCGGCAGATTTCGATCGTGTTTATATAGATACACCTCCTAATTTAAATTTTTATACAAAAGCGGGTTTGATTGCTGCACATAAGTTATTAATTCCTTTCGATTGTGATAGTTTTTCTCAGCAAGCTTTAATTAAAGTAATGGATAATCTGGCTGAGTTGCGGGACGATCATAATCGGGATTTAGCCTTAGAAGGCATTGTGGTTAATATGTTTAATACACAAGCAAAGTTTCCACGGCAAATTATAGATGAGATAAAAACGCTTGGTTTTCCTATTTTAGAGCCCTATTTAGCTCAATCGATAAAAATGAAAGAATCGCATTATCAACAGTGTCCAATGTTATATTTTGATCCTAAACATAAGCTGACTCAGCAATTTATTGCATTGTATGATGGGATTGAAGCTGCTGTAACAGTAGAAAATAAAGCCTAAAATAGAATGAATGGTAATTCTAATTTGAATTACCATTACCATTACCATTACCAGATTATGCCGCCGTTGACGGAAATGCACGTTGATATTCTTCCATGAAATCCCGACGAATATCTTGTTCTAGATGTGTGGCTCGTTCTGTCGGGCAAAACAGCATAAAATGTACTATTTGTTCGCCAGTACTTGAGCTACTTATGTGTATATGAGGTTCTGATCCTGGCAGATCGACACCTGCATGTTTTTCAATAACACTGTTATATCGACGAGCAACATCAATAAAATCTTCACTGTGATGATCAATTTTAGTGATCATTATTGGTAATAATGGGTATAGATTTACAAAGTCTCTCACAACGATTGAAAAATTATGATAGACATAGCGTTTCATGAAATTGAGATTTTTAACGGGATAAGTAAAAAACATACTATTCGGTAGTGTTGCCGTTTTACCCGTGTAATGATATTGGCCGTGATGAAGATCTATTTCTTGAATCACTGTTGCCATCATGTTGTGTTCAATCACTTCACCACAAATTTTGCCAACTTCTATCCAGTCTCCAATTCGAAATGAACGCGAACTTGCACGTTGAATTGATCCAGTGAAGCATAGGATTATTTCTTTAGATGCAACAACAATAGCCACCGCAATTGCAGTGACAGAGAGTGCGAACTCATTGATTTCTGAACGCCATAATATAAATAAAATCACTAAGGTTAAAATAAATGTGCCATTTTTAGTTCGGGACATCCATTTACGCTGCGTTTCAGTAACGAAAAATTCATCACCTCGTACTTGAGATAAAATAATTCGTCGTACTAGAGTAATAATTGCAACTATTATGATAGTAAAAAGAAGTTTATTGGCTAATAAATAGGTAAATGTTTCAGTAATTATATCCATAAATTCCTTTATATCTATGATTTAACTCTTAATCTAAACAAGATCGCATAGATTGATATTGAAATCCAATAGTTAAATTTTTTTTCATGAAATATTAGATATTATTAAAAAACAAGAGATAAGAGATAATATAATTATATGCATAGTTGTTTATGTTGTTATATATAACAAAGAGGATCTAAAGATCAATTATGTTCTATTCTATACATGATATTTCAAATATCATGTATTTTGTTTTTAGTTTTTGATGGGACATCTAATGAGTTCAATATTACTTTCTTTGCTTCTCACTTCTTCTGTTATTTATCCCAAAAAAAGTGATGATATATTAACGAATCCAGGTATAGGTTTTACAGAGTTACAACGAATAGTTAGTAATGAACCAACCAATCCTTTTTATGGTGATAAGCCTGTTCTATCTTATCCAGACACCAGTACTGTTTATTATCGTTGGTATTGGGATCAATTAACGACCGCGGATAATCCGAACCTGGATGAAGCGATGCTTGAAAGGAAAATAGATAATGTATTAAAAGACGCCGCTTCAGTAAATAAGAAAGTTGTCATTCGTTTTATGGCACTGAGAGGGAAAGGCGACCCTATTTATGATGTTGATGTAAATAAAGATAGTAGTGGTATTCCCTGCTGGCTTGTAGACGAATTATATGGTCATGGCTTAAACGGAACCAGCTGTCATTTATCTGATGAAGAAGCTGTAAATATGTTTAAAATCCCGCAGTTTATTCATCGATCTCAAGAATTTTTATCAACATTAGGTCAGCGTTATGATCATAATAAAACACTATTACGTATCGATGTGGGTATGGTGGGCACATGGGGCGAATGGAATTTATCGGGGTATTCATCAAAAAGTAGCTTAAGTGTAGGAATGGCAGATAATGGTTATAAAGTTCAAGATCTTAAACCTTATATTGATGCAATAGTTAAAGCTTTCCCACATACGCCAAAAGTGATGCTTGGCACCAATAAAGGTGATTATCTTAGCTATGCAACTCAAAAGGGGTTTGGCTGGCGAGTTGATTGCTTAGGTGACTGGAATAAAGGATGGAATCATATGGAAGATGGTTATCCAACAATGATTTCACATATGACTGATGCATCAACAAATAAATATCCAGATATGTTATTTAATCAACGTTGGAAAAAATCAGCCGTTGATTTTGAAATTTGCCAAGGATCATTACAAGATTGGTATAGTATTAAAAACACCCACCGCCTTACGTATAATCAGGTACTGAAAACGTTTGATTTTGCATTAAAACAGCATGCTTCTTTAATTAATGCTAAATCAGGTGCAATTCCTAAACGATATCAATTGTTAGTTAAACAGTTTCTAAATAAACTAGGTTATCGATATCAATTAAATCAACTAAAAGTAAATAATGTAGTACATAAGAATGATTATTTATACATCGATTCAACGTGGGAAAATGTAGGTGTTGCCCCTATTTATAGTAATTATCCGGTTACTTGGCGTTTGAGATCTGCGAATGGTAATATTGTTGCTTATTATACATCAACAGCAAATATTGTTAATTGGCTTCCTGCTGATAATGAGAATGTTAAAAATCCTATTTATGTTATTACAGATAAATTTAAAATTAAGAATATATCAATAGGAGAATATTTCCTTGATGTAGGATTAGTTGAAAAACATACGCGAAAAGCAAAAATAAGTTTGGCTATTGATACTAAACTTACGGATGATAATGGTAAAGATTATGTTATTGAGATGAGTAAAAAACAATTTAATATGAACAATAGTCAACAATATATTGAAGATCAAAATAATATAGGTCGTTGGCGTGAGATTACAATAATAAATATTATTTAACCTGTAATTATTCTGGGGCTGTATTATTGCTAACTTATTAAATAGCTTAAGTTTTTATTTGTAAAATATCTAAGGTATGTATGTGTTTATTATGCTATTAATAGATTATAAATTTTGCAAAGTAAAGGATAATCCATATGCATATATTTACTGATCGTAAACATATTATTATTGATACTCGATCATCAGAAGAATTTTTAGATCATCATATTGAAGGCAGTGTTTTTGTTGGGTTTAATGGTGGTAATTTTAAGTATTGGTTAGAGTTATTATTACCCGATAAAAATGCAGATATTGAGGTTATCGCTACTGCTCTTGATGCTGATAAGATCATGGTTATCGTTAATGATCTTGGGTATCGCAATGCTAAATTGGTAGAGCTAGAGACTACAGGAGTAGCATTGGATCATATTTCAACGGATGAATTTAAAAAAATAAAGCAGCATACAGATCTGGCAGTACTTGATGTACGAGAAGCTGATGAGTATCAACAGGGATCAGTCGGTCAATCTGAGAAGTTACCACTATCTGATATTATTCAAGGTCAGTTACCAAATGAAGATAAAGAATATATTATCCATTGCGGTAGTGGCTATCGTTCCATTATTGCGATGTCTTTATTAAAATTACTTGGGCGATGTAAACTTATTAATTTAGATGGTGGTTATCAAAAACTTACGGCTAAAAAATAATGTAACTTTAAGAAGAAGGCAGAGCATTTAGATGAGCTCTGCCTTTTTTATTAGTTGCTGCCGCTGTTATTAGCGACCAAGAAATGCATAACCGGTAGTAAATGCAGCTTCTTGGAATTGACGTAAGCCCGTTGCACGGAAATCAATAGCCATAGGATTACGTTTTAATTTTTCTTTGATATCTGCATTAGACATAAAGTTAACATCAAGATCATCAATTAACTGAATAGCAGATTCAAGTTTAAAGCCGACAGAGCTTCCTGCAAATTTTCCGCGTGTTTCGCGAGTACGAATCACAACTTTTTCTACTTTGTAGTCATCAAGTAGTTTTTTAAATGCAAATTGGAAATCTCTCATTTTTTGGTTATCAAGAGAATTATCCATAATGAACTTCTGAGTACGGCATTCTGGAATACCGACCATTCCGCCCTCTAAAGTTAGTAGGCAAATAATAGCTTCATTGCTACGTAGTTCAACTGAACAAATTTTCATGTTTATACCTGAATCATAATATTTTGGACGTTATTGTAGGCTAAAAACGGGTTAGCTGTTAGTGATGCTGTCGTTTTTTATTAATATTGTTTATGTCTATAGATAACAAAGCCAACGACAAACTGTTATCGTTGGCAATGATTGTATGATTAGTTGCGTTTAACTGGTTTGTAAGCGCAACCAGCCGCTAAATATGTTTCTTTATCTGTAATTTCAAATGTAGTGTAAAAGAACCAAGCAATAAAACGCATCATTTCATCGCCATCATTCATTACCCATTCTGCAAACTCTTCAGGTTCACCTTGGTCATTATCTTGGCTAAATACGTGGTAAATACGTTTTTCACCGTCAATTTCAGCTAGACTAAAGTGGCCAATTAATGCTGCCGCAGCTTCTGCTACTTCTGGCTCTTCATTATTTGCTAGCGTCTCAAGGATTGCTGATACTGAATCAAGTTGTGCTAATTCTTTTACAAGTATTTCAAATTCTTCTTGTTGCATGATGTTATCTCATAATTACACTATGATGAGTATCATAACCTTAATTGTAAATAGAACCAAAATGTTCAACTTGCGTTAAGTACATTCGCATATCAAATTCAAGTTGATGGTATTGCGGTTCCATATGGCAACAAAGTTGGTAGAAGGCTTTGTTATGCTCTTTTTCTCTTAAATGTCAAAGTTACCTTTACACTTGAATTCTGGAAGTTTTCTGGAATGCTTTGTTTAATAAGGTTTATTGCTATTTTCCAGAAAAATGAGATTTTTTCGATATTTTGGTGGAAATAATGAAAATTTAATAAGTTTTCCAGAATAATAAAATTATCGTTTTTAAATGCATTTATCGATAGACTTGGATTATTCTAGGTATAGCGTAATATTATTGTATGACGACTTTAGTGTATTTATCCGGTTACTCGCCTCAACTACTTGAGCAAGTACAACAACTTATTGAGACTAAAAAGTTAGGTGAGTACCTAACGAACAAATATCCAGAAAAACATAATATTACAACAGAAAAAACATTGTATAATTATATTGTTGATTTACAAAGAAAATATATAAAAAAGACACCTGTGATTAGCAAGGTGGCTTATGATAAGAACATTCATTCTGTTCATAATGCTTTAGGGCTTCATACTTTTGTATCTCGTATACAAGGGAATAATTTGAAAGCTAAGAATGAAATTAGAATAGCACGAGTATTCAGATCTGCTCCTTTAGCGTTTTTAAGAATGATTACTATTCACGAGTTGGCACATTTAAAAGAAAAAGATCACAACAAAGCCTTCTATCAACTTTGTTGCCATATGGAGCCTAATTATCATCAGTTGGAGCTAGATATGCGTTTATATCTAACTCATTTGGATTTGGTTGGTTCAGTATATAATTGATTTAAGCTACTGTTCCATATACTCCATTAATTCTTTTGTTGTAGTTTGAGTTAACTAATTTTGCTTTAGTTGCGTATACAACAGGTATTTTAATGGAGTGATATCAATAATGAACTTGGATGCTTAAAGGTATGCTTTAAGTAAGATAAATACTAATAATGTAATTGAGTACTAGTTTAATTATCATTATTAATAAAAACTTAATATTGATATTGTTTTTTATTGGATGTAATTTAACAATAACCGATCATGACGGATGGTGAATTTAAACAATAGTAACAATTTGGAAACTTAATAAAAATATTTAAAATATTAAATTTTTGAAATACTTATCAAATATCATAATATAATTACTCTTATTGTTAAAAATACTTGAGTGGCCTATAAAAACAATTATCATATAAATTCATTAAGTTTTTGTTTTATTAGGGTTTAAAATGAGTTTCAATGTCAAAGTACTAAAGGCTGCTCATGGAGATTGCATCCTGATAAGTGGCGTTTTTGATGATGGTATTTTTCGTAATATATTAATCGATGGTGGACCAAGTAAAGCTTATGAGTATCGCCAATTTAAAGGAGAATTATTTAATGAACTTTCAAAAATAAATAAACAGCAACAAGTTATTGATCTTTTAATTATCACACATGTAGATGATGACCATATTGGAGGATTATTAAAAGGTTTTAAAAATGATGGATTATTGTCATTGCTGACAAAAAAAGTTTGGTTTAATTCTGGCAAACTAATTAATGAGTATTTTAATCAACAAGAAAATGAAAATTTGATAGTACTTAATGATTCTGGAGAGGTTGGGTATACAAGTATAAGACAAGGTGTAGATTTTGAAGAGATTATTGAACGTAAAGGTATCTGGGATAAGAATATTATCATGGCTAGTGATATTATTCATATCTTTGGTATTAAATTTACCTTCCTCTCACCAAATGAAGACCAACTTTCAAAGTTATTAGGGAAGTGGGAAAAGGAACAACCTAATAGTCTGACCTCATCAACTCATACTGATTATGATAAAACACTTTTAGAACTTATTGAGTCTGATATTTTCGAGGAAGATAATACTATTCATAATGGTAGTTCTCTGGCTTTTATCTTTGAATATAAAAATAAAAGAGCGCTTCTACTTGGTGATGCTCGTGATAGTGTTATAGTAAATAACTTAAAGAAGCTATTAAAATTAGGTGAATCGAATAGGTTCGATTTAATAAAACTGTCTCATCATGGTAGTAAATATAATACTAGTATTGAATTTTTAAGAATTGTTGACTGTGATAAATATATTATATCTACAGATGGTTCCAAACATGGATTACCTAATAAGGTAACTTTAGCTAGAGTATATTCAGTTAAACCAATGGCTTCGATTTTTTTCAATTATCCTAATGTTATCGATTCTAAAATATTTAAAAAATGTGAACTAGAAGATTTAGAGAACAAAAAATTTAATATATTAGATGGCACAATAGAATTTTAAATATGACAGATGCTTTAAGTAAAATTAAAAATGTGTCTTATGTAGTTAATGATGGAAGTGGAGTATTACTTCAAGCAATGACTACAGACTATAGCTATGTAGTTACGGCAAAACATGTAATTCAAGTAGATAAAAATAATAGTGAACAAGGAATTTTATCTATTAGTGATATATCAGTATTTAGTCCTGATGATATTAAAATAAGAGTCCTCGATACTTTTATTCACCCGACTTTAGATTTAGCTATATTAACAATAGAATATATTAATTCAGATATTCCTTTATCAACTTTAAAATGTCAAAGAAATGAAAATCTAGTTATTTATGGATATCCAAATTATAGTGGCCGTCATAGAAATACGCAGTTGTCTCGTAGGTTATGGTTAGAAACGTATAATTTGAACTTCCTAGATATTAATGACAATATAATGACTATGGGAGTGCCAGATGTTGTTCAGTTAAGTGATATGGAAGGGTTCTCTGGTTGCGGTGTCTTTCATATTAATAATGGTAAACCTTTTTTGGTAGGTATTGATTTTGCTTTTGACAAACCAGGTGAATATGTAAGTAGAATATTGAGTGTTTCAATTGAAAATATTTTCACTATCTTAAATCTAAATAATTTACCTCAGATAAACCCTCCATATTTTAAAAATATATTTGAGCTAAAAGAAGATATATTTAAATATGATAATTGCTTTTCTATAGAAGATATAAAAAAAGCAACAGGAGTAATAAAAGGTAACTCAGATTATTTACAAGGTTCTTGTGAAATAACGCCTTTTAATATTCTTACTCACCATAATGATATACTAGATTTTATTGGTTGTAGCTCTTCAGATAAACAAAACGAAAAGATTTGGATTGCATTTCTTGAGTTTCTTTATGTGAATAATTTATTAGAACGTAAAGAAATCTGGGACTGTGATTTAATTGAATACTTAAAATCTAATTTTAAACTTATCTATATTAATTCTGATAAAGGTTACAAACATCATTTACATAATATTTTATCTGCTAATGTAGAACATTTAAAAGAAAAAGGAAAACTTCTCATTATTGATTTTGGTCAAATGCCTCCTAAGCCAGATACACTTAATCTCTATAGAGATAAAATCCCCAATAACGTTGCAAACGCAATAGACGAAGAATCAATTACTAATGCCTTATATATTATGAAAAAGTCAATTTCAATTATTCACCTTCCAAAACTTCATGAACATTGTATTGTTGATAAAGAATTGCAATTTGAACAACTCAATAGAATAACAGATAGAGAAAAAATCCTTAAAATAATTAGGGATGGATATTTGGAATTTCTATCAATGGAGGATATTGTTTGTGGATAAGGGGTTTTTATTAAATATATCAGAAATTTTTTCAATTGAAGCTGAGTTTAACAATGTGGTTTCATGGCTTCATGTATGTCAAGTTAGCAGTGACGAAGAGTCGAAACTTAGTTGTATATCTATTCAGTTAAATTCCGAAGAATATTTATGGTCTAACTGGGAAGCTTTGACAAATGAAGTTGCTATTAATTACATATCTACTCTTAAATCAACTTTTTCTAAATGGAATTGTTACATAATATTCGCTTGTACATTTAATATCTCAAAAGAGCTGAAATATAAAATTGAAAATAATAAATTTGCAGCTAGAAAAATAATCATAGAAGTTAATGATTATATATCAGAACCTGAGATTAGGAATATAATAAATAATCGAATTTTAGCTTTTAATATTAATTTGTCAGATAGTTCAGCATTTAAAGTAATAGAACAACCACTTTCAAAAACAAGTGATATATTAATTGAAATGAAACTTCCTTTAGATAAAAAAGATGAGTCTATTAATAAAAGACAGGCTTGGATTGCTAAAGAAATTGACAGGATTAAAACAAATGAAAATTAAGAAAGTAAAAATTCAAGCGTTTAAATCATATTTTAAAGAAGAAGACTCAACGTTTGATTTTTCGTGGAATAAGGATAAATCACAAGTTGCGAAAATCGTGACTATTTTTGCTCCTAATGGTTTTGGAAAAACATCTTTTTATGATGCAGTTGATTACTGTTATACGAGTAATATTACTCGTTATATTAGAGATGATAAAACAAGGATTCAAAATAAAAAGAACGCTAAGAAACAAAATTTTATAATTCGAAACAGAAACAAAGAGAATCAAATAGCAAAATTAGATACAAAGGTTGTAATTGAAACTGAAGATAACAAAGAAATAATAAGTAAAATTATCAAATATAATACTAAAGGAATAGATTACAAATTCGACGATTCAAATACCCCTGATGAACGTAAGTATTTTCGTGATTTATTACTGAGTCAGGATGCTATTGATGCTTTTTTAAGAGAGACTAATCCTGCTGATAGGTTTAATAAATTTGCTACTAAGCAAGTAAATTCTCTATCTCAATTAAATGAAAAAAGAATAAGTATAAGTCAAGTCGTTAGTGATATTGAATCGAATGTCAGAGAAATAAAAAAATGTATTAAAGAGAAAAAAAGAAACTCGACTTACTTAATATAGATGTTAATGTAATTAACAAGCTTAATGAGAAAATATCCATTTGTAAAGATTTAGGTCTAGATTTTAATATCAATTTAAGAAGGTATGATACTAATACTCATCAAAAACTATCAATGCAACTTTCTGAATATGTTGATAAATATTCTAATGAAGTAAATGCATTATCAGAGGAAATAGAATTATCAAATAAATGCATTATAAACTTTAATCAAATAAATGAACAAATTGATAAAAACAAAAATAATTTAACTAAAAAAAATGATTTTTTAAAAATACAAAATAAATTAGTTACTATTTCATGTAAAAATGATATTTTAAGTAAAAATGAAAAAGAAAAAATCATCTGGCTAGATAATATAGACAAGATAAATTTATTATTATCTAACACTGAAGCTTTCTATGTGAAACATAGAAAGCTTTTTGATCAAATAGAAATTAACTCGGATGCTAAGAATAAAATATCTTTGTGTGAAGATGAAATTAAACAATCAAATACTGAACTAGAAAAATTACGAATAACTTCAAATAATACTAATAAAGAACTCAGTTATTGTATAGATTTAATAAACAAATCTATTATAATTTTTGATGAAATAAAAAATTAAAATTAGATATTGAACGAGATAAATTAAAGCTTAAGAAGCTAGAAGAAAAACTTACTCGAAATTATAAAAGTATTCTTGAAGTAGAAAAGGCTATAATTTCGCTCTCTCAAGTAAATATTAAAAGCTATTGCAGTGATAATATAATTGAAGAAAAAGATAAGTTAAATGAATTGTATGAAATATTTAAGAATAATCACTCATTATTAATAGCATTAGAATCTGATTTATTTGAAAGTAATATTAAAGTAAAGGAATTAGAAAGTCATAATAATTCGCTATCAAAGCTTATTAGTATAGGTACAGAGATTGTAAATAAATCTGAATCGTCAGATTGTCCATTGTGTAGTAAAAAATATGGTAACTTCCAAGAGCTTAAAGCTGCAATAGAATCTAATAAAATTATAGGTTTATTATCAGCTAATTTAATTAAAAATAATTTAGAAATAAAAGAAAAAATTGAAAACATAAAGCATGAAAATAAAAAAATAGAATTAGAATATAGCTCTATAGTTATATTGCAACTTGATAAACAGTTAAATATTAAAAATAGCATTAGTACTGAAAATTTCTCTTTAAATATAGATAAGAAAGCAATAAATAATATTTTAAGTGATTTTGAAAAACAATTAAAAGATAAAATAAAATTAACAGGATATAAGTCAGAAAAAGATTTTAATAATGACTTATTAACAAGGAAGGATAATCTGCTCCGTAATGATTCAGGCATAAATTATCAAATAAACAATGTGATAAAAAACATTGATGCAACAAAAAAAGAAATTTCTAAAATTAATAATATAATTTCAATTTCAAATAAAGAACAACTTTATATTATCAATGATACTTTATATAAAGATTTTAAAAAAGAGTCAGTTCCTTTTCTTAATAATGTATTCAATGATATTAATTATTCTCAAGAATTATTAAATAAACATTTAGAGAAAAGTAAAATAATAATAAATGAATTGTCAAACGTAATAAATTTAGAAAACTATAGAATAAATGAACTTAAGAGCAATATACCATTAGAGTATAAAAATGCAACGAGTGATTATATCGATAGTTTAATAAAAGAAATTGATGTAGATTGTATAGAAATAGATGAATATTTAAAAGAATATAAAAAATGTTTTCCAGATAATATTTCTTATTGGTCTGATCTAGAATATTGTAAAAAATATATCACTTTAAAGTTAGGCCAATTAGAAAATAGCTTAGCAAAGACCGTAGTTAAGCTTGATGAGTTGAATGTTTTAACAAATTTATCAAGCAAAGCAGGTTTATTAAGTGAGAGTATTAGTATACAAAAAGAAAATATTGAATTAGAAATTGATATAAAAAATAATATTGATTTGAAATATATTTTAACTGCAGATATTGATATTATTGATAATGAAATAAAAAGATTTATTGATGATTATTTTCATGTGAATTTGATAAATGAAATATATAATTCTATAGACCCTCATCCTGAATTTAAAGAAATTAAATTTGATTATGTTCCAGCTAAATATCCAGAACTTCACATTAAAGTAAAGGGGGAAGAAACTGATAGAATTTCTCCTGCTCTAAATTTTAGTTCGGCACAAGTTAATGTATTAAGTTTGAGTATATTTTTAGCAAAGGCACTTAATACAAGTTCAGGTAATGATAATGAAGCTAGATGTATTTTTATTGACGATCCAATCCAATCTATGGATGCAATAAATGTACTAAGTATTATTGATCTTTTGAGAAATATTGCTTTTAGATCTGATAATCAGTTAGTGATTTCTACTCATGATGAAAACTTTTATGAACTTTTAAAGAAGAAGATTCCATCGAATATATTTAAGTCAAAATATTTAAAGTTAGAATCTTTTGGAATTGTAACTGTTGATGAATAGGTATAGATTTTTAGTGTAATTTATACATTGATATTAAAAGTAGAGATGTCACATTAATTAAATTTGACACCTTTACCATTAATAATGGAATTATTCCATATATAATTTATTTGAATTTAATAAAATACTTCCTAATAAATAGAAGGAATTACAAGAGGATTGTAATCTCTTTAATGTAACTCGTTATAGATCGAAATATCACTTAATAGCGATGATTACACAACGATTGTCCGAATGTTTTATAGAGGTGTTGGTTTTGTAATCAACGGTATAGTCTCTCTGCTAAAAGATGACTTGATGTTTAACTATGAGCTAATAAATATATCGCAGTATAAGTTTTAAGTTAAACTAGTTATATGAAATTTATTAATTAAATGATATTTGTAAGTGGTTTACACTATAATTAATTTTAATATGTGATTTTTAAATTAAAAATAATAATATATTCTGATTTGAAAACTCAATATTTATTATAAAACATTGAAATATATGTTTTTTATTCGTTGTGAATATGAGGAATAAGAATGATTAATAAAAAAAATGATGTAAAGGTTAAAGATGTAATGATAGATGATATTATCATAGCTCCAGAAACACAACATAGAGCTAATCATTCTCAAGCACATATTGCTAATTTAATAGAAAGTATTTCAGAGGGCGATAATTTAACCCCAATAACCATCATTGAAAGTAATGAGATGAATATAGGGGAAGAAAAATATTATTTGGTTGATGGTTACCATCGATTAGAAGCTCATATACTATCAGGTATTGATGAAATAAAAGCTAAAATTATTAATGTCGGTAATAAAGATTTAGCAATAGAATTATCATTATCTGCAAATGCAGAACATGCTCCGGCTTTACCAAGAAATGCTGATGATTTAAAAAAAGCTTGTACAAATTGCTGTGAGTTTTTACATAGAAAAAACAAAAATAGCAGTAAAATTCCAGATGAATATATATCTATCAATACTCAGAATGTGGCAGATATTGTTCATTGCTCATATAATGTGGCTCAGAATCAAGTTGTTGATTTTAATAATAATAACAGGTCTATTAGAAATAGGAAAATATACGGTGATTTGAAAGGAGAGATAAAAATATCTGAAATAGCAGAAAAATATGGATTATCTGAACAAATGATACGTAAAATAAAAAAAGATAAAGAAGGGGAAGATAGATATGAAAAAAAGAGGCCTTCAGGTTGGTCTAGGTCAAGACGAGGATCATTAGTTAACTCTAAAAACGGCACTAACACTCATGGTAAGATATCTAACTTAAAACATATTGATAGACATTCTTATGCTGATGATTTAGCAGAAAGAGATATTATAAATTATCTTATTAATTTACGAATGTTTGATGGGGCGAATTCTGATGTAAATAAAACTAATATGTATATTTATGGTGGACAAGTAGACATTATTGGTACATATGAATTAGTTGAAGTAAAAAAATTTGGTACTAGAGCTAATATTTTTCAGGCAATTGGTCAAATAATAACTTATAGCTTAAGATATCCAAATAAACAAAAAGTAATTGCTTGTCTCTGGCATGACGATATCGGACAATTTTTAAAATATGATATACTAAAAAAATTGGATATAAAATTGCTTATAATCAATTCTGATGGAACAAATAAGTATATGGTATAGTATTTTATACACTTTAGTGTTTGTTTTTTAAAACTAATATAAATATTTAATTTATATTTTTTATTTTATTCCTTTTAAAATCGGCTAATTGGTTTCTTAGCTCAGTATTTATTTTTTCTAGTTCATCTATTTGGGCATTAGCTTTTCTAAGTGCATCGTTGAAATGATGGTGATCAGTAGCCATTTTTGAAACAAGTGATTTTAGCACATTTTTCTTTTGTTTATATTTCTCTTTGATTTTAGTTTCTTTTTTTATTCTATCTCGTAATTTTAGTGATACGTCTTTGGTAGGACTCTCACCATGAGAAGGTAAATTGATTTTCGCTTTTTTTATCTTAGTAATTATTTCAGGATAATAGTATCCACTACCATTACCAAGGTTTGCTTCTTCTTCTACGGCGCGTACACTGAGCTTCCGCGTAGAGGGTATACGTTTAGTTTGCTGTTGTAGAATACGCTCTAAAGCAGCTTCAAGAGCGTATAGAGTATTTTCTTTTTTGCTCATAATTCTTTAAACTCTACTGGATGTGTATAGACACTAAAATCTATTCCAAAATCAGTCATGACACTTTCTGCAGCCCTGATTTGAGTAATACAATGAGAATAAATTGAAACTGAGACTGATATATTTGAAGCTAGATACTTAGTTAAGTCTAAATGTTTTTTTTGCCACCATTTAGCGTTATCTTCATCAATAATGCTACTTCCACTTGAACAATCAATACAAAAAGTCGGATTTATAATGCCATCCATATCACACTTATATCCATTTTTGCAGTAGCTATGCATTGTTCCATGTAAGGTGAGCTGCCCTTTTTTTACAATGTCATAAATAATATCCCATGAGCTATAAATATGAGGGATATCATTTCTCATTGCAACTATAGCTTTACCATGAACTCCTGATAATGGTTTATCATTATGTACCCAATCAAAAAATTTTTGAGTTGTATCTTGTATTTTTGTTTCATCTAATAGTATTTGTAGGTCTTTATCCATTTGAAGATCTTTTAATCTATTTGATATACTTCCTTCGCAATACCACTCCGTCATTTGTAAGTATAAATGTTTAAACTGTTGTTTTAAGGATATTGTACTTCCAAGGCGATGTTTTACCGTATAAAAAGCGAGTGAACGCCGAAATTGGTGAGAACTTAAAGGCCACGGTTTATTTATGAAAATACTTTGTTTTATTAAGTTCAAACTATTGGGATTGGATTTTATACACTCATCATAATCGTTCTTTGTAACAATAATATTGTTCAATATAACGAATCTTTTTAATCTATAAGACCAATGAGTGATTGTAGATGGAGATTCGGAACGGACGACTTGATTTATCCATATATTCTTATTTTTAGTCGGTGATTTTTCGCCACATAATAATCGCCATTCTTTTGTTACAACGGACATTAATTCAATGGCTTTTTTACAAATAGCAGCAGTAACCCAAGTCGCTTTCTTTTCACCAAGTTTAAATGTTTTAGACTGAAGTAAATGGAAAGTTCTTCCGTCTATATTCTCTTCAAAATAACTATCAATATTTAATTCTTTTAATTCAGATTCTCTCATTCCAGTGAATGCCCCACAGCAAATATAACATGCTGTAATTAGGTCATTATAGTATGAGATCCAACTTCTACCATCAAAATTATAATGAGATAATGAAGTGTTACTTAAATTTTTATTTATTATTTCTGATATTGGAGTTGACTTTATTTCTGATTTTTTTGCTGAATATCGACGTTTAGTTGTAATGTTATTTAAATTACCGTTCTTAATTAATCTATCTACTTCATTTGATCGAGAAAGATAGTTATCTTGAAGATCAATTTCAGTTTGTAACAAAGAATATCTATATGGGAACGCTTCCTCAATTTTTTCAATAGCTGTTGAATATATTATATCTGCTATTCTTTCAGGGATTGTTAATGTTTGCTGCTGTGTTCTATTACTTAATTTTTTAGCTAAATCTTTAGATTTTATTTTTGGTATGTTGAAATCAATTTCAATCCATTTTTGAAGTAATAGAATATTATTTATGGCTACAAATTTAAGTGTAAGTGTATGTTGAGATAATTTTTTTTCTATAATATATTCTTCGAGAGAATTCCAAAGTTTAGGATCTTCAAGTGCTTTAAGTGATGTCTTTTCATGTGTTAGTAAAAATTGATAGATTAATTTCAAATCTGAATAACGACTTATAATCGTTCTTGGCTTTGCAGGAGCAACCTGACGACCTGATTTATGAAATATCCATCCATAAATTATTAGTTTCAATTCTATTGTTAATGTAAATGATGATTTGAATTGTTCAAAATTGAATTGATGTTCCCTGATATGATTTTCTGAAAAGTAAGGTTTTAAACTCCATTTTGTATCAATAAATTTAGATATTATATTGTTTTCTTTATCTTTACAGATAGGAATACTATTCAATTTGTCCCATTCTTTATTTTTCACTAATGATACAATATCATAGTTAGGAGTTAAATGTTCAATGGGATAATCTAATGGTATATTTAATTTATTAGTCATTTTAAAATTCCTATTTATGATAATATCATAGAATCAATATCTTTCCAGAGAGGATGTCTTCCTTCATTTACAAGCTTATAATTGGATGATTTAATTAGTTTTTTATCAAGTTTTGGTAATATTTTATTATTAATGAAGTCTATTGTTTTTTTGAAATTATCTTCATAATGTTTACTATCTATATGAAGATATAATGACTCTTCTAAGTTTTCTTTGAAGGATAATAAACACCAAATGTCATCAACTGATTGTATGATTACTTGATGTTCACATCCAAAGCATGCTAATAAATCAGCGCATGCTAGTGTTAGGTTATCTTTGTATTTACTTGAACGTTTATTGAATATTTTTGATTTATTGCCAAAAGGATCTGAGCAATACGTACCATTTGCTGATACTTTTAAATTTGGAGACAATTTTTTAAGGTATTCTTCATACGTTAATGTTGATATATGAAGAGTTTCTTTGATTTTTTTTATTGATTCTTTGGTTCGAGCTTGTTCATAACGGATTGAAATAGTTTCTTGTAACATTTTATTATTATCATGATGATTACCAGTTGTGTAGTGTTTCTGTATAACATTAGGGGTATTACCTAAGATTATAGAAGAAGCTAATTCACCTTGATTTATTTGTGATAACTGACTTCCAGTCTGTCTAAATCTTGATATTTTAGGTAATAATTCATTACCTCTATCATCTGTCATTGGATGATATCTACGTATAAATCTTTGATTAAATGATGATAAGGTTGATGATGATATAGGTACTACATCATTAGTTATACATAACTGAAATAATAATGCATCTTTTGAATTATCTATCGCAGTAGAGACTTTAAGAAGAGTGTCAAAAAAATTCATACAATATTTAGGTATATTGAGATTGTGTTGTCCAATTTCAACATGAATTATTTTAAAAGATCTTCGTTTAAATACTGGCATTGTATACCATTCATCTTTAATGCTAAATCCTGCTTTTTTGGGGCGTTTAAGGGTAAATAATTGGGTAGTATTAGTACTAGTATAATAAGCCATTAAATAAGTAGCAGCTACCATCATTTTGCTTATTCCACTACAAATCTTATATTTTTTTCCATTCCATTCAAAAGTCATAGTATATGATGAAACATAACTAGATTTATGCTTTTCAGGATTGTCTAAAAATTGAGTCGCAGTTTGTTTAAATAATGCTCTTAATAAAGGTAATATTTTTTTTAGATCTGAACGAGAATATGATTGGTTTGATTCTTGATCATTTTTAGATACTAATAATATATTATCAAAATAGTTTTCATTATAACCTAAAAGAGAAAATATAAATTTTAGGTCGTGTATAATATGACAATATGAGCTTCGTTTTATTTCTTTTCTTTGTACTCGTTGATAAAGGTACTCACTATACTGTTTTAGTGATAGTTCTGTAAATAAACATAGTTTGTTTTTATCACACCAACAAATATAAGAAAATGTTTTAGTTGTCATAGAAATAATACTTTCAACAGCATAGGTGTTAATTATTGAGTTTATTTCATTTTTGAATTTATTAACTAATTCATCACGATTTGCAAAAGTACATTCACCTATAATTATTTTGTTTTTACGTGGAAGGTTGAAATATTGAACTCTATTAAAATCTATGTATCTTCGATGAATATCATCTTTCTTAAGTGTAATATAAAGTTCTGGGTTCCATTTTGATAGGTAGATTAAATTATTCATTAATTACATCTCCATTTACAGCATCATGCATTATTTCATCTAATAAAGATAATTGGTTTAAGAGTATTTCCTTTCTTTTCAAGTAACGTAAATATTTCCAAGTCGTTTGTTCATGATTATGTCCCATCCATGACATGATACAATCGAGTGCTTCACTAGTATCTATGTTTGATTGAAGTAAATCGTTGAGTCTGTATGTTCCATAAGTACAGCGTAAATCATGAAATTTATGATTGAATGATAAATCAATCATACGAACATTTTTTCTAAAATCAGCCCATCTAGCACTAATTACTTTACTTTCAGTAGGATTGCCATAATTACTTATAAAAAGAGGAGTAAAGATGATACTTCGCTCTAAATTTCTCATTTTATGATTTGGCAAGTTTTGTATTACATTTAATTGCTTATGTTTAAGTTTTTTTAAACGTTTTAAATAGCGCTCACTAATAGAGTAATTTTTTAGTGTTATGAGTAATCGATATGAAATTTCAATTTTTCGAGTTTTTTTATATTTTGTTTGTACACCATTATCTAAACCAATAGTAATGGAATAACGAGATTTATTTTCTGTAAGTGGTATCGCTTGATTGATCGCATCAACTGTTAATGTGGATATCTCATTTATTCGCAATCCACATTGAAGCCCTAATAAACATTGTAATCGAAACTCTATAGATTCATTTAATAGTTTATTCGCTACTAATTTTAGATCTTCTCGACTTAATGCATTCATCGTGTTTACATTGTTTGTATGTGCTACTTTGGGAACACGAATTCTTAAATCGCTAGTTTGAACAGTAAATTTCTTTTTTAGATGTGCGAGTTTATCATTCCTTTTTATGTCAATAAATTCAAGACAAAATGGAGCTGTATTTTCATTTTCTATATTGAGGTAATTGTCATGAATCGCCCAGATATAAAATTGAACAACATGGCTTAAGTAATGATTTGCTGTTGAATGGGCTATTGCGGTATCTTCAATGAGTGTGATTAGATGGTGTCTAAATTGATATGTAGGTTTTAGTCTTTTTATAGGAGGAAAACTATTCCATTCGAGATTTTGCTCTTCTAGAAAAGACCAGTATAAACGTAATGCTCTTGAATAGGAGCTGAGATCCACTAAATGTTTTACTGCTTTTAGGTCAAAGAACCAACTATTAACGATATCTATGAATTGACCGTCTTGAAGTGGTCAAGTAAAACTGTACACCTTTATAGGTGTTTAAATTAAGCGGCTGCTTCCATCACCACTGGCGGTAAATAGTTGTTATAACTATGGCCCCGCTTAGTGTTGTAATGCTGCAATATATA
>NZ_NPIB01000018.1 GCF_002849605.1 Photobacterium carnosum
TATATATTGCAGCATTACAACACTAAGCGGGGCCATAGTTATAACAACTATTTACCGCCAGTGGTGATGGAAGCAGCCGCTTAATTTAAACACCTATAAAGGTGTACAGTTTTACTTGACCACTTCACTCAGCCCAATAGCCGTCATCTCGGAAGTTGAGGCACGAGGCTATCCGTGATCTACTAAACGCGTAATCGAGCCTCAAAGACATCAATTAAACACATTAAATTTCGCAGATAAACATAAACACTACAACATATGGACAGGTAGATCTCCTATCGCCCTCACTGACATTAACTGTATGGAATGACGATAATCAGCCTTGATATAGCATAATGATTATCTATTTTTTAAAGAAAAAGTTATGGGTGTCCTATGTTCTTCAACTGATCCAATATGCCTTTATGTTAGCAGGGCAACTGACGTTGCCCTCACAACAAAAAGTTGTCCGTTTAACGGCACAACCCTTTTGTCCATGCTGTCAGCATGTCATGCAATTGGCGGGGATTTTTCGACCCAGATAAAAACGTAAAAAAATAAGGATAATGGCATTAACGCGTAATAATTAAAGAGGATCTAATTATAAATCAATGAATTAAATTAATTGGTTCACGCCAAGGATAACGCTCGACTTCTTTTCAGCATCACCCTTCATGACATTCACAATATTTACTTATATAAGGTTTGCTAGGGCTTGTCCAACACTTGAAGAGGTGTCGGCTGCGCGACACATATCCTTATTTGTTATATTTTTTTTACTGGGTGTTCATACTTTTCGTTTACATGTTTTTGATAATATCTAGATAATTTATAGGTCAGTTGATGAACATTGTAGATACAAGGAGCCCATGCTTCCATATCGGTGTTACCCAACTGTGCTAAACTTTGCAGTTGAGGGGATGTTATACTAAATGAGCAGTTTCTAATCTCATTAAGTACTTTGACTAAACCAGTGTCAACATATGGAAGATATCTCATTACCTCATCAATACTCTTCAAAGCAAAAGTCCAATTGTTATAACACTGATACCCAAAATCTCTTTGAAAAATCTGGGTTCCACCATTGTGGAATTGTTTTTGTATGAGTTTAGGGTTAAATGACTTACAAGCTTCCTTAAATTCCGCTTCTGTAAAGTTTGCAATATCAAACATCTTTTGACTTTCAATATGAATGTTATGAACTATAGAGTGGATTCTAGAAATAACAGAAGCCACATGCCTTTCTAACTCTGGAGATAGATCATTTTTCTTTTGTTGTTCGGGAAGATAGACAACAATTATATAAAAAATACAACTAACTAGAATACCAATCGACAAGTTAAACACTATACTGTTTCCAGATAACGAGTTAACAAACATAGGTTCAAGGAAAGTACCACTGAGACAGTTTAAAATTGGCTCATTAGCTGCCACTAAAATTAAAAGGAATGAAACAACCATTGCCAATGCAAATAAATATTTAGATAAATTTCTCATAACTCACTCAAAAAAATATAACAACTTATTATATTAACAACTTGCCCGAATTTGTTCTTTGAGCATGCGCCCGTATTTATCTCGCAATAATATAAAAACATTATAAATCAGATACTTTTTTACCTATAAATCCTGATAGTAATCACAAAATCGGGCACTACCATCTAGTTTCCAATTTTTCTACTAACAAGAACATAGGACAGCCATATCTTTACTTTATAAATTCAATACGCTGTGAGTAAATTCTCTATATCCCTCTCAATAATTCTCGATTAGAAATGACAGTAGGCAGATAAAAAATTATGGGTGTCCAGCTTTACTGGGTTCTTATTGGCGTCTTTAAGGCTCAAGCGCGCAATGATTAGATCACGGATAGCTCGTACCTTACTTCCGAGATGACGAATAATAAACCGTGTTATTTTTCAACAGAGCGTAATAACAAGTGATAGGAAATCTAATGATTTAAAAAATGGTCAGCTAATTATTAGGATTGATATAAATTTGAGTTTCAATAAATATACGCCCGACTTTACTTCGTATAGATTACAACTTAACCATTCAGTCAAAAGTGTAACTAAATAGCCTTATTATTTTAATTTTTTGCGAGCTAGGATACAAAACACCACTACTAATCGTTGTCTAATCTCACCCTATAAAAATATTTTAATAATCATACGATTGTATAGCTAGCGAAGATAGATATGAACAATATAACGATAGCACCATCACAAGCTACAATAGCATTAACAACAGATTTGCTTGTTGCTCAAGTAAACGCTGAACTGACCTTACACCCTCTTGATTTAGTCAAAATAAAAGGCTCATATTCACAATTTTTTGCTTATTTTCATGCCAAATTAGCACCGTCTATTGATGGTTGGGTTGATATGGTGAACCGCGATAAGACTACTTTGACAAACCTGAATAGTGACTATGGCTATTTTGCTTTTGCGCATTACCTCGCACGCCAGTATGATCCTACACGCTGGTCAGAAGAAGTGATGGTGATGACAAAGGGATTTATTAATATCACCGAGAATGAAATATCATTTAATACTATTAATATTTATCATATTTACGATTATCTGGTAACTGAATTACTGGATATTAATGATTTAAAACACCAGTTACGGCATTTATTGATTACCGATAATATTAACTATTTATACCGAAATACTCCGCCTTGTATCCACAGATATGCTATTAATGATTCAAAAAATATAACAAAACGTATTCAGCAGAATATCTGTTTCTTATTCATGTTATATATCAAGACAATCGCAACAACGACACAAACAATGATTAACAGTAAATAAACACTGATATCAATCTCCACATCATTCCTGATTTTGAATATTAATGAATGATGTGGTGATAGTAATCAATAACAGTCTTAACGGGGTTATCTTACAGTAGCTGTCTTAGTTTATGTTCAACTAATGGATCGTTAGGAACCAGTTGCTGCGCCATCTCTAGCAATTGAATCGCATCTTGTGGGTGATCATCTTGATGTTTCAAGGCAATATCAATCAAAGGTTGTACATCAATTTGAGCTTGATGCTCTTGTACATGCGCTTCTTTTTCATCAATCAAAATATTATGCGCTTTACTCAATAACCCTAATCGGTGCTCTGAATATGCATTGGCCTTACTTAGGCTTTGATAATAATCTTCTTTAAAGCGTAATGTTTTTGTTTGTTGACGAAACTGGGCAATATCAAGTTGCTGATGGCGAATAAAATCGACGGCAACCTGCTTATAAAAACCAAATTTATTGAGGTAAGTGGCATGCGTGCCATGTCCCATTCCAAACACACGTAAATGGGTCAATTCTGGATAACGTTTGGCGTGTAAGCGATCAATATTATTGGTGGGATCATAAATAATATAGCCTTTAGCTTTACCTAAATTAAGATCATGATAATCCCCTTCCCAATCAAATTGCTGCGCTAGTTCAGTACTAGAGCGATTATCCCACGGAGCTATGGTTTTATTCTTAGTACTCACTGGATGAAATAATAAAACTTGATCAAGTTGCAATAAATTGGCAAAAGCACCCACTGCGAAACCACCGCGACTTAGACCATAGCCTAAACGATAGCTAAACGATTCAAGTAACGTAGTTAACTGTTCAAGAAAGAAAATTAAGTTACGACTACGAAACAAATTACTCTTTCCTAAATGTTGAAAAGAGATAACATTCACGTTCTGTTTTTTAGCGAGGTGGAATCCCCAAGGTGCAAAATTCTCATCAATATCGTGCTGTTGTACGTTGGTTCCCGCAGGCGAAAATGTAAACAGTAGCGGCTTATTTATATCAACAAACTCATACTTAACAAACACATTATCAAGTAAGTCCCCTCCTGACATTGGAAGTTGCGCTTGCTGCTGTGAACGAGAGTGTGTTAGCCACTCATCTAACCAATACAATAATTTCATTTTACCTACCTTTAAAAACAACCGCGGGATTGTAGCAAAGATAGGAATTAAACGAAAATTTTAGTTAGAACACTAATCATTTAATTTAACTCGCTCGATTTTAAAGATAAAAATATTCCATACTATTTTTTACTTTTTAATGAAAAATAAACCAAATAATCTTGACCTGTCTATAGCTTTACACTTCATACTAGCCAAATATTAACAATACACATATACACATCGGATCCGTCATGTATTTGATTTCAGAATTAGCGACTAAAGCAGGAATATCACGTACCACGCTACTTTATTATGAGAAGCAAGGGCTCATTAAAGGCCACCGACTGGATAATGGATATCGTCATTACAGTGAAAGCGATTTGCAACGGTTATTTTTAATTAAACAACTTCAAAGCGCAGGCTTGACGCTAAAAGAATGTCAAAGCTGCTTAGAAGCAAAGTTGGATAAAAATATTTTATTCGAGCGATTAGCTCAGCTGACAGAAGACATTCAAAAAAAGACCCAAGCGCGTGAACTGTTATTAGGGTTACTTGGGGAACGATCACAGCGAGAATTACACAGTTCTTTAAGTAAAAGTGCACCCAATGTTCACCTTAACTGGCTCAACACGCAAGGCTATGATGAAAAAGAAGCTCTCAGACTAAAGTGGTTATCAAAAGACATGAATGAACACAATGCGTACATGAACGATTTTATGACAATATTTACACCATTAGAGCAATGGGCTCCGGGTAGTAAACAAGATACCTTAAATGCCATATCACTGATGCCTAATCAGCAAATGCGCCGTATTTTAGAAATTGGCTCAGGCAAAGGCGGATCGACAGTATTACTGGCTAATAATACCGATGCACATATTACCGCGGTAGATAATGAACCCGTTGCAATTGAACAACTTAATCAAAAAATCAAAGACTCACAATTGGTCGATCGTATATCACCTGTTTGCGCATCAATGACAGCTCTACCCTTTAAAGCCAAGAGCTTTGATGCTATTTGGGCTGAAAGTTGTGTTTATATTATGGGTATGGAAAATGCGCTTCAACAATGGAAACCGTTATTAAAAGATAATGGTATTCTGGTCGTCAGTGATTTGGTTTGGCTTACTGATATGCCTGATGAAAACGTTAAACAATTTTGGCTGTCCAATTATCCCGATATTCAAACGATACCTACAAGGCTCAAGCTATTTCAGGCTCAAGGTTATGACGTAATAGCGCACTTTTCTCTGGGAATTGAAGCTTGGCAAAATTACTGGTTACCACTTAAAGCAAGAGTTGAAGCATTACAGCCAACCATGCCAACCTCTCAAGCATTACTGGATGTAGAACAAGAAATTGGTATTTATGAAACCAGTGTTGCCAAAGATTTCACCTATCATTACTTTATCGTAAAACCGAGTAAATAAAGCTTATGAGCACACCATCATTAGTTGATTTAGGTTTACGTCCCTTTTTCCAACAACAATTATCGTTAGAAGAAGTCGCAAACTGTTTCCTTGGACGAATCATTGAACAACATAAATCCGACGTGATTATCTTAGCTGGCGATGATGCACTAAGGTATAAGCTACCACCAAATTTTGAGGCAATATGTGTTGGCGACTGGGTGGTTTTTAATCAAAACAGATTGGTTCGCGTTCTTGAAAGGCAATCCCTTTTTCAGCGAAAAGCCGCAGGCAGTGGCCGAGACCGCCAACTTATTGCAGCAAACCTCGATGTGGTATTTATCATTAGCTCACTTAACGACGATTTTAATTTAAATCGAATCGAACGTTATTTAGCGCTGGTAAAAGAAACCCATGCCGAGCCTGTTGTGATCTTAACCAAAGCTGATTTATGTGATGACGTAGAAGATATTCGCCAACAAGTTCAACAGTTAGACTCACTATTAAGTGTTCATTGCGTTAATGGGCTTGCCCACAATAACCTCTCCGCATTAAAAAGTTATTGTCAGCGTGGTAAGACCGTCGCCTTTTTAGGTTCATCTGGCGTGGGTAAATCGACACTGGTCAATAATCTACTTAACCATAATGAAATGGAAACCAATGCGATTCGAGAACAAGACAGCAAAGGACGTCACACAACAACCTACCGTACTATAAAATGGCTACCTGAAGGCGGACTGTTGATGGATACCCCAGGAATGCGAGAACTACAACTTAGTGATGTAAAAGAAGGGATAAAACTCACATTTGCTGATATTGAATCTCTTGCCACTGAGTGTCGATTTAAAAATTGTCAACATCAAAATGAACCGGAATGTGCAGTAATCAGTGCCGTTGAAAGTGGTGCATTATCAGCTAGAAGACTGGATAACTTTCAAAAGCTATTACGCGAAGACGCACACAATAGTGCGACATTGGCACAAAAAAGAGCAAAAGATCGCACCTTTACTAAAATGGTCACCGCCATTCAAGATCAAGCGAGGTCGATAAAAAAATTCAAATAAAGAAAAAACAGCATTATCAGCTTGACCTTCCCTGTAGTGGAAGCTTTATATTGTCATTCTAATAATAAACACACATCGAGCTCATCATGAAAAAATTATCTTTAGCTATTGTTTTGTCAGCACTACTTTCTACCACTGCATTTGCAAGTGAAAATGTAGCCGATCACAGTAATGTAATGCCAACTAAAACTATCATTAGTCTACAAGCATCACAAACGATGATGACAGACTCTATGGCGGCAATGGCAGGTATGCATACGTTAAAATTAACGGGTGATCCTGATTTAGATTTTGTGGCGGGTATGCTTCCTCACCATGAAGGTGCGATTGTGATGAGTGAATCAATTCTACCAACACTGACTAACCCTGCGGTGCATAAATTAGCGCTTAATATTATTAAATCACAAAAAGAAGAAGTGGTTTATATGAAGCATTGGCTAGCAACACACAAAGAAATACCACTAGCACAACGTGATATTGCTAACTCACAAGAAATGATGACCAAATCAATGAAAATCATGCACAACATGATGGAAGTTAAATTAACTGGTCATCCAAATGTTGATTTCGTTGCAGGTATGATCCCTCACCATGAAGCAGCAGTAGAAATGGCAGAAGTCATCATGCCTTATCTAAAAGATCAATCAACAAAGACTTTCGCACAAAATATTATCAAATCACAACAACAACAAATTAGCTTTATGAAAACATGGCTAAAAGATAATACACCAGCGGCAGTGCCTGCGAAGTAAATAAGATCACACTTATTTATACATAAATCCGACTTAAATAAGTCGGATTTATTTTATTTGTTTTTAATCAATCGAAAACTCTCGATATTGACCACGTTCAAGCCCAGCTACCGATAAATACCCTACCGACACACGATGCAGTGCTAATACTTCATTTTGAAAAAAGCCAAACATACGTTTCACTTGGTGGTACTTCCCTTCAACCAATGAAAGCCGAGCTTGATACTCTGAGACGATTTCTAAATGCGCGGGCTTAGTGGTGATATCTTCATACCTAAAATAAATACCCTCTTTAAACACGGTAATATATTCCTCAGTGACAGACTTTGATAAAGTCACTTCATATACTTTTGCGAGTTTGGTTTCAGGTAAACTTATTTGACGTGACCATGCGCCATCGTTAGTTAACAACACTAATCCTGTCGTATTAAAATCTAACCGTCCAACAATATGTAGCTCATCTTTTTGAGGATGATCAATTAAATCTAATACAGTTGTATGCTTAGAATCTTTGGTCGCACTGACAATACCTTGCGGCTTATTCAACATAATATAAATCGGTTTATTATCTTGAAGGCTGTGACCATCTAATTCAACATGCATAAATTGAGTCACTTTTTGATGCGTTGAATGTGCGACATCTCCATCCACGATGATTCTTTTCTGAGCAACCAAAAGACGAGTGTCTGACATGGAATAAATACTATTTTGACTAATAAAACGATCGAGCCGAGTGGTAGAAGATTTCATAACATAACGATATCCACAGAACGTAAAAAAATTATTTAAAAAATACACTTTTTAATTGATGAACATTTTTACATATAACAACAAAAATAGAACAGCTATATTTTAAAAATTAATGTTCAGGTGTGCTTGATGTTATTTACTTTTAATAACAATTTAAATATTGATTAATTATCATGGGCTAAATATGATATTATTCTGTTAAATATTTCACCATAGAGTTAATTTTTGAAATTCTCACTCTTACAATATAAGCGTCAAACACTCGCTTCATGGTCACTGATTTTAGTGAGTATTGTGCTATTGGTGTGTATTTCTCAAAATTTAGGCTTCTCTACATTATGTTCTTTAACGCCGACAACTGACGCAACTGAACAGCTTCAATCTCATCCACAAACGCACTCAGAGATAGACACGCAATGCAGTAATAGTGAGCATCTTGTTAATGCCAACACGATTAACATTGATTTTGCGATTCCGATGTTTATCCTCGCCCTTGTTGTTATTGCAGCGATATTAAAGCAATCGGGTGTTAAGTACTTCCCTCCTGAGCCAACAACCTCCTATGGTGTACGGCGACATTTAGCTTTTTGTACCTTTCAAGAATAAACACAATCAGGGTCTGAAGATCGAACATTATTACGCCTTAAAAAACCAAGGTATCATAGTGTGATAACAGCCCCTCCTAATACTTATATCTTTTTATATAATTATTCACGGAGCAACATTGTGTTTAAAAATCAAATTATTAGTACTGTTTTATTTACGGTATCGTTAGTATCAGTGCTATTTCTAGCGACGATCCCTGTCGCTACGCCATCGCTAAAAACAAGCATGTTAACCCATCCACCAGCACAACTCTGTTTAATGCTAACGGAATTACTCAACCACGATACGGCGATGCAAACACTAGAATTTGGAAGGGGAAAATAATAATGACAACTAAAAAAAAACAATCTAAAAAAGCGACCAATGTAGCAACTAAGCTATGGCTAAAAGCAAAAGAAATCATAAAACTGGTGCTTATTTTATCACTCTTTTTTATCGCTATAGATGCTTGGCGCAGTAAAGATATGCCATCAGACGTGATCCCTACATTAGCGGCAAATACACTGGATCAGCAATGGGTTGATATAAAAAAGATGAGTCATGAAAAACCCGTATTACTCTATTTTTGGGCGACATGGTGCTCAGTGTGTAAACTGGTTAGCCCTAGTGTTGATTGGCTTGCGGATAATCATCAAGTGGTATCGGTTGCGGTTACATCTGGCGAGAATCAACGGGTTGCCCAATTTATGAAGTATAAAGAATACAATTTCCCAGTCATCAATGATCCAACAGGTAAAATTGGGCGAGAATGGGGCGTTACTGCGACACCTTCAATCATAATCATTAAAAATGGTCAGATTTCATCAATAACAACCGGTGCAACAACCCCGATAGGCTTGTGGTTACGGCTGATTTTTGCTTAACCACGCTATAAATCAGTTCATTGTTACTACCAACGATGGATGTTGGTAGTAACTTATGCAATAACTATTGTTGTAAAATTAACCGTTAAAAAACAGCCTGATTAACGCTTAAATTTATCGGCCCATTGAGGCCATATAACCGCAAGATCCATGTATTCTTCGATAGTATCAGCAATACGATCAATGCCTTGTTCTCGAATTTCATCAAAATCAGGAGTTTGGGTCGCTTCTAAACCAGCCCAACGTAAAATAGCATCACATGCACCTTGTTGTTCGAAAATACCATGCAAATAGGTGCCAAACACTTGATCATCACAACCTAATTGGCCATCAGGACCATCGGTTAACTGTAATGGTGCATTGGCACTCACACCTTGAGTAACACCCGCATGAATTTCATAACCTTTAACGGTAACAGGCATTTGATTAGGCATGGTTAGTGTGCCCTCTGTTTGTTGCAGGCATTTGTTTTTCTCAATGGTGGTAGCAATAGATAAATACCCTAAACCTTGGCTAACCCCCGCTTCACCTTCAATGGCATGTGGATCAGCAATGGTTTCACCTAACATCTGATAACCACCACAAATACCCATCACTTTGCCGCCTAAACGCAAATGACGTTGGATCTGTTTATCCCAACCTTGTTCACGTAAGAATGCTAAATCACTGCGAACACTTTTAGTGCCTGGAATAATGATCAAATCGGCGGCAGGAAAAGGCTGACCTTTGCCGACAAACTGCAAGTTAACTTGAGGATGCATGCGCAAGGGATCAAAATCAGTATGGTTACTCACGCGGGTTAAAACAGGCACTACCACCTTTAATTGATGATCAGCTGCTTCAACTTGCTGACAATTAATCGCATCTTCGGCTTCTAACATTAAGCCATGCAGATACGGTAAGACACCAAGTACGGGTTTACCTGTTTTCTGCTCTAACCATTCTAAGCCCGATTCCAGTAACTTGATGTCACCACGGAAACGGTTGATAACAAAACCTTTGACGCGTGCTTGTTCTGATTCAGACAATAACGCTAACGTGCCATAAATATGAGCGAACACCCCACCGCGATCAATATCGGCAATGATGATCACGGGCACATCGGCTTTTTCAGCAAAGCCCATGTTCGCCACATCATTTTCACGTAAGTTGATTTCAGCAGGACTACCCGCACCTTCAATAACAATGGTTTGATACTGTTGTTGCAACAGTCCGAATGATTCCATAATCGGCGTCATTACCACTTTCTTGTAGTTATGAAAACCCACGGCATCCATATCAGCTAAAGCGTGGCCTTGTACGATCACTTGTGCACCAACATCAGTATTGGGTTTAAGCAAGACAGGATTCATATGCACGCTAGGCTCAATACCACAGGCTTGAGCTTGAACGGCTTGTGCTCGCCCAATCTCACCGCCATCTTTGGTCACAGCGCTGTTTAATGCCATATTTTGTGATTTAAACGGTGCAACACGAATACCTCGGCGTGCCAACACGCGACATAATCCTGCCACCAGCACACTTTTACCTGCATCTGACGTCGTACCTTGTACCATTAATGCACGTGTTGTCGATTGTAATGTATCCGTCATTTCCTAATTCCATGTTGATATAATAAGGGAGAGTAACCACAGATGATGGCTATCTATAAGTCGCCAATCATCTTAGCAACTGATCATGTGGATAATAAATCATAAAAAATACGTTTGAATAATCATCAATCTGGTGTATATGATAACGATTATCATTTTTTATCACTTCTTTTTTATGAATTATCTTATTTTACCGACCATGTTGGTATGGCTATTGTTGGCAATTAGCATCGGTTGTGCGTTAACAAAAACAACGTCTTGGCGCATACCGCTACTACTGACCTTGATCACCGCAGTGATGTTGAACATCTTAACGGTGATTGGCGCTGCCATTATGGTCAGTGGTATCGTGATTGCCCGTTTTACCGCTCAACAACAATCTAAGCCACTGATCTATGCAGGTCATATGGTTGTTGTTTTGTGGATCATTGGGTTAATTCTGCACTTGTACCCTGGTATCAATAATTTATTGGTACTTGATCACGTCAATAGTGGCCCACTTAGTCGACCGTTTACGCTTTACTTTAATATCGATAAACCCATGCTTATTTTTGCACTGCTACTACTCGTGCCCAATATAGTAAGCAATAACGAATATAACTGGCATCATCTTTCGCTCTCACGCATGCAAAAAAGTATTATTGGTGGCGGATTAATCACATTACCGTTATTAGCATGGGCATTACAACTGGTACAGCCTGAATTCACCTTGCCGTCATGGTGGTGGATCTTTGCGATTAATAATTTGATATTTACGTGTGTTGCCGAAGAAGTGCTTTTCCGTGGTTATATTCAAAGACTGCTATGTAAGAAATTAGCACCACCGGTGGCGATTATTATTGCGAGTGTTTTATTTGGACTTGCGCACTTTGCTGGTGGGCCATTATTTATCATTATTGCGACATTGGCTGGCATACTTTATGGTTTAAGCTATTATTGGACTAAGAAGATAACGGTCGCAATCGTGGTTCATTTTGCATTTAACTTACTCCATTTAATCTTTTTTACTTACCCTCTGCCCTTGTAATAATGCAAAATAAAAAGGCTTTTCACCTTACTTTGAACACCGCCACACAATCTTCATCAACATAAAACAGGGATAAGGAACAGGATGAATGTCAAAAATATTGCTCATAAATGTCCTCAACAATCCTAATATATTACTGAATGTTGATGAAAAAATTAGTTATCAAATTATTACTGAAGCTCGTCACCTATCGTTATTAGGGCAATTAAAGGCGTGTTGTGATCGAGCGCACATCGAACACGATCTTCCTCTGCACACCCAGCAACAATTATTGTCTGGGTTTCACAGCTATCAAAAACAACAACAACAATTATTACTTGAACATCAACATCTCACTGAACAATTACAAGGGGTTATTAGCTCATGGCGTTACTTACGCGGTAGCGCACTACAGTTCCTTAATAACGATATGTTTGCTGGCAGAATCAAAAATAATATTGATATTTACGTTCCACAACAACATGTTGCTAACGTTGAAAAAACGCTATTAGATAACGGCTGGCGTTATAAAAATATCGCTGATTATGAAGAAACGTTTTATCGTCGTTGGGCACAGCAAACCACGCCATTGATCCACAAACAACGCCGTACTGAGCTGGCGATTCACTTTCAATTATTACCCAAAACATTGATCAATAAACTCGATCCAACGCCTTTGTTACACCACCATTTATCGCCGCCATTGTGCGAGCCTGCAACATTACTATCGCCAGATGCGATGGTGCTTCATCAAGCGATTATGTTATTTCATCAAATTGATTATCATTATGGCTTACGGGATATTTACAGCTTATATTTACAGTTTGTTTATTTTAGTAAAGACGCGACTTTTTGGCATAATTTAATTCAACTTCACCAACAAGTCGGCAATGATAATAGCCTTTATCTCGCCGTTAGTTTATGTCAGCGTTTATTTAATTTAACTGTTCCTGAAAATGTATTAACCTATTTTAAACAACAAAAATCACATCAATTATCCTATTGGCTCTATCAACAACGGTTTATTGATGCGTTTATTTACCAATTTCCTTTGCACCGCAACATGGGTTATCGTGATGCGGTTAAATCACTGCGGTTTCGTGGCCGTTTAAAACAAATGCCGATCTACTCTATTGTGCCGCATATTATTAAACGATTAATTGTTAATAGTATTCCGCATGACGATGAAGAAGTGATCAACTAAATACGACTAACTTCCAATTATCATTATTTGATACCTAATAAGACAGGCGCGCGTAAGAATTCTCATGTTACTATGCTAAGCCATTCTCAAGGAAGGAAGAAGAATTTGGATAACATGCTGTTTTACAAAACATACCCTCATAAACAAAGTAAAGAGTGGGTCGTATTTGTCCATGGTGCGGGGGGAAGTTCTGCTATCTGGTTTAAGCAAATAAGAGCCTACAAACAGCATTTTAATTTACTTTTATTAGATTTGCGTGGTCATGGTAAATCTAACACCATGTTTCAAGATGTAATGGATAACCAATATACATTTAAAATGGTGACCAAAGATATTATCGATGTGCTTAATCACCTTAAGATTGAATCAGCCCATTTTGTCGGCATGTCATTAGGTACCATTATTATTCGTCATCTAGCAGAACTTGCGCCAGAACGGGTACAAACAATGACATTAGGTGGCGCGATAACGCGTTTAAATACACGATCTCAAGTGTTAATTAGTTTGGGCAATCTGAGCAAACATATCCTGCCTTATATGTGGTTATACCGTATATTTGCTTATGTCGTTATGCCACAAAAAAACCAACGTCAATCTCGCCATTTATTTATTCGAGAAGCTAAAAAACTCTGCCAACAAGAATTTAAGCGGTGGTTCAAATTAGCGACAGATGTTAACCCGATTATGAAATACTTTAAGGAAAAAGAACTTGTCATCCCAACCCTATATTTAATGGGTGAGCATGATTATATGTTTATTAAATCCGTTAAAGAGATGATTAAACGTCATCAAAATAGTGTGTTAACCCAATTATCAAATTGTGGTCATGTGTGTAATGTCGAACAACCAGAAGCATTCAATCATCATTCAATTGAATTTATTCAACTGCACAGCCAACCACCACTAGCGCACTAATAAAATAAGCCACAGTGAGGCATTGCACACTCACTGGGCTTAGAATCTGAATGTTACGCAGGTAATACTTTACTTAAAAAACGCTGTAATTGTTCAGTCACAAATTGCGGTTGTTCAAGGTTACTAATGTGCCCTGCATCAGGAATAAGCACATATTCACTGCCATCAATCGCATCATGCATTAATTGTGCTTCAAGTGGTGGACGTGGATTATCTTCCAAGCCTGACATAATTAATGTCGGAACGGTAAGCTGCTCGATATCATCAAACGTATCACGACGCCCAAACACCATACGTCCCATATCAGACACTGCCACTGCGCGATCACCTTGTAACTGTGCAAGAGAATGACGGAATGCACTGACTAACTGCGGATTATGCAAGTGACCATCACGACGGAAAAATAATGGTGCAATCATATCAATCAATGGCGCAGGAACATGTTGCTGATCGCGTAAAGTATCTAACATCGCAAAATATCTCGCGTGCATTACTTCTGGCTCATAGCCTAAGAAGGTATCCATTAGCACTAATGCCGTCACTCGCGCAGGCGCTTTAAGGGCTAATTCTGCACCCCACATGCCTCCCACAGACAAACCAATCACAGCAAATTTTTCAATCTCTAAGTGATCCAATAATGCCAACACATTATCAGCATAATCACGTAATGTACGTGTTGCTGAAGGCGCACTGTCAGATCCACCATGCGCCCAAAAATCTGGCACAATACAACGATAATGTTGGCTTAACTCCGCGATCTGCGGTGCCCACATTGCACTATCCCATAAGTAGCTATGACCAAAGACAAGCACAGGACCTGTTCCTTGATCACGGTAAGTCATCTGCTGACCATCAATAGCGAATGTTTGCATTGCCGGTATCCTTTCTTGGTTAACACGTGTAGTGAATGTTACTTCGTTATTTTATTATTACGCCCAAATAATACATCTGGGATATCGCACATTATCATAACCGTTACGCCATTGATGTAACTCGGTATTTATTTCGAATGTTGGTTAACCCTTGACGGTAAAACACCCAAGCACAGAGTCCAGCGGCAATATTACCTAACATTGCACCAGTGAACAGCCCCGACAAACCCGAGTAATGCGCACCAATCCATAATACGGGTAAATAGCACACAAATAATCGTAATGCAGAAATCAACAACGCACGCATCGGTAATCCCATCGCATTACAGACGGAAACCATCAGCATGCAAATACCTAATGCACCAAGGCTAATAGGCACTCGCGTTAAGTGGATCATTAAAATTTGTTGTACTGAGGTATTGGTTGTTAATAACTGGGCTAACGGTTGAGCACTTAAAAAGAGTATGACGGCAATAACAACTTGCCAAACCAAGATAAAACGCACCGCAATCATGATCAATTTTTCAATGCTGACAATATCTTTACGACCAAGTAAACGTCCCACCATCGGTGGCATCGACATGGTTAATGCAAGCACAATCACTAATGAAAAGAACTCTAATCGCGAGCCTAATGCCCAAGCAGCAACGGTTGCCGCACCAAAACCAGCCACCAGCTTTGTGGCTAAAATAGCAGAAACAGGGGGTAATAGTTGGCTTAGCATTGCTGGTGCCATAATGTGAACTAATTCTTGAATCGCTTTATAAACCGCAAGCCCTCGCCAATCAAAACTCAACCATTGACGTTTAATCAATAATGGAAACACAACTAGCATACCAAGGCTGAACGATACAATCGTCGCCCATGCCGCACCATTGATACCCATATTAAAGGTAAACATAAACAGTGGATCTAAACCAATATTAATCACACTGGTGATCACCATCATAATGCCGGGTAACAAGGTATTACCGTTGGCACGGCAAATACTGTAGGCAAAGTATACCATCGAGCCACACCATGCACTTGTTAGCCATACGGGCCAATAGCTATCAATAACACCAAAGACATTATCAGGCGCACCAAGTAACCATAACAACTGATGACGACCAAACCAGATTGCCGCACACAGCGCCATGATGCCAATATCACCAAGAATCACCACTACCCCGCCTAATTGACGCGCTCGATGATGATCATTATTACCTAATACCCGTGAAATTAAGGCGGTAGTTGCAATCCCTAATCCGACTTGTAATCCAATAACAAGCATTTGCATCGGTAATGTAAAACCTTGCGCGGCAAGAGGTAAAATTCCAAGCTGACCGATAAATGCACTATCGACTAATTGAAAACTCATCAGTGACAATACACCGAATAACATTGGCCATGTCATGGTGAATAATTGATGCGCTAAGCTGTGAGAATGTGAGGCCGTGATTGTTTTTGCGTTCATAATAATAGCTTAAATAAAACGTTAGCAAAAAGCACCGAGCATCTGCTTCAGCCTTGTACTTCATACCAATAAAAAATCCCCGCCATATAGCGAGGATTCAAAGAAATGACATTATAACGTAAATTAACGAATAACTAATTTAACAAGATCGGCAGGACGATAATAAACAGATTTTAAGACTTTACCGGTACGGATCAGCTTGCCATTAACTTCAACATCTTGTGCACATTTAGCAATGATATAATCGCCTTTAGTACTCGCCATTAATGCAACACCTTGCTTGGCGTAAAAAGCATCAGTCTCGTCATATTGTTGCTGGTTGCAGCAGACTTTACTCATATTACTTGAGTGGACTTCATTCCAGCAATCAATGAACGTAAACCCTAAGCGCTCAGACATCTGCAATAAAATATCAATCAAATAACTAATACCAATATTATCAGTGATTTTTTTATCGCCTAAATGCACCAAACGTCCCATAAGAACATAAACAGAATCAACAATCGCATCGGCTTGTTCAACCAATGAATCCGCTTCTGCAAGCTCTGTCATCTCTTCAACGGCTAAAGAGGTATGTAACGCATCAGCTTGAGCATCTAAACTGGCTGGATTTTCAATATCTAAGTCAAAGGTGGAACGAAACTCTCGAATATCGCTGTAAAGGTGATCGAAAAGGGGTTGGTCTAGCGTAGAAAGTTTCATTCGAATATCCTTGTTTCAGATTTAAGGGGCAAACGTTATTTTATCATTCACAAGCGCAGTGTTATTCTCAATAAAATGACGCAACGGGCGAAGATATTAATCCAATCCGCCACCAGATACAAAACCAATTACTTAAAAATAGTCGGCTTGACGACAAAATAGACTAACCATTGTTGGCATACGCTAAAACACAACAATTGAGATATCATTATCCGTATTTAAACACTTGCGAATTAAAGTAAAGCCAATAAAATTTCACCCCTAACTCTCTATGTTGAGAGAATAATATGTAGGTTGGAGAAGTGATGATTGCAGGTCACCGTGGCGCGCGCGCAGTCGCCCCAGAAAACACATTAATATCTATGAAAGCAGCTGCTGATGCTGGCGCTACATGGATTGAAACCGATACTCAACTTTGCGAGGATCTAATCCCCGTTGTTATTCATGATAAAAGTGTTCGGCGCTGTACCAATGGTTCAGGAAGTGTTCGTCATAAACCACTCGCTGAATTAAAACAATTAGATGCAGGAAGCTGGTTTGGTACTGAGTTTGCAGATGCAACTATTCCAACGCTAGTCGAGTTACTGCAAGCTTGTGATGATTATGGGTTAAGTCTCAATCTTGAAATCAAAGTCCATTATGAAGAAGAGGTAGAACTTCAAGTTCGTAAGACTATTGAAACAATTAAAGATTATGGTTTTGATACTAATAAACTGATCCTTTCTAGTTTTTCTTATAATGCGGTTAAATACTGCTTAAAACTGTGGCCTGAAGTTCGTCGAGGGCTGATCATTGAAGATTGGGTACCAGACATTGAGCGCTTAGATGAAAAACTTGATCTCTACAGTATTCATTTAGATCATCATTTACTGAATGAAAAATTGGCTAAAGAAATTACCGATTCAGGAAAAGTGCTTCAAATATGGACCATGAATGATCCTCAACAAGTGGATAAATTTACCCGTTGGGGTGTTAGTACTATTATTAGTGACAATCCTGGTTTATTAATTTCAGCTGCAAACAAATAATACTCATTATTTAACTGCTGTATTTACGAGTTGATAGCTTGCTTATATTGACTCGTAAAAGCTTATTTTAGCTTTCTCTCCGTGAATTCTAATCTTCTTTTCTCGCATTAATCGCTGCATTTATAATCGCCAAAAACGGAACTTTACATTTCAAAACAATATAAACAATTTATGTTTGATATCATCGAAATATAAAAATATATTTATAGAGAATATAATTTACACTTAGTTTATTTATAACTCTCTTTTATTACACATAACATCAGATAATTATGCCAACAACAGTCACACGACAACTTATTTGATACCTAGTGGAGCACAGTATTCATGTCAGCTTATGACACCGTCTGTATAATGGCAGCCATTGCAGTCTTTATCTCAATGATTAACCACCGTATAGGTAAATTTCAACCGACCATTGCTATCACGGCCTGGTCAATAGCAATTTCATTAATTCTCTTAATATTAAGTAAGTTAGGCTATATTCCTCGCAATGATGAGCATGAAGTTATTCAGATGGTACAGGCGGTCAACTTTGATGACTTCTTACTGAAAGGTGTTCTAGGCTTCCTTCTTTTTGCTGGTGCATTAAACATTAAATTGCCTCACCTTAAAGATCAAAAATTTGAAATTACATTTTTAGCACTGATCGGTACCCTCTTTTCAACCTTCTTTATTGGGATTGTGTTATGGGCATTGTTTAAACTTTTAACCATTGATATTGATTTTATTTACTGCTGCTTGTTTGGTGCTTTAATTTCACCCACCGATCCTATCGCAGTATTAGCCATTGTCAAAAAGCTCAATGCGCCACAACGTATTTCAACCCAAATAGAAGGCGAATCACTGTTTAATGATGGTGTTGGCTTAGTTATTTTTGTTACTTTGTTTGAAATTGCATTTAGTAAAACCGCCCCAACAATCTCTAGCACCGCGCTATTATTTGTCCGTGAGGCTTTAGGCGGCATTGCGTTTGGTGCAGTCATTGGGGTGGTATTCCACTTCTTAATTAAAAGCTCACATGACAATATGTTCCGCTTAATTTTAACTATATTAATTCCAACATTTGGTTATGTAGTTAGTGAACATATTGAAGTCTCAGCGCCACTTGCAATGGTGGTTGCGGGTATTATTATTGGTAACTGGACTCGTAATACAATTTCAAAGGAAGCCTCTCATCAAATATCACATTTATGGGAACTTGCAGATGAAATTTTAAATGCGGTTTTATTCTTATTGATCGGTTTGATGATGGTTACTTTCACTTTCCATGCGATTGATATCGTAGCAGTTGTGATAGCTATACCATTAGTCCTATTAAGCCGTTACCTCAGCGTTAAATCTGCTTATCAAATATTTAACCGCTACCGCACCTATAACCCATTATCGATTAAAATATTAACGTGGGGTGGATTACGTGGTGGCCTAGCTCTCGCGATGGCGATGGCAATTCCAAGTGGGATCCCAATTGGTTTTAGTCCTGACATTGATGTGAAAGAGATTATTGTATTAATGACTTATTCCGTGGTTATTTTCTCAATTATCATTCAAGGTTCAACAATCACACCAATGATTCATAAAGCCAAAGAAGAACAAGCAAAAATGGATCAAACGGCAACCAATGCTACATCAGAAATAGCTGCTTCTAATACCACAACAGAAACAACCAATAATTAGCATCACACCGACGCTGGTCTAAATTACACAATCTAATAGCCACTGTTTATTACGGTGGCTATTTTTTTATGCTGTTATTTATAATAAATAAATATGTAACAAAAATATTGACCGTCGCTAAATTAATCATATGATGATCATTACCTATTGATTAATCGTTATGATGCTTATGCGCAAAAATTACACTCTTATTGAATGGAGTAAAGATCGAATTTGGTATTGTGATATGCCATACCGCGTAGCAGGTGCGCCTATGGGTCACCGAATGACGATTATTCGATTAGATAACAACAAACTCTTCATCCATTCCCCCATTGAAATAACACCCACCTTACAGCAGCAAATTAGCCAACTAGGTGAGATTGCTTATGTCGTTATTCCTAATAAAAGTCATCATATTTATCTCTCCGATTGGTGGTTAGCCTATCCTCAGGCTTACTTTTATGCGCCACCTGGGCTCATCCATAAGCGTAGCGATCTTACCTTTGATGATGCGCTTGGTAATAAAACGCCACTTCATTGGCAAGGGCAACTACTGCAAACAGTGATCCGTGGTAGTGACAGGATGGAAGAAATTGCTTTTTGTGATCCACTCTCAAAAACACTGATTGTCGGTGATGCTTTAGCATGGATGATAGACAGTCATCATCCTCTTACTTTCACTCTTTCTGTTATTAATGGCTGTTATTTTAAGCCAGCAATGCCATGGTATTGGCGGATCACCTTTAACAATCACACCCAACTACGCCAATCAATTCAAGAGATCCTAACATGGCCTTTTGAGCGTATTATTTTGTCTCATGGAAGAGTGATAGATAACAATGCAAAAGCATATTTTTCTGCTGCATTTCAGTGGGTAATACCCCATAAATTAAATATCACAACCGTTCAATAAATAGACAAAAACACATTTATTAGCTATTTAAATGTATAAGCATTAATTTATGTGCAAGATCAATATTGCTCTTATTTTGAAGGCGCATAGTAATAAAACCACGGGGACAAATCACCCTTATTTACTCTTTTAACAATAACAAACCGTCGAGGTTAGGAGTTAATTAATGAACCTTTTTAAACTTTATTCTCGAGACATTCTTGGACTTAGTGTCGTCGGATTTTTTATATTAAGTATTCTCGGTGTTATTTTTGGTACGATTGCATTATTAAATTATGCTAGCGGTAATACCGTATTAGCCGCATCAAATATACATCTTGCGTTGTCACATATCCTCTTTGTCATTCCCGCATTGATCATTGGTCATTATATCAACCGCCCTTCTTGGGTCGCAGCCGTTGATAAAATTAAATTTACACGTGAAATAAATAATCATTCATAGTATTTAACATCGAAATCACCCTATTTATGATTGATCTGCAAATTTCTCACGTAACAACGTTACCATTGCGCGCGTTTTTTCAGGTAAAAAACGCCGTGATGGATACACAACGGTCATCATAATATCTGAGAAATTAACATCCGTTAACACTTGTACCAACTTTCCTTGTAATAAAGATTCTTGCATTAGAATATTCGGTAATAATGCAATACCTTGTCCAAACACTGCCATCTGCTGAATCATATTAATATCTTCAGACATTAACCGTAACCGCGTCCCCTCTTGTAACAAGGTTGAATTATAACGACTGGCTAATAACCAATGTTGTTGTAATTCTGCGATTGTTTTTGGCTCACTATGCTGTTTTAAATATTCTGATGATGCAAATAAACCATTACTCGAGGTTAAAAAAGCTTGTTGTACATAATCTACATTAATAATTTCAGCCATATTCGGTAGTAACTGTAGATCAATATTTTCTCTTTCTAAATCAACGCTTTTCTGTAGATAGAGTAACTCTATTCGCACCAATGGAAACTGGTTCGCGTAAGCATCTAATACTTCAGCAAACATCGGTGATGAAATAAACGATGCTGTCGCAGCTAAGCGTAAAACGCCTTGTAAACTATTTTGCTGACTTTCAAGTAAATTAACCGCGTGATTCACTTCCGTTAATGGCTGATTAATATGCTGATACAATAAGCGTCCATTTTCGGTTAATTCTATATGGCGCGTGGTACGAATTAATAACTGGCAATGAAGCGCTTTTTCTAATTCTTGTAAACGACGGCTAATTTTAGATCGTTGTAATCCATGTGCTGTTGCAGCGGCACTGATCCCGCCATGTCGTACTGTTAGCATAAATAAATACAAATCATCCATTGATGCTTTCATTAGTCCTCCTTACATTGTCCTATATTTAGCGCATAAGTGTGACACTTGTCGCAGTATTCAATCAAGTTAATTCTTCTTATACTGATCAGCTTGATTGTGATCACTGGAATATCTCATGCCTAATTCTCATACTACTTTTCAACATTGGATGCGATGTCTAATTGTTATTTTTATTCTACTTATGGCCTACATTGTTATTGCTGATAGGTATGTACCGTTAACCAGTGAAAGTCGTGTGCAAGGTTATGTAGTACAAATTGCCCCAGAGATTTCAGGTACGATCACACAAGTTAATATTAAAAATAATCAAATGGTAACTAAAGGTGAACGACTATTTCGGATTGATGATCAAAAATACCTTTTAGCCGTCGATCAAGCACAAGTGGCTTTAGAGCAAGCCCACCAACAAGAACAAGCGCTGTATGCCCAAGCCAGTGTTGCTCAAGCCAATATTGCCACCAGCCAAGCTAATTATAATAATGCTCATAATGACTTTAATCGAATAAACAAATTAGCCAAAAAGAAACTGGTTTCTGCATCAATGCGTGATAGTGCTTATGCTAAAAACCAAATAACCCAAGCTAATTTAGCGGCAGCGAAACAACAAGCGGTGGTAGTACAAACCCAGTTAGGGCCTAAACACGGTCAAAGTACTGTTGTACTTGCGGCTGAAAACACCTTAGCCCAAGCCAAACTGAATTTAGCCCATACACAAGTAATAGCACCAAGTAATGGCGTGATCACTAACCTTCAAGTTGATGTAGGCACAATGGCAAATGCTAATCAGCCAATGTTAACCTTTATTCCAACCGATTCAATGTGGGTAGCAGCAGACTTTAGAGAAAAATCTATCGCTAAATTTCATTCTCATTCTATGGCTTATGTCGCCTACGATGCATTACCGGGTCAAGTATTCCCATTAACCATTAATAATCGTGACTTTGGTGTAGCCGCAGCACAACAAGTAGCGAATGGACATCTAACAAGTATTGAAACCAGTAACCGTTGGGTACGTGATGCACAGCGAGTACGCGTCAACTTCATCAGTCAGCAACCTTTACCACCACAGTTATTTGTTGGCTCACGTGCCACCGTTGTTGTCTACCCGAAAAACAATCCGATATGGCAGTTGTTAGCTAAAATAGAAATCCATTTAGCCAGTGTGCTGCACTTTATTTACTAAACCAATATCAATAAGTAATGCGATAAGTAATGCGATAAGTAATGCGATAAGTAATTAATTTTCGGAGTCATAACTTATGAAAACAATGCGACTTTGGTTTGGCTGTGTCGTAGGCTTAGCTGTCAGTATGATCTTTGGCTGGTCATATGGTTTTTTTATTGCCTTATTACCCATTAATATCATGATGAATTCCGATCATTGGCACTGGGATAGCTACGTACAATTAGTAGTGGGTGTTATTTGGGTTACACTTGAAGTCAGCTTTATTAACGGTTTTTTCCAATCATCCCCCCTACTTTTAACGATTATTGTTGGCATATTCTTTCTTGAAAAATGTATCGCGATGAGCCATAAAAGTAGTTATTTATTTGGCTTTATTGGCCTTCTCGTTGGTTCGATAGCGCTTAACTTTGCCAGCTACAGCAGTTTTGATTTAGAAGACTTTTCAATAACGTTATGGTGTAGTGCGATTGTAACAGTCCCTATCTGTGCGCTGGCTTATTACTTTTTCCCAGAACCCACAACTGAAGCAACAATAGATGCCGTAAGTGACACCACCAATAATGTTCAACGTTACGATCATATCGGCATGATAAGACAAACCGCACTGGGTTGGATCATCGCTATGTTGGCGTTTTTGGTATTTCAATTTGGCGATCTGAATGATTCATTATCAGCGCAAGCATCAATATTAATCGTACTGTCACCGATGACATTAATTGGCTCACTGGCGGCATCAAAAATACGAATTATAGGCACGTTTCTTGGATGTTTAGCCGGGTTATGTATCCAAATAGGGCTCTATTCATGGTCTGATAATGGCGTACTTTTCATTATGGCTTATGCTATTGCGGCGGGATTTTTTTGCTCTTGGCTTGCCCTTGGCACCATCAAATCGAGTATTGCCTTCTCAGCGATGTCAGCACTAACTGTACCATTAACAACGTCTTTAATTCCCGATCAAAAAGATGCCGTATTTGCTATTTTTTATCGCTTTAGTTCTATTTTGGTTGCCGTTATTTTAACCTCAATGGCTATTTGGATTATTCATCATTTTCTAGTACGAGTGATCAAATCACCCAATGAACATTTTAGTCACGGCTAAGATTTGTTGATACAACCATAAAGTGATATTGCCTCTTTTTATACCTGAAGTGGATTATAAATTGGATCACAACGTTAACGTTCTGGGTAATTCAAATTGCGAGGGGGGGGAATCAGCTTCTCACTTTGGACATTTTTTAGTTAGCCGTTCTGACTAACTAAAAAGTGGACAGAAATGAGTTAGAGCCAAGCCTTATGATAACGAAATTCGAATTAGCTTAGTTGGTTTAGCTCACTAAAATAGACTGTCTAATAGTATGACCGTTATCTGTTTTGTAACATCAAAATCAACATCTGACAATATGACTTTGATATCATAACGCAAACTATATATACAAAAAGGACGTTGGCGATATGGCTAAATTAACAAAACAGCAGAAACGTGATAAAAAGAAAAAAGCAGCACTAAAAGCAAAAATCACTCAGCAACACCAAGAAGCATTTGAAAAGAAACAACTCAAAAATATCTTTGCAAACGGACGCCAAATTACTCGTCGTCAGTTTGATGCTTACTTCTACTCAAGAATGCCACTGGTTCGATTCCAAGCCATTGAAATTGAATGGTATTCGTTCTTAAATAACACTCTCCTTGGTATTGTCTTCCAAGATATAACAGACCGTGATTATGGCTTTGCTATTATAGGTAGAGATACACGTAATCTGTTTCGCTGGATAGACGGAAGTACGGACTTTCATACTACCCCATCCAAAGCCAGAGAACACATGGCTGTAATTATCAACTCAAAATATGCAAAAGACCCACAAGACACCTATCCACAAGGCGATGAAGTAGATCCAACAATGGATCTGTTCAATGCAATCATTCCAGAAGATAAACAACATCATGGATATAAAATCATCGCTAATGAACCTCGCTTTGAAGCGGGACGAAACATCATTAACGAAATTGCGAACTCGTTTATTGATAATGACGGTCACTTTGTCCGTGAATTCCAATCAGTGAACTTCAATGCTCGTCTTTGGGAGATGTACTTACACGTGTATTTGCATACTCAAGGTCTGCAAATACATAACAATCATGCTGCACCAGATTTTGAAGTTGATTATTTCGATGAGAAATTCTTTATTGAAGCGGTCACCGTTAATCCATCTGGCAACCCTGCTCGTCCAGATCTACCACCACCAGAAGATCACAAAGACATTGTTGAGCGACTAACCGACTACATGCCAATCAAATTCGGCAGTCCATTGTTCTCGAAGCTACAGCACAAGTATTGGGAACAAGAACATGTTAAAGACCATTCTCTGATTTTTGCTATACACGACTATCACAACGACAACTCAATGACTTGGTCACGAACAGCGTTGTCTGAATATTTGTATGGCGCAAGAGCACAGATTGTAGACGGAAAGCCAGAGCTTGAAAAAATTGAGTTCCACGAGTGGAATGGTAAAAGAATTCCGTCTGGATTCTTTAATCAAGAAGGTGCTGAGAATATTAGTGCCGTTCTATTTAGCAACCAAGCAACAATACCTAAATTCAACCGTATGGGTAAAATTGCAGGTCTCGGTAGTAAAGATGTAACAATGATCAGACAGGGCTTTCTGTATAATCCAGAGGGATTACAACCAATTCCATTTTCGAAAAATGTGACCGACCCTGACTATGAAGAATCATGGTCTGATGGATTGGTTATGTTTCATAACTCTAACGCTGAACACAAAGTTAACCCTGATGCGTTCTCGGATATCAGCCATATTTTTTACTCAGAAGAAGAAGGATTTACTGGATTCCACCAACCTTATGATGTATTGAACTCCATGACGGTTGTCGTGACAAAAAAGTCAGAACCTGAAGTAGACGCCGCTTAATTGCCTGTATAGAGGTGCAGTCTCGCACCTCTATTAAATGGCTTGTATGAATAATTCAAATTACATAGAGCAAGTCATGCTGAAAGTTATGATTATTTTAAGTAGCCCAAAACTTGTATCGAGGACATGTAAGCCTAATATATCCAAAACAAGCTTTGAGACAGCTAATAAGCTAGCCAAGATAGTTAGCTCATTTTTGGACAGAAACTGCTTAGATTATTTGCTCTACTCTGGTGAGTAGATATTAGGAAATGTATGGATAAGTGTCGGCTACGCGACACATATCCTTATCTGTTATAACTACTATTGTGTGTTGCCTCTTGGTTTACAGCGCATCTCTGGTATTGTGCCAAGTGGGTCACTTCTCCCAATAAGTAATCTAAAGTCATTTTTACCATTATCAATTAGAAATTCAGGTGAAATAGGTAGACCTTTAAAATCCTCAATAGCAGCCCAAAGCAACTCCTCGGCTTCTGCCGCAAAATCAGTCTCAATCTCCAAGTCATCTGATGCAGCCAGCTGTTTCCCTTTACCTGCATGTTTTAAAGAATTGTAAGCTTGCTTATTGAACCTCATTGCTCCGCTAAATACATCTTTTCGTTCTTGTAGACTGAGTTCACGACCCAAGCCATATTCTCGTATTCGTATAACATTCTCAGCTGATTTTTCATGGGCAGTTAGCTTTTGGTTTTCAGAAAGCAACGGGTTGGTAATACCTATAGATGCCCCTGCTAATAATATTGACTGGATGAAATCTAAGTCACTTTTTGCCGTCTTAAATTTATTTATTGCTTCTTCTAGCATATCTGCAGCAATGAGTCGTTTATCGTATTTTTGTTGCATATTCCGTCCTTGTAGTTATAACGCCCTGTTATACGAGTCTGCAATATTGTTCGATGAATTCCTTTGGTTCGCATACAACTGTTGAAGAACACACATATGCATAACATGCTTTGGCTTTTTTGACGAAGTTTTTGTCATCAGAGATAAGGAAGCTTGCACCTAATGGAATATAGGACAGCCATATCTTTACTTTAAAACTTCAACGCGTGGTGAGCAGATCCCCTATCACCCTCACAGACATTTACTGTAAGGAATAACAGAGGGTTAAGCTCAGCATTCATCGTCTGGGATGACGATAATCAGCCCAGACAATAATATTGATTCTTATCTGTTTTCTAATGGGAAAATTTGGGGTGTCCTATTTTGATGATTAAACAACGTGTCGTTACTTCTAACATATGACCTTAGGTACTCACGGAGTTGCAATTGAGGCATTGTATTTTTGATTTCATCTGGAATTTCTGTTAATTGATCTTCTATCAGTTCATCTAAATGCTTATCCATGTACTTCTGAAAGAAATCATTAGAAGCAACACCACTCATTACTGGTTTAAATTCAACCGGGTCATTAAACGCAATTGGTGGTGAAAAACGAATCGATTGATTCTTTAAAACATCTATTCTATCGGGATGCAAATATTTATATAACTTCAAAATATTACCTATGATTTATAACGCCGCAATAACACGCTATAATGATCGAATAATCAACCTAATTAGAGACCACTATGACTACTAGAATTTTAGCTGATGTTGCAGCAAGCATTACTGAGTTTAAAGCTAACCCAATGAAAGTTGCTTCAAGTGCTTATGGCGAGGCTGTTGCTATACTAAACAGAAATGAGCCTGCATTTTATTGTGTACCAGCAGAAGCTTATGAACTATTGATGGATCGAGTTGAAGATCTTGAACTATTATCTCTTGCCGCGGAACGTGAGAATGAAGAAACTATTTCGGTAAACATCCATGACTTATAAGTTAAATTTTAAAAAGAGTGCATATAAAGAATGGAATAAACTTGGTGCAACGCTTCGTGAGCAATTTAAGAAAAAACTATTAGAACGCTTAGAAAATCCTCACGTTCCTGCGTCAAAACTATCAGGTGCTGATAATTTATACAAAATTAAGCTACGACAATCTGGTTACCGATTAGTATACAAAGTTGAAGATGATGTAATCATTGTTACCGTTTTAGCTGTCGGCAAAAGAGAACGCAGCGACGTATACAAAAAAACAATACACAGGATTTGATCATGGCGGTTTAACAACTTACCCGTATTTGTTCTTTGAATATACGCCCGTATTTATCTCGCAATAATATAAAAAACATTATAAATCAGATGCTTTTTTACTTATTCATCCCGACAGTAATCACAAAATCGGGCACTTACCATCTAGTTTCCAGTTTTTCTACTAGTAGTCATCAGCAGAATATAGGGCAACCATATCTTTACTTTAAAAATTAAACGCGCTGTGAGTCGATTCTCTATCACCTCCGCGGGCATTCACTGTAAAGAATAACAGAGGGTTAAGCTCAGCATTCATCGTCTGGGATGACGATAATCAGCCCTGACAATAATATTAATCATTATCTGTTTTCTAAAGGGAAAGTTTTGGGTGTCCTATTTTGGTTACATTGAAGCCTTTTGCTTGAGCTAAATTAATAGCTCTTTTGCCATTTAAAATATCGCTGATCACGCTTTGAGGCGCGATATGTTTTAAATCAGATTGTTTAAGCTCCTTAATATCCATCAAGCCCTTTAGCATTTCTACAGCAGGAACTTTAGGCATAATTAAATGGTTCGTTTAAAATTCTTCGATGCGGTCTGAAATTTAATGTACCACTACAAATAGACTCTTTAAACCCAAAAAGCCTCCACTGCGGGAGGCTTGGTATGATGCAAATACTGACTATTACTTACAGAATACGCGAGCTTGGCGTGGTGTATAAACACCAAATGTAACAACACTCAATAGACCATTAACAAACGTTTGTTGTACTTCAACTTTAGCCACGTTATCGGCACCACACATAGCTTCGCAGCATCAACAGTTTTATGTTGACCAATACCTGACACGAAAAATGGCTGTGATTTATTTAATTCAGCTGTTTTTGTTTGTGATGCTGATAATATTATAAATCACACTGTTATTTATAATATATTAAGCTAAATCATCTTTTGTGACACTGACACCTTTTATCTGAGCAAACACCTGATCACCGACTTTAAGTGCTAATTCATCTGCTGCCCATGCAGTAATATTGGCCCACAAATGGGTTTCACCAATACGTAATTTTACTTCCACTCGCTCGTCTTCAGCATGATGAATTTTATCTATCCTTGCCGCAAGAATATTACGAATACTGCTCGCTTGAGGATAATGGCGAGCAATGGATACATCATTAGAAAAAATACGGACGCGTATCCATTCTCCTCGCTGATGAGGTAACTGTGTCACCCATAATGAAGCATCGTGACTCAACATCACTTGGGTTAATGCATAACGGGGATGGTTAATATTGACCCGCGCACTTAATAATGAACTCTGCTCTTTTACGGGCAACCACGGCCGCATTTCAGGAGAACTCCACACAGAATTAACATGCCCTGAAATCAATACCTTACCTTGATTAAGCATCACCATTGAATCAGCTAAGCGTAAAATTTCATCTAAACTGTGGGTCACATAAATAATCGGTGTATTAACCTCTTTGGCTAACTTCTCCAAATAAGGCATCAGTTCTTGCTTGCGTGGCATGTCTAATGACGCTAAAGGCTCGTCCATTAATAACATATCAGGCTTGGTCAATAATGCTCGCCCAATGGCAACTCGTTGCTTTTCACCACCAGATAACGAAGCGGGATACCGTGATAATAGTGGCGCAATACCTAATAGATTAACCACATCATCAAAATGTTGTTGATCGGCATGTTTAACGCCGTAATTCAAATTACCTTTTACCGTGTAATGCGGAAACAAACGCGCATCTTGAAATACATAACCAATGTTGCGTTTATCAGCACTTAACGCTATACCTTGCTGACTATTAAATAAGACACGATCACCAAGCTGTATATAGCCATCATCAGGATGACTTAACCCGCTTAGCACATTCACTAATGAGGTTTTTCCTGCGCCAGAGCGTCCAAAAATAGCCGTAATACCCTGCATAGGAACATCAAGATCAATCGCTAAAGCAAGATCACCTAATTGTTGGGTAAAGCACATTTTTAATCTTTTTTGCGCTGTTTTAGTGCTCATTACGCTGCCCCCAACCGTTTTCTGGCAATACGGGTCAACCATTCAGACGCAAACAATGATAATAATGCGATCACAATAGCGACGATACATAGCCTTGCCGCTTCACTTTCCGCACCAGGGGTTTCAATAAAGGAATACATTGCTAAAGGAATGGTTTGAGTTTGCCCCGGAATATTAGACACAAAAGTGATCGTCGCGCCAAACTCACCTAAGGCACGCGCAAAGGCTAGAATTGTCCCCGTAAGAATGCCAGGGATCATTAATGGCAAAGTGATCGTCATAAATACTCGAACCGACGATGCACCTAAAGTAAACGCGGCTTGTTCTAGTTTCTTATCAACGCCTTCTAATGCTAACCGAATGGAACGTACCATTAATGGAAATGAAACTACCGCGACCGCTAATGCAGCACCTCGCCAACTAAAGCTAAAGGTAAAGCCAAACCATTCATAAAGCCATTTACCAATAGTACCTTGACGACCCATGGTGATCAGCAATAAGTAACCAATAACCACCGGTGGTAACACTAATGGTAAATGAATCAGTCCATCTAATAATGATTTACCCCAAAACTGACGTCGAGCCAATAACCACGCACAACCAATACCTAACGGTAAACTGAATATCACCGCGACACTGGCAATTTTCAAACTTAAAAATAACGCTTCTAATTCATATTCAGTTAGCACTAACCACAATCCTGTAAAACTTTTATTCGTTATAGCAATAGCATAGGTACTTATTTACTGGCAGTCAGTAACGATTTAACGCCTATGCTTTATTTGCTGTTTTTTAACATAATACCGAATAAAACATAAAAGGTACTAAGCTTTCACTCAGTACCTTATCATTGACTCATTAGTAATATGTATTTAACAACCTACGCTACTATTTTGTTACTTGATCAAAACCATAAGATTTAAAAATCGCAGCGGCTTGAGGCTGTTGTAAATATTGATAAAAGCCTTTTGCAGCTGGCGTCACATTGCCTTTAACTAATGCCATTGGGTACACAATCGGTTTATGCGAATCAGCAGGAAATTGATACACTGTTTTTACTTTTTTAGAAATTTCAGCATCTGTTTTATAAACAATCCCCAGTTGGGCTTCCCCTCGCTCAACTAACACCAGCGCTGAACGCACATTATTAGCGCTGGCTAATAATGGTTGTGCTTGTTTCCATAATCCTAAAAATTCTAATGCTTGTTTTGCATAAATACCAGCAGGTACATAGTTAGGATCACCAACCGCTAAACGGGTACCGTCTAATGCTTTGGCTAAATTCCAATTGGCACTTACTTTGATTTTATTTTGTGGATACGCCAAAGGAGCAACCATCACTAAGCTATTTCTAACGATGTCTTTACGGGTATTGGCCGCGATGGCCCCTTGCTGCTCAGCATAATCCATCCATTTTTCATTGGCTGATAAATAAATATTGGCTGGCGCACCTTGGCTAACTTGACGCGCTAAAGTCGAGGATGATGCAAAGGATAATGTTGTTTCTACACCTGTTTTTTGTTGGTACTTAGCAGCAATCGCGTTTAACGCATTCGTAAGTGACGATGCCGCAAACACCGTCACTTTTTCAGCTGCTAAAGCGGGTTGTGCAAACAGAGATAATACAGCAGCGGTGATGACAGCAGATTTAAATGACATAACAGACTCCATAATATTTCGATATATAGTAATGTATATATCGCTATTTACCAACTATATTTTTATGCCAAAAAGTAATATTTATAAATAAGATCAATCTACCGTCAAAGATTAAATATGCAAAACTCAAACAAGCAATCGATTTCTATTTCTAAAATTGAGCGTTTTTATGCCATTTATGCGTTAATTTTATTACATCAACAAGATCTTGATCACAAATAGAAGTAATCAATAAAATAGTTATTTTCATTCATTTATTGCACTGTATTATCGGCGAAAATCCATCGTTTCGGTAATTCACTATGTTTAAAAAAACGTTACTTGCTGTTTCTCTAGCTGCAACTTCGCTTATTAGCACATCAGCCTATGCAATCGAAAATGTTGATTTGTTAATAAAAAATGCGACTGTGCTCACCATGGATCAAGACAAAACTGTATTTGATAATGGTTTAGTCGCAGTAAAAGGCAATAAAATTTATGCCGTTACTGATGGTTCAAATATAAGTGAATACAAAGCAATTAAAACCATTGATGCTGATGGTGACATTGTTATGCCTGGTTTAATTAACGCTCATACTCACGCATCAATGACTGTTTTTCGCTCAATGGCCGATGACGTGCCCGATCGTCTACACCGTTATATTTTTCCGCTAGAAAAGAAACTGGTTTCGCGTGATATGGTGCGTATTGGCGCACAACTTGGCAACGTAGAAATGCTTAAAGGTGGCGTAACAACTTACGCTGACATGTATTACTTTGAAGATGAAGTAGCTAAAACTGTTGATCAAATTGGTATGCGTGCCATCTTAGGCGAAACCATTATTCAGTTCCCAGTGGCAAGTGCTAAAACCCCAGAAGATGGTATTAAATATACGCTTAATTTTATTGAGCAATATAAAAACCACCCGCGTATCACACCAGCCTTTGCACCACATGGCCCATATACTAACTCAACAGAAACACTACAAACCATTGCCAAATTATCAATCAAGTATGATGTGCCTGTAATGATGCACCTTGCTGAATCTAAGCGTGAGCGTGAAGTTATTGCCAAGCGTTCAGGTGGCCTATCTCCAATTAAATATATGGAATCAATTGGCGCACTAAATTCAAACTTCTTAGCCGCGCATGTGATCGATGCTAATGATGAAGACATCGCTATTTTGAAAAAGCATGATGTCGGTGTTGCTCATAACATGAGTGCTAATATCAAGTCAGCTAAAGGCGTTGCACCTGCATTAAAAATGTTTAATGACGGTTTACGTATAGGTTTAGGCACTGACGGCCCAATGTCAGGTAACACATTAAGCACCATCGATGAATTTAACCAAGTTGCTAAAGTACACAAACTCGTTAATAAAGATCGCGCAGCAATGCCCCCTATCAATGTGATTGAAATGGCAACCATTGGCGCTGCACGTGCATTACACATGGAAGATAAAATTGGCTCTTTAGAAGTGGGGAAACTGGCTGATATTATCGTGATTGATACTAAAGCACCCAACATGATCCCTGTTTATAACCCATACTCTGCATTGGTGTATTCTGCTTATGCGACCAATGTTAAGCACTCAGTGGTTGACGGTAAGTTGCTTATGGAAAATCGTAATATTCTGACGGTGAATGAAAAAACAGTGCGTGATGAAGCATTAAAATTTGCTGATGTCGTACGTAAAACTGTCGTTGAAAGTGGCGAAATCGTACAATAATACTTGCGATAGTTATTTAGAGAAAAGAGTGTTCAGTACTCTTTTCTCTTTTTTATGCTTATCTAACATGTAAGCGATATCGCGCTAATTACTCAGGTGCTATACGCGCAATACCTCTAATGGTTGGCTGCACGACGGCGATCATTTTTCGCATTTTTTCATATTGAATATCTTCAATCACAAAGCCTGCATCAATGATTGACTGCTCTGTATTTCGGTTAAGATGGCAATTATCTGCAACTCGACGCCAAATAAAATTAAGCCGTTGTTGCCAATGATAACAACGAGAATTTGGCTCTGCAGCAACATGCTCTAAAAAAATAAAGCGCCCAGTCGGTTTAAGAACTCGTTTAATTTCTTGTAATGATGCCGCCACATCTTTAACCGAACAACACACTAATGACACGAAAACATAATCAAAAAAGTCATCATCACTGTCAATATTCTCGGTTGAACAAGATAAAACTGTCGCCTTAATATTAGGTTGTGAATGCAATTTTTTCTCCAATTGCATCCGCATATGTGAGTCAGGTTCAGACAAATAAAGCGCTAATGATGGTTTTTGTGGATAAAGACCCAAACTAGCCCCCGTTCCTGCACCAATTTCCAGCACATTACCCTCTACATTTTCAAGCAATGTTCGCCGCCATTCAACCAAACAAGCTTCTTCCGTATATTTCATTACATTATCGTAAAAAAAAGCAGTAAAAAAAGACATTAAAATGCTCCAAAATTATATATAGTCACCATATCATTTTAAAAGTCACAATCAGAGTTTTTAGCGAATCTTTATGATTAACAATAAAATAAAAGCATAAAAACGTAAAAACTTGCTAATGATTGACCACACAGATAATATTAACAATAGTCATCCGTAGTCATGTGAAATTAAATGAGCATTAAGCAAAGAATAACCAGCGCTTACCGTTATATTGAACCGAATTTATTTTTTATCGGGCTATTTGGTAGTATAGGTTTCCCTGCTTATTATTTAATCTGGACTTATCTCTTTCCGCAGCCTTATGAAAACTTACCATTACGCTTAGTCTGCGCATTCCTCTTTTTGCCCTTTGCTATTAAATCTCAGATGCCGAGCTTATTTTCTCGTTATAAAGAGAAACATTTTGTTTTTACTATCTGTTTTTGCTTACCTTTTTTCTTTTGTTATATGATGATACGTAATGAATGGTCAGTTGAATGGATAATGTCTTTTATGGCTGCCATCTTTTTATCCATTATTATTATCTATGACTGGTTACTTATCCTGATATTTACCACAATAGCAGCAAGCAGTGCCGCTCTACTCGGTTATATGGCAATGGGAAATATTGGAATTGGTTTCCATTCCTCATATCTTATTGTATTCAGCTTTTCTTATTTCACTGGTATTTGCTTTAATTATCGCAACCGAATAGAAATTGAAAGTAAGCAATTATTTTCACGTTCATTCAGTGGTGGTATCGCTCATGAAATGCGTAATCCTCTTAGTGCGTTATATGCTTCTCAAGAAGTACTCTTAGAGCTGTTACCTGAAAATTTAACCGCAGATCCTCAGCAAAATCGTCTGATCTCAAATGCTGAAATACATAAATTACGCACTATTATTAAAGACAATATTTCAATCATAAACAATGGTCATAACACCATAAATCTGTTGTTAAGTTCAATTGACAGTCAAAAAATATCGCCACAATCGTTCAATAACTTGTCGATTAATGATGTCATTCATAATGCACTTAATGTATATGGCTACCAACAGAAAAGTGACAGAGCATTAGTGTTTTTTCAAATAAACAAAGATAATACTTTTTTTGGAAATGATATTTTACTACGCTATGTTTTCTTTAATTTATTAAAAAATTCTTTTTTCTATAAAGAAAAAGCCAATTTTAAAATTATCATTTCTGTTTATAGTAAAAAGAATGAAACAGTTATAAGCATAAAAGATTATGGTAAAGGCATACCATCATCATCAATTAAAAATATTTTTACTGAATATTATACATCAGGAAAAGAAAACAACACTGGTTTAGGTTTATCTTTCTGCAAAAAAGTCATTAATGCCTTTTCTGGAACCATTGAATGTTATTCAACTGAAAATATATCTACAACATTTATTATTAGATTACCGATGATCACCTCACCGATAATCGATAAAATGCAATATGACCTAATGAGCACTAAAAAAATATTACTTTTAGGTGATAATAGCAAAATTTTAACAGATATGAATCATCTCGCTTTCTTTTATAATTTCACATTTAATAATCAAAAAATAACCTCTTATAATACTATAAATAACGAAAAAAATAGTTATGACTGTATTATCATTGATATTAATGAAATCGATAGTGAATTATTAGTTAAAATATATAACCATATAGCGACTACAACTATAAAAATCATACTGATTCAGCATCAACATAACGCTAAAAAAATCACACTCTCAAAAACACATAAACCATATTTATTAAATTATAATCATATAGATACATTACAAAAAAAATTAATAACCCACATTTTCACCCAAAGAATACCAACCAATATTTCACAGAAAACAGTTCATTCAAATAGAGCTAAGATTATGATTGTTGATGATAATATGTCATTAAGGTTATATTCAGGTATTCTATTAAAAAATTCAGGTTATGATGTTGTCGAAGCAGATAATGGACAAACAGCCCTTGATTATTTACAAGAAACAACGGTTGATCTCATTTTAATGGATTCTCAAATGCCAATCATGTCAGGCATAGACGCAACCAAAGAAATAAGAACTAATAATAAATATAAAGCACATCAACATATACCTATCATCTGTTATTCTGGTTCATTAGATAATACGCATAAAAAAGAATTAATGAGTATTGGCATTAATGATTTCCTTCTAAAACCATCTTCTAAATCAACATTGTTAGATATTGTTAACAAATGGTTGGAATAATAAAACCAGAATAAAGAGTAGGTATCATCTTATTATATACCTACTCTTAAATTATTATTTAACTACAAATTTTCATACTAATTATATTAGTGATTATTATAATTCTAACTCACAACGCATTGATAAACACGCATCTAAAATAATATCTATCTCTTTATCTGTTAATTCACTATTAACAGAAAATCGAATCAAATTTTTATTTTTTGGCGTTGCGGGTGAACAAAAAACAGAACCAAAAACATTCATATCCTCTAAATGATCCCGCATTATTTCTGTATTGGTTGCATTACCTGTTTCAAGAGCAATTATTTGTGATTGGCTTTGAATATTAAATCCAAGCTTAACTAATCCATTACGTAATTTATCAGCTTGCTCAGTTAAGCGAAAACGACGATCATCACTGTTTTTAATGACTTCTAATGTCGCCTCTAATACCGCTATTTCATGGGGTAATAACGCTGAACTAAAAATAGCTGGACGTGCAACAAACGGTAATGCTTGTCCTATTTTGTTACTACATAATATCGCCCCTGCACGATAAGCAAATGCTTTCGCTAGACTAACCGTTATAAAATCAACATCATCAGTTAAACCTAATTGAGCAACTAACCCTGCACCTTTTGGTCCATGAGTACCTAAAGAATGTGATTCATCAACCAAAATAGCACAGCCATAATGCTTAGCGAGCGCGACAATCTCAGTCAACGGTGCAACAGTGCCTAATGTACTATAGACAGAATCAACGAGAATAAGTCCCGGTCCATTACGCTTTATTAATTTCTCTAAATGGCGAATATTATTATGTAAAAAGCTATGAATCTGAGCTTCTGCAATTCGAGCGCCTTCCCATAATGACATGTGTGCAAAAAAATCAATATAGACAGGTGTATTTATAGGTAAGATTGTCTGAATTAATCCAACATTAGCCGCCCATCCAGATTGAGACAAAATACAGTGTTCAAAGCCAGTATAATCAGCGAGTTGATGTTCAAAAGAATGATCGTCTTCTTTATGTAAAAATATCGCAGACATAACAATATCTTTTTTATTATTGCTTAATGCCTCTATATGAATGTCTCGAATATATTCATGATTTGATATAGCAAGATAGTCATTACTCTGTAATAAAACACCATTTTCTGTCGGTTTTTTTCCTAAAACTAAATGTTGTTGATTTTTTCGAGGATAAATAAGCTCTTCTAGATGAAATTCAATTTTTTTTTATAAACTCAGGTAATGGTTTAGATAAATTATGCATGTTCATTGATATTTTCCTTTTAATTAATAATCATGTTATTTACATATTTATAAATAACGGTGATATATTATTATTAAATTAAAAATACACAACAAATTATTCTATATCTGTTTTATAAAAAAATACTAATAACATTTCCATTTGCTATAAATGATCTATTTTAAAGATTAATATTATGAGAAACTGTATTATAAAATAATAACACTGAGAATATAATGAAATACAATGCAGCAATTTTTGATATGGATGGATTATTGCTTGATACTGAAAAAGTGTGTATGACCGCATTTAAACAAACATGTATTGAAATGAATATTCCATTTAAGCAGGATGTCTACCTTTCTATCATTGGGCGTAATCAGGCAGGTATTAAGCCAATTATCGAACAAGGCTATGGTGAGCTATTAGATTATAGTGTATTTCATCCACGTTGGATGCAGCGTTACCTTGCCGTTGTTGAACATCAAGCTATTCCAGTGAAGCATGGTGTTATTGCTTTATTAGAATGGTTACAAACACACAATATTCCCATGGTCGTAGCGACATCGACTCACAATGCATTAGCACAAAAAAAACTTCGTCTCGCTGGCCTCAACCACTATTTTTCACATATCACCAGTGGTGATGAAGTTACTCATGGGAAGCCAAACCCTGAAATATATCTTCTTGCTGCACAACGTCTGAACATTGATCCTAAACTATGTATTGCCTTTGAAGATTCTAACAATGGTGTAAAGGCTGCGGTGTCTGCCAATATGGCCACACTACAGATCATCGATTTAGTCGAACCAGACGCTGATACTCGCGCTTTAGGGCACCATATTTTTAATACTATGGATGAAGCATTAACGTTTTTACAATCACACTAATAGAACATACCAATCTAGAGTGTAAAACTAACAATATTATTACTTGGGATTACCACATTAACAGAAACAAAAAAGCCCACAGGCTATTAACCTGTGGGCTTTTTTTAGTGAATAGACTTTACTTCACTGCATTTGCTATTTGTGTCGTTAACTCACCAACAGCCGTTGATAATGCTTCTACTTGAGCGCTATAACCATCTTTTACTAATGGCACGCTAAACTCAAACGGATGCACTGTTTGCAAATCACCACTTGCACCAATGACCATCCACTCACCAGCAACCTTAGCGACACCGGTATATACACCATTAAATTGGTTAATACGAACCTGTAATCCAGGCGCTCCCGCAGTTGATAGTGTCGGTGTTAACTGTGTTGCCCATAATTGATGCTGCTTTTGGCGTAAATCATGAGTAATACGACGGGTTAGCTGTTTTGATAATGCCTCCCCCCATAAGTTTTGCTGTGCTTCAACCATCTCTGTTGCTGATGTTTGATAAACTAAACCAGTTCCAGATAAATGTGCAGCAACTTCAACCGGACGTACAATCAATAATGGTTGATTATTGACATGCGATACCATTAACGTCTTACCTGCTGGTAACAAGAAGGTATTAATTCCTTCAGGCGTACTACTACAACCTGTTACAGCTACAGTAGCAGCAGCGATAATTAACCATTTTTTCATTATTAACGACCTCCAACAGGTACAGGATCTTTTGTTCTCTCATCACCAAATACAAGGGAATTTGGTTTTTCATTTAGTTGGCGTAACACAGGTTTAAGTTCAGTCATCACTGCTTCAAAACGTGTTAATGCACCTTCAAGATTCTGATATGGCGCAGCATTAGGACCAAAGCCACTTAATGTTGATTGAATCTGCTTTAGACTCGCACGAACATCACCAGGCAATGCTTGGGTATCTTTTTGTTTTAATAAGTGATCTAAATCATTGATCGTCGTTTGCATCGTTGCCATGGTTTTTTCAGATGCTTTTAAGGTTGCCGTCATTGAATTTAATGTATCCTCAACAGGCAATTTATTAAATTTATTCAATAAATTTGTTAGCTGTTTTTGTACTTCAGCTAAATCACCCGCTTTGGTTGGGAAGATATCATAACCATCATATTCCAATGTCTTAACTGGCTTTTCACCTTTATAGACATCCGTGCCAACATACAATGCACCAGTCAGCAAATTACCCGTTTTTAATGTTGCCCGTAGGCCTTTCTTAAATTCTTTTTCAAGGTTTGCATGTAATGACGTTAACGTACCTTCATCGGTATGATCATAAACACGCCCAAGGTCAATTCGTATTAATACTGGAATCTGCTTGCTCGTAAAACCTTCTTGGCTTGTTGGTAAACGCAATGGCACTTTTTGTACCGTACCAATTTGAATACCACGATATTCAATTGGAGCCCCCGCTTTTAAGCCGCGAATGGATTCACTAAATAACATAACAAAATCAAGATGTTGTTCAAACATTTTTTCACGAACTTCAGCCGCATTCTCATATAGACGATAATATGATTTTTGTTTTAATTGTGAACTGCCTTGATCATCTGCAGGTGTCGTAAAGGTTACACCACCAGTAATTAACGATTCTAATGAGCCAATCTTAACATTGAAACCTTCGGCACCCATTTTAACTTGGACACCAGAACTAAGAACAAAATGGCTGCTAGTACGAACTAAACTATCATAAGGTTCAAAGATAAATAATTGATAATTAGCCCGTTTACTGTTGATATCAAAACTTACTTGCTCAACACGACCAACGGTAAAACCATCATAAAGCACAGGATCACCCACGCCTAATTTACCCGCTTGACGGCTAGTTAAAATAACGCGTAACCCTTTTGCATCCGCAGGTGCAACCGGCGGTACATCTAACGCAACGAAATGATGCTTATCTTCTTTACCTTCACCTGGCTGCATTTCAATATATGAGCCAGAAAGCAACGTATCTAAACCAGAAACGCCACCTTTACCAATGCGCGGCTTAACCACCCAGAATAAGGTGTCATTTTTAAGCATGCGCCCAGTATCATTGTCCATTTGAGCCGTAACAGTAATATAACTATAGTCTTTACTTAATTGGACTTTTGTTACTACACCAACTTTAACATTTAACGATTTAATCGCGGTTTTTCCAACTTCAATACCCGAAGCATTTGGCAACCGAATAGTAATCGTCGGTCCTTGGCTATTTAAATATTGAATAAACATCCAAAGACCAATACCTAACGCAACCAATGGCACAATCCATATTGGTGATACTTGTTTCAAATGTTGTACTTTAGCCTCTGTCGGCTGGTTATCACTCATCATCTGTTTTCTCATTTATGTACACTAGGCACTACTGAATTAGATTCAACAGTATCTAACTCTGAATCTTGTTTGTAAGATTTACGCTTAGGCGTCCAAAATACACGCGGATCAAAACTCATGGCGGATAACATTGTAAATATCACTACAATAGCAAAGCATAACGCTGCAGGGCCGGGTGAAATTGCCATTACATTTTGTAATTGAACTAAAGCTACCAAAATAGCAACCACGAAAATATCAACCATAGACCAACGACCAATAAGCTCGGTTAAACGGTATAATTTTAAACACTTAATTGCTATCTGGGTAGAATCATCTATTCGTTTACCTGCACAAAAATATAGCCATGCTAAAGTAAACATTTTAGCCATCGGAATAAAAATACTGGCCATAAAAATGACCAAAGCAATGGGCCATGAACCCATTTTCCAGAGTAGAACTACCCCCCCTAGAATCGTAGATCCTTCCGTTTGACCTAAACTCACGGTGTACATCATTGGATATAAGTTAGCGGGAATATAAAAAACGATGGATGCAATCAAATACGCCCAAGCATATTGTAATGAATGGTTAGCATCAAAGACGTGTAATCGGCTATCACAACGTAAACAACGCGCATGATGTGTTGTTGGCATTGGATTTATTTGATTACAAGCATGACATCCAACATGGTTATGATCCATATGCGTATCACCATCATGAACCCCATCAACTGGCACCATAGCAAAAAACCGATCCCACAACCATGTTCTATCAACTAATGAAACACATTTAATAACTAGTACACTATAAAGGCAAAAAGCCCAAAACGAATTGCCTAAACCAATATGTGCTAATGCTGATATTTTAACAAGGCTCACTAAAACGCCCACTAAAAACACATCAACCATTAGCCATGGTTGGATTTTAAATAACATTCGACATAAAAATTTAATCCAGCTGCGAGCATGGATAACATGACCAATATTCTTTACTTTGTTAGCGCGGTAATAGAGATATAAAACGAGCACTATATACATAGCAGGAAAAATAATTACCGTCGTCATTAACAAAACAGCTAACACGCTATTTTCAAAATGTTGTAATGTTTCGGCCGCATTTAAGAGTGTAATTTGGTGCCCCATTCCATTTACAGTAAAAGATAAAAATGGAAATGAAAGACTTAATGTTAACATGATTAAACACGCTATGCCGTAAGCAACAGGACGTTGAAAGGGCAAACTAACGGCTTTTATTAAAGTATGACTACAACGAGGACACGTCGCTTTTTCACCTTCATTTAAATTAGGGATATCAACAACCAACCCACACTCTTCACACGCAATCATCATTGATTGTTGCACGTCAACCGCCTTTCGTGCGAGTTTACTTTCTTTACTCAACGTACATCACCTATGACAAATAAATCTGATAGTATAGTTTACTAACATATTAAAAATCATTTCAAAAAATAAACACATGCCCAACGAATTATCGTCGACCAACCCAAACTACGTTATAAATAAAACTCATGGTTATATACAGCGTTTATTATGTTTACTCACGCATTATTACCATGTGTTATCTCATGACGAGACTTTATTTTGAACGGTATACATTATAACAGTATTCTTACTTAATACCGCATTACATTTAATCGCCATTCATTTTCACGTTTCATCAACACTCAGAAGGAATAACATAAACCAATGAAAGTATAACCATTCAATAAATCGTCCTTTACTCTTTAAAAATATTGCATATTACAGCTTAAATCAGTGGTTATCGCTACGTTTAGTTTAAAGTGTAATTTTTTATTACAAATAGATACTACTCATAAGTATTTGAAGAAATGTAAAATGGCTATCCATATGTATAAATACATTATCTGATAAAAAAAGACACCATTGAATGAACAGTTAGCCATAGTATTATCAAAAATTCTTCATTAGATAATAATCAATAAAAAAGCCCCTAATACTCTTTCAACTGGAAAGATATTTATTAGAGGCTTTTATCAAACTATTCTGTTTTAATCTTGTGATACTTCAGGTATTGGAAATAAGCGATCATAAGCAATGTTATAAACATATGCATAAATAAGATAAAAAAGCACCATTCCAATATCAAGTACAAAAGCTTCCCACAACGTAACTTTGAGTACCCAAGACAAAATAGGAATAGTAACAACAAGAAGTCCAGCTTCAAATCCAATACTATGAATAATGCGGATAATAGAGGTTTTCGTAGCGGTTTTATAGCGACGATAAAGCATACGATCAAACCATATATTATAGATATAGTTCCAACCGGTTGCTAAAATTGAAAACGCAATCCCAACAACACCAACATGACTACCATCAAACCCAAATTGACTTAATACAAGCACCATTAAAATTAAGCCAATAATTTCAAAACAAATCGCATGGCGAATACGATCCAACCGCGTTCTCATCAAAAATTTCCTCAGTATATTTATTTTTATAATAGATAGCTTTATATGCATATAACTATAAATGTTTTTTTGCTATTAACAAGCTAGAACCCATCCGAAAAACAGATAGACAAGCTATTTATCTAACAACTCAGAAGCCTTACAACACCGTTGAGCTATAGCAATTGTTGAGGCTAACATCTTTGAGTCCATTGATTGCTGCAATGCTTTTTTATCTGCTTTTAATTGCATAACTTGCTGACGAAGTTGGTCTATAACCAATTGAGAATCATGTTGTTTTTTTACTTTTTCCTCTAATTTTTGAAATAAAGCCTCGACATCAACAACACTGTTCTCTATACCATCATCTGATATTGTCAATGCCTGTTGTCGCTGTGTTGCCTCTGCTGCAAGTTGCTTTACAAAGGATCCCATTTCATCGGCAGATCCAACGAGACGATTAAATATAAGCAAAAATGAACAAATTTCTGCATCAGTAGAAAAATTAGGATAACGTATTTTATGATCGATCTCGGTCCACGCTTCTTCAAAAATAGTTCTTACCTGTACTTCCGTAAAAACACACCGTTGTTGTAACTGAGTACCAAATACATAATGTAACGATCGATAACCTGCAGGATGTATTTTTACTTTAATATCCGCAGGTAATTTAGTTGAAACTTCATCATCACCATTTCTTACATAATAAACAGGTGGCTCTTCATACTGCCACTTACTCATTAAATAATCATGGATAACTAATCCATCATCTTTAAATAAATGTAGAGCCCGCACACCAATCAGATCAGTGACAATGGCATCATAGTTATATTGATTAATACCAAGATATTTAGTTTTGAATGTCGCAATATTAGGCTGTGTTTTTCTAACGATTTTTTCCATTAAATGCTGTGGTTTTTTTACTCGCCAGCGCACAGAATGGACATGTGAACATTGCTGAATAATACGTGCATATGATTCAGCGGTAACATTTAGTGCTTCAGTTCGTTGTTCGTGGCACAAGCCGATTGCTTTTAATTCCGACCACGTAATCTGACTGGCTTGCCACTGTTGTTGACTAATCCGATTTTGGTGCAGAAATTCATCTTCTGTCAAAAAAGCAATACTCATTTTAGCTCACTTATTAATAAAGAATATTTATCTATAAATATTAACAATCAATTAAATATTACATCGTTTATCAAATTTATAATTGAACATAAATTATGCTTTTCATCTATGTATTTCAACTTAATACAAACTTTAAAATGATAACAAAGTTACCACTAATGGCATTACTGCTTTATTGAATAATTTATCTTAATCACCTGTCGATAATAATCATCAACCGAGTTTGCTAACGAAAAATGATAAAAAGCATACAGTGATACATTTGTGTATACCGTATATTCTCCACCATCATCAAAATTAATATACAGACAATCATTAGTTGCATCATGTCCTATTTTCTTTATTGAATCAGAATTAACAACAAACCAATTAATCATTCATATTCACCCGTTATTCATTGAATAATTAATCATGCCAAAAACGCTATAATATACCTACATTTTTTTGCTTTTCATTATTTTTGCAGTCAAAAACGGCACTTAACTAACGCTTCACCTAGTTGTACTAGTCACTTTAAGGCCGCTCACGTAAACTGACCTCATTATTTTGGTACTTAATCGTTTAGGAATTGAGTAAAAACATGAAACGTATTCCAACAAATATTATTACTGGCTTCTTAGGTGCCGGAAAAACCACCGCTATTCTTTCTTTGCTCGCTCGCAAACCTAAACATGAAAAGTGGGCTATTTTAATTAATGAATTCGGTAATATTGGCGTTGATGGTGCCCTTCTAGAACAACAAGGAGCTATCATCAAAGAAGTTCCTGGTGGCTGTATGTGCTGTGTTGCAGGCTTACCCATGTCTGTAGGTATTAATGCGCTATTAGCTCAGAAACCTGACCGCTTATTACTTGAGCCAACAGGTTTGGGTCACCCAAAAGAAGTCATTCATAAATTAACATCAGAAAGCTACCGCAACTATGTCGATTTGCGCGCAACAATCACCGTGGTTGATCCTCGCCATTTTGCAGAGAGCATTTATACTGATAACGTTAATTTTCAAGATCAACTCGCATTAGCCGATGTCGTCGTTGCCAATAAAATTGATCAATGTGATGACTTTGATTTATACACGTTCCAAACAGCAATGGAAAAAGCGGAGCCTAAGAAAGCTCTTATTGCTGAAGTTGAACATGGCCGACTTGAACTTGAATGGCTTGATATTGAACGTACAGATCGTCAGGCACAGCATAGCCATCATCATGGTCACGACCAAACAGAACCACTACCAGAATTAGAATTAGCGCCTGGACAACAATTTATTCGCAAAGAAAACCATGGTCAGGGCTATCACAGTTGTGGCTGGTTCTTTGCCGCTGATCAATTATTTGAATTTTCAAAATTATTCAGTCTATTTTCAAACCTCAGTGCTAATCGTATTAAAGCGGTAGTGAATACTGAAAATGGTTGCTTTGCTTTTAACGTTGTTAATCAAGTTGTGTCAGTGAATGAACTCTCACTAGAAGGATTTGAATCGCGTATTGAAGTTATTGATAGTGAGATCTTACCGTGGGATGAACTGGAAAATATTCTATGTTCAATTACTGAAAATACGGTAGCTAAATAATCCAATTAATCCGTCGTTATAGATTCATCGCTCATACCAATTGCAGTAATAGTGAGAAATTTTATCACTTTACTGCTAGGTTATAAAATAGAGCTCATAAAAAGAAGGGAGCACAAATGCTAAACCCTAATACTGCTAAAACAGTCATTGATCACGCACTATTTCTTGGTGCTGATTTTGCTGAATTATTTATCGAGCACCATCAATCAAGCTCGGTTCAACTTATTTCATCTGAAATTGATAAAGTCAATTCAGGCATTGATTTTGGTATTGGTATCCGTCTATTTTTTGGACATAAAGTTCTCTACGGTTACACCAACAGCACTGATGAAGAAGAATTAAAACGCGTTACATCTTTACTTGCCGCTAAAGATAAGCGTGAGCAAATATTAACCGCAGGCACGCTTAACTTAAATCGTTATGACAATAAACATAGCTGTCAATTACCGCTTAGCCAAGATACCAATATGGCGGCTAAAATTGCATTTTTACGTCAAGCCGATCAAGCCGCTCGCGCCGAAAATGAAAAAATAGCCCAATTTATTGGTAGCGTTGCACAACGTGAACAACAAATTGAGATTTTCAACTCAGATGGCCTTCATATTGGTGACACGCGTCATTACACTCGAATTTCTGCTAATGCTGTTGCACAAAATGGCAGTGAGCAATCAACAGGTTATGAAGCACCGGGGGCATTTACAGGTTGGGAATTAAATACTCACCTTGACGCACAAAAACTGGGCCATGATGTTGCACAGCAAGCAATGGTTAAACTGTTTGCAGAAGCCTGCCCGTCAGGTAAAATGCCCGTCATTATAGGAAATGGTTTTGGTGGTGTTATCTTCCACGAAGCCTGTGGTCACTTACTTGAAACCACTTCTGTTGCTAAAAAAGCGTCGGTTTTTTACGATAAGATGGGCGAAATAATTGCTAATTCCGTTGTTAGTGCTGTTGATGATGGCACCATGACCAATCAATGGGGTTCAATCAACATTGATGATGAAGGCATGGAAACCCAACGCACTCAACTGATTAAAGACGGTCAACTAACCAGCTTTATGGTCGATCGTATGGGGGGCTTAAAAACAGGCTTCGCACGTACAGGTTCTGGTCGTCGTGAATCTTATAAGTTCGCCCCTACTTCACGTATGCGTAATACCTTTATTGAGCCAGGTACAAGCACTCTCGATGATATGCTTGCAGGTGTTGAACGTGGCATTTACGCAAAAAAAATGGGTGGAGGCTCAGTACAACCAGGTACAGGTGAATTTAACTTTGCTGTCCAAGAAGCGTATTTAGTTGAGAACGGTAAAATCACTAAACCACTAAAATCAGCGACATTAATCAGTACTGGTCCTAAAGTATTGAAAGAAATTAGCATGATAGGTAATGATTTCGCACTTGCCGCTGGCATGTGTGGATCGGTAAGTGGCTCCGTGCCAACAAGCGTCGGTCAGGCTGCATTGAAAGTTGATAATATTCTTGTGGGAGGTGGCAACTAATGACAGATCAAAACGCACTACAACAGGCCATCGATTACGTACTTGATCGTGTTAAAGCACAAGATGCTGCTGCCGATGTTATTGCAAACCGTAGTAACAATTTTTCATTAAAAGCTAACCAAGGTGAACTTGACGAATACAAAGTAACGTCAGGTCAGGTGATTGGTGTACGTGTAATTAAAGATCAACGTACCGCTACCAGTTATTCTGAATCACTGGATCTCGCAAGCCTTGATTTAATGGTTAATAATGCATTAATCAATGCTCAGTATTCTCAGCAAGATCCCCATCAAAACATCAGTTGTCTTGATAGCCGATTGGCGACAATAGACCCTGAAGTTTATCAAATCGAAACCGCTACCGTTGATGAAAAGATTGCTCTTGCATTGTCCCTAGAACAAGGTGTCGTTAGTAAACCTCACGCAACTAGTGCGCCTTATAATGGTTTTGCTGAATCTGATAGCCATGTCATTTTAGCTAACACTCAAGGGACATTGTGTAGCCATAATGAGCGGTCGACTTATTGCTATGCTTATACGCTGTATGAAAAAGACGGTAAACAAGCCATGCATGGTGGCATGTCATCAGGACGTGTCTTTAGTCAGTTAGATCCTAACTATTGTATTAACCACGGTTATGAAATGGCACAAGCACTATTAGACGGTGCTCCGATTGCCAGTAAACACTATTCAGTGATCTTTACACTCAGTGCATTAAGTAATTTATTCTCAGCTTATGGCATGTGCCTGTCAGGACAAGCCGCAATGAAAGGGATAAACCCTTGGCGTGACGCACTTTTTACGCCAATTGCAAGTTCGCTACTGACCATTACAGATACTGCCTATGTCAATGGCGGCTTTGCGATTAAAGCATTTGATAGTGAAGGATTTGCAACCCGTGATACTTTATTAATTAGCGAAGGTAAATTACAGAGCTTATTGCACAATAGCCATACAGCCAGCTACTTTGGCATTGAAAATACTGCCAATGCTTCACGCTCAGCAAAAGGGGGCTTAGGTGTTGGTGGATCGCATACCGTTATTCAGACAGGAAATAGCTCAGAAGCAGAAATCACTGCAGGCGAATACCTTGAGCTAGTCGAGCTACAAGGTGTACATTCAGGTGCAGATGCCGTTAGTGGTGATTTTTCATTTGGGGCTAGTGGTTTTCTATGTCGTGATGGACAACGTCTACAAGCCGTACGTGGTATTACGGTTGCGGGTAATTTTTACCAAATGATCAAAGAAATTGATGCCGTAGGTACTCAACTCGATAACGATTATAGCCGTAGTTTCTATGCGCCTAAAATCCGCTTTACGCGTTTGAATATTGCCGGAAAATAATACACTTATTAATGATAAACCTTACTGATACTTATATTCAGTAAGGTTTTTTTTGCGCTAACTCAAATACTTGTCTATTTTCATCTTCACAACTAACAATCTTTATTATTAGATTTAAGATCTTCCACAAAATGCGATAACATAGAAAAAACACCTAATAAGAATAAGACTATGAATCTTACCGCCATTGCAACACTGCAAATGAATAATAAAATGTTTGCTAACCCACGTCGTATCGCACTATTAAAAGCCATTGATGTAACAGGCTCTATCAGTCAAGGCGCTAAATTAGCAGGCATTAGCTATAAAGCAGCCTCTGATGCGATTAAAGATATGAATACTAACAATGAACAGCCGTTAGTTAACTGTGAGAAAGGCGGTAAAGGCGGCGGTGGTGCAACACTGACGCGATTTGGTCAACGTCTAATCCAGATGTATGATCTTTTAAATAAAATTCAAGACATGGGCTTACAAGCGCTTAATGATGATAATGCACCACTTGATAGTTTACTCGGTGTTATGAGCCGTTTTTCATTACAAACCAGTGCGCGTAATCAATTATTTGGACATATATCTGCCATTGAAACCCATGATTTACATGATATCGTCACGATAGCTATTACAGACAATCACCATATCCAAGCAACAATTACTCATGGTAGTACCCTGCGCTTACATCTAGAACAAAATAAAGATGTAGTAACCTTAGTCAAAGGTCCTGCTATTACAGTTTGTAGTGAAGAAAATTTAATTCATGGTAAGCGTGATCGGTTTGATAACCAATTACTAGGTACACTGACTGCAATGAAACAAGATCGTCAGTCAACAGAAATTACTATTAGTTTAAACGATGAGATAAGTATTTGTGCTTTCGTTGATAATCAAGATTTAATGGATGAAACTTTACGTTTAGGTATGCCGATTTACGCCTTATTTCATTCAACTCACGTGATTGTTGCAAGTATGTGTTAAATAGCTAATTTACACTCAATAATAGCCCTATGCTCAACGGAGTGAGCTGATTATTATCATCAATTTTTTTATAAGCCTAAGCTACATTCTTCTGAAAAAGCATTGTAGTTAAAACCTTGTCTTATACAATCAGTAAAATGAGCATAGTCTTCATATTGCTGAATAATAATCAAACCACAAGCAATAAATACAAAAACGAGAGTGACCATATTCAACCAAATCTTTTTCTGTTTTAGTGAACATAAAAAAAGTGTAACTGATAATGGCACACAAGCAATGCTTACAAACCAAAGTGTCGCTGATGAAAATACCATTCTTATATAACCGTTAAAATACAATTAACACTACTAGCATTTTAACGCTTTTTTACTCAAATATGAGTTTTAATTTAAAAAATATACTTATTTGGCAAAAAAATAACACAAATAAAGATATATTTAAAAATAACGTTGCTTATATGAACGTTTCTCTATTGCATATACATCATTATACCTATTGGCAATAACTGCCAATAAGCACAATGATTATAAAATAATACTGAATTTAAATTAATAATTAAATAACAAGACCGCCATCCACTTTCAATACTTGTCCCGTAATAAAGCTCGATTGAGCACTCGCTAAAAATAATGCACTATTAGCAATATCTTGCGCCTTACCCATTCGTTTTAATGGCGTTTTCGACGTCATATGCTTAATAACTTTTTCAGGTAAATCAACAGTCATCGGTGTTTCTACAAACCCTGGAGCAATACAATTCGCACGAACTTGCGCGCCCTTACGAGCAAACTCTTTCGCCCATGATTTCGTCATCGCAATCACGCCAGCTTTGGTTGCGGCATAGTTAGTTTGACCAATATTACCATCCGTCCCCACAACTGAAGACATGGTAATAATGGAGCCAATACCCGCTTGCATCATCACAGGAGCGATCGCTTGGGTCATATTAAACACACCTTTAAGATTAACATCTATGACGAGATCCCAGTCAGACTCTGTCATTTTATCAATCAAATTATCACGGGTGATGCCAGCATTATTCACTAATACATCAATATGTCCATATTGCTCTGTAAGCTGCTTTACCGCTTTTGCAACCCCTTTTCGGTCACATACATTAAGCTCTAATGCGGTAACATTTGGGAACTGCTGCTCTAAATCAACCATCGTTCCCATATTCATATCACAAGCGATAACACGTGTTGCATTTTGACGTGCAAATGTTTCAACAATACAACGACCAATTCCCTGGGCTCCACCTGTTACAAGACAAACCTTACCTGTTAGCATATCCTTCCCCTTAATATTATCGTCCTACAATAAAATCAAAACTTTAGCGCTCAATATTTAGTTTAGATAACTCTCGCTTGAATACTTATCTCAATATCACAAGACACAATTGCAAAAATGAAACAACACAATCAAACTCAATTATAAACAAATGCAACACAGCGCATAATCAGTATACTCTAATCATTATTAATGAATACAAATTAACCAATTAATACAGGGGAAATAATGTTAGATAAGATTATTTTTTCTTAATATTGTTTGATATCAGTCAGTAACAGAAGCCGCGAAGCAATATGGAATTTCAACATCAATGGGACCAGTTTGATTTTTGAACAAAATGGCGAATATAATTCAATACAAATTTCACGTACGGTTGAAATTGATAACAGGGAGATTTAAAAGAATATCGCACTTACAGGAGGGGGAATTGCTTATTTACCCTATAGTAAAATTCAAGATTACTTACAACAAAATAAATTAGTGTCAGTGCTTAACAACTATATTAGCAGCGAATTTGAACCTAAGCCGTAATGTTATCAAAAAAAACACACAAAAAAGCCAGACTTTCGTCTGGCTTTTTTATCACACTAGCGCAAATTATGCGTCAGTACGAGGCTTACGGTCGCCAGCTGGACGCGCTGCAGCAGCAGCACCATCACGGTTACCACGGTAGCCACCACGAGTGTCGTTGCCACGGTTGCGATCGAAACGACGTTCGCCACCACGTTCACCACCACGGTTGCTATCACGGCTACCACGATGACCAGTACGCTCGCCACCATCACGGTTGCCAGCAGTACGTGGACGATGTTCACGCAATACTTCACCTTCAACAACAACTGCTTTAACGTCATTCTGGCGAATACGTAGTTTCTGCAATTGCGCTGTAACTTCTGCTGTCATCTTCTTAGGAAGTTGAACAAAAGTATGTGAAGGTGCAAGTTTAATCGCACCGATGAACTCTTTGCTTAAGCCAAGTTCGTTTGCGATTGCGCCAACGATATCTTTAACTTGAACACCTTGCTCACGGCCAACTTGTAATTGGTAAGTATCCCAATCAGCGCTGTTGAAAGTGCGACGTTCGCCACGATCACCACCACGTTCGCCACCACGTTCAGGACGATCGCCACGACGTTCGCCACGATCAGGACGGTCACCACGGCGTTCGCCACGATCACTACCACGATCATCACGGTCACCACGACGCTCACGACGTTGTGATTCACGCTCAATAGCTGCTAGCATTGGATCTGGACCTTTATAGAATAAAGGACGGTTACCTTGCTGGCGCTGAAGAAGCATTGCTGCTAGCGTTGCTGCATCAACATCAATTGATACTTGTAGTTTTTCTATAAGCTCAACAAATGCTTCAACACTTGTTTGTTCTTTCTGTGCAACTAATTCTTCGCCTAACTTATTAAGACGAGATGCTGCAACTAGATCACGTAGAGGAAGTTGAATTTCTTCCATACGAGACTTAGTTACACGCTCAATAGTACGTAGCATGCGGATTTGGTTAGTACGAACCAATAGGATCGCTTTACCTTCACGTCCAGCACGACCAGTACGACCGATGCGGTGAATGTATGATTCAACATCAAATGGGATATCGTAGTTGAATACGTGTGTAATACGTGCAACGTCTAGGCCACGTGCTACAACGTCAGTTGCAACTAGAATATCAATCACGCCACGTTTGATATGATCAACAGTACGCTCACGTAGCGACTGAGGAATATCACCGTGAAGTGCCGCAGCTTTAAAGCCACGAGCAGATAACCAATCAGCTAGACGCTCAGTATCTTGACGAGTACGAACGAATACGATTGATGCATCTGTATTTTCAGTTTCAAGAAGACGACTCATTGCTTCGTCTTTCTCTACGCCCTTAACAATCCAAAATTGTTGAGATACTTGAGCAACAGTACGGTTCTCACCAGCAACGTCGATGCGTGCTGGATCACGTAGGAAACGATCAACGATTTCTTTAACGATTGGAGGCATAGTTGCAGAGAAAAGTACACGTTGTGCAGTTTCTGGTGCTTGTTCCATGATCCAAGTAACGTCGTCAACGAAACCCATTTTTAGCATTTCATCAGCTTCATCAAGAACGAAAGTAGATACTTCGTCTAGGTGAAGTTGCTTACGTGTAATAAGGTCTTTAACACGACCCGGAGTACCAACAACAATGTGAGTACCATTTTTTAGTGCACGCATTTGATCAACGATAGAAGCACCACCGTAAATCTCAAGAACCTTAAGCCCCTTGATGTTTTGACCAAGTACTTTAATTTCTGCAGCAACCTGAATTGCAAGCTCACGTGTTGGAGCCATAACAATAGCTTGTGGCTTATGCTGAGAAAGATCTACTTTATTCAGTACAGGCAACGAAAACGCTGCTGTTTTACCAGTACCCGTCTGTGCTTTACCAAGCGCATCCGTACCAGTTAGAAGTAGAGGTATTGCCGCCGCCTGGATAGGTGTAGGCGCAACAAAACCCATAGAATCTAGTGCGGATAATAGTGTGTCGGCCAACTTCAGTTGGCGAAATTCTGTAACAGTTTCTTGCATTGGGATCCCAATATATGATCAACTTAAAAACGGGGCCCCTTTGCTACAGAGGGTTCTGCAACAGCAACCACTAGCACGGGCCTCGACTAATAGGGGCATATTGTGGGCTAATACTTGATAAAAAGCCAGAAAAAATTGAGCAACGTCACAAAATAACTCACAAACACCCATTTATTGAACAAATAGTACGTTGGATAAACATTTCACGATCTTACATAGATTATCAATTGACTATGTTGTTGAAAATACGAGCAATACTATAATGTAAATCTAGTCTTGCTGCCTTAAACTCGCTTTTGTTATTAGATTAGGGTAATCATTTGTTAGTATTTTTATATTGATTGTTATCTTCTCTGCTCTTTATAGAAGTTAGTTTTTTATTTTTACTTTTTTATTTCTTTCTTTCCTAAAAAAAACATTGTTACTAATTGTTTTAAAATGATTTTTAATAAAACAAACACCTCTTTATCCTGTTCTTTTCGTTAGCCGTGAACAACAAAAAGTAAAATATAGCAGTTTAAAGTTATTTTTTGTTTCTAATTAATATTTTTACAACGTTTTATATTTATCGTCATATTTTGTCATTAATTATTTATTTAATGACATAAAACATAAAAAATTAAATATAACTAATTGATTTTATGAAAAATACCAATACTGAAGAAAATTAAAACAGTCAAATCTTGGTTTTATATGACCAAAAACGTATAGTGTCTATGTCGATAATCTGAGACCAGACATAATGTTTCAAGATAACCCGCTGTTAGCACAGCTAAAAAAGCAAATACAAGAAACACTTCCTAAAAAGGAAGGTTATATCAAAGCAACAGATCGTGGCTTTGGCTTTCTAGAAACTGATAACAAAGAAAGCATCTTCATTCCGCCAACATATATGAAAAACGTTATGCACGGTGATCGTGTTATTGCCGTTCTTCGTACTGAAAAAGAGCGTGAAGTTGCTGAACCACAAGAGCTTGTTGAGCAAGCAATTACACGCTTTATTGGTCGTGTGAAACTGATCCGTAATCGCCTACATGTCATTCCAGATCACCCTCAATTAAAAGAAGCGATTAAAGCACGTACCATAAAAGGCCTTAATCCCGAAACATTAAAAGAAGGTGATTGGGTTGTTGCTGAGCTTACTCAACACCCTCTAGCCGCTAGCAATCAACCATTTTTCTGCGAAGTGAATCAAAAAATCACTGACAGTAATGACAAAATTGCACCTTGGTGGGTTACTCTTGCGCGTCATCAACTACCGAATGCAGAACCTGCACCTCAAGATAGTTGGACCATGCTTGATGAAGGTATTGAACGCCAAGATTTAACTGATTTGCCCTTCATTACTATTGATGGCGAATCAACTAAAGATATGGATGATGCTTTATATACTGTTGCTAAAGATGACGGTAGTTTTGAGATCACCATAGCGATTGCTGATCCTACATCTTATATCGCTGTTGGTGATAAGATGGATGATGAAGCACGTGAACGTGGGTTTACCATTTATCTTCCTGGCCGTAACATCCCAATGCTGCCACGCGAGCTAAGTGACGAATTATGTTCGCTTATCGAAAATGAAAAACGCCCTGTTTTATGCTGTCATGTTTCTATTGATAATACGGGTGTTATTCAAGACGACATCACGTTCTTTGGTGCATGGATCAAATCTCAAGGCCGCTTATCTTATGACAATGTTTCCGACTTCCTTGAAAACGGTCATTGTGATAATTGGACGCCAAACGCAGCGATAGAACAACAAATTGTTGCTCTACAAGGTTTTGCAACGTTACGTGCTGATTGGCGTATGGCAAATGCGGTGGTATTCCCAGATCGTCCAGATTACCGTTTTGAGTTAAGTGAAGATAACGACGTAGTGGCGATTCATACCGATTTACGTCGTATTGCTAATCGCATGATCGAAGAAGCGATGATCACTGCCAACATTTGTGCGGGTCGAGCTTTAAAAGAAAAGTTTGCGACAGGTGTATTTAACGTTCATAGCGGCTTCCATCCTGAAAAGCTTGATACTGCGATGGAATTTATTACCAATGCAGAAGCACCGTTTACTAAAGAAGAAATTGTTACTTTAGAAGGCTTCAGTGCATTACGTCGTTGGTTAAATACCTTAGATAGTACTTATCTTGATAATCGTTTACGTAAATTCCAAGCTTACAGTGAAGTGGCTAATACACCAGCACCACACTATGCAATGGGTCTGGATGTTTACGCGACATGGACATCACCAATACGTAAATACGGCGATATGATCAATCACCGTTTACTTAAAGCACTCATCACAGGTAATGAACCAACACAACAGCCAGATGACAGCGTAGGTGATGAAATTGCTAATCATCGTCGTCATCACCGCATGGCTGAACGTGATGTGTCTGATTGGCTATACGTTCGTTTACTTAAAGATGCAGTGAAGAAAGAAACTATCTTTAAAGCTGAAATCTTTGATATCAACCGCGCAGGTATGCGTGTACGCCTACTTGAAAATGGCGCTGCAGCCTTTATTCCAGGCTCGCTAATTGTTGATAATAAAGAACGTATTGTATGTAGTGGAGATCTTGGCATTATCAATATTGATGGTGTTAAAGAGTACCAACTTGGTGATACCTTTGAAGTGAAGTTAGCGGAAGTTCGCACTGCAACACGTCAATTAATCGCAAGACCTGTACAACAATACCCTGCACCAATCGTTACTTCAGCGCCAGAACAAGCAACAGACGCTCAAGAAAAAGCATAACGATTTTAATCGGCTTTACAGCAATAAAAGGCCAGTATTTACTGGCCTTTTTTACATCTTTCACACTATTATTCCAATATAAATAATTCAAAGAAGTCAGCATTTAATGTCAAATAATAATTCAAAAAACAATAATCCAGAAAGTAATACGCCAGAAAAACGCCAACTTATTGAGCAGCAAGTAAAACAATGGCTTGAAGATGTCGTTATCGGGCTAAATTTGTGTCCCTTTGCTGCTAAGCCTAATCGTAATAAACAAATCAGAATATTTGTAAGCGAAGACGATAATGAAAATGATCTGCTTGAAACCATTTACATGCAGTTCAAAGAGTTAGATGAAACACCACCAGAAACGCTTGAAACCATTTTGGTCGTAGCACCTTACTTATTTGAAGAATTTGATGATTACAATCAATTCCTTGATCTTATTGAAGGGCTAGTGGTTCAATTAGGTAAAAGTGGCACCTACCAAATTGCTAGTTTCCACCCTAATTACTGTTTCTATGGTGCAGAACCTGATGATGCAGAAAACTTGACCAACCGTTCACCATACCCTGTATTTCATCTTATCCGCGAAGAAAGTATGGCGAAAGTAATCAAACATTACCCAAACCCTGAAGCTATTCCCGAGCGTAATATCGAATGTGTTGAAAATTTAACACCAGAACAAATGCGTCAGTTATTTCCCTACTTAATCAAATAACTATGTGTTTTCTTTTCGTTATAATTACGTGAAGCAATAACAATAAAATGACGGCAATATCCAATTATTGTCGTTATTTATTTGTTATATTAATGTCCTACTACATTTTCTGTTGAGGGCTTATTATTAAATGTTGTTATTGTCACGTTTACACTCACCAAATACTCGCTTTATACTGCCCTTTGTTATCACCACTCTAATGATTCTTAGCTATCCCCTATTGACGCCTTTCATAACGACATATGCCCAGCTCTGGATTAAGCTTCCGTTTATCTTATTGGGTACGGTTGTTATTTTAAATTACAAACTGCCTCAAGCTCAAAGTGGATCTATTGCCATTGTTATGTTGATCGCTTACAGCGTTATTATTTATTGGTTACAAACCTCGTTAGCCAATACTGATACTAAATTAATTTTTTGTCTTTTAGCTACATTATTACCACTTAACCTTTTGTTACTACGCTTTATTTATCTACCAAAGCTATTTTCAGTTGCTACAACAATACTCTTACTCGGGCTTAGTCTTCAATATGGCATTACCGCCACTATCTGTTATTTCTATCAGGTGGCTTTTTCAAACTGGCAACAAACCCACCTTTTTACTTATCACAACATCTCATCACTACCACTCATTTTAATTATATTTAATCTTGCTATAAGCTGTGGGGCGGGCGCACTAACAGTCAAATACCATCGTCGTATTGATCGTCATATTTTCATATGCAGTTTATTAGCAACAACGACATTTATCTTTTTCCATTATCCTTTTATCTCAAGTACTACTTTTATCATCTGTGCCCTCTTTCTATTAACCGATCTTGGTTATTGCCGCTATCAACAAAACCTCTGTGATCCATTAACTCAATTGGCGGATCATCGAGCCCTTTCGCTATCCTTATCTCAGTTACAGCAAGATTACACTATCGTCGTCATTGACATTGATAATCAGGCTAAAATCATTGCTAAACATCACCCACAAGCCATTAATGATATTCAGCGTTCCATTGCGGCACAATTAGCACTACAGTCTCAACATTCAGAACATCTCTATTTTGTATCACAGCAATTTATTATGATTTTTGAAGATAGAAAAATAGTTGAATGTCAGTCAATAATAGAACGATTACAACAAGATATTGGTGCAGAAAAATATATTATAGAGCCAATTATTATTGAACCACTACCCGATCAAACTGAAACAAAAGCAAAAAAAGGACGCAAAAAAACAATAAAAGTCACGGTAAGCGCAGGAATAAGCACTTCTCATGTAGATCAATCAGCTCTCACGGTTGTACAACAAGCAATTGATGTCTTACAGGCCGCACAACAAGCTAAAAAGAAGAAAAACAATCAAATCTATGTCTCAGAAACCAACAACACATCAAGCTAACAATAAAGATACCTATCTATAAATGGAGAATCTCTATCATTAATACAAGCTTAAATGAATCAAATAGCGTCAATCCACTATTTGATATTTTGGTATAAAATAAATAAGAGGTAATAATTAATAGTCAGTCACTAACTGGGAGAATTAAAATGAACAATCAAGATAGAATTGAAGACATGGAACAAAAAATATCCATTGCCTATCAAGAAGGTCATTTTGAGCAAGCTAAAGCCCTTGAGAAAACACTTAAACGTATTCGTGGGCATCATAATTTATATGATGAAAACGATCCATACTCCCTTGAAGGCCGAATTTTTAACGATGATGAATAGCATATCAATGGATAAGTAAAGCAAAATACGTTTACTTATCCATTGCATAGTTTACTGTAAATGAATAACAACAATATAAGCAATTAGCCATGACTATTGTATCTCTGTACTGTGCATTTTTTCATGTAAAATAATACCCGTGTATAAATCCATTTCTAGCTCAACAGCTTCGCCCACTCTATTACGTGCTTTTACTGCAATTTCATTATGCTTTCGTTCGATCTTTATCATTCTAAAATCATAATAACCGTCAGATTCAAGTTGTTTCATTGCATTAGGTACGCTTAACATACTAACTGCACTGGTATCTACAGGATCAGCATAAGCAATATAGCTCTGTAATAAGTAACACATACTGCTGCTAATAAATAACACCTTAACACTTCTGATCACTTGTCCCCCTTAATAGCACACTGGCTAGCGTTAATATTAACCATATAAATATTCTCTCTTTTATACAAAGCAAGAATTAAGCCAATAATTAACATAAAACAACGCTATTTTATCTTAATTAGACCATAAAAATACAAATGATAACGTATTCGAAAACTATGATATCAATAAAAAACCACACAGACAGTGGCCTATAATAACTTATCGCATTATGGTAATTACTAATAAGAACACCATTGCCATACATGTTGCCGTTATGGAGCATCATCAATTTAAAGGATAGCATTATGTCAGTATTACATCGTATCGAAACTGATAGCATGGGTGACATTGAAGTCCCGCAAGACGCGCTTTATCAAGCCCAAACACAACGCGCAATCAACAACTTTCCTATCAGCGATTTAACCATGCCAAGTGCATTTATTCAGGCACTCGCCTATGTAAAACAAGCGGCGGCGCGTACTAACCTTGAGCTACACCTGATTGAGAATAAAACAGCGCATGCCATTATCGATAGTTGCCAGCTTATTATTGATGGCGCTCACCATGATCAATTCCCTATCGATATATTCCAAACAGGATCTGGCACCAGTTCTAACATGAATGCCAATGAAGTTATCGCAACGTTAGCCTCACAGCAATTAGGTACAACAATTAGTCCTAATGATGATGTTAATCGCGGCCAAAGCAGTAACGATGCCATTCCAACGGCTATTCAAGTCAGTGCCGTCGTAACCTGCCACCAGCAATTATTGCCAGCTTTAAAATATTTAGAACGGGCGCTAGAAAATAAAAGTCAGCAATTAAAGGATTGTGTAAAAACCGGTCGTACTCACTTAATGGATGCGATGCCGATTACGTTTGGACAGGAATTAGGCGGATGGCAAAGTCAAATTGAGCATGCTCGATATGGCATTGAACAAGCATTAGAAAATGTTTCTGCATTAGCACAAGGTGGAACTGCAGTTGGAACGGGTATCAATACTCATCCGCATTTTGCAGCTATATTTGCTAAAAATATTGCTATCGCAACCGCAGTACCGTTTACGACTAGCAGTAATTTCTTTTATAGCATGAGTAGCCAAGATGCTGTCGTTGCTTTATCGGGCCAATTAAAGACCCTTGCCGTCGCCATCATGAAAATATCCAATGATTTACGGTGGATGAATTCAGGTCCATTAGCGGGTTTAGGTGAGATTGAATTAGAACCATTACAACCAGGCTCATCCATTATGCCAGGTAAAGTAAACCCTGTGATCCCAGAAGCGGCAGCAATGGTTGCCGCACAAGTAATAGGTAATGACGCAACCATTACCGTTGCTGGTCAATCGGGTAACTTTCAACTCAATGTTATGCTACCCGTTATTACCTATAACTTACTGCAAAGTATCAGTTTATTAGCCACAACCTCAATGCAATTAGCCGATAAAGCAATTACAACGTTTACAGTCTGTGACGAACACTTAAAACAAGCACTGAGTAAAAATCCGATTCTTATCACCGCGTTAAACCCAGTAATTGGTTATTTAAAAGCAGCCACTATTGCCAAAAAAGCCTATAAAGAACAACGTCCTATTATTGATGTTGCAGAACAAGAAACTAATTTAAGTCGCGCAGAGCTTGAATCATTATTAGATCCTAAAAAGCTAACTCAGGGCGGTATTGCAAAATAACGACCATCCTAATATCAGAATATAAAACATTGTTCAATTTTTAAACATTGATATAATAAACGCTGGTATTCAGCAATAAAACACCACCATTACTTGTTCAATCGTAAAACTGGATGTAACGTATAATATAAATAAACGCCAGTTCAATACCTTGGGCTGGATATCTCTTACAAGCAAAGAGCATTATTAATGAAAAAATTTGTTTTAGCCGCAGCTATCGCATCAACACTTTTTTTAGCAGGTTGTAGTGATAAAGTTGACGAGTCCACAATTACTAATGTTGTTCAAACAAGCCAGTATGAACAACCTAATCTAGGTATTACTGCAAAAACGACACCTTTTGAAGTGAAAAACCTTAAGATTACTAAAGTATTACTTGATACTAAAACAGATTACAAAGCAGAAGTAAGCTACGATTTAGTTGCTAATAAGAGCTTAGACGAGTTTAAAACCTCAATGAAAGCACTAGCAGCAAAACCAAAAGCACCAGATACTGCCGCTGACACCACAACAGATGATATGTCATCAGCATTACATACCCTAAAGAACAATCTTGCGGCTGAAGTAATGGTTGTTGCATTTAGTGCTAAATACGGTGATTTCAAAGCAGGACAAACAGTTGATACTGTTAATGAGACTGTATCAATGCAAAAAGTAAATGATCAATGGATTAAAGATTAATTATTTGATCATAAAGCCAAAAAATAGAATAAAAACCGCCTCTCTGATTGAGGCGTTTTTTTTTAAAAGCGCTTAGTATGAGAGAGTGACATTTAAAGCTAGAGAGAAGCAATAAACTCAGTTACAGTTATTAAATAGATGAATAGGTATTATAAGGAAGAATATACGATGAATCTTACTCAAGCGGTGTTGACAGTACCCTCACATATGGTACCGGGCGGCATACCACAGCCTGATCTCAAACAATTAGGATTCAGTAATTATGAGCATTGTTCGATCATCGATTCAACAAAGCTAACTCGCTTTACATTCTCACACCCCACCAAGCATGCAACCGAAGCACAATTTGACGACGCTATTGAGCAATTTATTTGGTTATTTGCCAAAGGCACTCCCTATGTTATCGATAAGAGCTTTACTGGAAAAACCCCCGATAGCCGTCATCGCTACTACTACACCAATAACAAACGTATCTGCGAAGCGATTAACTAATCTATTTCTCTTTAATGGCCAATCTATCGTATTCATCCTAGACTTTCTGTAACTAGATTGGCCAAAAATAACAACTTATAACATTATAACTTTGCCAATGTTCCACTGTCAGATTGTATCCGTAGCCAGTCACCATCATCTTTTAATAATAATAAAGTACCGTCAATATTGACTGATTTTTCCGTTAAGTGATTAAGCTGATGAATATTATTTCTAAACACACGCTTTAAATTTGTGCCTAAAAGCGTATTCATATAATGCTGTAACGCGGCATCTTTTTGAAATACTACAGTCGTGTTATTCGCTAATTGAATCTGGATTTGTTCAATATCCGTCACAACAACTTGCTGCTGGGCTAATTCAGAAGCAAGATCCAGATCGTTGATACAATTTGTTGTAATAGTAACGATAGTATTAGTCATTGGTATTCCCTTCTAAAAAGATATACATCGTATGATTTAAGTTACACCCGTCGTTACAGAAAAGACATAAGATCATTTTTATATTGCAACAACCTCTCTTTACCACAGGTATCTCCTTCGCCTAATGTAGTAAAAACACCATTAAAACATCATAAAAGTGTCATCATTATTTTCTACCCTAAGGCTCTGCTGTGGCTTAATAAACTTACACACATTAACTATAGATATAACAACAAAAAATAAGGAATCACCCTTGCCATCTACAACTCAAACAATAATGAATACCAAAATAACAACGCCATCTTATCTTGCTATTTTTGACTTAGATGAAACGCTAATCGCTGCTGATTCAGCCAGTCTATGGAATCATTTCCTTGTTGAAAAAGGGCTTGCTCCTGTTTCATTACTCACACATGAACACGCCATGATGACCGCCTACGCTAAAGGCACGCTTGATATGACGAGTTACATGACAGCAACGCTTGAACCACTAAAAGGGAAAAAACCTCACATAATAAAACAGCGGGTTGATGACTTTATTCATGAGGTTATTACTCCAGCAATATACCCCCAGGCACTTGATCGTATTGAATGGCATCGAAAACGTGGTGATCATATTTTAATCATTTCAGCAACTGGCGAACATCTGGTTAAACCAATAGCCGCAGTCCTTGGCATCAATAATGTTATTGCGATTAATTTAGAACAAAAAGAAGGAATATATACGGGGAAAACAACTGGCATATTAAGTTTTAAAGAGGGAAAAGTTGAACGCTTAAAGCTCTGGTTACAACAACAAAATCATAGCTATAAAGGTAGTTATGGTTACAGCGACTCCATTAATGACTTACCGTTGCTTAACTTTGTTAATAAACCGTTCGCCGTTAATCCTGATCCCATGCTAGCGATGCATGCCCAAATGCAAGAGTGGACGATCATGGATTGGCGTCATGCTAACAATATTCTTCGTTAGTCATTCACTACTCACTGTTGCAATATATCGCTCTCAATTAAGCAACCAGATCACTATAATTCACTCTTTATTAATGAGAACATGTTAACAAACGATAAATATATTCTTTAACTATACTTGATAATACATTTTCAGTACCCATTTACAGATAGTAACAAACTAAATAAAATTTATTGTAGCAAACTATAGATGTAGTACAGCGAACGTAATACAGTATTCGCGCATTCTATTTCGATTTACAGATTATAAAGGTGCATTCATCACCTGTTCAATGTCTCTATGAGAATACTATAATTTGTAAGCAATCTTATTTAGCAAGGATGATGTTAGATAAAACAACATCAACCAAGCAACGGTACACCCTACCAATGACAGGGTATTGAGAAGGTAATAATCATGACTCCACAAGAAAAAGAACTGATTCAAAGCGTTGCTGCTAAGCTGCAAAAAAGCCCTGAAAGCAAAAAAGATGCAGACGCAGAGCAATTTATTAACACTGAAATTGGCGCACAGCCAGATGCTATTTACAAACTAACACAAGCCGTACTTGTGCAAGAAATGGCATTAAAACAACTAAAAGAAAAAAACGATTACTTAGAGAAGAACGCTGAGTATTACAAAGAAGAATCAAACCGCGGCCCAATGAGCCGTATGTTTGGTGGTTCTCGCCAAGCACCACCTCAACAGCCACAACCGCCAGTTCATCAACCAAGTGCTTTCGGTGGTTTCATGCAAACCGCAGCTGGCGTTGCAGCCGGTATGGTTGCAGGTAGTGTGATTAGCAATATGATATTTGGTGATAAACCAGCAGAAACAGCAGCGGCAGATCCAGCAGCTGATGCAACTCCCGCAGCAGATGCAGCAACGGATACAACAGACACAGCACAAGCAGATGCTGCGACAGATGCAACGACTGATCCACAAGCTGATAATGAAAGCTTCCTTAATGATGACTCAAACAGCTTTGCGTCTGACTACACTGGCGGTTTTGGTGATTCAGGCTTCGGTAGTGATAATAATAGCGGTTTTGGTGATTCAGGTTTTGGCGGTGATGATAGCGGCTTTGGTGGTGACGATACCTTCGCTAACAATAGCGGTTTTGGTGACACTGATGGCGGCTTTGGTGATGATTTCGGTGGTGACGACGACTTCTAATCTCGTTGTTACTCGTCACACAAAAAGAGCGCTTATGCGCTCTTTTTTAATTGTAAGACTTAATAATCAACGTCTCGATGCTCTTATTTAATGAAGCATATCACTTTGCGATTACTACTCTCTTTATTTTAAAATTTCCATAGTAACGTTTAATACACCAGTACGAGGGTTACCAATAGCTTTAAATGCCGAGCTTGATAGATCAATTATACGTCCACGAATAAATGGACCACGATCATTAATAGTAACAATGACGCTTTTATGATTATTGATATTAGTTACTTTTACTTTGGTACCAAAAGGCAATGTACGGTGGGCTGCGGTAAGCTTACCTTGATCAAAAATTTGTCCATTGGCTGTCTTTCTCCCTTGGAACATATTGGCATAATAAGACGCTTTACCATCAATAACCTTTGACTTTGATGTTGCCGTTGATGTTGGCACAGAGATAGGTTTAACTTCTTTTTTATACTCAACTGGCTTGATGATTAACACTGGCCGTTGCGTATCCGCGGTTACGGTTTCTTTAGCAACCTCAGGACTCACACAGCCTGATACGACAATCAGCATAACTGAACTTAAACTCAAATTTCGTATCACAGATCCATTCATACCAACGACCTCCACCGAATATTATAATTTAGCTGTTTAATATGCCTCAATAGCAAACAGACAATAATTGTTAAATTCTATCACTAAATGTAACTTAAAATAAAAATAATCCTGATATGCTATTTTAAAGACAAAAAAAACCGACATCATTAATAATATCGGCTACAAAAAGGAAATAATTAAACATACTGTTCTCGCTCCATCTTTTACTTCTACTTCCATTGTAAAAATAAGCAATGACAATATAGACAAAGCAAGTTATATACCAACATCAAACACTCAAAACATATTAATATATATCACCAAATAATACCTTTCCATCCCACATTTATATATTAATATCCTTTTTTGGAATATTTACCCGTTAATAAAAAACAATTGTTATAGCAAAATGCATTGCATATCTCTGCGCATTATTGAAACAATGTAAATATCAATTACGTAAATTTACTCTAGTCGAATACAAAAAATCCCTTTAAAATACGTATTTCCAATCAGTACAGAAATTTCACATGTTTAAATTATTAACCTCAATGCCACCACTGGTTGCATTAGCCATTGCCATCATTTTTGAAGTCATTGCCACATCATTTATTCCTAAAGCAGAGCAATTTACGAAACTCGTACCCAGTGTGATTATTATTACTGGTTATGCGATTGCCTTCTTTTTATTGTCTGTCACCGTAAAAACCATGCCAGTGGGTATTGTATATGCAATCTGGAGTGGTTCAGGCATTGTTCTGGTCGCAACCATTAGCTATTTTGCTTATGATCAGCGTTTAGACTTACCCGCCATGATTGGTATTGGATTAATTATTGCGGGTGTATTAGTGGTTAACCTTTTATCAAAAACTGTTTCGCACTAACCATCCCCAATGAAGCCTTTATCGTTGTTTTCATTTAAAGCTAAACAGGAGAAGCCTTTACTTCTCCTTTGGTTATTAGCGCCTACCTATTATTAGCACCTACATTGCAAGCATCAACAGCGTAGTCATTAATACCCGATAGAAGCAATAAAGTTATGCAGCCATTGCTGTCCTAGCGGTGTAAATACAAGAATAAAAACACTGATATTAATGAAAATTGTTAACCATAAAATCACTTTAAACGGTTGTTTTTGAGATTTATGGCGTAATATTTTCTGCGCCCATAACGCACCAGGCCAACCACCTACTAATGCTAATAAATGTAAGCTCGCTTCTTTGGTTCTCCATGCCTCTTTTTGTGCTGCTCGCTTATCATGGGCATACACAGCAAAGGTTACAATACTCAAACAGACATAACCAATTAATACCCAATACGGGCATCGAGCTAACCACACCCAGCCAGCGACCAGAGCCAGAAATAACACGCTAAACCCTTGCGCTTTACTCATTGGCGCGGTGTATTTATCAAGTCCTGAATGTGCTTTAACAAACATGACTGATTTCGCTGACTTTTTACTTTTATTATCAACGCTTAGCTCATAAGAAACACGTTCATTCATCCGCGGTCGACTTTGACGATCACTCAACGCACTAATATGAAAAAATACATTCTCACCACCCGCTTGAGGTTGAATAAAACCAAAGCCTTTTTGATGATTCCATTGCACAACAGTGCCTTTATATTTCATATATTACCTATTGTTTTACACTGTAAACAGAATGGATCGTTATTGACAATAAAGAACAAATAACACCATGATTTATTAATGTTTTATTATAACGACCATCAATCGTTATTCTATTTAATTGTGGTTATTACAACATTGCATTGCCATAACCTTTTTTTTGCTATCAAGTTAATACTTTCATCATTAAAAATATCACAATTGTTGAGTCTGATTAAAGTAATGCATACAATAACAACACTTTTTCTTCCATTATTGTTATTAAATAATCGTCGTTAACCACGGCATAATACTCATCTCTACTTTCCGTTAATTTGCTTATTGCGCCTTTCATCAACTTAGGTGAACCATGCTTAAACGCTTTTTAAAACGCTTTGAAAATTTCACAGAAGCATTTCCGAAACAAGATCCTGAGCAACCACCACAGGGTATTATCGCTTTTTGTCGCTACTATAGCCGTGGTTTTGAAAAGCCATTGATTATTATGGCATTCCTTAGTGCTACGGTTGCTATTTTAGAAGTGGCACTGTTCGGCTTCATGGGAAAATTGGTTGATTGGCTGACAGAAAGTGATCCACATACCTTTCTGGCTCAAAATGGCACCAGTTTATTTTGGTTAGGATTAGTGATTTTAGTTGTCATGCCAACACTGGTATTGATTTCATCATTAATCACCAACCAATCGTTGCTGGGTAACTACCCTATGTCGATTCGCTGGCTCGCGCACCGTTATTTACTCAAACAAAGTGTGTCGTTCTATCAAGATGATTTCGCGGGTCGTATCGCGACCAAGGTTATGCAAACCTCGCTTGCGGTGCGTGAAACAGTAATGAAAACTGCTGATGTGTTTGTTTATGTTGCAGTTTACTTTACCTCATCGTTAGTCATTTTAGCGCAGGCTGATTGGCTGTTAATGTTACCAATGCTGTTTTGGTTAGCCGCTTATATGTGTATTCAACTTTATTTTGTACCTAAACTTAAGCACATTGCAGCAGAACAAGCAGACGCACGTTCAACCATGACGGGTTCAATTGTTGATAGCTACACCAATATTTCAACAGTTAAATTATTCTCTCACGATCAACGTGAAACTGAATATGCTGAAAAAGGCATGAAAGGCTTTTTAAGCACTGTACATCAACAAATGCGGTTAGTGACGGGGTTTAACTTCTGTGTTCAATTAACTAACTATACCCTGCTGTTTGCGATTTCTGCGATCTCAATTTATTTATGGATGCACAGTGCAATTCAAGTCGGTGCCATCGCAATAGCTATCAGCCTTGCGTTGCGGATCAATGGTATGTCAATGTGGATCATGTGGGAAGTCGGCGCATTATTTGAAAACATCGGTACGGTAGTTGATGGCATGAAAACCTTATCAAAGCCAATTGCGATTGAAGATGCCCCTGATGCTGAACCATTAGACGTCACTCAAGGTGGCATTGAATTTGATGATGTTAGCTTCCATTATGGCGAGAACAAAGGCGTGATCAGCCATCTTAACCTCAACATTAAGCCCGGTGAAAAAGTCGGTTTAGTCGGTCGCTCTGGCGCAGGTAAATCAACCTTGGTTAACCTATTATTGCGCTTCCATGATGTTGAAGGTGGACAAATACGCATTGATGGCAAAGACATTACCTCTGTCACTCAAAACTCGTTACGTTGTAACATAGGTATGGTCACCCAAGACACTTCATTACTGCATCGCTCTATTCGTGAAAATATTCTCTATGGCGCGCCTGATGCTGGTGAAGAACGATTATTAACGGCAACACACCAAGCACATGCGCATGAGTTTATTGAAACGCTAACTGATTCCTTTGGTAACGTCGGTTATGATGCTCAAGTGGGTGAACGTGGCGTTAAACTGTCTGGCGGTCAACGTCAGCGAATTGCTATTTCACGGGTCTTACTTAAAAACGCACCAATATTGATTTTAGATGAAGCTACATCAGCGTTAGATTCTGAGGTTGAAGCGGCCATTCAAGAAAGCCTCAATAAATTGATGCAAGGTAAAACCGTAATAGCGATTGCACACCGTTTATCGACCATTGCCGCGATGGATCGCTTAATCATTCTCGATAAAGGTCAAATCATTGAGCAAGGATCCCATGCTGAGTTATTACAGCAACGCGGTATTTACGCGCAATTATGGGCGCATCAGACAGGTGGGTTTATTGGCGAGCAGAATATTTCAGTTGCTGCTGATGATTTGAATCAGAATATATAGCTGCAGTGCCACTATAACGAAGCCGCTGATTTAGCGGCTTTTTTTTGTTATGTGCTTTATGGTGATGTTTTTAAATTGGAATTGAGAAAAATATGGGTGTTATATATTTTTTCATTTTTCTCTAGCCTGTCCAACTATAGTTACTCTCCCGACAACACCTGCCAATGTCCAAACTTTGTCATTCCCTACGCGAGGGCGATAAGGAATCTATTCACAGCGTGTTGTAGAGTTATTTTTTCGTTGGTGTCTGTAATGCTCAAACGTGTAGTGAATAGATTACGGGTAGCCCTCATTTCCCTATTTTCAAAAACATATGGCTGTTTTATGTGCAGATGATTACCTGGTAAAAACTAGCAATGAGTTTTAGTGATTCTCCAATTAAAGTTGCACAAGATGATATTAAAGTAATTGCTCTTGTTGAGATGGCAATTAATAAACAATAAGTTAAAAAATGTATGAGACAGGTATGTCTCATACATTATCAATAATAATATTTTTTAAAAGCTCTTTAATTATCTCTTAAATGAAACTGTATAGTTAGAAACTATATCAATCCCTCTTAATTTATAAGCTGTTAATTTCTCTCTGATAGCAGCTACATCCTTCATTTGATTTGTTGTTACTATAGATCGAATAAAATCATGAACATTTTTTCTTAATTTATTTAAGCATTGTTCATTCATAATTCGTACATCCTGAGCTGGTGATGCTGCATATTCAAAAATTACACTAGGGTGAACTATTATAGGTGTATAGTTATGATTTGAATCATATTGCTCATTAAACCATAGAGTTGATCCAGATAATTGATTGCAATAATATTTAGTTATTTTATCTGACGTTGCTTCATTTTTACATTCAATTACTAAATATTGATTATTACCTAGAGCCCAAAGATTATCAGGTCCTTTACCATAATCTTCTTCTGGTCTTTGTCCTCGAAAACCCAAAATATTTGCTAAAGTATTAATAGAGAATTCGAATTTTTGATAAGAATCAGGTATAAATCGTAAATTATCTAAAATACCATCAACACCTATTATTGCTTTATTTGCAATAATAAATGTTGATGTTAAATAATTGGAACAACAAATAGCTTGTTCGTGAGTAATTTCATTTATCCTTTGATATTGCATACCATCGATAGGCTTTAATAGCCGAGCATTCAGACTGTTAGCAGCATGTAATATTTTCTGTGACTCAATTTTATCTTGAATATTTACATATTCTGAAAGAATTTGTTTCATATATCCTTCAGATTTTTTCTCCTTACAACATTTCACAGCTGTATCTAATACATCAATAGCACTTGAAATATTCCCTCTATTGGTTGCATTATATGCAGACAGAATAGATAAAGTTAATGGATTTGTACTCTCTGTTTTTTCATATTGTAATGAAGATAAATTACCCCTAGTAAATGTTATCCAATCTGTTTGTTGGTTAAAACAATAATCCATAACGCTAAGTAGTTCTGATATTGGTTTTCCTTGTATCTGCTCTGATATACTTTCAGACATCTCAACTTGTTTTAGCGTAGCCGGAGAGAAGTGTTTTTTTGCATTGTCAACATAAAGCATGCTAGTCAGCTCTTTCCCTGTTAATAATACAACACAATAATCATTATTAGATCTTACACCTCTTCCCATTCCTTGTTCTATTGTTTGAATATATCTTGCTGCATGTAACCCACTAGATAGTAAATATCCCTGTTTAACTTTATCAATAAGCCGACGCGTATTAGGTATACCATCTAAGACTAATAAACGGCATGCATTATGCGGTAAATCTATACCATCATATCTATTAATTAAAACAGTTAAGCCTACATGTTCTCTATTCAAACGTTCAATGCCAGCTTCTATATTATTAGCATTTAATTTTAAATCAACAACATCATCCCAATGCTTTGATCTATACTCAGATGGTACAATAATAACAACGTTTTTATTTAGTGAAATTTGTTTGCATAGGGATTTTATATCATTATCTGTTATTTCAGGGTTAATTACTTGCGGCATCAAAATCATTCTATCGCCAGCATCACCTGCATTATCAGGAGTTATAGTATTTGATATAAATTGAGGATCCACACCAAAATGAGTAGATAATATCGTATCATCAGCTAATGTTGCAGTCATGAAGATCTTTCTTTTCGCTTCCTGCAAAGATGGTATTACTGATATAGGAATACAATGTGGTGATATTTCAATATAACTTGAATGCACAACACAGTTACAAAGCTTTAAATTATCTTTCATTAATGGATAACTAAATAATAAATCATTATGTTTTCTATTTTTCACAAGGATTTCTGTTATTTCTTCTTGTTTATCTTGCCATGTCCAAAATGGTAATTGTAAAAAAGCAGAATAGTCACCTTCAACAATCTCATTATAACGACTAAAATTTTGTTTTTTTAACGATGGTGTAAAAAGAGTCATTAATTCTTTATAAGCTTCACTACCATTATTTATTTTTATTGTAAATTGATCTTCAACTGTATTAATACATGCATGTGCATCATCAATAATAATACTACCTATATTGATTTTAATACCATCATCACCAACACCAAATTTTGAACGGCCATTTACCAATTTATGTATATTTATAACAAGTATGCTTTTCCCTGATAAAAAACTTGGGCATGTTTCATCTTTAGTAGTTTTTATACCTATTTCGTCAGCTTCATTTATAACTTGTTCAACTAAATAATTATCAGGCACAACGTAAACAGCAGGTGCTATTTTTTCATTTAAACAACTTTTTAAAGTAAGCAATCCTACTATTGTCTTTCCACCACCAGTATTCATCTTAATAACTAAGTTTTCAGTATTCCTAATATCAAACCACTTTTGCCATACTTGTGATTGTACGTCCCGTGGATATTGATATTTTTGCTGGCTTATTTTTGGTAAAGCTTGAAATATTTCACGTGGTGGTAATGCTGTATCATACGTTTGTCCACCACCTAACTTACTAAAATCAATCATTTTTTATCTACTTTTTAAAACCTCCTTTATACGCCACCAAGTGAATATCTGTCTAAGAAACTATAAAATAATATAGACTTACATTATTTTATTTTATTTTGCCATTCAATATTCAGTCATTATTGTCCCTTACTTCACAATATTTAACCTTAAAGAAAAACATGGGACAAAGAGAAACATGGGACAGCCATATTTTTGTTGTAGGGAATGACAACATTTGGACACGGGCATGTGTTGTTGAGAATGGCAGCAGCGAGAGAAAAAGTTATGGGTGTCCATTATTTTTTAGGCATTGTTATATCCAAATAAAAGCCAATACCTTATTCACTTTCGACTAAGAGTATTGGCTTTATTCGTATGATGGTTGTTACGATTTTTTAAAGTTTACAGACCGTAAGATGCTAGCAAGTTATGGAAATATAATGAGATACTTGCCCAGGTTCGAGTGAACCAACCGCCTTGTTGAACGCTGTTGAGCGCGACAAGTGGCTTTGATTGAATAACTTTGTCTTTATAGGTTACGGTAATTTCGCCTAATTTCTCACCCTTCTCAACCGGTGCTTTGATATCACGGTCAATTTGAAGCTTAGTTACCAGACCTTTCTCATCAACACTGGAAGGAAGAACCAAGGTTAGTGGCTTATCAAGGCCTAGAGAGACAGTATCTTGTTTTCCTCCCCAAACGTTTTGTTCAGAAAGCTTACTGTTTGCTGCATACAAGGTGTCTTGCTTGAAGAAGTGAAAGCCGTAATTGAATAGTGCCTTACTTTGAGCGGCAACATCATTCAGTGATTTTGTACCTAGAACAACGCCAACCAACTTCATTGGGTTATTGGGTATCTCAGCAGAGCTTACCAGCGAGTAGCCCGCAGCTTCTGTACTGCCTGTTTTCATGCCCGTCGCATATTGATAAGTGAACAATAAGCGATTGAAATTTGGTTGGCGGATATGATTGTATTCAAAATACTTTTGACTGAAAAAATGAAAGTATTGAGGGTAGTCGTTCATGATGTGCTGTCCGAGCAGCCCAAGATCATAAGCGGTTGAGAAATGTGCTGGCGCAGGCAGACCCATGACAGTGGTAAAGTGGGTATTGTGCATACCTAACTTAACGGCTGTCGCGTTCATCATTGCAACGAATGAAGATTGCGAACCCGCTATGTAGTTTGCCAGTGTTACAGCGGCATCATTGCCCGATTCAACAATCATACCTGAGATAAGATCTTTCACTGAAACAAAAGAGCCAGGCTTTAAGAACATTCTTGAGCCACCCGTGCGCCACGCGACTTCTGGTACTTGTACTTTTGAGTCGAGTGAAATTACACCGTCGGCCAGTTTTTGTTCAACAATGTACATGAGCATTAACTTGGTGGTGCTGGCTGGGGCCATACGCATGTTGGCATCGTTAGCGGCAATAATCTGTCCCGTGTTAGCATCCATTAAAATGAAAGCGCGTGCTTCAACTTGAGGTGAGAATATTCCTGCCTGAGTCCATTTTTGCACCAGCGTTTCTGGGATACCATTATTGCCACCAGCTTCTACTGGTGCAGCAGGCACTTGTATATTTTCTGGAATACTGGTTTTTACATCAATAGCACCGAAACTATTGAGTGGAGCTTGAGCTGCTTTGTATTGCGTTGCCGCGAAGTAATCACTATTAGGCATAGTGTTCATTGCATTGTTGCTAGGTGTGGCAAATACTGTACTAGAGGTAAATAATGCAGCGATGGTTGCTGCTAATGAAAGCTGTTTGATTATTGTCATAAGAGTATTTTATTTATAGTTACTTACTAAAAGCGCGGTATAAAAAAGCGACTAGATAGGATACTGACTTCGCTGAGTAATTAATGTCCTGCAGAGTCTATCCATCACTACCACAAAAATGGTGAGTGCTTTTTCGTTCTTGATTAGTATTGCAATGACTTTGGTTACAAATCGCATTTATATAATGATGTTCCGATCATTATGCACATGTAACCTTTATCCCGTTAATAGCAATAACCAAATGATGATTAAGTCCTGCTTTCTCAGCGGATCATTTGAACCTCATGTTGGTTATAGCCTTTTGTATATTGTCTGTTTCCATCTTACCAGCAGATCCTTTATAGAAACCTGAACGGTAATGATGTTTATGCGGTATAAATCAAACATTGAATGGAACAAACATAGGACAGCCATATCTTTTGCTTTTAAATTGAGTCCCTAAAAAACAAACCATTCCACCAGCAATAAACTCTCGAATCTGAAATTTACAGCTCATTGTTTATAATTCTTCATTAAATCGTTTCTGTTACCATATTTCAGGATCAACAAAACCTACAATCCTGACGGTTATTGCAGTGTTTTCATCTAATTATAAGAAACTATGTTTAATTAGGGTGTAGCTGGTGACTCGCCGACTTTCCTTTACACCAATGCCCACCTGCATGTTGCTTGAAGGCACACATTCGGGACCATTTACCGCTTATATTGGCATAATGTTCCATAAATTGTTCACTGTGCTCAAGCCAAGCATCTGATGTTATTCCCATTTGCTGTAAAATCTTTGGCTGATTAGGTGCTATAAAGCCTTTTTTATCATTTCGAATACATCGGCCAGTCCAGTCAATCAGTTCAAGGTAATCGGCAAAAGCAAAGTTTATACCTGCGGTTTTAGCTTGATGCTCAGCACCAACAAAGGGTAATAACTGAAAATAAGAGTTACTTGATGATGATTGTTTAGATGAGGTTTTTACTTGTTGATATTCACGAATACGTTGCTGAATAGAGGTAAAATCTGACTGTTCTAGTGACGGTGTAATGCCTGCTCTAATAGGATTTAAATCAACGTACATCATGCAAGATAATAACGCTTGCTCGTCCAGTAGTGCCTGAGACTTAAATCGTCCTTCCCAAAACGCCCCTTTACATTGATCTTCTTTATTGGATTTTCGTGCTATTTCTTCATTAAGACAGCGCATGAACCAGCTAATACTGCCTAATCGTTGCTGCCATTCAGCCACTAAGTCTGATAATGTTTGTTGTTTATCCGAGCTAATTTGACCCTCTTTTAAAAAATCGACAGCGATAGGATGACCACTAAATAACTGTAACCAACGTGATATCACCGCTTCAGGGGTTAGCTTTTGCTGCTGCTCGGTATCTATTTTTAGCACTAAATGATAATGATTACTCATCACGGCATAAGCGCACACATCAATACAAAAAATAGCGGCTAATTGTTTGATTTTATTTACTATCCAACCACGACGGTGTTGATAGTTTTTGCCATTATACGGATCATCCCCACACAAATATGCACGACGTACACAACGATTAATTACATGATAAAAAGGCGTAATTTGAGGCTCTATCAATTTTCGTCTTGAGATTGTCATTTATTTCACCATAAGCAACTTGAAGATTAAGTGTAGTAGCTCATTATTAATGTACAAGGTTATGGCTGTCCTTTATTGCTCGCCTATTGCTTGGTGCTTGGTTGCTCTTTGTAAAAGTTATGGCTGTCCCATATTCTTCTTCATATTCCTTACAGATAAAGACCGCCTTGATAGACGGTCATTCTTTGTTAACGTTACTTGTTTGACTCACGAACGGTGTATTGATATCTCACATTTACAATAGCTTGATAACTAACCGTACCATTCTGGGCATATAATTCATCAATAGTCATAGACGTATTTTTTAGCTTGGTAGAATTATATGTATTTCGCCATATATTAAGTTTTTTACTTAACTCCAGACTGTTTAAGGTGTCTAAATTATCTCTAATGTTATTACCCGCGACCACTGCTGCGCTTTTATCTTGCATAACTGCAGTTTTAAGTTGTTTGTCACCTAAACGGTCGGAATTATTCCCTATATTTTGTGCAAAAATAGAAGATGAGAATAAAAAGATTAAAGTGGCTAAAAATATTTTTTTCATAATTTGAGTTCCGCTTATTTATAATTACTTGTTTGCTACTGATGATTTATTAATGCACCAGAGTATGATTTATCCAAACTAACTGTTATCACAAAGTTGCTATTGCGATTTATGAGGTAATAATTTTTTATTGTGTTCAACAACCATTATTGCAATGGCTAAAAATAGAATATCTTTAACTAAGAAGAAGTTTGCAATAGGAACGCCATCGACTATTTTCCAAGTATTTGGTGTAGTAAATAAGAAACTGAGTGTCACTATAAAAATAGCACTGGCAACAATACCTGAGATATAACCGACCTTAGGGTTAAAGAAACCATAAAAAAGTCCAATCGCCACGACTATCTCACTAAATCCTACAAGATTAGAGACGGTTTGAACTGAGAAAAAATGGTATGTCCAACCCATTAAGGGATGATTTTTAATAAGAGGTTCAATTGCTGCCGCTTCTGTTGGCGTAAATTTAAAAATACCAATCCACAATAAAACTAACACAACCCCAAAAACACCGACTTTATACCCTATTGTTGTCGTTGATAGCGCTAACATGTTTTTTCTTAAAATATCCACATCTATCCCTATATGATTGAACTAAACTGTTTCGTTTAATCTATAGTGAAGAGCAGCACCTGTCAATAACTTTAAACTAAACTGTTTAGTTTATTTTAGCCAAAAAACACTTCTATAAGTTAATAGCGAGTAAATAACAAAGAAAGCGATTGAATATCATTACAAGTAAGGGCATATCCACTAAAGGTGAAGCCATTACTTTCTAAGCGTTTCACTATGCGAGAGATTGAGGAGAAACTTTGGCTTGCTCAAATAGCTGACTATCAAGATTATTAGACAGACTTAAACTATAAAAATAAACGTATCTACAGAATCAAGAATTGAAGTAATCCGCTAAAAAGTCAATAAAAGAACGAATACGTTGAGGTTGCTGTTCTGCGTCTTTATAGACCATATACATGGGTAATTTTTGGGTTTCATATTGTGTCAGTAATAAAATCAACGTGCCAGATTGTAGATCTTGTTCTACCATCCATCTCGGCATTGCCGCTATACCCTGACCGAGTTTAGCCATTTGAACTAACATCTCAGGATTATCACTTCTAATTTGTTCATTAACTTTTATTTTTACGATTTCTTTGCCCGTATTGAAACGCCATAGATTTGATGGTGTCGATAAAGAATAAGTTAAACATTTATGCTGACGTAAATCGTCAATATCAACAATGGCTGGAGTCGTTTTTAAATAATCAGGAGATGCAAAATACACCAATTCATTATCCAATAACCATTTGGCTTTTAAACCTGAATCTTTAAGATATGCAGCACGTATGGCTATATCAATATTACCTTCAAGTAAATCAACAAATTTATCAGACACTGAAACATCAACGGTAACTTGCGGATGTAAATTTAAAAATTGATTAAGAGGCTGAGACAGTAACTGGGTGCTAAAAGCACTTGGCACTGATAGCTTTAGTACCCCCGAAATAGTTGCCTGTTCTTGGCGTAAATTAGATTCAAAGCAATCCATTTCATGGGTAATATTTAACGCTAAACCTAAATATTGTTGCCCACTCTCAGTGAGGCTAATCGCACGGGCATGTCGATAAAACAAGCTCACGCCTACTTGTTTTTCTAACCAAGCGATTTTCTTACTTACCGCACTTTGCGTCGTATTGAATTCATTCGCTGCAGCAGTAAAACTCCTTAAATGAGCAACTCGAGTAAATACTTTTAAACAATCAAATTTATCCACGACACATTCCAGTTTGGAATCATAATAAGCGAAATACTACCCTCCTTAATCTCCAATTGGAATGCTTTAATAAGCTTATCGTTTACCAAGGAGTTTACATCATGCTATTTATTCAAGGTCTACTCATCGCATTTTTCTTATTCACAAGTTCAGTTAAGATGTTTGGCTGGGTAAAAGTCATCTTTGAACCGCAATTGACCTTTTTTCGTCGTTATGGACTTAACCGTAGCATAATGTTTATTGTCGGTATTATTGAAGCAACAGGGGCAATAATGCTGTTAATCGGAATGATCATGGTCAGCCCATTAATCAGTACTATCGGGGCCACTTTTATTATATGCGTATCAACGGGGGCAATGTTCTTTCACTTTAGATTTGATACCGTAAAAGATGCTATCCCTTCAATAATAACGTTAATATTATCTGTTATTGTCGCCATGCCTATGATTTTAGGATCGATTTAGCATCAGACATTATATGAGTAAAAATAACCAAAAATTAATGCAGCTTATTATTAACGGTTATCAAAGCACCACTTAAATAGGATTTATTGGGCTGGCTTAAATCAATCATCAAATCTGCAAGATCTGATGGATGTACCCAAGTAGCAGGATCGGCATCAGGCATAGCTTCACGATTTATAGCAGTATCAACAATCGTAGGTAAAACGGCATTTACACACACATTTGATGATGCCCCTTCTGCGGCCAAGCTCTCTACAAATGCATTCAATGCAATTTTTGAAGCCATATAAGGTCCAAATCCTGCGGGTATATTACGTACGGTATCTCGAGCTGATACAAACATTAAGCAACCGTCACCTTGAGCTTCCATTAATTTAAACACTTCACGTCCAAAAATGAATGCGGTCATAAAATTCACATTAAATAGATCCACTACTTTATTAACATCAATATCTTTCCAATAGCTCCATGTATATATTCCAGAGCAATGAAAGTAAGCATCAACATGGCCCAAAATATCAGCTGCTTTTGCTACTAATGTTTGACTTTGCTGTTCATCAGTAAGATCTCCCAATAAAACCGTAATCTTTCCCGAGTATTTACGTTCTAAATCTTTAGCTCTATTTTCATCACCAATGCGGCCAATCGCTACGATATGGGTTCCTGTCGCGGTCAGTTTTTTAATTAATTGTTGTGCCGTTACAGAAAAGCACGATGCAATAATAGCGGTATTTATAGAATTCATTTTGTTCTTCTCTCAATTAATCAGAATCTGCATATTAATGAGAATAACTAGAGACATGAACCAACGATCAGACAATATAGTTTTGCTTTAAAAGCAATTATGTAAGCGTTAATGTTTAAAAAGTGGATCAATAATATAAGATAAGCATGTACTATCTTGGTGATGAACGGTATTCATCCCCTAAAATAATCAATTTTATTATATGAGTCATTAATATGAGTCTTTTCACTCGCCTTGCTTATTTCAATTGTGTCGTAGAACAAGGTTCCATATCCAAAGCAAGCCAAGTTTTCGATGTTCAACCCTCATCTATTTCAAGACAGCTTTCTGCTTTAGAAGCAGAATTAAATGTTCGAATATTAGATCGTACAACACGTAATGTTGGCGTAACTGAAGCTGGATTGGTATTTTATCAATATTCCAAACGTATCATCGCTGAATTTGACGAGGCGAAACGTGCGGTAAATATTGTACACAACTCACCTAAAGGTCGACTTAAAATCAGTGCAACGGTGGCGTTTGGTGAAAATAAAATACTGCCCCTTCTACCTTTATTTAGAGCCGCATTTCCTGACATAAAAGTTGAGATTGAAATTACTGAAAGGATCGTTGATCTAATTGAAGAAAATGTCGATGTCGCTATTCGTAGTGGCCGATTACCCGATTCTAATTTAATCGCTAAAAAACTCATGAATAATCATTTTATACTTTGTGCTAGCCCAAGCTATTTAGCACATCGAAGTATACCTAAAACAACCGCAGATTTAGCCCAGCATGATTGCTTAGTCTATGGATTTAAAGGTTGGCATGATTGGTATATCTTAAATAATAAACCATCAAAAATAGAGATCCCTTATTACATGGAGGTCAACTCTGTTAATGGCCAAAAACAACTCATATTAAACGGAGGTGGTATCGCTCTACTGCCACAATGGGCTATTGATGAAGAACTTAACAACGGCAAACTGGTACAACTGCTCCCTCAATCGACGTTCAGTCCGTGTCACTATGAAACAAGCACTTATGCGATTTATCAACATCGGCAATTAGTTTCAAGTAAAGTTCGCGTCTTTTTGGATTTTCTGAGTGAACATTTCAATTAAACACCGCATCTGATATTTAACGTTAAATAACAATAATTCTACTTAATTCCACATTTAATCACGAAAAATAATAAATTATCGTTATAATTAATCAACAAATAATCAAACTGATGTGAGTAAACCTTAATCGTGCATGAATAAGCTTTTGACTTAACACACCTAAAAAAAAATCTAATGTTGCAATAGCATAACTTGAACACTTTTGCAGTCAGATGTAACATGTGCACACCATTATTTGAGAGGACACCGCTTTGAACACACCCAGTCGGTACTGGAATGAGATTTTTCTCCGTTAATCTGTCCTCTTCTGCTTTTGTATGTAAGTTGACAATGTTTAACTGTCAGCATGCACTATTCCTTATATTCGTTGCTTCTGCTTAAAATCTTATTATTCCAGTTTTGCATTGGTCGACGCTGTTTTTATCAGCCTCAAATCGTGTTTTAAAGTGTTCTTTATATCATCGCCATTAGTGGAGATATAAGACATGCTGAACGCATACGCATTAAACGATTTACGTTTACAACGTTTAGATTTAGAAGCCAAAGATCCCATTTCATCAGCATTATGGGTTGATCTTATCGAACCCAATGAAGCAGAACGCGAACGTGTTCAACAGGAACTAGGACAAGGCCTTGCAACTCGCCCTGAACTAGAAGACATTGAAGCCAGTGCGCGTTTTTTTGAAGATGAAGATGGCTTACACATTCACTCATTCTTTTATTATGAAGATATGGATGATTATGTAAGCAATGCAACAGTAGCTTTTACCATTAGAGATGGTCGCTTATTTACCTTACGCGAACGTGAATTACCCGCATTTCGTCTTTATCGCATGCGTGCTCGTACACAGCGTTTGCAGCAAGGCAATGCTTATGAATTATTACTCGATCTATTTGAAACGAAAATAGAACAACTTGCCGACGTTATTGAAGATATTTATAGCGAACTAGAGTCGATTGGTAAAACTATTTTAAGTGGTAATAAACCCGGTGCCAATTTTGATCAAGCCTTATCGCATCTAGCAAAACAAGAAGATGCTGGTTGGAAAATACGCTTGTGCCTAATGGATACTCAGCGAGCATTAAGCTTTTTAGTTCGCAAAGCGCGTTTACCTGAAATTGAATTAGAGCAAGCTCGTGAAGTGTTACGCGATATTGATTCTTTATTACCGCACAATGAATCTTTATTCCAAAAGGTTAACTTCCTAATGGACGCGGCAATGGGCTTTATTAATATTGAGCAGAACCGCATTATTAAAATATTCTCAGTGGTATCAGTGGTCTTTCTTCCGCCAACATTGGTTGCCTCTAGTTACGGAATGAACTTTAATTTTATGCCTGAACTTCATTGGGAGTTTGGCTACCCCTATGCGCTAGGGCTGATGATATTGGCAGGTTTCGCCCCTTATCTGTTCTTTAAACGTAAAGGCTGGCTATAAGCTACTCTTTATCCTATTTATACGACGGATTATTTACAAAAAAAGAACCCTACTTCAAAAGCAGGGTTCTTTCTTATTTATAACCAATCATCACTGACTGGTAGTCTAAAATAACTGTTATTTGTTAACCGTTATAATTGTGCTTTAACACCTAACTTTTCTAATACTAACTTAAAGTTGGCTTGACGCTCTTTAACGTTATGCACTTCACCACTTTCACAAACAGTGTCAGGACAGCCACGGTTTACAATACCTGAAACGTCATCAATAAATTGCGTACCTTTCAGGCCACCATCAACGTATTTTTTAATTTCGTTGTAGTAGTTCCAATCGGCATATTGACCACCTTCATTTGAGTATTCTTGTACTGATGTTACCCAGTAGAATAAACCTGCAATCCACTTAATTTCTTTGTTCTCTTCAGAGCTACAAATCAAGCCTGGATTCGAACATAAATCAAGATCTGCATATAATGGATTCGCCGGTGGAGCTTCAACCGTTACACCATCAATCGTTTTACCAATCGTTGCAGGATCAACGTGTGAACGGCCTAAGTAATGGTTAAGGGTACCAAAGTTCTGACGACCCGTAGTTTGAATTACACCACGACCCCACCAGCCACAACCTTCAACACTTTCTTGACTGCTACCATCCCAAAGGAATGTACCCGCTTTTTGGCCAACGTAAGTTTTACATTCATCACGTTCCCATACTTGCTTTGACGTATCTACATTTTCTGGCACATCATTACAGTGACCGCTGTTCGTCCAACGACCAACATGACCATTAACCAGCAAACCGCGCTCTTCTAATACAGCGTTAGGCGCTGCAAAGACTGGAGCTGGCGCGCCATACCATTTAGCATGCGTTAGTGCACTGACTTCCATCTTGTTATCACGAGGGCAAGAGTAAGCGTAATCTAAGCCAGAATCAGGGTTTACACCGTAATCTGCGTATTTCTGACCTAACTGACCACAACTTGCTGACATTGGATAATCGGCTGGTGCACCATATTTTACTTCAGACCAGTTATTTTCATCACACGCGTTGTAACGAATGGTTTCTTGCATACTTTGTGCTAAGAAAGCAGCAATCGCAACTTTGGCATAAGTGATGTTAGTTGCATCATCTGCTTCATCATTTAATAACCAGAACTTATTGCCTGCAACACCAATGTTATGCATCGCATTTAAGCCATCAAGGAAATCATTCCACTTATAAACAGTCGATGGGATCCACTGTGATTGTGGTGTTTCATATAAGAATGCTTCATTGTCCATCACATTTTCTGCGTTTGCTAACGCTTTATTCAACGCTTCAATACGTGTTAATGAACCTTTTTCTAACTCTTCACCCACATAGTACAATGGTACTTTTACCGCTTGATACTGTTCAATTTTATCGGTTAAAGTAGCCGTATCTTTGTTAAACAAAATAGCAAAAATATTACTGAAAGCCGCTTTACGAATTTGCGCTTTATGCGAGCTATCACCCATAAAGTAGTTAGCAGCTTGATCTGTTGGCATATCCGCTAACATTGCAGGAACTTTAGCATAATCAGTTACTTGCTTAACATACTCTAGTGCGTTATGCCATTGTTCATTTGACAACATTGCCGTTGTTTCTGGCTTAGTAAATGTAATAAAGTCAGCTTTAGTTGCACTGTCTGCTTTATAAAGCGCAAGCTTATTTAATAACTCGGCGGTGTAATTAGACGCCGCATTCCATACAGATTGACGACCAGAATGAGGATTATAAGCAAAATCGCCAATACTTAGAGACCAACCAAACGTCGCTTCTGGTGCAAGTGTCGATATAATCAGGTTATGAGCTTGTGCCCAACCTTTTAGATCATTGCTAAGTGCATTGATCGCATCAATATCAATTTTGCTGCCAGTACTATCAACCGCTTTAATTAGGGCTTCTTTAACGGCAATCTTCTCTGAAGACAATCCTTTATCTTGCGTTGCTTTATCAAGCACATCACTATTAATAATAATAGATGAAGAACTTGCTTGTGCAGCCATTTCAATCATTGATACAAATGTAGCGGTTAGCTTATCTACATCAGCTAAATCTGCACTATTACTCGTTTCAATCGTTAATGTTGCAGGAGCAGTTAAAGATGGGCTTGCAACCACAAAGGTATTTGGCCAACCCGCGACTTCCAGACGTACAGGATCCATCGGATTTGGTAATGAAAGAAGCGGCGCCGTGCCAGGTTCTGAACCATCACAATTTAGATGTAAAGCCCATGTACTGTCACTACCCGGTTTGCTTTGTGTCCAATAAATTGCAGAATAAGCAATATTGTTATTAACCATAATATCACCAGTGGTTGCATGATCGCCACGCGTCCAGTCTGGGTAAACATTAAACTCTTCACACAATCCACCCGGAGGCGTTACTGGCGGCTCTACTGTTTCTTCTTTAACGGTAATACTTAAACTTGTGCTAGAAGAAAGAGCTTGTGCATCAGTTGCGATAGCGCTCAGTGTTACGCTACCTGTTTGAGTCGGTTGCCAATCACAACTAAATGTATTTGCTACAGCCGCATCAAATGTACAGATTTGTTGGTTATTCGCATTAACAACCAATGTCGTTAAGTCTTTATCTGCATCTGATGCATTAATAGAAATAGAAACAGTGTCAGTTTTATTAACAGTTGAACCATTCGTTGGTGAAGTAAATGTCACCACTGGCGCGGTAAAGTCGTCATTACCTTCAGCTTCTACTTTTACAGAAACAGATTTTTGTTCGATTTTTTGATTATTTTTATCAAACACAAAGATATTAATCGCTGCACTACCTGCTTCACTTGGCGTCCAAGTTTGCGAATAAAGTAGATTACTTTGATCAATGGCTTTTTCAGCTAATTTAGTATTATTAACCCAAAACTCAACTTTAGTTGCCAATTCACCATCAATGCGGGCTTTGATTACAATCGCTTCATTAACTTTCAATAACTGGCTAGCTACTGGAGATAAAATTGATAATTCTGTCACATCAGGTTCAGGTGAAGGCTCACCAGAACATTCAGTCAACGCCCAGAACCATGAACTAGCACTTGGTGCTTCCCATAGACCAGGATTATTTTGAGCAATAAAGCACTGTCCGTCATATGACACAACATCGCCATTTTTGACTTGGGTTGTACCCGGAATGAAAGGAATAATACCACCTAAATCTGGGTTTGGATTCGGCTCTGGTTCAGGTTCAGGTTCTGGCTCAGGATTTGGGTTTGGATTTGGTTCACCTGAACATTCAGCGGCATCCCAAAACCATGAATCAACACTTGGCGATTCCCATACCCCTGGGTTATTTTTTGCAACGAAACATTCGCCATTATAGGAAACCATGTCTCCATTCTGAACTATTGTTTTGCCAGGAACAAAAGAAACGACATTAACATCAGAAGCATATGCATTGCCGCTGATCATAACGCTGAATAGAGCCGCTGTTATTTTATTTGTTTTTTTCACTTAATTTCCTAAGTATGTCCACTCGCTTCAACAGACCTAAATATTTCATCCTCTATGATTCTTATATAGTTGCATTCCATACAACCGATCTATATTTAATGTTTTGTTTTCACTAATGAAGTGTTATTAACCAATATGGTTTCATATATTATATAACTAAATATTATGGCTATCACCACTCTAGCTAATAGGTTTATGTAACAAACAATTAAAAGATACCGAAAGATGTAACGAGTGATTAGAAACCGTAAGGATTTGTGAGAAGTGTAATAATTCGCGCCTTCATTATGACAGTGACGACTCGAATTCAATACTTAGTATCATGCAGTCATATATAACTGATTATTTTAGATTAAGGCTTTTTGTCGGTCTGAAATAAGGTAACATAGCAACATGAATGCTAACGTATTAGATAGCACATTTTTTAGATAAGAATAGGTTAAAATCAATGGATTACCAACATTACTATGAAGCTATGATCGAAATTTTAGTTGATAATTTTGATACAGATATTGGTGAATACAATGGTGAAATTGAATTGTCTATCGATGAATATAACGACAGCTGCACGATTGCCACAGAATTTAATGTCGCTTATAACCCAGAACATACAGTATTAGAAGTATTACGCAGATCAACACCTGAAGTGGCTGAAATCACCTCTTACATTGTTTCTGCGCCAGCATTGGGATGTTTGGTGGATTACTTAGAAGACGAGCTAATTGTTGATTTTGAAGATTAATTTTCTTTACTAATATTTTACATATAAAAAAAGCTAATAGTTATCGCTGTTAGCTTTTTTATTAAAAACAGCTTTAGTCTGTATTTTTACAACGATTATTCCAATTAACGATATGTTGTGACTAATATTTTGTGCTAAAGGTATTAATTATGGTAAATATCAATTGAAGATTACTTAATGTTCGATACCATAAGACAACTAATCACTCATAATAGCTATTCCATCGCAAAATGGTATGAGGTAAAGGATGCAACCCAAAATATATATCAAACTAAAAGAGACTATTTGGAAAGTCACCATTAATGGTCAATGGTTACCGATAGATAAAGCTGAAGTTATTGATGTTAAAGTCCCTTTTATTGATGAATATACGCATTTTAACGATATTATCAGCCTTCATTTTAATGAAAGTGAAATTTTGACCAATTTAGGATAGCGCTATATCCTGCATGACGGCTTAATATTGAGATCATACTCACTGTCATCACAGCGAGTATGATAAACATCATCTCTCTTCTTTACTGCCACTAACACCTCAACTATAAAACGTAATACTTATTTAAAAATCACAAAGAATAGCCATAAGTCTAAGCTCAAGATTGCTAATCAGCTCAATTACGTCATTATTACAAAAAAAACTAACGCTTAGCCATTTCAGAAAATTTATATTGGCACAACAAGATGACAGGTATAACACAGATTGTGGTGGTAATAATGTCAGTTAATGTATGGTACTTCTGATGCATCATTAAAGCAGCATAACCGACCATTGAAAGTACCATCACTCCCCTTAATTTGGGACTGTATACAAGAAAGTAACCAATAAAGACTAAGGCAATAGCAGTGTGAGTACTGTAATCCAAATTAAACGCAGGCCAAATACCAACTGAATTATCGAGAAACATAACCGCATAAATAAAAGCCGTTGAAAGCAATATGCCACTCAGCGCGAATAACCCACTTCTCAACCCCTGCTCACGTCCTAATAACACCATGCTAATAACGCACATAACGACAATCATTGGGGTATAAAGATCAGCAATAAAAGCCCATTGTTCAAAACTCATTATTATTATTTTCCAAACAAATAACGTCTATATTCACATAGATAACGGGTTATTTCATCTTTTTAAGGTGCAAAGATTTGAACCCTGCTGTAAGTTTACTGTACTTTTGTTTAAACGTAAAAAAGCCGCTAATAAATAGCGGCTTTTTAATGTGTGGCGGAGTTGATTTGGGCATTAGTGGATGTGAACCCGCTTTTATTGCACCAATTAAATACATCACTATTTTATTCAGACGAAAAAAAGCCAACATCTAAATGTTGGCTTTTTAGTAATTTGGCGGAGAGATAGGGATTTGAACCCTAGATACGCTATAAACGTATGCTGGTTTTCAAGACCAGTGCTTTCAACCGCTCAGCCATCTCTCCATGGCGCGTATAATACAATTCACATTAGCTGCTGTAAACTCAAAAACGATCAACTGATTAATTTTAAAACGTTTTTTAATGTATTTTACCTAACAGATACAGTTAGATAACTAAAACCATTCATCTGTGGTTATTAAACAAACACTTTCTATGTTTCTCTTTTAGCGTCACTATCTTTATTTTCGTTATATCAGCAATGATCCGTTATAATAGAAACAGTTACCTCATTATTAAATTGAAAAAAACATGGCGAATAAATCAGACTTTACGGATGAAGAATATCAAGCTTTTGCTCAGCTAATGGATTCCTACAATCGAACCTTTGCAATTTCACTCACCACCCTCCTTTTATCTATCCTAGGTTTTATTGTTGCTGAAACTCAAATAGGTTACGCCATCACTGATACTATCCGTTGGATATTTGGCTTATTGGTTGTATTACCTTTAACGATTACGGTTATTGGCTCAAAACGAGATTTTAATAGTTTGGCATTTAGCATGCCAAAAACGATTCTCTATTCAGTACTCAATGCAGTGAGCCTGATTACTATTATTGTGCTGGTTTTTAATCTTAATTAACACCTCTGCTGATTATCATTCTCACCTCTCATTATTTTCTTCCGATCATGAACCGCCAACACATTGACGGTTCAAAAACAAATTTAAACATTAATCAATTGATAACAAACAAATAAATTATAACATGCATTTTAAATACCCCTTTACTGTTGACAGAATCCACCCCTCGACATAACATGTATTCAAAATACAACTTAAAGCGTTAAAGGAATTTAAAAATGGCTGTTCATGTTAAAAACAATATTACTTGGGTTGGTCAACGTGATTGGGAAGTGCGTGATTTTCATGGTACCGAATATAAAACAACCCGTGGCACAAGCTATAATAGTTATTTAATTCGTGAAGGCAAAAATGTACTCATCGATACAGTTGATCACAAATTCACATTAGCTTTCCTACAAAATTTAGAACAAGAAATTGATCTTAATGATATTGATTTTATCGTTATTAACCATGCTGAAGAAGATCATGCTGGTGCTCTAAGTGAATTAATGAGCCGTATTCCTAATACACCTATCTATTGTACTGAAAACGCAATTGACTCAATCGTTGGTCATCACCATCATCCTGAGTGGAACTTTAACACCGTCAAAACAGGCGATACGCTTGATATTGGTAATGGTAAAGCATTAGTGTTTGTTGAAACACCAATGTTGCACTGGCCTGATAGCATGATGACTTACATGACAGAAGATGCGGTTCTATTTAGTAATGATGCTTTTGGTCAACATTACTGTGATGAGCGTTTATTTAATGACGAAGTCGACCAAAACGAATTGCTTGATCAGTGCCTACGTTATTACGCAAATATTTTGACACCATTTAGCCCACTGGTTACTAATAAGATTAAAGAAGTTCTCGGCTTTAACCTTCCAGTAGACATGGTTGCAACCTCACACGGTGTCATTTGGCGTGATAATCCAACTCAAATAATTGAGAAATACCTTGAGTGGGCCGATCAATATCAAGAAAACCGCATCACTATTTTCTATGATTCGATGTCAAATAATACCCGCATGATGGCAGATGCAATTGCACAAGGGATCACTGAAGAAGATAATCAAGTCATTGTGCGTATTTTCAATGTTGCTCGTCATGATAAAAATGAAATTATTTCCAATATGTTCCGCTCTAAAGGGATACTTGTCGGCTCATCAACAATGAACAATGTCATGATGCCTAAAGTTGCAGGCTTACTGGAAGAAATCACTGGCTTACGCTTTAAAAATAAAAAAGCGGGTGCATTTGGTAGTTATGGTTGGAACGGTGGTGCTGTTGATCGTATTCATGCACGCTTAACTGATGCTGGCTTCTTTACTACCATTGGCCTTAAAACCAAGTGGCGTCCAGATGGTAAAGCACTACAAGAATGCCGTGATCATGGTAAAAAGATCGCTAAAGAATGGGCTCAAACTGAACGTCCTTATGATCATTACGCACCTTTCACTACCAAAGTAACACCAGCAGCAACACTACAAGTCGCGATTGATATTCCTGAAATAGTAGAACAAACAGGCGTTGTTGAAGTAGAACCCGCAACAGATACAAAAACCACATGTTGTACACAAGCAACCAGTGGTCAAAAAATGTTATGTACTGTTTGTCAATGGGTTTACGATCCTGCACTTGGTGAACCGAATCAAGATGTTACCCCTGGTACTGCTTGGGAAGATGTGCCTGATAGTTTCCTTTGCCCAGAATGTGGTATTGGTAAAGAAGTATTTGAACCTATCAACTAAATGAAATGAGAGCTAACAATGTCAAATCCAATTATTGTCATTGGTAGTGGCTTCGCTGCTTACCAATGGGTGAAATCGTTTAGAAAACTGGATCAACATACTGCCATTACTTTAGTAACTGCGGATCAAGGTGCTGATTATTCTAAACCAGAACTAAGCCATGTATTTAGTCGTCATCAACAAGCGACAGATCTTATTAAACAAACCGCCGCTGAGTTTGCAGCAGAATATAATATTAAGTTAATAACAGAAACGGTTATTAAGGAAATTAATACTACGCAACAATGGGTATATTTCAATCAACAACAATTGCAGTATTCTTCGTTAATTATTGCAACGGGTGCTATATCATTTATACCGAAGTTTGCAGGTAATGCGACCGATAAGATCATAACCTTAAATAGTCTGTCTGAATTACAGCAAAACCAATTACAAATAAATGCCGCAAAGCATATTACTATTTTAGGCGCGGGTTTAATTGGTACTGAAATAGCCATTGATTTAGCTACCGCTGGTAAACAAATTACATTGTGCGATAAAGCCGCTGCCATGATGCCCGCTTTACTGCCAGATTTTATTGCCGCAGAGCTACACCAAGTGTTAAGTCAAAAAGACATCGACCTTCAGTTAAATGCCACAATCAGTGAAATTAACACTGATGGTGAACAGATGATAATTTCACAGCAGGGAAAAGAGGATATACATACAGATATCATCATTGCTGCTATGGGATTAGCACCAAGGCTTCAATTAGCACAACAAGCTGGAATTAGTACTAATCGAGGAATTATTGTCAATAATATGCTACAAACCTCAGCCACTAACGTCTACGCTATTGGCGATTGTGCTGAGATCAACGGTAAACTTAGTGCATTTATTCAACCCATCATGTTATCAGCGATAGCACTGGCTAAAACATTGGCAGGAACACCAACACCGTTATCATTACCACCAATGTTAATTAAAGCTAAAACACCGTGGTTACCATTAAGTTTAGCTGGGATCACAACCGCATTGGATATCCATTGGCAGATTGAACGAGATCATGACGGTTATATTGCTAAAGCACATACAGCAGATCAAACGTTAATTGGATTTATCGCTTCTCATAATAAACAAAAACAAGTATTTGCATTGTTAAGACAGTTGCCTCCTGCATTATAAAAATATCGATATTATATATATCTTTAAGCCCACTTTTACGGTGGGCTTTGTCATTTATTGATACTCTCACAATAAATATTTAATGATCTATCACTCAATCATCCATTCTATTTTTTATAAAATATTAAAATAAATAGTTTATCAATTTAAATATCTTTTTATTTTAATATATTTATTCTATCTATACTTTCTCAAGATCAAACTTATCATTGCAATGTAATGATTCAAGCATTTCGCTATGAGGTAGACCATGATACTCAACATGATAAGAGCGTTTATGCTCATCAAGATGATTTTCTAGATTTTTTAACATTAGAAGTGCTGTGTTTCGACTACAGAAAAATGCATCAACAAAAGTAAGAAGTTCGCCACATTTAAGTTTTATCAGACATAATGTAAGCGAAGGTAACTTATCAATCATTTTTTTTATTGAATCGTTATAATCATCACTAATCGCCGTTTTTACATCATAAATATGTATCTCTGGAAATAGTATCGTATCTTTTCCAATTTCTTGTTCAAATAAATTTTCTATAATAAAAGCTGCATCATTAACATATACAGTTCTTAAACATTCATCGAACTCAGATAAATAGTGCATTAATTTATTGGGTTCTTTAACAAATGAATGAATACAGTCTAAAGTATCATGGTGGGTATGATTAAAATTTTTCATCATGTTGTCCTAATATTATTGTTTTTATATTAAATACCTATATTTAATGAATTGATAGTCACTAAAATGAAAACTTCCTTTATGAAAAAAGAAGACATACAACGATTTCAATCTATACCAAAAATCATTAAATACGAATAAAAAACACCAACGGAGCTAAGAGGGAATTATATGGTGATAAGATCCAGTACCCTGCACTCTCGAAAGCTATTTTTACTGAATTTCAAACGTAAAAAAGCCCGCAATTGCTTGCGGGCTTTTCTATTTGGCTCCCTCTACTGAAGTTAAACCAATGATATGTGAATTAACAGTCCGCCAAGCTTCTAATAAAAAGAAACCAACTGAACTAAGAAAGAATTATATGGTGATAAGATCCAGTACCCTGCACTCTCGAAAGCTATTTTTACTGAATTTCAAACGTAAAAAAGCCCGCAATTGCTTGCGGGCTTTTCTATTTGGCTTCCTCTACTGAAGTTAAACCAATGATATGTGAATTAACAGTCCGCCAAGCTTCTAATAAAAAGAAACCAACTGAACTAAGAAGGAATTATATGGTGATAAGATCCAGTACCCTGCACTCTCGAAAGCTATTTTTACTGAATTTCAAACGTAAAAAAGCCCGCAATTACTTGCGGGCTTTTCTATTTGGCTTCACTCTACTGGACTTGAACCCGTGATACACGGATTAAGAGTCCGCTAATCTTCCCAATAAAAAGCACCAACTGAACTAAGAGGGAATTGTTTAGTGATGAGATCTGATATTCTGCACTCTCAAAAACTATTTTTACTGAATTTCAAACGTAAAAAAGCCCGCAATTGCTTGCGGGCTTTTCTATTCTTCTTCACTCTACTGGACTTGAACCAGTGACATGTAAATTAACAGTCCGCTAATCTTCCCAATAAAAAACACCAACTGAACTAAGTGAAGTGGTCAAGTAAAACTGTACACCTTTATAGGTGTTTAAATTAAGCGGCTGCTTCCATCACCACTGGCGGTAAATAGTTGTTATAACTATGGCCCCGCTTAGTGTTGTAATGCTGCAATATATA
>NZ_NPIB01000019.1 GCF_002849605.1 Photobacterium carnosum
TACAACGTTGATAGGTCAGGTGTGTAAGTGCTGCGAGGCATTGAGCTAACTGATACTAATTGCCCGTGAGGCTTAACCATACAACACCCAAGGGGTTTTTCTTCTCTAAAGAGAAGAGACGGACTCTACAAACGCTTGAATGAGTGTGAGAACAAACTAGTCAGATTTTTCCCAGATTGCTATTTATTGCCATAAGGCGATAAATAAAACAGAATTTGCTTGGCGACCATAGCGTTATGGACCCACCTGATCCCATGCCGAACTCAGTAGTGAAACGTAATAGCGCCGATGGTAGTGTGGGGTCTCCCCATGTGAGAGTAGGACATCGCCAGGCTTCAAATTTTAAAAGGCCATCCTTACGGATGGCCTTTTTTCGTTTATAACGAAAAAAATAATGATATATATTGAGTTTGATATATTGTTTCCTGCGTTTCCTGCGTTTCCTGCGTTTCCTGCGTTTCCTGCGTTTCCTGCGTTTCCTGCGTTTCCTGCGTTTTGATGAAAAAAAACCGCCTTGCGGCGGTTATATATTTGAATGTTTATTAGCTTTTCATCATTAGTTGATAGCCAATATAACAAGCAAACAGACTGACGGTTACGTTAAGCACGATGTTTAAGCCTGCTTTGATAAACTCACCTTGTTGCATCATTACAATGTTATCCATTGAAAAGGTAGAGAAAGTGGTTAATGCGCCAAGAAAGCCTAAGCCTATCATTGGACGCCATGGTGCCGCTTCTATCATTCCTTGATTTAGCCCTGACATTAATAGCCCCATAATTAGCGAGCCAATAATATTGACGGTTAATGTTCCGTATGGGAAGCCACGGCCAAATAAAATAACGCAAAACTCAGAAATTAAGTATCGTGAGCAGGCGCCGAATGCACCACCGATTGCGATGAATCCTAGTAATAAATATTGGCTCATTGGTATCTCGTTTCAGTTAAAGGTAATGATTAAAAACCGTCATAATAATCGCTTGTTGAGTTGGTTAATACTCTCGATAACTGCAATCATTGATTTAAGCTTATATTAAAATGTCGGCATATAGTTGGTTGTATAGCTACATTTATAGCATCATAATCATAACTAAGAAATTCACTATTGAGCATTGGCTCACGGAGATAAGCTATGTCGCTATATCAAACAATCTTACTTGCTGTTAACCCTGAAGATAAATATGCTCATAAATTAATGGTGAAGGCCGGAGTTATTGCTGAGCAAAATAATGCTGAATTACATATTGCTTATGTTGAACCTGGTGTTGGAAATGTTAGTTTTATTGATGTTGAAATTGAATTGCAAGAAGAGCACGATGCGATTGCAAAACAACGGATGACACAATTATCAGATCTAGCCGCTGTTTCATCTTACCCTGTCGCAGGATTACATATTGCTAATGGTGATATTGCGAAACATTTAGAAGAGCTTGCTGAAAAAGTTGAAGCTAATTTAGTCATCACTGGTTATCACAAGTCTAGTATTCATATTTTTGGTGATGTTAGTGAGACATTGGCAAAAAATCTCAAATGTGATGTGCTTATCTCGCAATAATCCGTGTTGTGATTATCTGCCATAAAAAGCCGTGTAATTACACGGCTTTTTATCATCTATTACTGAGTGTGATTCTTTTACCATTAATGATGCGACTTTATTACGTTATGTACCAAATGACGACTTGGGATTATTTCTCATGGTGGTTCAATTATGGCAAAGTGGTGTTTGACGTATTATCAAATAAAGATGATGTAAAAGTCGGTTTGATCACGTACAAGCAGTGCACGTATGCGGCAGACTTAGTAAAAGGCCACCAAGGATCACAAGTTCGTACTAAAAGGTCGGTTTGGGTTTCTTTGGGAAGATCAATTTAGGCTTTGACCCACAAGCTGTTCGAGACTATCACGATCAAACCTTACCGCAGGAATCTGGGAAAGTGACCCATTTTTGTTTAATGTGTAGACCCCAATTTTGCTCAATGAAAATCTCTCAAGAAGTTCGAGATTATACGAAAACGCTATCATCGGTAGATATTACGGTTAGTGATAATCCTCGTGTAGGCATGGAACAAAAATCGGTTAAATTTCGTGCTCGTGGCAGTGAGTTTTATCACCCTGCTAAAAGAGGATTAACCAATTAGCACTTTATCGCTACCCCTTCATTTAATGCCATTATTGATGCATATCGAGCCATTATTAATACCTGCTGAGTTATATCAACTAGGTGAAACGGTGACAGTAACGGTTAATAACAGTGAGCCGTTAATTCATATTAAGACAATGACTAAGGAATGTTCATTAGCGTTTAATTTTGTCGCTGCAGATGAACATTGTGCATCCCCAACTTATCAAATCTGGGATCAGTGGCTCGCCCCTTTTTCTGAATTAGCCGAGTTGCAACAAAAAGTCGCCGCAGATCCTAGCTTGGTGCTATGTGGATTCCCTGCGAGTGATGGTTGTATTGATATTTGGCACCATCAAGGACAGGCTCGAGCAGTGTCTTGTCATCATAGTGGCGCGAGTGAGGCACAACGAGCCATGTTATTGGTGGCTCTTGCGCTTGATTATCCATTAGAGGACGCGTTGGTATTGGCACGTGCCCATGCTCGGAGTTATCAAGATCATAATCAGCATGCTCAGGGCGAACTGATTTGGCCCTCAAAGGCTAAGGTATTTCCTCGTGCTTTAACGGTAAATCATCCTCAAATAAAACAAATTGGCTGGTTAACAGATAGTCAGGCGGTGGCACCCTTTGCCGCTTTAGATGCGAGTCAGCTTGATTTATATGCACTAGTTGATAGCAGTGATTGGATTGAGAGAGTTTTACAATTTGGTGTTAACTCGGCTCAATTACGAATCAATAACCCACAAGTATCTGATCTTGAAAATCAAATTCAATCTGCCGTTGCTGCTGGAGAATCAGCCTCAGCACAAGTATTCATTAATGACTATTGGTCGCTGGCAATTAAATACCATGCTTATGGGGTCCATCTTGGCCAAGACGATCTTGATAGTGCTCATTTAGCTGCGATTCAGCAAGCGGGATTGCGGCTTGGAATCTCTACCCATGGTTATTATGAGATTTTACGTGCGCTTGAATACCAACCCAGTTATATCACTTTGGGTCATATCTTTACGACATCAACTAACGCCATGTCGTCATTACCTCAAGGAGTGAGTCGATTAGCACTTTATCAAAAACTGATTGGTGATCGTGTACCAACGGTGGCGATAGGGGGGATCACTATTGAGCGTGCAGCAAAAGTGAGGCGTACAGGGGTTACTGGCGTGGCTGTTGTGAGCGCGATTACCCAAGCCGTCGATCCTGCAATAGCGATAACTGAATTGCGCAATATAGTGGTTCCCAATTTTTAAAATATGGCCGAATGAGTGGCTGATATTGCAGAATTAGGGCAACAGCAACTGATCCTGTTGCGATGGGATAAACGTTTAGACTGACGGTGATCAGTGGTCGTATAGCGTATGAAGTGGGTCGGTAGGTAAGACGAGTTATGCTCAAGTATCCAGTCCATTAACAGCTTTATTGGTAGTGAAGGCTAAAGATCGAGAATGAATTTTGTTGATGTGGTGTGGAAAGACTGGGACGCGGTTTATTCTGGTTAATAAAAAGCCAGTGCAGAAGGTGCACTGGCTTTTTTTATTGTTATTAATACGCCGTTATAATTAGCGTTGTAATGGCGCTGTTGCTTGAGTTAACCATGCTAAATCATCACCGCTTAATGCTGGGCTAATAACCTCAAACACGGTGTGATGGTAATGGTTAAGCCATGTAAGTTCGATATCTGTTAATAAGCTTAAATCAATTAAACGCTTATCAATCGGTGCGCGAGTTAGCGATTCAAACCCCATTACCGACATATCGCCTTGGGTTGCCATTTCTACTACTGCTTCAAGGTTTTCAATGCGAATACCAAATGCATCAGCGCGGTAGTATCCAGGTTCATTCGACAGCACCATTCCGGGCTGTAATGCGACTGGATTATAAGCTTTAGATATCCGTTGTGGCCCTTCATGAACACTTAGAAAGTGACCAACACCGTGACCTGTGCCATGATCATAATCAAATCCATACGCCCATAAATGTTGACGCGCTAACGTATCAAGTTGGCTACCTGTTGTTCCTTTAGGGAAGCGTGCAGATGCCAAAGCAATATGACCTTTTAAGACTAAAGTAAAGGCTTGCTTAACCTCTTCACCCGGCTGACCAATGGCAATGGTACGAGTAATATCGGTAGTACCATCTGGGTATTGACCGCCTGAATCGACTAAGTACACCGTATCCATTTGCAGTTTACTTGGCTGCGGTTGGTTAAGGTGATTGTAGTGGCACATTGCCGCATTGCCTGCTGCCGCTGAAATGGTATCAAAGCTCACATCACTGCAACTTGGATCTAACTGACGGAATTGCCATAGTTGATCTGATAATTGGGCTTCATCCAGTAAATGACCTGCCGCAACTTGCGCATCAATCCAGGCTAAGAATTTACTGATCGCGACGCCATCTCGAATATGACACGCTTTCATGCCCGCCATTTCGGTAGCATTTTTAGTTGATTTTGGCAGTAAGGTTGGGTTTGCTGCTTCAATTAATAGTGCACCGGTATCTTTTAATTGTTGCGCTGCCCATGCGTTGCTATTTGTTGAATCAAACAGTACTCGCTTACCCGCTAAAGAAGCTAAACCTGTAGCCAGTTGCTCAGGTTCACAGATAGTTACGCCATCGCCGACATGGGCGGCAAAGTCTGCTGGTAAGCGGTGGTGATCAATATAAAAATCAACCGAAGCATCATCATGAATAACGGCAGCTGATAATAATACTGGCAGACAATGAACATCATCCCCACGAATATTGAGTAACCATGCGATGCTATCGAGCTGACTTAAAAAGGCCGCACTGGCTTTTTGTGTTGTTAGTAATGCCGCAATTTGTTGGCGTTTATCAGCACTTGCTTGACCAACAAATTCGAGTCCCATTAATTGAGCGTCAGACAATACAGGTGCTGGGCGATCTAACCATAGTTGATCAATCGGATTTTCATCAACACACACCAAGGCTAATTCGCCATCGATTGCAGTGATGGCATTGTTTAACCATGCCGCGCTATGAAGACGAGCATCAATAGCTACCTTGCTACCAGCGGCTAAATTTTCAAGTGCCCATTGTATAGGTGGTTGTTCAATTAGATGGCAGTATTGAAATACATCGGCAGGGACTTGTTTACGCACTTGCACCACATAACGACCATCGACAAAAACAGCAGCATTATCACGGGTAATAATGGCAGCGCCTGCAGAGCCAGTAAATCCGGTTAACCAATGTAGACGCTCATTATGATCGGGAATGTATTCACCTAGAAATTCATCTTCGTGAGGGATCAATAATGCATCTAATTGATTTTCAGCGAGCCAGTGGCGGATTTGTTCAATACGTTGAGAAATAGCTGCTTGCATGTTTTCGTCCTTTAATTAGATCGTCATCTGAACGATGGCGTAAATTGTGAACTTAAATAACAAACGCTCATTGAAGGCATTTAGTTATGAAGTCGATGCGGTTACGTTAGCGTGTTTGTTGATTGGCATCAATTAGCTAACGGTCAATTGGTTAGGATTTATTATATTTTTGAAGTGATCGCGTTATTTGGGTTAAATAGCGATCATTACTGATATTCCAAAAAGGAAAAGTGCTATTGAATATATACCATTTCTATTCATATCTCTAAAATCGTAAACTTGGCGCGATCATCTTTTAGGAACGTCATATGACTTCGTTAACAACCCCTTCTACAGATACCAAATTAGTCACTTTAATGGTGGTTTTGGTGTTATTTAGCCCGTTGGCTATTGATATTTATTTACCTGCTTTTCCTGCTATTGCTGATAGTTTTGGGGTGAGTGCTGTACGTGTCCAAGATACAGTGACATTGTTTATGTTTAGCCTTGGTTTAGGGCAATTATTAGCCGGACCATTAGCGGATCGCTTTGGACGTAGACCGATTGCATTAGCTGGTATTGTGATTTATGGCTTTAGTGCTTTAATGGCGTATTTAGCGACCAGCTTAGATATGCTATTAACGGCGCGTTTATTACAAGGTTTTGGTGCTTGTGCAACGTCGGTAGCCGCTTTTTCTGGGGTGCGTGATAGCTTTGGTGCAGAAAAAAGTGGTCGTATGATCAGTTATTTAAATGGTGCAATCTGTTTTATTCCCGCTTTAGCACCCTTATTAGGTACTTGGTTAACCCACGAGTTTGGTTGGCGTTCGAACTTTAGTTTTATGGCGGGATTTGCATTAGTGGCAGGGCTGTTCATTATGACGATGTTTAAAGAGACTCGTCCGGCGAATACCCATGTTAGTGGTTCAACGTTGAGTTTAAGTCGTTATTGGTCAGTTTTGCGTGAGCCGACATTTTTATACCATGCGAGTTTATGTATGTTAGCGATGGCAGTCATTTTAGCGTATGTGACTTCCGCACCTGTATGGTTGATGAGTCATCTTGGGGCCGATATGAACCAATTTACACTATGGTTTGGCATTAATGCGGCGTTGAATATCATTGCTTGTATGGTGGCTCCGAAATTTATGGATCGTTTTGGCACTCGTGGCACATTACAAGCTGGACTGATTATTTTAGCGGTTGCTGGTGGATTAATGTTGGTACTAAGCTCGATTAATCAGGCATGGGCCTTTATGGTGCCTATTTTTATCTGTTCATTTGGATTTGCGTTTGTATTGGGATCATCTGCAGGTAAAGCATTAGCACCGTTTGGTGATCGTGCCGGTACTGCGGCAGCACTATTAGGTTTATTTCAGATGAGTGGTGCTGGAGTGATGGTGAGTTTGACTCAACGTCTTGATCTCGCGACACCAATGTTGATGACATTACAAATGTGGTTATTGATCCCTGGGCTATTTGTTTTATGGTCAAAATGGGGGAAAAGCTGGTATCAAGCTCCAGTGACTAACGAATAACGTTATTGCTGTTTTGAGATAGAGAATCAACAGTTATTGAGCCTGTTAGTGATAAACTGACAGGCTTTATTTTTATGTGGTGATGGCAATTAAAGTTAGGTTTGAATGTAACAATTAGAAAGAACGCTAGGTTAGTATCACCAATGAAAACCGCTGAACTGGACATTTATCCAGTATCGACTTAGCCTTACCACAGAAATGGATTTGTGGTTTTTGTAGAGTATTTGATATGACGGAATGGTTGAGTGGCGGTGTGATTTCCCTATTGGCGGCAATCTCTGGCGCGACAGTTGCTAGTGTTATTACCATGCTATGGTTAAAAGGACGTTTTGAACAAACATTGCAATTGCACCAACAGCAAGCAGAGGCTGATATACGGTTATTGCAATTACGTGAGCAGCAATTACAACAGCAGTTAAACGAACGTAATCAAGAACTCGAACAGATGGATGATGAACGTGATCGCTTGACCCATGAAATTCGACAACTGCATGGTAATTTATCGGCTGCGGTTGAAAAAATGCGCCATTTTGAAGCCCTTCAAAATGAAAAACAGTATTTATCTACACAGTTAGATAATGCTCGTGTCATTAATGCTCGTCTTGAAGCCGATTTACGCGAGCAAGATGCGCGTCATTTTGAAGAACAAAAATCAGCCGAAGAAAAAATTCAGCTACTAGAAAATGCCGAAGAACGATTACGGGTGCAATTTGAAAGCCTTGCTAATAAATTGTTTGAACATAAAACTCGTAGCGTCGATGAGCAGAATAAAATCAGCCTTCAAAGCTTATTAATGCCATTGAAAGAGCAATTAGAAAGTTTTAAAAAACAAGTTAACGATAATTTCACTCAAGAATCCCGCGAACGTCATACTCTAGTGCATCAAATTAATCATCTTAAACAGCTTAATGAACAGATGGCGCAGGAAGCGGTTAATCTGACTCAAGCCCTTAAAGGTGATAACAAAGCGCAAGGTAATTGGGGTGAAGTGGTATTAGCGCGGGTATTAACCGAATCGGGTTTACGTGAAGGGCATGAATATCAAACCCAAGTGAGCCTTGAAAATGAAGATGGCAAACGTTATCAGCCTGATGTAGTGGTGCATTTACCTCAGCAAAAAGATGTCGTAGTGGATGCTAAAATGTCATTGGTTGCTTATGAACGGTTCTTTAATGCTGACACCGTGGTAGAGCGGGAACTGGCAATGAGTGAGCATATTGCTTCAATGCGAGCGCACATGCGAGGTTTAAGCCGCAAAGATTATCATCAGCTGCATGGCGTCCAAAGTCTCGATTATGTATTGATGTTTATTCCGGTTGAACCTGCTTTTCAAGCTGGGATTGCTGCTGATCCTAAGTTGATTCGTGATGCGATGGATCTCAATATTATGCTAGTCAGTCCAACTACTTTGTTGGTGGCACTGAGAACCATTAATAATTTATGGCGTAACGAAAATCAAAATCAAAACGCTAAAGAAATTGCTGATCGAGCGAGTAAGTTATACGACAAATTACGCTTGTTTGTGACTGATATGGAAGGATTAGGTTCGTCATTAGATAAAGCTAGCCAAAGTTATCATAGCGCCATGAATAAGTTAGTTAGTGGACGGGGGAATATTATTCGCCAAGCTGAAAGCTTCAAGTTATTAGGGGTAGAAGTGAAGCGTGATATTAGCCCGCAATTAGTTGAAAAATCACAGTCACAACTGCATGATGCGAGAGGATTTTCACATATAACCTCAACAACGGAATCTGATTTGTAGTGCTTAAAGAGTAAACCACTTTGAGCAAACGACAACCATCAAGTACACTAAGCCAGTTGAATAAATGAATTTAATCCTCAGTAGCTATTTTATTGTGATAATAGAATGAGCGCGAGGACACATAATGGATTGAGCATGACGGACACCACACAAGACACCACCCACTTTGGCTTTCGTACCGTAGCCAAAGAGGAAAAAGCAACCATGGTTGCTGAAGTATTCCATTCAGTAGCGGCAAAGTACGACATTATGAATGATTTAATGTCGATGGGTATTCATCGCGTTTGGAAGCGTTTTACGATTGACTGTAGTGGTGTGCGCCGTGGCCAACGAGTACTTGATTTAGGCGGTGGTACCGGTGATTTAACCGCTAAATTTTCGCGTATGGTCGGTGATAGTGGTCAGGTGATTCTAGCGGATATTAACAATTCAATGTTAAAGGTTGGGCGTAGTAAACTGCGTGATAGTGGCATTGTGGGTAATGTTGGTTACGTGCAAGCAAATGCAGAAGAGTTACCTTTTCCTGATAATTATTTTGATTGTATTACGATCAGTTTCTGCTTACGTAATGTTACGGATAAAGAACAAGCTTTACGTTCGATGTACCGCGTATTAAAACCCGGTGGTCGATTGTTAGTACTCGAGTTTTCTAAGCCAATTTTAGAGCCTTTATCAAAAATATATGATGCTTACTCATTTCATTTATTGCCTAAAATCGGTGAAATCATTGCACATGATAGCGAAAGTTATCGCTATTTAGCTGAATCTATTCGTATGCACCCTGATCAAGAAACGTTGAAAGGTATGATGGACGACGCTGGGTTTGATCAGACTACTTATTACAATTTAACTGGCGGTATTGTTGCTTTGCACCGTGGTTATAAGTTCTGAGGTTCCCTATGCCAATAGATGCATTTGTTACTGGCGCAGTAGAAACGGCGCTTAATCAGTTAGTAAAAGATGATGTTGATAGTCAGCGTCGTTTATCACGCTTACGCGGCAAAGTGATTAGCGTGATTCTGAATGAATTTGGCAAAACGTTATATTTTATTTTTAGTCAGCAAATTGATGTACTAGCGGTTTATGAAGGGGATGTTGATTGTCAATTGGCGCTAAATTTAACGGCATTACCTGAATTACGTCAACAAGCTAATGTGACCCAGCTAATTAAAGCCGATAAGTTATCCCTTGAAGGTGATCTACAATTAGCGCAACATTTTTCGAGTTTGTTGAGCGGCTTAAAACCCGATATTGAAGAAAAATTGTCGCACTATAGTGGTGATGTTATTGCTCATACTGTTGTTAGTGGAGTGAAATCGAGTGGTCAGTTTATTCAGCAGCGGTTACTTAAGCGCCAGCGAAATTTAGCTCAAACACTAACGGAAGAGTGGAAGTTATTTCCACAACCATTAGAAATAGCTTACTTTGCTGATCAAGTTGATGACTTGAGATCAGATGTGGCCTGTTTTGAGGCCCGATTAAATCAGTTACTTGAGCGATAATAGCCATGATGACTATTCGTGAATTCAAACGTCTTTACCGTATCATTGAAGTACAATTACGTTATGGTTTGGATGATTTTATTCCACAAGATCCACGTTCAGAATTACCAAAAAAATTACGAAAGTCGTTATTTTGGATTAAAAACCAGTATCCAGATAAACCTTTAGGGGAGCGACTACGGTTAGCATTACAAGAACTTGGGCCAGTATGGATCAAGTTTGGTCAAATGATGTCGACTCGGCGTGACTTGTTTCCTCCACATATTGCAGATCAACTGGCATTACTGCAAGATCAGGTGGCCCCGTTTGATGGTCAGTTGGCAAAACGTACTATTGAAGCATCATTGGGTGGTCCGGTAGAGCAATGGTTTGATGATTTTGATGAAGTCGCGTTAGCATCAGCTTCGATTGCACAAGTGCATACCGCGACGATGAAAGAAAATGGACGTGAAATTGTCTTTAAAGTCATTCGTCCTGATATTCGTCCGATTATTGAAGCCGATATTAAGTTGATGTACAGGATGGCCGAGATAGTTTCTCGACTGCAACCAGAAGCGCGTCGATTACGTCCGGTTGAAGTGGTAAGGGAATATGAAAAAACCTTACTCGATGAATTGGATTTAATGCGAGAAGCGGCGAATGGGATCCAACTTCGACGTAATTTTGAAGGTGATGATAGCCTCTATGTACCGGAAGTTTTCACTGATTACAGCAGTGTTAATTTGTTAGTAATGGAACGGATCTACGGGATTCAGGTTTCTAACCTAGAAGCATTAAAAGCCAATGGTACTAATTTAAAATTATTATCAGAAAATGCAGTAAATATATTTTTTACTCAGGTGTTCCGTGATAGTTTCTTTCACGCAGATATGCACCCAGGGAATATTTTTGTTTCCTATGAGCACCCACATGATCCACAATGGATAGCGTTGGATTGTGGTATCGTCGGTACACTTAATCGTGATGACAAGCGTTATTTGGCTGAAAACTTATTGGCTTTCTTTAATCGAGATTACCGTAAAGTTGCCGAATTACATGTTGATTCAGGTTGGGTGCCCGCAGATACCAATGTTGATGCATTCGAAGTGGCGATTCGTTCGGTGTGCGACCCTATTTTTCAAAAGCCGTTGTGTGAAATATCATTTGGCCATGTGTTGTTGAATTTATTCAATACTGCTCGGCGATTTAATATGGAAGTACAACCGCAGTTAATGCTATTACAAAAGACCTTACTTTATGTCGAAGGTCTTGGTAGACAGTTGTACCCACAACTTGATTTATGGGCGACAGCTAAACCGTTTTTAGAAGACTGGATGTCTCGTCAAGTTGGCCCACAAGCCATTATTGATGCAGTAAAGAATAAAGCGCCATTTTGGGCTGAAAAGTTACCAGAGTTACCTGAATTACTTTACGACAGTTTGCGCCAAGGCAAGGTTATGAATCAACGACTCGATACACTCTATGATAATTTCATGGATAGTCGGCGTAACCAAGGTAAGGCAAGATTTTATTTTGGTATTGGTGCCACCATGATGGTGTGTGCTGCCATACTTTTCGGTGATCATGTTACCACCTATCCTGCTATTGCAGCGGGATCAGGCACGGTATTTTGGTTACTGGGATGGCGAGCCTGTCGACAATAGTTGCCGCAGGTTTCGCCTATACTTATAGTTGCGTGTAACAACGCACTCCGTTATTAACCACATAAAGCTGAGGTAAAGTAAGCATGGGTGGTATCAGTATCTGGCAATTGTTAATTATTGCACTGATCATTGTTCTGTTGTTCGGCACTAAGAAGTTACGCACATTGGGTGGCGACTTAGGTTCTGCTGTTAAGGGTTTCAAAAAAGCGATTGGTGATGAAGATTCAGCATCAGCAGCTAAAAAAGAAACCACTGATGCAGATTTTGAGCAAAAGAAAATTACGGATGAGCAGCAAGCCGCTGATCAGACCAAAACGAGTCAAAAAGACAAAGAGCAGGTTTAAGACGTGTTTGATATCGGGTTCTGGGAGTTAGTGCTGATCTCCGTGGTGGGATTAGTAGTACTGGGGCCGGAACGTCTACCCGTTGCGATACGTACTGTATCGCAGTGGATAGGTGCTGCCCGTAATATGGCAAACTCAGTCAAAGATGAATTGACTCAGGAACTGAAAATTCAGGAACTGCAAGCCAATTTAAAAAAAGCTGAGCAAATGGGAATGAAGGACATTGCGCCTGAATTGCAAGAGTCGGTTGATGAACTTAAAAAAGTCGCTTCTGATGTGCAACGTCCCTATGCTGATAAAAGCGAGCAACCCTCAGCAACGACTTCTAATAAGCAGGAATAAATTACATCACTATGTCGACTGTCGAAGATTCGCAGCCGTTATTCAGCCATTTACTTGAGCTGCGTACACGGATTCTGCGCTCTCTCATCAGCGTGCTGGTGGTTTTTGTCTGTATTGTTTGGTTTTCGAAAGACATTTACGCGTTTGTAGCTGCACCTTTGGTTGAACGTATGCCAATTGGTGCGACTATGATTGCAACGGATGTTGCGTCACCGTTCTTTACACCGATAAAACTCACTTTAGTTACCGCTGTTTTTATTGCTGTACCAATGATTTTGTATCAACTGTGGGCTTTTGTAGCGCCAGGTTTATACAAGCATGAACGTAAGCTTATTATGCCATTACTGGTTTCCAGCTCATTGCTGTTCTATGCCGGTGTTGCGTTTGCTTATTTTGTTGTGTTTCCATTGGTGTTTAAGTTCTTTACCAGCGTCGCTCCGCAAGGGGTTGAAGTTGCAACAGATATTTCTAGTTATCTCGATTTCGTATTGTCGTTATTTATGGCGTTCGGTATTGCATTTGAGATCCCTGTAGCGATTATTCTGTTGTGTTGGACCGGTGCTACCGATCCTGAAACGTTACGCAGTAAACGCCCATACATTGTCGTGGCCGCGTTTGTGGTCGGTATGTTGTTAACACCGCCTGATATTTTATCTCAGACTTTGTTAGCTATTCCGATGTGCTTGCTCTTTGAAGTCGGTTTATTCTTCTCACGTTTTTACATTCGTAAAGATGATGAAGACGAATATGACGATGAAGATGAACAGCAAGACGTAAAGAGCATCAGCAAAGAATAGGGTTTATACCCTGTGATGATGAACAAAACCGACCTTAGTGTCGGTTTTTTTGTGTCTGCATATTGGTGTAATTATCGCATAGTCAGTCAATACCGAGCTCGATATACTGCAGTGAATACGTGTTCATCAAAGGATAGAAAAGAAATGATAGATATTGGCATTAACCTTACCAATAGTCGCTTTGATAAAGATCGCGCCGATGTTATTGCTCGCGCCAAAACGGTTGGGGTGACAGGACTGGTCATTACCGGCACCAGTATCGAAGAAAGTATTGCCGCTCAGCAACTGGCACAACAATGGCCTAATTATTGTTATAGCACTGCTGGTGTTCACCCACATGATGCAACATCGGTGACAGATTTCGCCTTGCCACAAATTCGTGCTTTAGCGCAATTGCCACAAGTAGTTGCCATTGGTGAGTGTGGGTTGGATTTTAATCGGGATTTTTCACCGCGTTCGCAACAAGAAGCGGTGTTTGAAGCCCAATTGGCGTTAGCTGCAGAGTTAAACATGCCAGTATTTATGCATTGCCGTGATGCGCATGAACGCTTTTTAGCCATTCTAAAACCATGGCGTGATAAATTACCAGCTGCGGTTGTGCACTGTTTTACTGGCTCACAACAAGAGTTACATGATTGTTTGGCACTTGATTTACATATTGGCATTACTGGTTGGATCTGTGATGAGCGCCGTGGTACTGAGTTGCGTCAAATAGTGAGAGATATTCCAAGCCAACGGTTAATGATTGAAACCGATGGTCCTTATTTATTACCACGTGATTATCGCCCCAAGCCAAAATCAAGTCGTAATGAACCCTTGTATTTACCGCATATTGCAGCCGTCATTGCTGAGTGTCGTGGTGAATCAACAGCCGACGTTGTTAATAATTCTTACCAAGTTAGCCAAGCTTTTTTTGTAATTTGATCCCACCTTTGTGGTGTGAGTGATACTATCAATATTCATTAATCTGTAAGGAGTTTACCGTGTCAGTATCTATTCAAGGTGCGTTTCCTGGACGTCGTATGCGTCGAGTTCGTAAGCATGATTTTAGTCGTCGTTTGATGGCGGAAAACCAGTTATCAGTTAATGATCTTATTTATCCGATGTTTGTCCTTGAAGGCACTAATCGTCGCGAAAGTGTGGCTTCAATGCCGGGTATTGAGCGTTTATCAATTGATTTATTGTTAGAAGAAGCCGCGTATATCGCCAGTCTTGGTGTGCCTGCAATTGCGTTATTTCCCGTTGTATCACAGCCGTTTAAATCTGAATTAGCAGAAGAAGCGTATAACGTTGATGGTTTAGTGCAAACTGCAGTACGTGCTTTAAAAGCGCATGTGCCTGAGTTAGGTGTGATCACCGATGTGGCTTTAGATCCGTTCACGGTTCATGGTCAAGACGGTATTATTGATGATGAAGGTTATGTACTTAATGACATCACCACGGATATTTTGATCAAACAAGCGTTATCTCATGCTGATGCGGGTGCTGATGTTATTGCTCCTTCTGACATGATGGATGGTCGCATTGGCGCAATCCGTGAAGCACTAGAGCAAGCGGGTCATATTAATACGCAAATTATGGCTTACTCAGCTAAATATGCGTCGAATTACTATGGCCCGTTTCGTGATGCAGTTGGTTCTACGGCTAATCTTAAAGGTGGTGATAAAAAAACTTACCAGATGGATCCGGCCAATAGTGATGAAGCGTTGCATGAAGTGGCAATGGATATCAGCGAAGGTGCTGATATGGTGATGGTGAAGCCGGGGATGCCATATTTAGATGTGGTACGTCGTGTAAAATCTGAGCTACAAGTACCTACCTATGCTTACCAAGTGTCTGGTGAATATGCGATGCATATGGCGGCTTTTCAAAATGGTTGGCTTAAAGAGCGTGAAACCGTGATGGAATCATTAATGTGCTTTAAGCGTGCTGGAGCTGATGGTGTGTTGACCTATTTTGCGAAAACAGTGGCAGAGTGGTTGGCGGCAGAAGGCGCTGAGCGTGGATTAAACTTGAAAAAATAGTCTTTATTTTTAGAGTAATAAGAAGCGAGCTTTGGCTCGCTTTTTTTATGGAAAATTATCGCTACGGTTTCACGTTTCGATTGATCGGGTTTTGCAGTGAAATTAAGGTTTCAGTTGATTGTACTTCTTCAATCACTTGCAGTTTATTAATCAGTACGTGCTGTAATTCTTCGATGGAATGGCACATTAATTTAACGAAAATATTGTAAGCTCCCGTGGTGTAATATGCTTCGACAACTTCATCGAGTTGATTAAGCTTTTCAAGCGCAGAGTGGTAATCACGTGCAGCATAAAGGTTGATGCCAATAAAACAGCACACGTCATAGCCTAATAATTTCGGGTTAACGATTACTTCGGTGCCAGTAATAATTTGAGAGGCTCGCATTTTTTCAACACGAACATGCACCGTGGCTGGGCTGACATTGAAGCGTTTCGCCATTTCAGCGTAGGGCACTCGTGCATCTGTCATTAACGCATTAAGAATGTCGCGATCTAAATCATCGATGCGAACAGCTATATTCATCACAATTCCTTTCTAGCGAGGTAAGTTATTCACTGGCTAATAGCATGGTCTATCTTATCCTTATGTTAGGTTGTGATACCAGAGCCAAGCTTGATTTGTAGTGCTATAATTCGCCGCCTATAGCTTCTATCTCCAATAATGAGTGAGATAGATATTGTTTGATATCGGAGAATGCAGTGCAACTAGCCTTACTTTGTGAAGTTCCTCAACGTCAGCCTGAATTAGATCAACTTGCCGCCCGCTGGGGATTGACGCATGATGAACACAGCTGCTTTGCGTTAGTGTTAACCGCTAACCAATTAGAGCTGCGTAAGTTAGATGAGCCTAAACTTGGTGCTGTATTTGTTGATTTAGCCAGCGGTGCAGTGGCACACCGTCGTAAATTTGGTGGTGGTCGTGGTCAAGCGATTGCTAAAGCGGTAGGGCTAAAAAATGGGTTAACCCCAACGGTATTAGATGCAACCGCCGGTTTAGGCCGCGATGCGTTTGTATTAGCATCATTGGGCTGTAAGGTACAATTGGTTGAGCGTCATCCGGTGGTGGCAGCGTTACTTGATGATGGTTTAGCTCGCGCTAAAGCTGATCCTGAAATTGGTCATTGGGTCAGTGAGCGGATGCAGTTATTACATGCATCTAGCCAAGATGCTTTATTGCAGTTAGCCGCTGATAAAGATTTTGTTGCTCCTGAAGTGATTTATTTAGATCCGATGTATCCACATAAAAAGAAATCGGCATTAGTGAAAAAAGAAATGCGCGTATTCCAAACACTGGTTGGTGCTGATTTAGATGCCGATGAATTGTTTGCGCCAGCGTATGCATTGGCCACTAAACGAATTGTGGTTAAGCGTCCGGATTATGCTGAATTTTTAGCAAATGCGAAGCCTTCGATGGCGATTGAGACTAAGAAAAATCGGTTTGATATTTATGTTAAAGCCGGCATGAAAAATAATGACGATCTAAAATAATAATGCCCCCATTGAAATCGGTATAGCATACATCGCTGGAATTACGAATCATTATCGTTTAATGTCGTGGTTTTGGTGAGCTGTAGTGAGGGTATATTGATGGTAAAGTCGTTGTGTAAATATCGTCGTGCTGAAATTGCAGATCAATTTGCGACGATCATTAAGATTGTCAGTGAGCCTAAATTTATTTGTGCAACCTGTACGCGGGTTGCAAGTGATAAAGACTACTTGTGTAAACCAAGCCGCTTAACTAATACTGCGTCATCAACGGCCGCGACATTAACACCAATAGTACCATCTATAGTGACGTTGGTAGCTTCAGCAGCCCCTGCTCCTGATATGATTAATGTTCACTACTTACCAATGCCAACCGCGGTTGAGCAACGTCGAATTGAAAGAGTAATAATTGCTGAGCAGACAGATGAGCTTGAACAGTCAGAGAGGTTGTTAGAGCAGACAGATAAACTGAAAAAGTTAGCTAAGAAAAAAAATAAGCTCTTAAAAAAAGCGGCTAAAGTAGTAAAGAAATTTGATAAGCAATTACGTAAGACGAAACAAACGCTCGAATTAATATCATGATTTAGAATGAATGTTTTAATGGTTATGTGTAAAAAAGCCTCCCACTGGGAGGCTTTTTTATTAGTGTTTGTTTATTAATCAGCGTGTTTAATTAATACAGCCATCATTACGCCAACAATCACAGATACTACAATACCTGAAACAATGATCCAAGGAAGCATATCCATAACAGTTATCCAAATGTTAAATAAAAAGGGGTAAGCTGCTATTGAATAGTGTTTGTTGGTTAAGAGCAATGGGGTGGATATACCTTGTAATGGCTGTTTACATATAGAAACAAGTAAATGTTAAAGTTGTTATTTAGACGAAAAAAAAGCGCCATTAAGGCGCTTTTTCAGGCTTGAAATTTAAGCTTGATCGGGTTTTGCTAATTGTAGCGCTTGACGAGAAACTTCAGCTGCGGCTTGTGTGTCGCCAAGTTGTTCAAGCGTTGCAACAAGGTGAGCATAATCGGTAACGTCAGGACGTAATGCGATCGCTTTTTCTAGGTGCTCTTTAGCAGGTTGCCATTGTTGATCTGCCATTAACATCTGCCCTAATGCACTTTGTAAGGCTGGATTATTACCGTTGTTGGCTAATAAATCTTGTAGGCTCACAATGGCCGGATGACGATCTGGCAGCGTTAATTGTGGCATTAAGCTAATTAACGCTGGCTCAGGGTTTTTCTTAACGGTATCGCGCAAGATAGGAAATGCATCGGAATCAGCATGGCGAACTATCATCTCTTTAACAAAACACGCTACGAGAGCTGGATTATGTTTATCTTTACGATTGAGACTGTTCCAGTAACCCATTAATCCATCACTGCCGTTTTGTTGGCTAAGATGGTGCAGTTGACCACATTGTGCTTGAAGATGCAGTTGGGTGGCTTCTGCGGCAGTGATTACATCCGCTTTGGTTAATTGGGGTAGCAATACTTGCAGTGCTTTCCAATCTTCTAATTGTAAGTAACACTGCTTTAATAGGCTCAGTATCATTGGGTTATGCGGGCTGGTTGGCTGCACATCTTGTAAGGTCGCGAGTGCTTGTTCAAATTGTTGTTGACGAATTTGAAGCTTAGCGCGAGTCAATGCTACTGCAAGGCTTTCCGTGTCTTGCTCTGCTGCTAGTTGCAAATATTGATCGCGTTGTTGGGTTTTACCCAGTCCTTGCGCGGCTTCTGCGGCAGCTAAGTAATTTAGAATCGGTGCATCACTATATTTAGCCGATTTAAACAGCATTTTTTCAGCTATTTTCCAATCACCTTCAGCAACCTTCAATAGTCCTTCAGCGGTATTACGGCGCGCATTGCGAACTTGACGGCCACTAAACCAACCACGGGTTGAGCTACCAAAAGAAAACAAGCGACGTAAAATAAATTCAAGCACGAAGAAGATCGCGACGATAGCTATCGCCACAATAATAAGTGTGGTTAAACTCATTTCAATGGTTTGATTGGCAAACGAGATCAATACATAGCCTTGATGGCCAGCAAGATCAGGGCTGACAATGATACCGGCAATCAGAGCGATGACCAATAACAACAATTTAATCATTATTTGGTTTCCTCTTTAGTGGTGTAAGTCACGACTGCTTTATTATCGGCTGGTGTGTTTTCTGCAATTGTTGCTTGTTTGATGTGTTTTTTAACTATTTTTTTTACTGCAGGCTCTGCATTTTTAGGTGCAGGTTGGGTTGCTTTCACTGCAACCGGTTCGCTAAGAGTAGTCATTTTATTACGTAACACTTGATTCACTAGTTGAGTGATCAATGCTTGTGATTGCAACTTAGCGGGATAATCAACCGCAACATTTTGTTGTTCTAGTTGTTGTAGGCCAGCAATAAAGCTTTGAGTTTTTGGTGATGATAAGTCGTAGTATTGTTGTGACCACTTGATCGCTGTGGCGATTGAATCACGGTAGACTTGACCTTGATCGCGGTATACAGCGGCGATAGCTGTCTCAAGTTTGTTGGTGATATTTTGCTGAAGATAGAAATCTTGCTGCGGTGATAGTAACGGTACAACACTGCCATCACGCTTGCGGTAAGTAATGAAATTTTCACCAAAGTTTTTAAGTGACGTCATTAAATTATTTTTCCAATCATTAACCGATTGGCTAACGGTTGGATTTTGTTGTGGCTCAGCTTTAGCTAAAATCGCATTGGCTAATGGTAAGCTATCAATACTGTTTTCTAGGCTATTAAGACGCAATACGATACCATCACGATCAACCACTGTGACTGATTTTAATGCCGTAATGTCATTGCTCATTGCTTGACGAAGACCTTTAAGGCTTGGGTCGTTAAGCTCTGCAATACGATGATCTGCCGCTTCTAATAATAACGTTGCACTGGTAACGTCATGTTCTAACCATAGTTTACGGCCAGCCATTTTAACCAAGTAATCAGCTTCTGCTAATAACCAATCGTTAGGCTCTTGGCCTTTTAAATCAGCAATCGCCGTTTGAATTGAATCAATGGATTTTTGCTGTTGGCTAATGCCTTGCTCAACTTTCTGCTGGGCAGTGCTAAGTTCGTCATTCATCATTGAAATAGTTTGCTGTTGGTCAGCTTGCATGGCGGCTTTCATGGTCACAATTTGTTGCTGTAAAGCGGCAACTTGCTGTTGTTGCTGTAGACCTTGCTGATGACCGTGATAGTAAAGGCCACCACCCAGTGCTAATACCAGCGCAATCGCAACCCAACCGGTTTTGCTACCTGCTTTTTTTTGTTTAGCAGCAGGTGCTGTTTTGGTTGTGTTTGAAGTACTATTTTTTGAGGCACTAACAGCAGGCTTTTCTTTCGATGATGGCGCTGCAGTTGAGTTTGTGTTGGTTGTTTTGTCTGTCATCCTAATTATTCCGTTAGCTTACGTTGCTTTTTAGGAACGTGAATAAGGCCTGATTAGCGGCGCTTCCCACGGTGGAAATATGTCTGTAGCCAAGTGTCGATGCTTGGTCTGCGATTCGTTGACTTGGTACGAAAAGATGGCAATTATAAAGCCAAGTCAAATCCTCAATTGGGATCAATCCCGTTAAGTATATTAATTGTTCATTGCTTGTGACAACTAGAGCGTGAATTTGCTGTTGTTGCCATTGTTGGACTAATCGTGTTGCATCGAGAGCAAGCCAGCATCGTTGATAAGTTTCACAATAGCTGACTTGAGCTTGGCGAGCGGTTAATGCTTGATAGATTAATTCGCGTCCACCATTACCTCGTAAGATTAATACTCTACGTTGGTGAATATTAGCCAGTTCAGGTAGGGCTAATAGTGCTTCGCTATCATGACTACCTTTAGGTAAACTCACTGGTTGTTGACAGGCATGTGCTAAAGCAGCTGCTGTCTTATCGCCAACGGCTATATAATGCATGTTTTTTGGCCATTCTGCACCTTGTGAAATCAAGTAATCAGCTGCAAAACGTACTGCATGATAACTAACTGCAATGACATAATCACCCTGTTGCAGTTGTTGAATTTGTTCTATTAATTTATTTATATATTTGCCTTGCTTCACCTCGAGTAAAGGTTGAGCAATAGCGCTGATCGCCACTTGATTAAGTCGTGCGACTAATTGATCGCATTCTGGTGCAGGACGGGTGATCAGCACGGTCATTAGGCGTTACCGTATAAACGGTCAAGGATCTCTTTAGCGCCCTTGGCTAATAATTCATCCGCTAAGGTTTCACCTAACTGTTCAGCATTCGCAATTGGGCCACTAATTTCAGCGCGAACAATGATACTGCCATCAGGTTCACCCACTAACGCACGTAACCAAATCATATCGCCCTGCAGTTCTGAATAGCTACCAATCGGCACTTGGCAACCACCTTGAAGGCGATTATTCATCGCACGCTCACACAGAACACGCGTCGCTGTTGGTTGGTGATTAAGCGGTGTTAGCAATTGACGTACGTGTTGATCATCCAAACGACATTCAATGCCAACAGCACCTTGACCCACTGCGGGTAGGCTAGTTTCTGGGGCAATTTCACAGCGAATACGGTCATTCATTTTAAGGCGTTTTAGGCCCGCCGCTGCTAAAATGATGGCATCATATTGGCCTTCATCGAGCTTACGTAGACGGGTATTCACATTGCCTCGAAGGTCATTAACGATCAGATCGGGACGTTGAGATCGTAATTGGCACTGACGACGTAAGCTTGATGTGCCGACAATTGCACCTTGAGGCAAATCATCGATTGAGTCGTACTTATTAGAAACAAACGCATCGCGTGGATCGTCACGTTCACAAATTGTGACTAAGCCAAGTCCTTCAGGAAATTCAACGGGCACGTCTTTCATTGAGTGCACCGCAATATCTGCGCGACCTTCAAGCATTGCGATTTCGAGTTCTTTAACAAAGAGGCCTTTTCCGCCCACTTTTGCTAAAGGCGTATCTAAAATAATATCGCCTTTTGTTACCATAGGTAAGAGCTCAACAACGAGACCTGGATGAGCTTGTTCAAGTTCAGCTTTGACAAATTCTGCTTGCCACATAGCTAATGGGCTTTTGCGTGTAGCAATGCGAATCGGTTGAGTTGTTATCATAGTAAATAGGGTCCGTTAACCTAGGTTATTATTTTTTCTGCTTAGTATCGTACCACTACCTAAGCATGGATGATAATTCGTGTATTGCGGTTCCTGATTCCAAGCGTTATTGTGTAGCTAATATTCCTAAAAAATGTGATATTTATCGCAATAAGCCGTTGATTGATTTCTTATTACAACAATATTGTTGATTGTTAGTTATTACGACGATGTAGGGTCTGACGATTATGGATGAATCATAGGCAGTTGTTATTGGGCATGCTTGGCATTATCTTTACCGTCGGCATTAAAAATGATACATTGATCACGTTTTTTTCTCATTTCGAATAAAATTTACGCTATTAATGGCAAAACTGCGGGCCGCACTAATACTGCTAGCTCTTGGAAGAGTAATTTGCAAAATTATATCAAGACGCTAAAAGGTAGACTGGATTCATTGACTGAGCTTCGTATTGAACGAGCGCGTTTAGCAATGAGTGAGCTGTCGGTACAGATTTTTGATCTGTTACCTGTCTTATTACATTATAACCACCCAGCCTTGCCCGGGTATCTTGATCAACAAGTGCCGCAGGGAATTGCGCATTTTGTCGTGACTGACGTGCAACAGCAATTTGTTAATAATTGTGCGCGTACAGCAAAAATGCCGATTGACCCGATCTTGGTTGCTGATACCGACTGCCCAATTACTGGCCTTTACGCCATGGGTAGTACTTCTTCTATGGGACAAAGTCTCACCAGCGATCTCGATATTTGGGTGTGCATCCCCACTTCATTAAACTGTCAAAGCCGAGAAATTCTCGATAATAAATGTAGCTTGGTTTCTCAATGGGCGATGGAACAAGGGGTTGAAGCTAACTTCTTTTTGATCGACGAAAACCGTTTCCGTGAAAATTTTTCTGAAGCCATGACCGGTGAAAACTGTGGCTCAAGTCAGCATTTATTATTGTTAGATGAATTTTATCGTTCAGCCGTGTGTTTGGCTGGATTACCGCTATTATGGTTTATGGTGCCGCCAGAGATGGAAGAGTGCTATGACCAATATATCGATGATCTGGTTGCGAAAGGGCATATTCAGCGCGACCAATGGATTGATTTTGGTGGCTTGATGCGTATTCCTGCCGAAGAATATTTTGGTTCCAGTTTGTGGCAGTTATATAAAAGTATCGATTCTCCGTATAAATCGGTATTAAAAGCTATTTTGCTTGAAGCTTATTCATGGGAATACCCGCATACACAATTATTAAGCCTTGATGGTAAGCGTCGTTTCTTTGCTGAAGATCGCAGTGAATACTGTATGGATGCTTACTATTTAATGCTTGAAAAAGTAACCCGTTATTTAGAACGCATTGATGATCATCGTCGTCTCGATTTGGTGCGTCGTTGTTTTTATCTTAAAACCCATGAGAAATTAACTCGCAAGCCCGCATCTGGTTCGGTAGTGTGGCGTCGACAGGCGTTGCAACATTTAACTGAGCAATGGCAATGGTCAACGGATGTTGTCGCAGCACTTGATAATCGCCGTAATTGGAAGGTCTCTCTGGTTAAGCAGGCCCATAATGAGCTGCTTGATGCGTTGATGCTTAGTTATCGAAATCTTATTCGCTTTGCTCGTCGTAATGATATTACTTCAGCTATTAGTCCTGAAGATATCAGTATTCTTGCGCGTAAATTATATGCTGCGTTTGAGGTATTGCCAGGTAAGGTAACGTTATTAAATCCGCAAATATCGCCAGATTTACATGAACCTGATTTAAGCTTTATTCAGGTACCTGAGGGGCGAACTAATACTGCAGGTTGGTATTTATATAAGCAGCCGATAGAGGCGAAATATATTTTAGGTCAACCATCATTAGAGCATAACCGCTACTTATCTAAATTAGTTGCGTGGAGTTATTTTAATGGTTTGCTAACAGAATCGACCCATTTGCATACGGTGGCACGTAATGCTGATATGGATTTGGATAAGTTATATCAGTTGGTCAGTGATATTCGTAATACCTTTCCAATTCGTCGTCCACACCCTGGTCTACAAGCATTATCAAGCCCGTGTGAGATTCGCCAATTAGGTTTGTTTGTTAATTTAGAAAACGATCCAACCACAGAGCTTAAAAATCGCTCAGTACGGTTTGATTTTAAAACCACCGATATATTCAGTTATGGCCCTGAGCAAAAATGCTTAGTGGGTAGTGTGGATTTGGTTTACCGTAATTCGTGGAATGAAGTACGAACGCTAAACTTCAGTGGCAAAAATGCGATGTTGGATGCTTTAAAAACCATGTTAGGTAAAATGCACCACGATGCTATTCCTCCAGAAGCGATTGATGTGTTCTGTTATAGCAAACATATGCGTGGTTTAATTCGTAATGTGGTTTATCAATTGGTGGCTGAGTGTATTGAAATGCGCTTAAAACCCGTTGAAGAGGAAAAGCGCCGTCGTTTTAAAGCCGTACATATGGCTGATGAAACGTATGGTTTATTCTTTGAACGTCGTGGCGTTTCAGTGCAGCGACTTGAAAATTCAGTCGATTTTTATAGCTGTATTTCATCAAATAAAGTCAGTGATATTCCGAAAGTAGTGATGGGTAAAACCGATGAACCACATCCGCCTGAAATTGTTGATGCTTATGCCAGTGAAGGTTTGATTCAATTCTTTTTTGAAGATTGTGACCAAGGTTTCAATATCTATATTCTAGATGAAACCAATCAAATGGAAGTGTATCGTCAGTGTAATGGTAATAAAGATGAAATGGTCCATGGTGTGAATCGTTTCTATACTTCATCACAAGATCGTTTTAGTTACAGTGCTAATTTTATCAATTTTAATTTGCCGCAGTTTTACAATATTGCTCATAATGATAAAGGTGAGTTACAAGTATTGCCGTTTAAGAGTGGTCAAGTTCCTCGTCGTCAAGATAATAGTGAATCAACAAATAATGGTATTCGCTTAAATTAACGATATTGATAATGATGTATTTTAAAAAAAGCCTTCATTATTATTGAAGGCTTTTTTTATGGCAGTTATTAGAGAAAAACGCATTACCAAGCGACAGTCTCACCTGCATGTATGCTGCACTCTTGTTTAAGTAGCGCAAATAATTCTTTATCGCTACGGGTACAACGCCACTCATTACCGGTGTATTTAAAATGGTAACCACCTGATTTTGAAGCTAACCATAGTTCATGTAATGGTTCTTGGCGATTAATGACAATTTGGCTACGGTTGGCAAATTCTAATGTTAGTACGTTACCTGTAGTTTCAGGTTCAATATCTACACCTGATTCATCAATGCCTTCTTCGATTTGCATCAGTGCCAGATCAGCCAGTTGGTGAAATTCAGTATCATTCATACTATTACGTCCTATTGCATTTCTTATTCTTGGTGCGATTATAGAGGTCATTGAAATGATTATCACTGGCTTTGAATTATGCACAAAGGTTTATTAGCAATTTTGGTCTTAGGATCGTTAATTTTAACTGGCTGTGGTCAAAGTGGCCCACTGTACATGCCAAAAGATGCACCACAACAACATCAACCACAATAATATTGTTGCGATGATGATTTAGTCGCAGTTCAATAGTCAACAAGACAGGGAATGAAAGCATTGGATTACTTTAATTACCAGCAAGATGGACAACTATGGGCGGAAGACGTCGCATTGGCCGAGTTAGCGACACAATATGGCACACCGCTTTATGTTTACTCTCGTGCAACGTTAGAACGTCATTGGCATGCTTTTGATCAAGCGGTCGCCACTCACCCGCATTTGATTTGTTATGCGGTAAAAGCGAACTCTAACCTTGGGGTGTTGAATATCCTCGCACGTTTAGGTTCAGGGTTTGATATTGTGTCTTTGGGCGAGTTAGAGCGCGTATTAGCTGCTGGTGGCGATCCGGCTAAAGTGGTTTTTTCTGGTGTAGGTAAAACAATAGCAGAAATGGAACGCGCACTTGAGCTGGGAATTAAATGTTTTAATGTTGAATCTGAGCCTGAATTAGAACGCTTGAATTATGTTGCGGGTCAATTAGGGAAAATTGCCCCAATTTCACTACGTATTAACCCTGATGTTGATGCCAATACTCACCCTTATATTTCAACGGGGCTACGCGATAATAAATTTGGTATTGCGCGTGAACGTGCGCTTGAAGTATATCAATTAGCACAGCAATTACCGCACCTTAACGTGGTTGGAATGGATTGCCATATTGGTTCACAGTTGACGGAAGTAAAACCTTTTATTGATGCAACTGAACGTTTGTTAGCATTAGTTGATGAATTGAAATCGGTTGGGATTGAGATTAAACATTTAGATCTCGGTGGTGGCTTAGGGGTGACGTATAACGATGAGCAACCGCCATTACCTGCTGAGTATGCGACCGCTTTATTGTCTCGTTTAGCCATTTATCCAGAGCTGGAATTAATTTTTGAGCCTGGGCGTGCGATTGCTGCTAATGCTGGAGTATTGCTGACCAAAGTTGAATTTTTAAAGCATACTCAATATAAAAATTTTGCCATTATTGATGCGGCGATGAATGATTTGATTCGACCGACATTGTATTCAGCATGGCAAGATATTGTGCCTGTGATCCCTCGTCAGGGTGAACATCAGTGTTATGATTTAGTGGGGCCTATTTGTGAAACAGGTGACTTTATTGGTAAAGATCGCCATTTATGTTTAGCACCGAATGACTTACTTGCTGTAAGGTCTGCGGGTGCTTATGGTTTCGTAATGGCCTCTAATTATAATTCTCGTCCTCGTGTTGCTGAAGTAATGGTTGATGGTCGACAAGTACATTTAGTGCGTGCGCGTGAAACGTTAGAGCAACTTTGGCAGCATGAATATCTTGTTGAATGATTGTCGTCGCAACTGAAGCTTAATAATTAAGGAACATCATGCAGATTAACTTTTCCAAAATGCATGGGCTCGGCAATGATTTTGTTGTTGTAGATTGTGTTACGCAAAATGTATTTTTTTCTCCCGATGCGATTCGCCGTTTAGCCGATCGTCATCGTGGTATTGGTTTTGACCAATTATTGGTGGTTGAGCCGCCGTATGATCCTGAAACGGATTTTCACTACCGTATTTTTAATGCAGATGGTAGTGAAGTTGAACAATGCGGTAATGGTGCACGTTGTTTTGCGCGCTTTGTCTCAATGAAAGGACTAACTAATAAATATCATATTTCCGTGAGTACTAAAGCGGGGAAAATGGTGTTAAAGCTCGAAAGTGATGGCCAAGTTACGGTCAATATGGGTGTGCCCAATTTTGAACCTGCTAAAATTCCGATGCGAGCGAAGCAGGCAGAAAAAACGTATTTGTTACGTGTGGGTGAGCAAACACTATTTTGTGGTGCGGTTAGTATGGGCAATCCACATTGTGTCACTATTGTTGATGATGTTGACACTGCGGCTGTTGAAACATTAGGACCATTACTTGAGTCACACGAACGTTTTCCTGATCGTGTTAATGCTGGTTTCATGGAAGTGATTGATCGCGGTACGGTTAAATTACGGGTGTATGAGCGCGGTGCAGGTGAAACTCAAGCTTGTGGTAGTGGTGCTTGTGCAGCGGTTGCGATTGGTCAGAGCCAAGGCTTACTCGATGAAAATGTTAAAGTCTGCTTACCGGGTGGTAATTTATATATTCGCTGGGCGGGTGAAGGCAAACCGTTATTTATGACAGGTCCTGTTGCCCATGTGTTTGATGGTCAATTTATTCAATAGTAGTATTTAATCGTGGTTATTATTATTAATGCCACGAATGACCGAGGTTTCTGTGACTACGCTTCCCCCAAGTTTTGAACAACCTTTAGCGCTTTTTTATGAATATCTGCGTAGTGAGCGTGAATTTAGCATTCATACTCAGCAAAATTATAAACGCCAATTAACCTGTATAGCCGAACAATTGTTAGAACTTGGGGTTGAAAACTGGCAACAAGTCGATGCAGGTTGGGTACGGCAAATTGCCAGTAAAGGGATGCGTAGTGGTCTTAAAGCCAGTAGTTTGGCGATGCGGTTATCTGCATTACGTAGTTTTTTTGATTATTTAGTGCGTCAACAAATATTGCCCGCCAATCCCGCCAAAGGGGTATCTGCACCACGTAAAGCGCGACCATTACCTAAAAATCTTGATGTTGATGAAATGAATCAATTACTTGATGTTAAGGATGACGATCCATTAGCCATTCGTGATCGGGCGATAATGGAATTGATGTATGGCGCTGGCTTACGTCTATCTGAATTAGTTAATTTGAATGTGCGTGATATTAGTTTAACCAAAGGCGATTTACGGGTCATTGGTAAAGGTGATAAAGAACGGATTGTGCCATTTGCAGGTTTAGCTCGTGAATGGGTTGCTAATTGGCTTAAATTACGTGGCAATATTGCTCATGCCGATGAAACAGGATTGTTTGTGTCTAAACTTGGACATCGCATTTCAAACCGCAATGTTCAAAAAAGAATGGCTGAATGGGGCCAGAAGCAGGCCGTATCAAGCCATATTAATCCGCATAAATTACGCCATAGTTTTGCGACACATATGTTGGAATCCAGTGGTGATTTACGTGCAGTACAAGAATTATTGGGCCATGCGAATTTAACCACCACTCAAATTTATACCCATCTTGATTTTCAGCATTTAGCGAAAGTTTACGATGCTGCTCATCCTCGCGCCAAACGCCGTTAATGCTTTATCACGTTTAGGAACAACCATGCAATTTTATCGTCAATTAGGCCAGATTAATGCCCTTACGTTTGATCTTGATGACACGCTATATGATAACCATCCGGTGATTGTACGTGCAGAACAAGCGATGTTTGACTGGTTAGCTCAGCTATTACCCGCTTCAATGGTGATCAGGCGTGATGATTGGCAGCGATTAAAGCAGCAACTTGCCGCGGTTGATTCTAGTTTGATCCATGATGTTAGTGCATGGCGGTATGAAGCGTTAAAAATTAACTTTATGCAGTTAGGATGGCGACTTAAAGACGCTGAATTAGCTGCGCGCCAAGGGCTAGAGTTAGTATTGGTTGAGCGCAATAAAGTTGATGTTCCCGCTGAAACACATCGCGTGTTAGCGTTACTGAGCGCGAAATTACCCTTGGTGGGGATCACTAATGGTAATGTCGATCCGCAAAAGATTGGTTTGGCCGATTATTTTAGTGCCATTTACCAAGCCGGACGTGATGGATTAGCCAAGCCGAAAGCGGATTTATTTACCTGTGCCATTGATCATTTAAATATTCCGGCTGAACAAATTTTGCACGTGGGTGATCATCTGCATACGGATGTTTTTGGCGCCAAACTACATGGTTTACAAGCTTGTTGGTATAACGATCAGCAGCGAGTATTAACGTCGACAACGGGTAATTGTTTACCTGATATTGAAATTAGTGCGCTTGCTGAATTATTACCATTGGTCGGCTTAACCGCAGAGTAAATGTCCACGATTTAGCACCCATCGCGATTAGCCTTGTTGGGTGCTCAGCCGTTTACGGTATTATATTGCTATTACGATAATGCTGATTTATCCAGTGATCGACTGAGAGTTTTCCTGCGCCCCAAAATACGGTAACTAATAACATCATTCCCCATAATTGGTGATCATAAAATCCTTGCGCCCATAACGCGGGGTATGACACTACTGCAATAACATTAAAGCCAAATAATAATATTGCCATCGGCCGTGTAAATAGCCCGAGCACTAAAAAAATCGGCACGATTAATTCAGTCGCGGTTCCAGTATAGGCGGCCCATTGCCAAGGTAAGATTGGTACCTGATATTCGTACTCAAACAAATAGAGCGTGCTATCCCAACTGCCATATTTAATCAGTCCGGATTTAAAGAACGCACTGGCAACCCATACTCGGCAAAAAAGTAATAATAGTGGTTGTAGCGGTTGTACGAGCTGCTGAAAAAAAACGTCGATGGTGCGAATAAATTTAAGCATCATTATTCACCTTACGAATATCGTCAATTAAGTGGTGGTGTAATAACTGTGGTAGCAGATTTAATTGCGTCGGTGTTAAGGCTGCAATTGGGCATTGCTGCTGACAGTCCGTTACTAAAGTGACTAATTCTGGCGTGACATGTTGCTGCCAAATTTGCCATTGGTAATGTTGCATCAGGGCTGTTTGCGGTTGATTAATATTTAATGTCGCTAATTGCTGTTGTTGGTGGTCATCATTGGTTTGATTAACGATTTCCCACAGTGACACCACCGCATATTGGCTGCTAAAGGTGTCAGTTGAGATTGGAATATGAAAATAATATTGCTGCGGAGTAATGTGACTAGCTTGATGTTCGAGTTGACGTAATTTCGCTAACGGTAGGTTGCCAGCGTGACAAGCTAAGCGGCTGACACAATCACGTTGCCATTCTAGCCGAGCCAAGTCGACCAAATAAGGCAGAGTGGAAACCAATGTCGGTTGAGCGGCGATGGTATCGTTAAAGTGAGCGCCATAAACGGTGACATCCCCTTGTGGTAGCGGATGATTAAGAATGTGCTGTCGCGCGAGGAGGTTGAAACAATCGTCACCAATCATGGCGCTCACAGTGGAATAGACACTTGCCAGAATGTCGGTTAAGCCAATAATAAAATTATTACAGTACAGTTGTAGCCGTTGCTCTGCACTAAAATGATCATTGACGACGGTAGTGGCTAAATCATGTGGTTGATAATGCAATGCCGCCGCAAATTGATGTTGTAATTGCTGCAAATTAAGCGTGGTTGCTGATGGTGGCATTGGCGTACTCCTTCTCGATAATTGCTTGAGCCTTATTTGCTTCAGCCAATAAGATTGCCAGTGGGGGAATATCAGCATCCCATTCAATTAAGGTTGGCGTCTCGCTACCATGATTACGGATCCACTGTTGATACAATTGCCATACTTCATCACTGACAGGTTGGCTATGCGTATCAATCCAGATCTCACCGTGAGGTAGCTGTTTACGAATAAAGCCAGCAAGGTGTATTTCTTGTACTACAGCTGGATTGATCGCGGCTAAATACGTTTGGCAATCAAAACCATGGTTAAAACTACTGACATGAATATTGTTTAAATCTAATAACAACCCGCAGTCCGTTCGTTGTTGTACCGCCATTAAAAATTCCCACTCAGGAATGGTTGAGTGTTGAAACTGCAAATAACTCGATGGGTTTTCAATTAACATTTGCCGTTGGAGTACGTCTTGAACTTGAATCACTTTATCGCAAAAATTATTCAAGGCTTCTTCGGTGTAGGGCAGCGGTAATAAGTCATTAAAATAGTGACCATTAACCGAACTCCAACTGAGGTGATCTGAAATTAAAAATGGCTCTGTTTCGGTGATTAATTGTTTGAGCTGTTGTAAATGTTGAATATTAAGCGGATCGTCCGAGCCTAATGACAGCCCAATGCCATGACAGCTAATGGGGTAATTTGATTGTAATTGACGTAGTTGTTGGCGTGCTAAGGAATGGGGGTTGAAATAATTTTCGCTATGAATTTCTAACCACCCAAGTTGTGGCCGTTGAGTGATTATTTCAATAATATGAGGCGAGCGTAAGCCCACCCCAATAGATTGCTGAGATGAAAAATTCACTAAGTTACGCCTCCTTAGTTGAACCACCATGGAGGCGATCACAGAGTCCTTTGGGTACAACTACAAACGCATCTTTTTGAGCATCTTCTTTGGCTGAACCTGCGCAAGAACTGGTTTTAGTGGCGCAATCATTTTTGCCAGCTTTACTAACGCCATAACATTTTTCTTTGGCCATTTTTTTGTCCATTCCGTCAGCAACGGCTGCTGTTGACGCGAGTGTTCCCGCTAATGCAATTAATCCAGTCATTACTGAGGCTAAGGCAATATTGGTCTTTTTCATGATAATTCCTTGATTATGATTAAGTGTTGGTTTGCTGTGATGTGGTGTTTTTTTAATAGCGTTAATACGCTCTCAGAATAATAGACAGGACAACTGCATAATTTATTACACTGAGATGTTAATTATTTTAATTGATATGTTGCTTTTGTGTTTCTGAATTTTGCGAAAATCGCAATAAAGATACCGAAGCAATCTTTATTGGGGCTGGTATAATCACCAGCATTGTATAAATAACCAGTAGATAGCGATGGACGTTTCACTTCTATTAGATGGACTCAATGATAAACAACGCGAGGCGGTGGCTGCGCCGTTGGGTAATCACTTAGTATTGGCGGGAGCAGGCAGCGGTAAAACCCGTGTGCTCGTGCATCGTATTGCTTGGTTGTTGGCAGTTGAACAAGCTTCCCCATACTCGATTATGTCGGTAACGTTTACCAATAAAGCGGCGGCAGAAATGCGGGGGCGTATTAATGAATTAATGCATGGTTCAAGTGCCGGCATGTGGAATGGTACTTTCCACGGCTTATGTCACCGTATGCTTCGCGCGCATTATTTAGATGCACGTCTGCCTGACGATTTTAACATTTTAGATTCTGATGATCAGATGCGGTTATTACGCCGTTTGATTAAAGCGCAGAATTTAGATGAAAAACATTGGCCTGCCCGTCAAGGTGCTTGGTATATCAATGCCAAGAAAGATGAAGGCTTACGTCCACAGCACGTTGAAACCTATAACGATCCGGTTGAAAAAACATGGTTACGCATTTATACCGCTTATCAAGAAGCGTGTGATCGTGCGGGTCTGGTTGATTTTGCAGAATTATTATTGCGTTCGTTTGAGTTATTACGTGATAACAAACATATTCGTGAACATTACCAAGCGCGTTTTAAACATATTTTGGTGGATGAGTTTCAAGATACCAACAATATTCAATTTGCGTGGCTACGGTTAATGGCGGGTCCTGATTGTCATGTGATGATTGTCGGTGATGATGACCAATCTATTTATGGTTGGCGTGGCGCACAAGTTGAAAATATTCAACGTTTTCTAAATGATTTCAGCAATGCATCATCGATATTTTTAGAGCAGAATTACCGTTCGACGGCCAATATTCTTAATGCTGCTAATGAATTAATTGCTAATAATACTGCCCGTATGGGTAAAAATTTGTGGACTGAAGATGGCGATGGCGAGCTGATTTCTTTGTATTCTGCCTTTAATGAACTCGATGAAGCACGGTTCGCTGTAGGTAAAATCAAAGAGTGGCGTGAACAAGGTGGAAGCCTTAGTGATACTGCCTTCTTATACCGCAGTAATGCCCAATCGCGAGTATTAGAAGAAGCATTGATTCAGGCAGGAATGCCGTATCGTATTTATGGCGGTATGCGTTTCTTCGAGCGCCAAGAAATTAAAGATGCGTTGGCTTATTTGCGTCTTATGGGTAATCGTAATGATGATGCTTCATTTGAACGCGTCGTCAATACGCCAACACGTGGTTTAGGTGAGCGTACCTTAGAAACGATTCGCTTAACTGCGCGCGATCGTGGCTTAACCATGTGGCAATCAAGTCTAATGTTATTAGATGAGAAAGTACTGGCGGGACGTGCGGCAAATGCATTACAGCGTTTTATTGAATTGATTAATGCGTTAGAAGATGACACCGCTGAATTGCCAATGTACCAACAGACGGATGATGTTATTCGTCACTCTGGTTTACGGGCAATGTATGAACAAGAAAAAGGCGAAAAAGCCCAAGCGCGAATCGAAAACTTAGAAGAATTAGTGACCGCAACCCGTCAGTTTGAAATTCCAGAAGAAGCGGCAGAAATGAGCCCGTTATCAGCCTTTTTAGCCCATGCGGCGTTAGAAGCCGGTGATGGTCAAGCGGATGCCTTTGAAGATGCGGTGCAATTAATGACAATGCACAGTGCCAAAGGCTTAGAATTCCCCGTGGTGTTTATGGTTGGCGTTGAAGAGGGAATGTTCCCAAGTTCACGGACTCTTGAAGAAGCCGATCGGTTAGAAGAAGAGCGTCGCTTGTGTTATGTCGGTATGACACGGGCAATGAAGAAGCTATATATCACTTATGCAGAAATGCGACGTTTATATGGCAAAGATAATTTCCATAAGCCATCGCGTTTTATTCGTGAAATTCCTGAGCAATATGTTGAGGAAGTACGAATGAAGGCACAAGTGTCACGTCCTGTGAGCAGTGGCCGTTTTAGCCAAACCCAAGTGAATAATAACTTCAATGAAACCGGTTTTAGTTTAGGGCAGCGAGTACAGCATCCTAAATTTGGTGAAGGGACGATCATTAACTTTGAAGGCAGTGGCGCGCAAAGCCGTGTGCAAGTGGCCTTTAATGGTGAGGGTATTAAGTGGTTAGTGACCCAATACGCTAAGTTAACCGCCCTATAATATCCTTTGAATAAATAAGCCCGCCAGTGATGACTTTTATGGTTAATCATTGGCGGGCTTTTTTATGTGTTTATTGAGCGATGACTTTACCTTCGCGGCGCGGATCGGCTGCTCCAATTAACTGCTTTGGCGCAATACTGATCGCTTGAATACCCGAGTTAAGATCTTTGACTGCGGTTTTATAACCTAATTGCTCAAACTTAGGTGCCCACGCTGTAGCTGAAGTATTTTGCTCAAGTTCAAAGGGACCAAAGCGATTATTGATGTTAGGTAAGTTAATGGCTTGCTGTAAATCCATCCCCCAATCAAGGTAAGCCACTAAGGTTTTGGCAATATAACCAATAATTTGACTGCCACCAGGCGATCCAATCGCTAATACGGGCTGATTATTGTACATGACAATCGTCGGTGCCATTGATGAACGCGGTCTTTTTCCTGGTTCAATTCGATTTGCAATGGGTTTGCCATCAATGTGGCTGCGAAATGAAAAATCGGTTAATTCATTATTAAGTAAGAAGCCACCGACCATTAACCGTGAACCAAAACTGTTTTCAATGGTTGAGGTCATAGAGACCACGTTACCTTGGCGATCAACAATCGCAAAATGGGTAGTAGACGGTAATTCGATGGCTTCATCAGTCGTTTGAAGATTGGCATAATCCCATGGTGGCGATCCTGCTTCGACGCTGATTAATTTTTTATTGGTGGCTAATAATTGCGCCCGCTGATGAATGTAAGCCGGATCAAGTAGGCCTTTTGTTGGCATCGGTACATAGTCACTGTCTGCCATATAACGGCCGCGATCAGCAAACGCTAATCGAGATGCATCACCAATTAAACGCCAGCTATTAATATTATTAGCGCCCATTGTCGCTAAAGGATAATGGCTAAGCATGCCCATAATTTGGCCGAGGGTTAATGCGCCTGAGCTGGGTGGTCCCATGCCACAAATTTGATATTGGTGATAAGGGGCGCATATTGGAGCCCGTTGTTTAACCTTATAACTGGCTAAATCAATGCTGCTGAGTACCCCTGGATTACCGATAGCATTTTGAACGGTATTAACTATCTCTCGTGCAATATCCCCTTGATAAAATGCTTTTTGACCATAATCGGCAATTTTACGTAGGGTATCGGCATAAGGTTGATTAATTAATTTTTGGCCGGCTTGAATTGGCTGACCTTGGGCATCAAAAAAATAATTTTTAGTGACAGGCCAGCGTTGTAAATGAGTGGCATCTTTCGCGACTAATGCGGCTAAACGAGGGCTCACAATAAAGCCATTTTTAGCCAGTCTGATGGCAGGTTGAAACAGTTTTTTCCAGTCTAATTGCCCGTATTGCTGGTGGCTATTCCACAATAATTTAATCGTACCGGGTGTACCAACAGAGCGGCCGCCGACAACGGCATCATAAAATGCTAAAGGTTGCCCATTTTTATCCTGAAATAGGCGTGGTGTTACCGCAAACGGTGCTGTTTCGCGCCCATCAAAGGTCGTCATTTGGTGATTATCGCTATCCCAATACACTAAAAAGCCACCGCCACCAATGCCGGATGATTGCGGTTCAACCAAGCCTAAAACTAATTGGGTGGCGACCATAGCATCAATAGCATTCCCTCCCTGACGTAACATTGCCGCACCCGCTTCACTAGCATAATGATTGGCACTAGCAATCATCCATTGTTGTCCGCTCACTAACTGAGATTGCTGGTGAGAAACACTGGTCTCAGGTGCAATAGCATCACTGATTTGTTGTGCGATTGCGGTAAAAGAGGGGACTGAACAGCAACCAATCGTGAGTAAACGTAACCATGATGGTGTGATTTTTAGCATGACAGATCCTTGTTATCAATAACACAACAGTGGGGAATAGTATGTTTGTCTTAAGTGTAATTAATGATGGCAGAAAAATGGCATATATCCCATTATTTTTAAGCATTATTGGTTGTGATTTTCGCGCTATATAGTGACTTTTATTAATTAGAGTAGCTTCAATGATATTAAGTTAATAAATAACACAAATTGCATCGGTATTTTGCGGCTAAATATGAATGTTAATTTAATGATTGTTGAATAACTAACCAGAGTGAATTATGAAGTTTATTGATAAGTAATAATTTTATTATCTTATTAATTAGTTGGTTAAATTATAGTAAATAACTAACAGTGGTTTTTTTTATAAAAAATATTGAGTTTAATAAGATAAATTAAACAATAAATAGAGATTTATGCCGAAATGGTGATTGATAACGGTTAGTGTAATGAAATCGAGGTTGTTACAACGATGATGATCATTGCAGTTATCTTTTTTTAAAAAGCAAATGAATATGGTGTTCAATAGGGGGCTTATTCGCATCTAATGGTGATTTAGGTATAGAATGGCAGCCCTGTTTAGCGAAGAGTCTTACCATGTCAGCTGTTGCTCCTTTGTCCGTGTTGCCATCATTATTATCCAGCCAAGAAATTTTGCAGGATGTATTTGGCTATCAAGAATTTAGGCAAGGTCAACAAGCCGTGATTGATGCGATTACGGCGGGTAAAGATTGTCTGGTTATTATGCCAACCGGTGGTGGTAAATCTTTGTGTTATCAAATCCCAGCGTTAATGCAGTCAGGATTAACATTGGTTATCTCACCGTTAATTTCGCTAATGAAAGATCAAGTCGACCAATTAAATGCCAATGGTGTTAGTGCTGGCTGTATTCATTCAGCGATGTCACGTGAAGAGATTCAAGCGACGTTTGATGCGATGCAAACTGGCGAGTTACGGTTAGTTTATGCTTCGCCTGAACGGGTGCTAATGCGTGATTTTATTGAACGGTTGCAGCAACTTGATTTAGCGATGGTTGCTGTCGATGAGGCTCACTGTGTTTCTCAATGGGGACATGATTTTCGACCAGAATATGCGGCATTAGGGCTACTGAAACAGCAATTTTCACCGTTGCCCGTGATGGCGTTAACGGCGACGGCTGATGACGCAACACGACAAGACATTATTAGTCGGTTGGGATTAACCGATCCTCATTGTTATTTAGGCAGTTTTGATCGACCTAATATTCGCTACACCCTATGGGAAAAACATAAACCGTTAACGCAATTAAGCCGCTATTTGGCGACGGTGCGCGGTCAGTGCGGCATTATTTATTGTAATAGCCGCAAGAAAGTGGAACAGATCAGCGAAAAATTGTGTGAAAGTGGTATTCGAGCGGCGGCGTATCATGCTGGCATGGAGTATCAACAACGCAGCGCTGTTCAAGAGGCTTTTCAGCGGGATGATATTCATGTGGTCGTCGCGACGGTGGCATTTGGAATGGGGATCAATAAACCCAATGTGCGGTTTGTGGTTCATTTTGATATTCCACGTAATATTGAATCCTATTATCAAGAAACCGGACGTGCTGGACGAGATGGTTTACCCGCAGAAGCGTTATTACTTTATGACCCAGCTGATTTAGCGTGGTTACGCCGTTGTGTTGATGAAAAACCTCATGATGCACAGCGTGATGTTGAATTGCATAAACTGCATGCTATGGGCGCATTTGCTCAAGCTCAAAGTTGTCGTCGCCAAGTGTTATTACATTATTTTGGTGAAGATCAACGTCAACCTTGTGGGAACTGCGATGTGTGCCTTGATCCCCCGCAACAATTTGATGCCGTTGAAGCCGCTCAAAAAGCCTTATCCTGTGTATATCGCGTGAATCAGAATTTTGGTCTTACTTATGTTATTGATGTTTTACGTGGAATGCAGAATCAACGTATTCGTGAATACGGCCATGATAAATTAACCACCTATGGTATTGGGCGTGAATATAGCCATGAATATTGGGTCAGTATTTTACGCCAATTGATTCATCGTGGATTCTTAACCCAAAATATTAGCCGTAATTCAGTGTTACAACTCACTGAGCAAGCTCGCCCATTATTACGTGCGGAAATGGCGTTATCATTAGCGGTTCCTCGGCTTGATACTGCTGCTCGCAGCAGTAAAGTGGATCGAATGGCTAATCGCCAGTATGACAAAAAATTATTTGCTAAGTTACGTAAACTACGCAAAGCCATTGCCGATGAAGAAAATATTCCACCGTATGTGGTTTTTAATGATGCCAGTTTAATGGAAATGGCAGAGCGCTTACCAAGCTCAAAAGGTGAATTTTTAGCGATAAATGGGGTTGGGCAGCGCAAGTTAGAAAAATTTGGAGTGGTCTTCCTGCAATTGATTGGGGAGCATTTAATGGCGGTCGATGAACATAACTAATGGAAGCTAATAATGGATTATGATTTTAGTCAAACGGAAATAAATATTGAGCAAGGCACATTAGTGGTCACCCCACCTTTGTTTGAGTTTGATAATTTTACGGTGGTCGCTAAGGTATTGTTACAGCGTTTAGATGCGACATTGATTGATCAAGAGCCAAGTGCCGACCTTCAACAGTGGCTAATTGATTTTGAAGGCTGTCAGTTATTACTTAAAGCTGAATATTACACCGCATCGATGTGGCTTGAGTTATTGACCTTAAATGACATTGAGTCTTTAATTTTTATTCAACAGTTATTGTCTCACTACTAGGCAAATAAATGCTGTGCTGTATAATCGCCGCCCTGGTGTTGCTGGCGGTTATAGCTGGCAATGAAAATGTTTGGGTTCCCTCCCCCCAATGACAAAAAGGTCTTTCATGACTGCTTTATTCAAATCCAACGCAACAACATCTAGTGTAACAACGACTGTTTTTTCGGCAGCTCAACAGCACAAGGCTTTATCATATTTGGTCGCGTTTCATTTATTAGTGATCGCCTCAAGTAATTATCTAGTCCAACTCCCGTTTACTATTTTTGGTTATCACACCACTTGGGGGGCATTTACCTTTCCGTTTATTTTTCTAGCAACAGATCTGACGGTACGTATTTTTGGTGCAGGAATGGCTCGCAAAATTATTTGGCGAGTAATGGCTCCGGCTCTTATTGTATCGTACGTATTGTCAGTCCTATTCTTTCAAGGACAATATCAAGGCTTTGCTCATTTGGCTCAATTCAATCTTTTTGTTGCCCGTATTGCGATCGCGAGTTTTATGGCGTACCTATTGGGACAAATATTGGATGTGTCGGTGTTTAATCGCCTACGCCAAATGAGGCAATGGTGGATTGCGCCAATAGCATCGACCATTATTGGTAATGCACTTGATACTACTGCTTTTTTTAGTATTGCGTTTTATCACAGCCCTGACGTTTTTATGGCACAAAATTGGACTGAAATAGCGCTGGTGGATTACAGCTTTAAATTAATTATTAGTTTGGGTTTGTTTGTACCTTTGTATGGGGTGTTACTTAACTATTTAATTAATAAGCTAACCACATTAAAACAATCATCACTTTCTGACACGGCAAGCGTGATTAAATAAGAGATGATGCTTTTTTGTTGAGGTAGGTTATAAAATGGCTCTAAGTGGGAATTAATCTCAATTAGATATTGCATTCTAGTTGAGAATAGTTATTATTAACAGGCTTTCAATCAACAGAGAACCCCCTTCTTCTGATGCTTGAGGCACGACATTGCTCACATTGCTTCCAGTGTACTTCAGCTTGGTAATGGTGTTTAGTGTAGGGCTAAAAACTGATTACTACTTCTGCTGAGCGACGCATCACACAGTGCGTCGCTTTTTCTTTTTTAAGCGTTTAATTTTTATTATGCCGCTTATGCTAATTTTATTAATTCTCGTACCAGTTTATTGATCCCTGTTGCTGCTTCACTGATGTTGGTTGCCAACATATAAGCTGGTGTGGTTAATAGACGTCGTTTCTGATCCAACACAAAATCATCAACAGGGCACTGAATATGCTCACCTCCCATGGCATTAAATGCAGCAGCAGTGTCAGGATCATTACCGATCGTGGCTTTTGCGCCGGGACCATAGATCTGCGGGATCAAGGTTGGTGCAATACATAAATAACCCGCAGGTTTATTGGCTTGAGCAAACGCTTGGCAGGCTTGTTTAACGTCTTCGTTGATCTGGCATGCACTGCCATGGAGTGCAAAATCAGATAAATTGTTGGCGGCACCAAATCCACCGGGAACTAACAAGGCGTCATAGTCATTAATATTCAAGGTGGCGACATCAAAAATATTGCCGCGTGCAATTCGTGCTGATTCGACTAAAACATTACGGATTTCATGACTGACTTCACCATTGAGGTGATTAATGACCTGATATTGATCGATGTTGGGAGCAAAACAGTACCAACTTGCCCCTTGTTGTTCTATGGCTAATAACGCTAATACTGCTTCATGGATTTCGGTTCCATCAAATACACCTGAACCGCTTAAAATTACTGCAATTTTCTTCATAATGGCATCCTAACTAATCAAATATAGTTATATTGTTGTGATTATTGGCTTGATTAAGATTATCTAGTTAAGGTTGTCCACAATCAATGATCAATATGGGATCGAGGATCTAAATTGAAGTTTATTATTAAGTATATGAAAGTAAATACAATCATGAGTAAATTTTATTTTTATATAAAAAATGATCAACTGGCGTAAATTAAATACTAACAAAGTTATCCACAGAAAATGGATGAATAACACAAAACATCAGTTAACAGTTGCGGTTTGGCATGGCATTCTAGTCAATATTGCATTTTTCCTGTGGTGTAGGGGTAAATTTGGTCGATAATAGACCTAACCTGAACTACTTTCGCTCGGATATAAGAATAACCTTATGGCTACGATTCCTGAAAATCCATTGATCCTTATCGATGGATCCTCTTATCTTTATCGCGCTTACCATGCCGCACCTAACTTCACTAATTCTGATGGTGAACCAACGGGTGCAATTTATGGTGTGGTTAACATGTTACGCAGTATGTTACGTCAGTTTTCGACGGATCGTATTGCGGTTATCTTTGATGCTAAAGGTAAGACATTCCGTAATGACATATACTCTGAATATAAAGCAAACCGTCCACCGATGCCGGAGGATCTTCGCGGACAGATTGAACCATTACATGCAGTGATCAAGGCAATGGGATTACCGTTGATCGCGATCTCTGGGGTTGAAGCGGATGATGTGATCGGTACGCTAGCCACTCAAGCTTCACTGCAGGGGATGCCTGTATTGATCAGTACTGGCGATAAAGATATGGCTCAACTAGTTGATCAACATGTTACTTTGATCAATACCATGACAGATGTAGTCATGGATTCTGCAGGGGTTGTGGATAAGTTTGGTGTTGGTCCTGAGTTGATTATCGATTACTTAGCGTTAATGGGGGATCAGGCTGATAATATTCCTGGCGTTCCTGGTGTCGGTGAAAAAACGGCGACAGCGTTATTGCAAGGTCTTGGTGGCTTAGATACTTTGTATGCCAATCTTGATGATATTGCAGCGCTAGGCTTTCGTGGCTCAAAAACCATGGCTAAAAAGCTGATTGATAATAAAGAAGTGGCTTATATGTCTTATAAGCTAGCGACGATCAAGCTTGATGTTGAATTAGAACTTGCCCCTGAACAATTATGCAAAGGTGTACCTGATACTGACGCACTAACTGAATTGTTTGGTAAATTACAGTTCCGTCGCTGGCTAACCGAAATGTTAGATGGCAGTGATGGCCGCATTGTTGCTGATGAAAGTGCAGCAACTGCGCCAACTGAACCTAAAATCATTGCGCCAACCATTGATCGTAGTGGCTATGAAACCGTCCTTGATGAAGTAAGTTTTAACAATTGGTTAACTCAGTTAAAAAATGCCGATGTATTTGCGTTTGATACTGAGACCGATGGTCTTGATTACATGACCGCTAATTTAATTGGGGTTTCATTTGCGGTTGAAGAAGGCAAAGCTGCCTATGTACCTGTTGCTCATGATTATCTTGATGCGCCAGTACAACTTGATCGTGATTGGGTTTTATCACAATTAAAACCATTATTAGAAGATAAAAATTTAGCTAAAGTGGGTCAAAATTTAAAATTTGATACCAGTATTGTTGCGCGTTATGGCATTGATATGCTGGGTATTAAATTTGATACCATGCTTGAATCTTATATCTATAACAGTGTGGTAGGTCGCCATGATATGGATAGCCTTGCATTACGTTATCTTGAGCATAAAAATATCAGTTTTGAAGATATTGCGGGTAAAGGTAAGAAACAATTAACCTTTAATCAAATCGATCTTGAGCAGGCAGGGCCATATGCTGCTGAAGATGCTGATATTACTCTGCGCCTCCATAATGCGTTATATCCAAAAGTTACCGCTGATGAAAAGCTGAATAAAGTATTTGAAACGATTGAAATGCCGTTAGTGCCAGTTTTATCTCGTATGGAACGTACCGGTGTTTACATTGATTCTGCCTTGTTAGGGGCGCAATCGATCGAATTAGCACAGCGATTAGATGAAATAGAAAAACTGGCTTATGAATTAGCGGGTGAAGAATTCAATTTAAGTTCACCGAAGCAATTACAAGCGATTCTATTTGAAAAAATGGGATTACCGGTTCTTAAAAAAACCCCTTCAGGCACACCGTCAACGAATGAAGAAGTACTGCAAGAGCTGGCATTAGATTATCCATTACCGAAATTATTATTAGAATACCGTGGCTTAGCGAAATTAAAATCCACTTATACTGATAAGTTACCTAGAATGGTTAATGCAGTAACCGGCCGTGTTCATACTTCTTATCATCAATCTGGAACAGTGACTGGGCGTCTATCATCAAGTGAGCCTAACCTACAAAATATTCCAGTTCGTAATCAAGAAGGGCGTCGTATTCGTCAAGCATTTGTTGCTAAAGCTGGGTATAAAATTCTGGCAGTCGATTATTCTCAAATTGAATTGCGTATTATGGCGCACCTTTCGGGTGACCAAGCGCTGCTGGATGCATTCCGAGAGGGTAAAGATATTCACGCCGCAACTGCCGCTGAAATTTTAGGGTTAGCGATTGATGAAGTGAGTACTGAACAACGTCGACGCGCGAAAGCCATTAACTTTGGTTTAATTTACGGCATGAGTGCATTTGGTTTAGCCAAGCAACTTGATATGGGTCGTAATGAAGCACAAGACTATATGAATGTGTATTTTGAACGTTACCCTGGCGTTTTAGAATACATGGAAAGTACTCGTAATAGTGCTGCCGAACTCGGTTATGTTGAAACCTTATTTGGTCGTCGTTTGTATCTTCCTGATATTAAAGCGCGTAATGGTTTACGTCGCAAAGCGGCTGAACGAGCAGCAATCAATGCTCCAATGCAAGGTACTGCTGCTGATATTATTAAATTTGCCATGATTGCCGTTGATGAATGGGTACAACAGCAACCACAAGGGCAAGTTAGTTTGTTAATGCAAGTACACGATGAATTGGTGTTTGAAGTAGAAGCATCAGTATTAGACAGTGTTACCGCTAAAGTACGAGAGTTAATGGAGCAAGCGGCAACGTTAGCCGTGCCATTAATTGCCGATACTGGTTGTGGTGATAACTGGGATCAAGCCCACTAATTAATACTGTTGTGTATTGATAATAAAATGATAGCTGATCGAAAGATTAGCTATTTTTTTGTTAAAAATAAGAACAATTATGTAAAAACTACTTACAATGTTATGAAAAAAAACTACAACAAAGACTTCCAAAAACTGAGCGATTGATATACAGTTGATGACGTAGGGTACAGAGGTAAGATGTTCTATCTTTCAGACCTTTTGTTTCACGTTATTGGATTTGGCTGATTCAGCTGCCCCAGTCTATTTATTGGACTGGGGCGTTTTTTATGGCGCCAATATCAAATTTATCTGCGTTATACTAACTCTCTAATATTATTTCTTTGTTTTATCTTTTCTATATTTTATTCCGATCTTGGCTTTTTTGTGTTTGTTTTTTACACAAAAGTGGCTGTGTTGCTGTTTTTTTATGATGGTTGTCACTTGTTTTTGGCTTTATGAGCTGTTTTTGTGGCTGGTTTTTATTTGCTGCCGTATTTTTTAGAGCAAATACTTTAAATTTAAAATTGGCAGGCTATAATAGCTGTAGCTTCTTGTTCATATTTGATTTTGTTGGTTAGTTCATAATGATTAGCGGGCAAATAAAGACATGAAATAGCCATTCTCGGCATTGAGAATGGCTTTTTTTTTGGTTTTTTTAAATAAGCTATGATGTAATTTAATTTCATAAAAGTCATAAATTATTAATAATTAGCTGACTTGTTTTTTGATTAAAATAATGTATCGACATCAATTGGGTTAGCCGAATTTAATCGGGAAGCGGCAGTAGTATTAAGACTGGTGTGTTCTGAGATGATGCACCGCAAGCGGTGATCCTTAGTATCGGGGATGGGGATTTTAGTCATTAATAACCCCACCAATAATGATGGGGCTTTAGATGTTATTTATTGCATTGCGTGATGGTTTTATTCTGCAGATGGCAGATTAAAAACTTCACTATCGTCAGCGGCTAGTACACGTTGACGTTCTAATTCTGGTGCATACCACTCATCAAGTTTACTACGCACTTGATCTACGCCAATCCCTTTCAATGCAGAGAAAGCTTCAACCTGAACGTTACCGCCAAATTCTTTCGACATTTCACGGATTTTTAATACTTGTGCTTTACGCGCACCGCTTTTTAATTTGTCTGCTTTAGTCAATAGGACTAATACTGGCAAGCTACTTTCAATTGCCCAATTAATCATTTGCTGATCAAGGTCTTTCATTGGATGGCGAATATCCATCAGTACTACTAAACCTTGCAAACATTCACGGCGTTGTAGGTATTCACCTAATGCTTTTTGCCATTTTAGTTTGAGTTCAAGCGGTACTTGAGCAAAACCATAGCCAGGTAAGTCAATTAAGTTACAACCATTAATGATTTCAAACATGTTGATTAATTGCGTACGGCCAGGGGTTTTAGAAGTACGAGCCAAACCTTTCTGATCGGTTAGGCGATTTAGTGCACTTGATTTACCCGCATTGGAGCGACCAGCAAATGCGATCTCAACGCCGGCATCTTGTGGCAAGTGACGAATGTCCGGTGCACTTGTGATAAAACTGGTATTTCTATAGTTGAGAGGTTGATTCACTGTTAACTCCGTCAAGCGCTGATGTTGTAAAAAAAGCGCTTTTTTGTGAAATTGTCTAAGATATATTAAACCGTGTTTGGTTTATGGTCGTATTGTATACCATGTCACTGAGCATTACTTGTGGTACGGAAGCTCTATAATTATAAATGGAATGTCATGAAAAAATTAGTTTTAATATTTACTCTGATGGCAAGTTATTCGGTTGCTGCTCAAGGTGATATCGATGCGGGTAAATTAAAGGCCACTACTTGTGTTGCATGTCATGGCAGTGATGGTAATGCAATAATAGGACAATATCCTAAGTTAGCAGGCCAACATGCTGATTATTTAGCAAAACAACTTGCTGATTATAAATTAGCCGTGACCAGTAGCGGTGCTCTAGGTCGTAGTAATGCGATTATGGCGGGTATGGCTGCGGCATTATCAGCCACCGATATGGCCGATCTTGGTGCGTATTTTTCCTCTCTGCCTATTTCTGGCAATACCACCCCTGAAAATGTGATTGCGATTGCGGAGCCATTATACCGTTTTGGTGATTCCGAGCGGGGCATTGCGGCTTGTATTGCCTGTCATGGTCCACGAGGTAATGGTACCAGCTTATCGGGTTTTCCTAAAATTTCAGGACAGAATGCGGAATATATTCAATTACAACTACAGGCATTCCGTGCAGGAACTCGTAATAACGATCTTAATGCCATGATGCGCTCGGCGGCAGCTAAGCTCAGTAATGATGAAATTAGTGCACTCTCTGCTTATATTGGAGGGTTACATTAAGACTGGAATTATCAGCATAATTAACCTTGTTGCTTAGAATTACTCTTTTTTAATATTTTAGTAACGGTGGATTCGCCTGTCGTGTTGTAAGAGATTGACTATTAATAACTGTTATTATGGTAATTTTAGGTGTAGTCGATTATTTTTTGTTTTATAGAACAAAGACTTGTTTATTGCTGATATTTACGTATTCAAAAGTGTGATCTTGATACATTGTTTTAGATATAGCTTCAGGTAAATTATTCCCTGTCGACAAGGAGTGCGACACAGGATAGGAAGCGCTAGGATAGCTTAAGCAGTGACGCTTAAAGGAACCACAGGAAGTCTGGTCAGGAGACTAGGGTAGACGCGGGATGCATAAGGATTGTCAGGGTTGACACTCATGGAAAGAGAGTAGCTATAGCAATATGGCTCAGATACATCAGGACGATGTATCGCATAAGGATGGTGGTATAGTTATTGGAGCGTAACATTGCGATAGGGATCGCCAACTTAGGATGAGTTGTGACGCCATGGATGGGTGAAAATGGACGCGAAAATTCACTAGGATAGTGACGAACGATATTGGCATGGATCGCAATTATAATAAATGGATATTTGTTAAACCGGGATGTTGCTTGCTGGTTACGGAAAGACTAGACAGAATTATAAGCTCATAGCTTACCCCATAGAGCGATAGGTGCAGACCTATTGCTTTTTTTTTCGTCTAAATTTTGGTGTGAGTGAAGGTTATTTTCATGATTTACATGTGATATTTTACTTCTCATCCCGATATAATAGCTGAATAAATTGAACAATTTGTCAGCAGAACTACATCTTAACTGCAATTGGGTATAGAATAGCCCGCTCGATTTTACACCGCTGCTGCTGTTCGTAAACATTCAGTCGTTGTGGAGAAGATAATGGATAGATGTCCACTTTGTAAGAGTAAAGATAATCAATGGTTGGTGGCAGACACTAAACGTGATTATTTTCGTTGTTTACAATGTGCATTAATTTATGCCGATCCGACAACTCATTTAACGTCGTTCCAAGAAAAATATGTTTATGATCAACATCAGAATAATCCTGATGATGATTGTTATCGACAATTTTTAGGACGATTAGCAACTCCACTTGTGACACGATTACCATCACCTCCATTATTTGGATTGGATTTTGGTAGCGGCCCTGGGCCGACCTTGTCAGTGATGTTGGCTGAAATGGGGTATACTATGACAATCTATGACCCTTATTTTGCAGTACAATCTGCAGTATTGAATGGGCAGTATGATTTTGTTACTTGCACAGAAGCAATCGAGCATTTTTATCAGCCTGCGAAGGAATGGGGGCTGTTGCTACGTTTAGTCAAACCCGGCGGTTGGCTTGGGATTATGACCAAACTAGTAACTGACACTGATGCCTTTGGGCATTGGTACTATAAGAACGACCCAACCCATGTCAGCTTTTTTAGCCGTAATACGTTTTGTTTTTTAGCACAACGAGATGGCCTTGAAGTTGAGTTTGTTGGAAATGATGTGATTTTGCTGAGGAAACCCCAGTAATGACCCGTAAGAAAAGAGCTCGTGCTGTAGGATCAGAAGGTCCTGCTGTATACCGCGAAAAAACAAATACTAAAGTTGATGTTGAGACACGTGAACGCCAAAAAGCGAAGAAGCGTAAAGGTTTAAAATCAGGTAGTCGTCATTCTGCTGTTGAAGAAAATAAGCAGCGTAATGGTGGCCAGAAAAAAGATCCACGTTTAGGTAGCAAAAAATTAGTACCACTAATTATTGAGCCTAAAAAGCCACAAAATAAGCAACAACGCCGTTTATCAGCAGAGCAAGAACTTGCAATGCTTGAAAATGATGCGCAATTAATGGTGCTATTAGATCGTATTGATGCTGGTGAAAAACTGGGTGCTGGTTTACAAAAACAAGTTGACCTGAAGTTAGACCGTATTGAGCGCTTAATGAAACAACTTGGTTTATTAGATGTTGTTGAAGAAGTTGCTGCGCCAGTGAAAGAAAGCGCTAAAGCTAAGTCAAAGCCTCGTTCAGATGATGATTTATTAGCGCAATTTGAAAATATGGATTTTGATAATTTCGATAAGGAGTAACCGTTGCAGGGAATAACACTTCTGTTTGTTATTGGTAGCGTAATTGTGGTTGGATTAGCATTATACGCTGGATTGTTATTGGCTAAGCTTTATAAGCAACAACAGCGGCATAAGCTATTTTTAGCTCGAGCTGCAAAGCAACAAGTTGAAGCAATTAAAACTAGAAATGACAATATATTAGAAAGCGTCTTTATTATTGCAATGGCATGTAAGCAAGATCAATGTGATATGTCAGAAGCCGCGATTCGGTTATATAAATTAATGGAAGTGTTGCAAGCAGATAAACAAGTTGATTTTGCAGCAACGTATCCGGCATTAACTGACTTATATCAAGTCGTTAAAGATATGCCGCGAGGCGATGCTCGCCAGCTAATAGAAAAACAAAGCCGTATGCGATTTGATCTTGAACGTATGAAAGCTGAGTCTCGTCTACAAGCTGAGATTAAACTTGAATTGGATGCAATCCTGTCAACTAAGGTTTAACTCGTCATCGTTATTATTAACACCGCCATTTATTGGCGGTGTTTGTTTTTGTACAGAGTGTAAATTGAACAACAGGGATAGGTTTTACTTTTTGTAAAATGGTGACACACTCTATGTATTATATATTTACCAAGTTGGAACAATGTCATGTCAAATGAGCAGATTATTTGGGATCAGGCCTTAATTGAAAAATATAATTATTCAGGCCCGCGTTATACTTCTTACCCGACCGCACTAGAATTTAATCAAGCATTTACTTCTGCTGAATTTGAGATGGCATGTCAGCAATACCCTGATCGTAAGTTATCGCTTTATATCCATATCCCATTCTGTCACAAGCTTTGTTACTACTGTGGCTGTAATAAAATTATTACTCGCCATCAAGATAAAGCAGATCAATATTTAGATGTACTTGAACAAGAAATTAAGCAACGTGCAACGTTATTGGGAGATCGTCAAGTCAGCCAATTGCATTGGGGCGGTGGTACACCAACGTTTTTAACGGCGGCACAAATTAGTCGTTTAATGACCGCGTTACGGGGTGCGTTTAATTTTGACGCGGATGCTGAAATTAGTATTGAAGTTGATCCTCGTAAAATTGAATTGGATATTCTTGACCATTTACGCAGTGAAGGCTTTAACCGCTTAAGTATTGGGGTACAAGATTTTAATAAAGACGTGCAGAAATTAGTTAACCGTGAGCAAGATGAAGATTTTATTTTTGCGATGGTGGAACGTGCTCGTGAGTTAGGTTATCGCTCAACTAATCTTGATTTAATTTATGGGTTGCCATTACAAACTAAGGCACTGTTTGCTGAAACATTACAGCAAGTATTGACTATGAAGCCGGGCAGATTATCAGTATTTAACTATGCTCATATGCCAACCTTGTTTGCTGCTCAGCGTAAAATTCATGAAGATCAACTGCCGAGTGCTCAAGAAAAATTAGCGATTTTACAAGATACGATTGCGACGTTAACTGGGGCCGGTTATCAGTTTATTGGTATGGATCACTTTGCGTTACCGGATGATGAATTAGCAGTAGCCCAACGCGATGGTATTTTGCACCGTAATTTCCAAGGTTATACCACTCAAGGTGATTGTGACTTGTTAGGTATGGGGGTTTCGGCGATCTCGATGATTGGCGACTGTTATGCACAAAATCAAAAAGAGCTAAAACTATACTACGGTCAGATGGCTGAGCAACAAACGGCATTGTGGAAAGGGGTGACCTTAGACGCTGATGATTTGTTACGCCGTGAAGTGATCAAGGCACTAATTTGTAATTTTCAATTAGATAAGCGTGCGATTGAAGCTGAGTTTAATATTGATTTTGATAGTTACTTTAGTGAAGACTTACAGTTATTACAGACATTTATTAACGATGAGTTAGTGACTGTGGGTGAAAATATTATCTATGTAGAACTGAAAGGTCGGTTATTGATTCGTAATATTTGTATGTGTTTTGATAAATATTTACGTAATCGTGCTCGCCAGCAGCAGTTCTCACGGGTTATCTAACCCTTAGTTAATTCTTAGTAATATTGTTATAAAAAACGCCTCGGTTTCACGTGAAACCGAGGCGTTTTGTTATGTGCATTATTGGTCGTTAGCGCGACGTTATTATGACTTGTTGTGATTAACCACGTTTGCTGGCAATATCACGTAATGCCTGCTTTTCTGCCGCTGACAAGAACGCCAACTCAAGCCCATTGATTTGTGCTTGACGAATTTGAGCGATGCTTAAACCTACTTTTGGTGCGGCAACTTCATATTCGTAAGGTAGCTCAATTCCTTCAACTGCTGGATCATCAGTATTTAAACAAGCAAGAATACCGTGTTCAAGAAAGGTTTTTACTGGGTGTTTAGTAATATCTGCGACAGTACTGGTTTGAATATTTGAAGTAATACAAGATTCAATACCAATGCGGTGCTCAGCTAAGTAATCCATTAGTTTAGGATCGTTAACCGCTTTTACACCGTGACCAATACGGACTGCACCAAGTTCATTAATTGCTTGCCACATACTCTCTGGTCCCGCAGCTTCACCCGCATGAACGGTGATCTGTAAGCCAGCATCACGGACTTGTTTAAAGTGTGAGATAAACTGGGTGCCAGGTTGACCAAGTTCATCACCAGCAAGATCAATTGCGACTAATTGGTCTTTATGGCTTAGCAGTGCATCCAGCTCTTGTTGACATGCTTGGGTACCAAACGTACGGCTCATAATACCAATCAGGTTCGCTTTAATACCAAAATCACGACAACCTGCTGCTACACCATCAGCAACCGCTGCAACGACATCGGCTACGGGAAGATTGTGTTTCATCGCCATGTAGTATGGTGAAAAACGCAGCTCAGCATAATCAATTTGAGCATTAAGGGCATCTTCAACGTTTTCATAAGCAACGCGACGACACGCATCTAAATCACCGAGTACTGCTACACCCCAATCCAATTTATTCAGGAAAGCGACGAGACTTGGTTCGGCTTCAACAATTTGTACGTGTGGACGCAATGCTTCAATTTCTGTTGCTGGTAAGGCAATATTAAATTGCTGACCTAATTCTAAGATCGTTTGTGGACGAATATTACCATCAAGATGGCGGTGAATATCCGTTAGTGGAAGATCTTTGTTTATCATGATTATTATGCTTCCCGAAGTTAAATATAGACTCAGTATACGCAATCACTAAATGACATTCATTACTGTTGCAGATAAATGTGCACTGGTGCAAGTCTGTAACCATATTACGATTAAGCTTTAATCATGGACATTAATCATGAATATGTAATTCTTTGAGCTTACGAGTGAGGGTGTTTCTTCCCCAGCCGAGTAATTTCGCCGCTTCTTGTTTATGGCCATGCGTATGCTGTAATGCAGTTTCAAGGAGAATTTTTTCAAACTGGGGTAATGCTTCAGCCAACAATTCAGTTTCACCTTGTTGTAGTGCTTGTTGTGCCCATTGTTGTAAGCCTTGATGCCAGTGTTGAGATTCGCGAGTCGTATGGGGTGTGACTGTATCGGTAATTTCTGGCGGTAAATCTGATGGTAATATTTCATTACCGCTCGCCATTACGGTTAACCAGCGACAAATGTTTTCTAATTGGCGCACATTACCCGGCCACGGCAATTGTGTCAGTTTCTCTGCTGTTTGTGGATGGAGTGATTTAACATCGACACTGAGTTCATCTGCGGCACGTTGTAAAAAGTGGTGCGCGAGTTGAGGAATATCTTGGCGACGATCTTTGAGTGATGGCAAATGAACGCGAATTACATTAAGGCGATGGAATAAGTCTTCACGAAAATCCCCCGCAGTAACCAGACGTTCAAGGTGTTGGTGAGTAGCGGCAATAATTCGTACATCAACATTGACGGGAGCATGACCACCAACGCGGTAAAATTGCCCATCAGCTAATACTCGTAATAATCGGGTTTGAATATCTAATGGCATATCACCAATTTCATCGAGAAATAAAGTGCCTCCATTGGCTTGTTCAAACCGCCCTTGGCGAACACTATTGGCACCAGTAAAGGCGCCTTTCTCATGGCCAAATAGTTCTGATTCGATTAAATCTTTGGGAATCGCCGCCATATTAAGTGCAATAAAAGCGTTACTGCTACGCGGACTATGGCGATGTAGTGCATGGGCGACTAACTCTTTACCCGTACCTGATTCACCATTGATGAGTACTGAAATTGACGACCGTGATAGGCGTCCAATAGCGCGAAACACTTCTTGCATTGCTGGTGCTTCACCAATGATCTCTGGTGCGTGTTTAGGCTCGATAGCGGGCTGTTGTTGACGTTTTTGTTCTTGGCTATGGCTAAGCGCACGTTCAACTAAGGTGACGGCTTCATCGATATCAAATGGCTTGGGAAGATACTCAAACGCCCCTCGTTGATAAGCGTTAACCGCTGAATCAAGATCAGAGTGAGCTGTCATTATGATAACGGGTAACGTTGCATAATCTTGTTGTAGTGCCTTGAGCAGCGTAAAACCATCAGTCCCGGGCATTTTGATATCAGATACGAGCACATCAGGTACACTGCGTTCTAATGCAGCCAGTACACTATCCGCGTCAGCAAACGTTTTGCATTTCATTCCTGCATTAACGAGTGTTCGTTCTAATACCCAGCGAATCGAGTTGTCATCATCAACAACCCAGATTAATCCTTTGCTCATAATAAAATTCCTATGGTTGTCAGTGTTATGACTTAATCGGTAAATGAATGGTGAAATTAGTGTGCCCAGGCCAACTAAAGACTTCAATTTTCCCTTGATGCTGATCGATTAAATTACGCGCAATTGATAGCCCTAATCCAGTGCCACCTTCACGACCAGTGACCATTGGGTAGAACAATGTATCTTGAATATCTGAGGGAATGCCAGGACCATCATCGATGATTTCGATGGTAGCGGTAACACGGTGTCGTACCCCTTGAATTAAGCTTTGGTGGGCGGTACGGGTTTTTAATTTAATTGTGCCCCCCCCTTGACCTTTCAATGCTAATGCCGCGTTACTGACAATATTTAATAATGCCTGTTCCAGTTGTTCAGCATCCATATTTATATCGGGTAAACTCGGATCGTAATCGCGTTCAATGTTAATCGTGTCGTCTGTTTCAATGTTGACTAACTGACGCACTTTTTCTAACACCAAATGAATATTATCTGTTTTACGAACCCCTGGTCGTTGTGGGCCTAATAATCGATCGACTAAATTACGTAATCGGTCAGCTTGTTCAATGATCATTTGGGTATATTCGTGGTAGCTTTTATCGGGTAATACTTTTTCTAATAATTGTGCGGCACCACGTAAACCACCGAGTGGGTTTTTTATTTCATGGGCTAAACCACGCACTAATTCTTTGGCCGCTTGTTGTTGTGCATGTTGATTCAGTTCTTGGCTAATACGGCGCTGATGATCGATAGGCTTTAATTCTAATAAGATCAGTAATTGTTTTTGCCATGAAATGGGGCTGGCACTTACACCAAGTAAATGTTGTTGACCATCAATTACAAATGTTACATCGCTGTCGGCTAAACCTTGACCGCTGTGGAGTGTTGCTTTGACATGGTTAAAGTCGAGTGAGCTGTGTTGTAATAATTGTGGCAGTTGGCTACCGAGTAAACGACGTTTACTTGATGATAATAATTGCTCTGCGGCTGGATTGACGTAGCGGATCACTAAGGCTTCATCGAGTAATACAATGGCAGTGACTAAATTGTCGAGAATTATGGGCGTAAAGCTAGCATTCACAATCATCATCCTTATCGGTAACTAAGCAAAAGACGATTGATATTGGCATTCACCTTTCGCTGCTAAGTAACGCACCAAATTGGTGCATTAAAGTGTACTCGGTTTAATAGCGAACAGGCAGGGTTTATTGTAAATAGGTGTTAACGGGGTTGAATGGGACTATTTTTAGGGCGAGCCTGTGATACGCGGTGTAAATAAACCGTAATACTTTCAGATGAAGCAAGGATCTTGCCATTGTTAAGTAATTGGATTTGAATTTGGTGACTACCACGATCGATATTAGTCAGTTGCCACGTTAGATCGGTTTGAGGCGTGCCGTTAATTTTGCCATCGATGACTAATTGCGCTTGAAGCTTTTTATTGAGTTTACGGTTACTGACGGCACGCACTTTGATATCACCATCATTACTGCGAATGGTTTGCTGGTGCACTGGTGCGAGTAGACTAACGGTGGCAGCAGGAAGAGGGGGTTCAGTATCGGTAGTGATTGATATAAGTTCGATATTGTCAGCTTGATAGCTATCGATTACGGTTGTTTGGATATTTTGCTGCACTTCAGTAACGGAAAGTTCAACCGTGTTAGCTTGTTGGGTACCCGGAGTATCACTAAAATGGACCACACCATTATCATCAGTCCAAGAGTAGATCGTTGTTGTTGCTACTGCGGCGCTCGCTGCTGTTGTCAATAACAGCATTGATACTAGATTAATGAGTTTCATCCGTTAACTCTCCAGCAAGACCTTCATGGTCAATAAGGCCTGTATTGTTACTGCTTTTATTGTGGTAGCAAGATCAAAAAGACCTGCGTGTGAGGCAGGCCTAAATCTTAGTTGTTAAGTCATGAATCTATTACTTAAACTGAGTAGTAAAGTTCAAACTCTAATGGGTGTACTGCCATATTGATTTTCTCTACATCTTGCTCTTTTAGCGTGATGTAAGAATCAATAAAGTCATTAGAGAATACGCCACCAGAAGTTAAGAATTCACGATCATCGTCAAGCGCTTGTAGAGCAATTTGTAGTGACTCCGCAACTTTTGGAATTTCTGCAGCTTCTTCTGCTGGTAGGTCGTACAGATCTTTATCCATTGCTTCGCCTGGGTGGATCTTGTTAGCGATACCATCAAGGCCAGCCATTAGCATTGCTGCAAAGGCTAGGTATGGGTTTGCTGCTGGATCACCAAAGCGTACTTCGATACGACGTGCTTTTGGACTTGGTACGACTGGAATACGGATTGATGCAGAACGGTTACGCGCTGAGTAAGCCAACATAACAGGTGCTTCGTAGCCAGGGACTAGACGCTTGTACGAGTTCGTGGCAGGGTTAGCAAAGGCGTTGATTGCACGTGCGTGCTTAATGATACCGCCGATGTAGAACAATGCCATTTCTGATAGGCCGCCGTACTTATCACCAGCAAATAGGTTAACACCGTCTTTAGCCAGTGACATGTGAACGTGCATACCTGAGCCATTATCACCAACCAGTGGTTTAGGCATAAAGGTTGCTGTTTTACCAAATGCGTGCGCAACGTTATGAACCACATACTTATAAATCTGAATTTCATCAGCTTTATTGGTTAAGGTGTTGAAACGGGTTGCGATTTCATTTTGACCTGCGGTCGCGACTTCATGGTGGTGAGCTTCAACAACCAGCCCCATTTCTTCCATGATCAAACACATTGCAGAGCGAATGTCTTGTGATGAATCAACAGGGGCAACCGGGAAGTAACCGCCTTTAACGCCTGGACGGTGACCTTTGTTACCACCTTCAATTTTGGTGCCGCTGTTCCATGCTGCTTCAATGTCATCAATCTTAAAGAATGACCCCGACATATCGGTATTGAATCGAACGTCATCAAAGAGGAAGAATTCTGGCTCTGGACCGACTAAAACATTGTCAGCAAAACCTGCTGAACGCATAAATTCTTCTGCGCGTTTAGCGATTGAGCGCGGGTCACGATCGTAGCCTTGCATTGTTGCAGGCTCAAGAATATCACAACGAATATTTAGAGTTGCGTCTTCAGTAAACGGGTCAAGTACCGCACTTGCAGCATCAGGCATCATCACCATGTCTGATTCATTAATGCCTTTCCAGCCAGCTACAGAAGAGCCATCAAACATTTTACCGTCTTCAAAAAAATCAGCATCGATTTGGTGAGATGGAATAGAAATGTGCTGCTCTTTACCTTTGGTATCGGTAAAACGTAGGTCAATAAACTTAACTTCATTTTCCTGGATCAGCGCTAGTACGTTTTCAACTGACATCTTGAGTAACCTCCGGTGTTTTTTGGGCGATGGCCGCAAACTTTGTGCTCATACTGTGGTGAGCAAATCTAAAAGTATTAAAGCGAAAACCATGCCAACTTTTAAAAGCCCCTAAAAATGCGTGTTTATAGCATTTAGAGAACTTTTCCCTATCCTTATTTGCACTATTATGGTGAAGCGCTGCACCAATTTAGTGCAGCGGTAGAATGTATTGAAAGAGGTGCAATATCTCTTTATTCATTCATCCATTCAATAGTCGTACTACTATGGTGATGAGGCTAAATATTGTCAATCTGTGAGGTAGATAATTTTGGGTTTTATTGTTAATTGAGCGCTGTCTAAACGTTGTAAAAAAGGACATTGATTATGCTTTTGGGTGAATTATTACTTATTTATCGTACGAATAAAGCGTATAAAAAAAATAAAAATAGCCAAAAAAGTGAGTAAAAATGCGGCTCTAGAGAGGAATCATAAAAAAGCTGGTGATATAAATCACATATTTCGTGGGTTTTAGCGTAAAATCTGTTAAATTATGAGCCGTTTTTTTAATCAAGTAGCCTCTATTAAGACGCTGCATGTTCTGAGTGAATCTGAAACTAATGTCTAATCAATCGATCGATAACTTAAGAAATATCGCAATTATTGCTCACGTTGACCACGGTAAAACTACCCTGGTTGATAAACTCCTACAGCAATCTGGCACGTTAGAGGGTCGCGGCGAAGCCGAAGAACGTGTTATGGATTCTAATGATATCGAAAAAGAGCGTGGCATTACCATTCTTGCTAAGAACACAGCAATTAACTGGAATGACTACCGCATCAATATCGTAGACACCCCTGGACACGCAGACTTCGGTGGTGAAGTTGAACGTATCATGTCTATGGTTGACTCCGTATTGCTTATCGTTGACGCAGTTGACGGCCCAATGCCTCAAACTCGTTTCGTAACGCAAAAAGCGTTTGCATACGGTCTTAAGCCAATCGTTGTAATCAACAAGATTGACCGTCCAGGTGCACGTCCTGAGTGGGTTATGGATCAAATCTTTGACCTATTCGACAACCTTGGCGCAACTGACGAACAACTAGATTTCACAACTGTTTACGCATCAGCGTTAAATGGTTGGGCAACAATGACTGAAGGCGAAGTTGGCGAGAACATGGAACCATTGTTCCAAGCTGTTGTTGATAACGTTGCTGCACCATTTGTTGACGTTGATGGCCCACTACAGATGCAAATCTCTCAGTTAGATTACAGCTCTTACGTTGGTGTTATCGGTGTTGCTCGTATCACTCGTGGTACTGTTACTCCAAACCAACAAGTTACTATCATTGGTGCTAACGGTGTTAAGCGTAACGCTAAAGTAGGTACAGTTCTTGGTTACCTAGGTCTTGAACGTCACGAAATTAGTGAAGGTAAAGCTGGCGATATCGTTGCAATCACAGGTCTTGGCGAGCTGAAGATTTCTGATACGATTTGTGACGTAAACACTGTTGAAGCATTGGTTCCATTGTCTGTTGATGAACCAACTGTAACCATGACTTTCCAAGTAAACACTTCTCCGTTTGCTGGTAAAGAAGGTAAGTTTGTTACTTCACGTAACATCCTTGAGCGTCTACAGAAAGAATTAGTACACAACGTAGCATTGCGCGTTGAAGAAACTGAAAGTCCAGACCGTTTCCGTGTTTCAGGCCGTGGTGAACTTCACCTATCTATCCTGATCGAAAACATGCGTCGTGAAGGTTTCGAGCTAGCAGTATCTCGTCCAGAAGTTATCATCAAAGAAGAAGATGGTAAGCTAATGGAACCGTTTGAAATCGTAACTATCGATGTGGTTGAAGAGCATCAAGGTAGTGTGATGGAAAAAATCGGTATCCGTAAGGGTGAGCTAAAAGATATGGCACCAGATGGTAAGGGCCGTGTTCGTATGGACTTTATGATGCCTTCTCGTGGTCTTATCGGTTTCCAAACAGAATTCCTAACAATGACGTCTGGTTCTGGTCTTATCTACCATACGTTTGATCACTACGGTCCTCACAAGGGCGGTATTATCGGTCAACGTGCTAACGGCGTATTGATCTCTAATGGTATGGGTAAAGCAGTAACTTACTCACTATTTAACCTACAAGAGCGTGGCCGTCTGTTCGCAGAGCACGGTGATGAAGTATATGAAGGTCAGATCATTGGTATGCACAACCGTGCAAACGATCTAACTATCAACTGTCTACGTGGTAAGCAGCTAACAAACGTTCGTGCATCTGGTACTGATGAAGCACAAACACTTTCTCCTGCGGTTAAGTACACGCTTGAGCAAGCTCTAGAATTCATCGATGATGATGAGCTAGTAGAAGTAACTCCAGAAAGCATTCGTATCCGTAAGAAACTTCTTACTGAAAACGATCGTAAACGTTCAGGTCGTGGCGGTAAGTAATTACCCCTAGCTGACGCTTACTAATACAATCCCTCGTTTGGCAACAAGCGGGGGATTGTTGTATCTGGAGTGTGAAAATATTCCTGAGACAAAAAAAGAGCTAACACTGTTAGCTCTTTTTTTATATATACCAAATAAGCGCTGATTACTTTTTCAAATGACCAATAAAGCGATTTGATTCAGCAATCGCATGGTTCATATCTCGAATAGCACCAGAGATTTCAGTTTGTAATGAATTAAATTGCCCCTGAAGTGAGCCAATAGCAGCGGCATTAAGGTTATGCTTCAGATAAAGGGTGTTATCACGTAAAGTATCTAAAACAGGCTCCATCTTCTTCTCTGCGCGTTTCATGGCTGTTAGCATCTTATTGTACGATGCTTTTGTAGTTTGTAATTTACGTTGGCTGTCCCGCTTAAGAGTGGCACTTTTATACAATGACAGTTCTTGTTGCCATTCATCAAACATTGCATTCGCGACATCTTCAATTGCTGCAATACGATCATTTACATTTTTGACTGCGGCTTCGCTGTTTTGATATTGGCTGTCAATGTCCTGATAAGCTGATTCAAGCTTCCCGCCATTAAATTGATTGAGTGCTTTTAATCCTTCAAGGGCGCTAGTAAATTGTTTTTGGGCATCTTGTTGGGCTTGATTGGCGTCTTCAACCCGATCAACCATAATATCGCGCTTATAGACCCCTACTTTTTCCATGGCTGAATAGTAGGCGGTTTGACAACCTGAAAGTAAACTAACACTTAGAAAAAGTGCAATAAAATACGGCATGTTTTGCTCCTTGGTGAGACATGCAAAATAACAAATAATGATATTGCTGTTGCGGGTTAAAGTAACGATATTGATAGAGAAAGATCAATGGCAACACGTAACGGTAGTATGGCTATATTCCATAACAGATAGGTAGAACACACTATTATGGCCGACAAAGAACAACCTGTGAAATTTGTATTGTGGCTACGGTTACTGCGAATAATGGAATATTTTGGTTATTTAATCCAGCGTATAAACCATGACCGCCTAACCGTAACCGCAGGCTCAATGGCCTATGTGACTTTATTATCATTAGTACCGTTATTAGCGGTTATTGTTTCTGCGTTGTCGGTAGTACCTGCTTTTGCGGGAGTTGGCACTCAAGTTCAACAATTTGTTATTACACATTTTGTGCCAGCAGCTGGAGCGGTGGTAACCACGTACTTAAATGAGTTTGTTGCTAATGCTGGCAAAATGACGGTGGTCGGTATTGGTGCATTATTTGTGGTTGCTATGATGCTTATTTCTTCAATTGATAAATCATTAAATTATATTTGGCGAGTAAAGCAAAAACGGCGTTGGATAATTTCATTAGCTGTGTATTGGATGATTCTTACTTTAGGCCCTATCCTTTTGGGTTCAAGTCTTGCATTGAGTTCATATCTAGGCTCATTGGTATTATTTGAACATCAAATATTACACGGTGTAGTTCAACAATCATTGCAATGGTTACCTTCAATGATGTCTGGTTTGGCCTTTTTATTACTCTATGCTGTGGTCCCTAATTGCAAGGTACTGTTTAAACATGCGCTTTTGGGTGCTTTATGTAGCAGTATATTATTTGAATTGAGCAAAAAAGGCTTTGTGATTTACTTAGCCCATTTCCATTCCTATCAAATGATTTATGGTGCATTGTCAGTGATCCCTATTTTGTTTGTATGGGTGTATTTATGTTGGTGTATCGTATTGCTGGGAGCTGAAATCACCGCCAGTTTAGGAGAGCGTGGTTTTTGGGACGTGAATCAATATCGATCACAAATAACAACAATGGTGACGAACCGTGACCATGATTTAATGACGAATAAGGAACAGCAATGATTGCGCTAATTCAGCGAGTAAGTGAAGCAAGTGTTACCGTCGACGGTAAAGTAACTGGGGCAATTGGCAATGGCTTGTTGGTATTATTAGGGGTTGAAAAAGGCGATGATGAAGCTAAAGCACGAAAGCTACGAGATAAAGTATTGGGCTATCGAATATTCAGTGATACTGACGACAAAATGAATCTGAATGTTCAACAGGTACAAGGTAGTGTACTGGTGGTATCACAATTTACGTTGGCTGCGGATACTAAAAAAGGCATGCGTCCGGGATTTTCAACTGGGGCGGCGCCGATTGAAGCTGAACGCTTGTACCAATATTTTGTCGAACAATGTAAGGCACAGCCGATCACAACCGAAACTGGCGTGTTTGGTGCCGACATGAAGGTCGCATTGGTTAATGATGGTCCGGTGACATTTTGGTTGCAGGTCTAATTGGGATTGTTGCCTTGAGTATGTAATAGCTATAGACGATTAAGAGAAGAGAGGGAATGCATGTTTCGATTAGTCACTCCGCAGACAGAACAGCAGTTTGCACGTTATTATCATTTTCGGTGGCGAATGCTACGTCAACCATGGCAAATGCCGCTGGGATCAGAGCGAGATGCTTATGATGATGTCAGTGCCCATCGAATGTTAGTCGATAGCCATGATAACGTAGTGGCAATTGGGCGTTTGTATGTGACCCCTGATAATGAAGGTCAAGTGCGTTATATGGCGGTTGATGCTGCGGTGCAGCATCATGGTTTAGGTGGCATGATTTTAATGGCACTTGAGTCATTAGCTCGTTATGACGGTGCGAAACGTTTAGTTTGTAATGCCCGTGAAGCGGCGATTCCATTTTATATTAAAAATGATTTTGAGAGCCGAGGTGAGCTAAGCGATGAGCATGGTCCAATGCGGCATCAACAAATGGTTAAACAATTACCGCCGTTAACTGATGTTGCTCGTCAGCCGCAATGGTGTCAGGAATTACAAACGTTATGGCAAAGCCAAATTCCGATCAGTGATAAAATGGGGATCAAGATTAATCAATACACAGGCTATCGATTTGAAGTCAGTGCGTTGTTTAATGCTAACCTTAATCCGAATGAATTTATGTTTGCTGGTAGTATTTTTACCATGGCAACTTTGGCGGGTTGGGGCTTTATTTGGCTGTTACTTAAAGAACGCGGCTTACAAGGTAATATTATTTTAGTTGATAGCCACATTCGTTATTCTGCCCCTGTTACTGAACGCCCAATAGCCGTCACCACTCTTGAAAATTTACGGGGCGATTTTGATCGTATTACTCAACAGCGAAAAGGGATGATCACTGTTGATGTTAATGTTCAATGCGGTAAAACGGTTTCATCAACGTTTACGGGGACCTATTTAGTGTTACCCGTACATGATGAGTCAACCGTTGTTACTGAGACGCCTTGAGACCATTGACGGGTTAGATTTTGACAGTCAGTTGTGAGCGTAAGTTTACATTGTTGTTGGTTAGAATCAGCGAGATTCCATTGACCGTCTATGTTTAGACCAAAATTATTGCCAGTGATGGTCGATGGTGGTAATTGAATAATGCCATCTTGTGCTGTTAGTGTCAGCGGGGAGGTCGTTAGTGGTAATGATGCTGTTGTCTCTAATGTGGCGGGTAGGGGTGTTGCTGAAAAATGCGGTTGTTGCCATTGCATTAATAATTGCTGGGGAGTGATGTTTGTTAAGGCTAATTGGCGGAATGCAATATTAGCACTGCCTGTTAAGTGAGTATTAAAATCTGCCCAATTGCTGGCATGACCGTTGAGTTTTATTTGGGTGTCCATTGCTCCCGTAAGGGGAAGTGGCAATGCTAACCAGCGGTATAGTATTTGTGTTGGTATAGTGTCACCCATGATGGTTAATTGCCATGGTCGTTGTGGATTCTCAAGTGAAATCCGCGCGCGTGCTTTTAACATACCATCCTTAAATGGCAGGACTAACTTATCCAGTTGCCATTGGCCAGCATTACTGTGCATGGTCGCGATGGCTTGGTTCATCACAATTTGATTGATACTGCCAAAACCCAAATTGGCTTCAATATTACCTTGCCATAATCCCCATTGATTATTTTGTTTAAGTACAGCATCTTGCGCATCAATATCAATCCCTGTCAGTTGAAACGGTACTGCTGAGGTTGATGCTGTGATTTGGCTGTTATTAATATTGAGTTTTTTGACTACCACATCGGCGTATTGCTGTTGCCATTGTTGCCACGTTTGTTGCCAATGTTTATTTAAAAATAATTTAATACCGCTGGCTTTTAAATCATTGATAAATAATTGTTGTGGATCCATCCAACCATCAACGCGAACAATTCCATCCATAATATGTGCAGACATACCATGATTAATAATTTGTTGAGGTATAAATTGTAGTTCTGCTTGAGGTTGTTCTAGATTGATTTGATGCCATTTTGCGTGGCTGGCACTGAAAGATAAGTGACTGTTTTGTTGCTGCCAATAGTTTTGCGGCCACTGCCAATTCTCTAATGATAAATTAATACCATCAGCACTCCATTGTGGTAATTCAATACTGCTATTAACCACATCTAAGCGTTTTAATATAATGGATTTTAAAGGGGCGATACGTTGTGTAAATTGCTGCCGCCAGATATTGAATAGCTGTTGATCTTGTAATTGAAATTGACTGACGGTGAGTTGATCGATAGTTAAATTGTTATTATTAAGCTGTGCTTGGGCGGTGATTGTTGCGTGGTGCCAGTTGGCAGAAATACCACTAAATTGCCATTGTTGAGCTTGCTTATCAGCATTGATCAGCAGTTGTTGTAATTGTAGTTGATGCCATTTAATGCTGGTGGCACTCATTTGTAAGCTACCATTAAAACTTTGCCACCATGGTGTATTGTCTGTTGGTGTTTGCCAATTATCCATTTGGATTATGCCGTGTTTAATCACAAGTTGTGACGTATGAATATTGGTATTATTGAGTACTAATCGCTTAATAGTTAAGGATGGTAATTGGCTAAATAATGGCATCTTAGTGGGCGTAATATTATTAATTTGAACGCCGTCAAAGATGAGTTTTCGGGTGGTTAAGCTTGGCTTTGATAACCATAATTGAATGCTGTCAGCGCGAACGATTACTTGTTGGTGTTGTGTGATTTCAGCATGTTCGAATTTGATTTGATAAGGTGTTCGAATATCGTAATCAATTTTTTTCGCAAACACTTGGTAAGGCGATACTTGGGCGAGAATAAAATTAATTACAGGCTCATTATAACGTGTATGTAATAACCCTATCAGCGTTGCCAGGCTAATCACGACGATTAAGGCAAGAATGAGCAGTGACTTGCTAAAGAATCGCATAATATTTCCTCGTAAGCTGAAAGCGTAATATCAATATAATGGCTTATTGAGGGTGAGATAAAAACATATTTTTAGCAAGGTTTTTGGTTAGTGCGTTAATTGGGGAATCTTGATATAAAATAAAAACAGCCCCTAATTAAAGAGGCTGTTAACGGATAATTCAATGAGGCGTTAAATTAACCGAGTTGTGGACCTGCAGTGACTAACTGTTGGCCTTCTTGAGTATCAGTGTACTTATCAAAGTTAGTAATAAAGCGATGAGCCAAATCTTCAGCCTTGCTTTGCCACTGTAGTGGATCAGTGTAAGTGTCACGTGGATCAAGAATTGTTGGATCAACACCAGCTAATGATGTTGGAACCGTTAGATTAAAGATTGGAATTTGTTTGGTATTTGCTTTATCAATTGAGCCATCAAGGATTGCATCAATGATTGCACGTGTATCTTGAATTGAAATACGCTTACCTGTGCCGTTCCAACCTGTGTTTACCAAGTAAGCTTCAGCGCCTGCGGCTTCCATACGCTTAACTAACACTTCTGCATATTGAGTTGGGTGTAAGGTTAAGAATGCATTACCAAAACAGGCTGAGAACGTTGGTGTCGGTTCAGTAATACCACGCTCAGTACCGGCTAACTTAGCCGTAAAGCCAGAAAGGAAATGGTACTTTGTTTGCTCTGGGGTTAATTTTGAAACTGGCGGTAATACGCCAAAAGCATCTGCTGATAAGAAGATCACTTTATTGGCATGGCCGCCTTTTGATACTGGCTTAACAATGTTTTCGATATGATAAATAGGGTAAGAAACACGGGTGTTTTCAGTTTTTGAATTATCATCAAAATCAATGGCACCATTATTGCGTACTGTCACGTTTTCTAATAGTGCATCACGACGAATAGCATTGTAGATATCAGGTTCAGCTTCTTTTGATAGGTTGATGGTTTTTGCATAGCAACCACCTTCAAAGTTAAACACGCCATTGTCATCCCAACCGTGCTCATCATCACCAATTAATGCGCGCTTAGGATCTGTTGATAAAGTTGTTTTACCTGTACCAGAAAGGCCAAAGAATACTGCAACATCTCCGTCTTTACTCATATTGGCTGAACAGTGCATTGATGCAATGCCTTGCAGTGGTAAGAAGTAGTTCATCATTGCGAACATACCTTTCTTCATTTCACCGCCGTACCATGTACCACCAATGAGTTGCATTTTTTCGCTAAGATTGAAAACAGTGAAGTTTTCAGAATTCATGCCGTGCTCTTGCCACTTAGGGTTAGTGCACTTTGAACCATTCATGATCACAAAATCAGGTTCAAAATTTTCAAGCTCTGCTTCTGTTGGGCGAATGAACATGTTTTTCACAAAATGCGCTTGCCATGCAACTTCAGTGATGACACGAATACAAAGACGTGTATCAGGGTTAGCACCACAATAACCATCAACAATAAAAAGACGTTTGTTTGATAGCTGGTTAGTGACTAATTCTTTAAGCTCTAACCATGCTGTTTGTGTTAGGGCTTTATTGTCATTCTTACCTTGATCTGACCACCACAACGTATCTTTGGTAGTGTTGTCACGCACAATAAATTTATCTTGTGGTGAACGACCCGTAAAAATACCGGTATCAACAGATACGGCACCTAGCTCAGTAACTATACCGCGCTCGTAACCCTCAAGTTCTGGTTTAGTTTCTTCATTAAAAAGAACTTCGTAAGATGGGTTACGAATAACATCTGTAACATTGGTAATACCGTATAGGGATAAATCCATGTTGTTTGCAACCTTATTATCGACACGTGTAGTGATCATTGGTGCTCCTAGGGTAAGATGTTGTATAACTACCAATCATGCTAACAACCCTAAATTGCTAAATCAGGGACGGTCATCAAAAAACCAACCATCAGTATGTTAATTTTAGGTAAAAATATCGAAATCGCGAGTGGTTTTATTTTGCGTAAATGTTAATTTTTATTTGTTGTGATAGTGGTCGATATTTACTCGGCAAGGTTGCAAAAAACACACAATTAAAGTTGAAATATAAACGCATATACGTTGTGGCGATGGTGAATGATATAAAACGTGAAAATTAAGCAAAAAAAAACCGACATTAATTTGCCGGTTTTAAAAAGAGTGGAATAGATGTTAGTGAATTTGATCGCTATCAGCAGGATTCGCATTATTGTCACGTAGCGCTGCAACGTCAATACTATCAAAATCGTAACTAGTACCACAGTAATCACAATGCAGTGATACTTTGCCATCTTCAGCAATCATATTATCAATTTCTTGAGGTTGAACACTCATGATGGCAGCTGCACTACGCTCACGAGAACAACCACATTCAAAACTAACAGGTTGTGCTTCAAATAACTGTACTTGTTCTTGGTGGTAAAGACGATACAGCACATCTTGTGCTTCTAGCGTAAATAGCTCTTCATCTTTAACGGTTTCAGTTAGCGCTTCTAAATGCTCAAAATCGCCTTCCGTACCTGTACCATCAGGCATGATTTGTAATAACATTCCCGCAGCTTTTACTTGGCCGTCAATTTCACCAGTACGTAACCAGATGCGGGTTTTTAATTGCTCTGAATTTTTAAAATAACTTTCAAGACATTCAGCCAATGTATCGCCATCAAGACCAACAACACCTTGGTAGCGCTCACCTTTGATTGGCGTAATGGTGATCACCATGTGACCTTTGCCCATTAAGTCATGAATGCTACCGGCTTCGATATCACCGTTCCAACGTGCAACGCCACGTAATTGTTGGTTATGATCGCCATTGATAACCGCTAAGCTTACCGGACCATCACCTTGGACTTGAACAGTAATAGAACCTTCAAATTTTAAGGTTGCAGTTAATAGGCTGGTTGCTACTAATAATTCACCTAGTAATGTTACTACTGGTGCTGGGTAGTTTTTATCCGCAATAATTTGTTGGTAAGTTTGACCTACCTGTACTAATTCACCGCGAACTGCTGCGCCGTCAAAAAGGTAACGGTTTAAACTATCGTTTGTCATGAGTATGTATTCTCCAGCTATAGAGCCAACCCAGTAAAGGGATAAAATGGACTGTAATTACTTTATGGTCAACGCCGCAACCAAGGCGGGTTAAACCGTTGCAATAAAGCACTCACTGTTGAAATTATAATTTACTAGGTTAGCACTGAGTTATTTATTCAGATGCGTTAATATTTTTGAATCGCATAATGTCGCGGCGTTGCTTTTTATCCGGTCGTTTTTCTGGACTTGGATTGTCATAAGCATTGAGTTTGCGCATTTTTGCTGTCTGTTCGCGGGCTGTAATACTTTCAGCCGTTTCTCGATAGAGCAGTTGTGCTTCTGGTGCGCCACGGCGGCAGTCAGAAACTTGTTCAATGATGATTATTTTCTCATCGTTACTCTGCCGTAATTTAACCGTTGCGCCAAGCTCAATAATTTTACTTGGTTTTGACCGTTGACCATTGTACTGCACTTTACCGCCGTCAATCATCGCGCGAGCAATTGAACGTGTTTTGTAAAAGCGGGCAGCCCATAACCATTTATCAAGACGAACCTGTTTAATATTCGAGGTGTTTTGACCCATCACGGTGCCTTTATTTGCTGAAACGATAAATTATCACATTTTACGAATAACATCAGTAATGTGACTATTTATTATAAATGGTGATATTAGCCGAGGATTTCAATCACAGTGTCATAATTTATTACAAAAAATCATTAAATTCTTAGATACTATGGTGTTTTGTGTGGATTATTAAATAGTATTTCAGTGATGAACAGGCGATCATAGTCAGTTTAATTTCTATGTACGATTGCAGTGCACTTATTTGTTTAATGGTTCTTGGTATTTTAACAATGGATTTCACTATGCTTGCTTCAAAGTGGTTTGCTATTGCAGCAACCAAATGTCCGTTATCATTACAATCAGTTACACGTATTTTGACTTGTTTTTTTGTGGTGATATTAGCTTGGGTTGTGGGACGTTTAGTGTGGTCTATTGTTGAACCCACCCCTGCTGTTGCTCGCTGGCAACCTCTTGCAGTAACCGTGAATACCTCTCAGCAACAATTACCCGTTAATGAATTATTAAGCCTGAATTTATTTGGTCGTTATCAGGAAAATTCTGCCCCTATTTTGACTAAGCCCGTTAAACAAGACGCACCGCAAACTCAATTACGATTAACGTTAGTGGGTGTGGTGGCTAATTCAACGCCATCAAAAGCATTAGCTGTGGTGACTAATAACGGTAAACAAAATACTTACGGTATTAACGAAGTTATTGATAATACCCGCGCCACCTTAATCGCGGTGTATAACGATCGGGTTATTATTCGTAATAATGGTCGTGATGAAACCTTAATGCTTGAAGGCTTAAAATTTACTAAACCATCAGTAACGGCGGCTGAATCTCAACGTAATACTGTTCAAACTAATAGTAATACGGCTGAACTTGCCAAAATTAAACAAGAAATTTTATCAGAGCCACAAACCTTATTTAGCTATATCCGTTTATCTCAGGTAAAAAAAGATGGCCAAATTGAAGGCTATCGTGTCAATCCGGGTAAAAATAGAATTTTATTTGATCAGGTTGGTCTTAAAGCCAATGATCTTGCAGTGAGTATTAATGGTAATAGCCTTACCAATCCTGCAATTATGGCCAAACTTTGGGGTGAGTTGTCTTCAGCCACTGATTTTACACTGACGGTTGAGCGTAACGGTCAGTTACATGATATCCACATTGAGCTGCAATAACACCTTAGTGCTTAGCTTGAAATGAATATGCAATAAAGCAGGAGTTTTTTGTGAAAAAATGGATGGGTAAAAGTGCCCTATTGTTAGCCAGTAGCTTGTTCTGTAGTCAAGCAATGGCTGATGAATTAAGTGCCAACTTTAAAGGGACTGATATTCAAGAGTTCATTAATATTGTCGGTCGCACGCTACATAAAACGATCATTATCGATCCTGCTGTGCGCGGGCAAGTGAATGTGCGTAGTTATGATTTATTGAACGAAGAGCAATATTACCGTTTCTTCCTGAATGTGCTTGATGTCTATGGTTATGCTGTTGTGACGATGGAAGATGGCATCATGAAAGTTATTCGTGACAAAGATGCCAAAACAGCGGCGATTCCTGTAGTTGATGCTAATGACAAAAACATTCCTGGTGATGCGGTTGTTACTCGCGTCATTGCTGTTAAAAATGTTTCAGTGCGTGAGTTATCACCCTTATTACGCCAGCTTAATGATAACGCAGGTGCAGGTAATGTTGTTCATTATGATCCCGCCAATATCATTATGATCACCGGCCGTGCTGCGGTAGTAAACCGATTAGCAGAAATCATTGAACGTGTTGACCGCGCAGGAAATAAAGATGTGACCGTGGTGTCGCTTAATAATGCGTCGGCATCAGAAATGGTACGTATTATTGATTCATTGAATAAAAGTGCTGAAGCATCATCAACCCCAGGCTTTCTTATTCCTAAAGCGGTTGCCGATGAACGCACTAACGCTGTATTAATTTCTGGCGATCCTAAAGTCCGTGAGCGCTTAAAAAACCTGATTCATCGTTTGGATAAAGAGATGGCTGTTAGTGGTAATAGCCGTGTATTTTATCTTAAATATGCCAAAGCAGAAGATTTAGTCGATGTCCTAAAAGGGGTCTCTGAAAATGTTCAAGCCTCGACCAAAGGCAATTCAGGTCAAGGTCAGAGCGCAACTAAAGACGATGTCATGATCTCCGCGCATGCACCAACAAACTCATTAATTATCTCAGCACCTGCTGATGTAATGAAACGCTTAGAATCGATTATTGCTCAGCTCGATATTCGTCGTGCGCAAGTTCACATTGAAGCGATGATTGTTGAAGTTCAAGAAGGCGAAGGGGTCGACTTTGGTGTTCAGTGGGGCTCTGAAGATGGCGGTGTGGTTCAGTTTGGTAACAGTAGTGCACCGATTGGTGGATTATTATCTGCACAAGAAGCAGGTAAAGATACCACCACAACGGAAACGCGTTACGATTCTGACGGCAAACCTTATACGTATCAAACGACTGAAAGTGGTGATTTAGCACCAATGGCTACCTTCCTTGGTGGTGTTAAAGGCGCAGCGGCTGCAATTGCGTTAGGGGATTGGACGGCATTGGTGACGGCGGTGCAATCGAACCGTAATGTTAACGTGCTTTCAACTCCGAACATTACCGTGCTTGATAATCAAGAAGCTAACTTGTCTGTTGGTCAAGAAGTCCCTGTTACTACTGGCTCGCAAACGGGTTCAAATAACGATAACCCGTTTACTACCGTTGAACGTAAAGATGTCGGTATTCAACTAAAAGTCACGCCACAAATTAACGAAGGTGACTCAGTACAAATGAAAATCGAGCAAGTCGTCTCGCAAGTTGCTGATGCTAATGGCGCGGTTGATATTCGGTTTGATAAGCGAGAGCTAACGACGTCAGTGATAGTTAAAGACGGTAACATGATTGCACTTGGTGGTTTGATGCAAGAGAAAACGCTTGAGTCTGAGCAAAAAGTGCCGATCTTAGGTGATATTCCAGTATTGGGAGCGCTATTCCGTTCGACCAATAACCAAACTGAAAAAACGAACTTGATGATCTTCATTCGTCCAACGATTTTACGTGATGGAATGAGTGCCGATGGTATGACGCAGCGTAAATATAACTATATTCGTGCTCAACAGTTGTACCAAGCAGATAAAGGCATGCGTTTAATGGATGTTGAAATGCCTGTTATTCCAAAATATGGTGATGATATGGCGCTACCAGCAGAAGTACGTGCATTTGTATCGCAGTTGGAGAAACACTAATGGCAGATGCGTCTTTGGCGTTAGAAACCGCAGTCTTATTCCGATTGCCGTTTTCTTTTGCTAAGCGCCATCATGTGGTGATTGAAGCCAATCAACAAGGATGGCAGTTATATTATTGCGGTCAATTATCAGCAATCGTGTTAGCAGAAGTACGGCGGGTTGTTGGTGAGGGCTTTTACCCAGTTGCGCTATCAGAGTCGCAATTTGAGCAAAAGCTGACTGATGCTTATCAACGTGATTCGTCAGAAGCGCGCCAGTTAATGGAAGACTTAGGTTCTGACAGCGATGACTTTTTCTCGTTAGCGGAAGATCTGCCTGAAACGGAAGATTTGCTTGAGTCGGAAGATGATGCGCCAATCATTAAATTGATCAATGCGATGCTTGCAGAAGCGATCAAAGAAGGGGCGTCTGATATTCATATCGAAACCTTTGAGAAAATATTATCGATTCGTTTTCGTGTCGACGGTATGTTGCGTGAAGTATTACAACCCAGCCGTAAGTTAGCGCCGTTGTTAGTGTCGCGTATTAAAGTAATGGCGAAGTTGGATATTGCTGAAAAACGGATCCCACAAGATGGCCGTATTTCATTACGTATCGGTGGCCGTGCGGTAGATGTGCGGGTTTCAACTATGCCATCATCACATGGCGAACGGGTGGTTCTGCGTTTATTAGATAAAAATGCCACTCGCCTCGATTTACACAGTTTAGGTATGACAGCGACTAACCATCAGTTATTCCGCAAGATCATTGATCGTCCTCATGGGATTATTCTGGTAACGGGCCCTACGGGTTCAGGTAAATCAACCACGTTGTATGCTGGCTTACAAGAGCTAAATAGTGTTGAACGTAATATTTTAACCGTTGAAGATCCGATTGAATTTGATATCGATGGTATCGGCCAAACTCAAGTAAACAGTAAAGTTGATATGACCTTTGCACGTGGTTTGCGAGCCATTCTACGTCAAGATCCTGATGTGGTAATGATTGGTGAGATCCGTGATTTAGAAACCGCAGCGATTGCAGTTCAAGCGTCATTAACAGGTCATATGGTGTTATCAACCCTCCATACTAATACCGCTGTTGGTGCGATCACCCGTTTGCGAGATATGGGAATCGAACCTTTCTTGGTGTCATCATCATTGCTGGGTGTGTTGGCGCAACGTTTAGTACGTACCTTATGTGCTGAATGTCGCCAACCTTATGATGCAGATACCGAACAGAAGAAACTGTTTAAGTTAACTGCAACAGATAGCCTGACTCTGTATCGCCCTTGCGGGTGTGATAAATGTAATTTTAAAGGCTATCGTGGTCGTACGGGTATTCACGAGCTTTTACAGGTAGATGAACGTATACAAGAGTTGATTCATGCGGAAGCGGGTGAACTAGCCCTTGAAAAATATGTCCGTCAAACAACACCAAGTATTCGTGATGACGGCTTAGATAAAGTGCGCCAAGGGATCACCACCCTTGAAGAAGTGATGCGCGTGACGAAGGAAAGCTAATGGCGGCATTTGAATATAAAGCGTTAGATGCCAAAGGCCGCCACAAAAAAGGTGTGCTAGAAGGTGACACTTCGCGTCAGGTTCGACAGCAGTTGCGCGAAAAAGGGTTAGTGCCGATAGAGGTTAACCAAACCTCAGGCCAAGGTAAAAAAACCGCGGCAGCACCGAGTAAATTCACATTTCGACGGGGTATTAGTACCAATGAGTTAGCGCTTATTACCCGTCAGTTAGCCACTTTGGTGCAAGCTTCGATGCCTCTAGAAGAGTGCATCAAGGCGGTAGCGGAACAAAATGAAAAGCCGCGTTTGAAAAATATTTTACTCGCGGTGCGCTCACGAGTGCTTGAAGGCTATACCTTGGCTGACAGTATGGCGGAATACCCACATGTGTTTGATCAATTGTTTCGCGCCATGGTCGCTGCGGGTGAGAAATCAGGGCATTTAGATACGATTTTAAATCGCTTGGCTGATTACAGTGAAAACCGCCAGCAGATGCGCAGTAAGTTACAGCAAGCGATGATTTATCCGTTAATGCTAACGTTGGTTGCGGTATCGGTGGTGGCATTCTTGTTGGCGACGGTTGTACCAAAAATTGTCGATCAATTTGTGCAAATGAAACAAGGTTTGCCAGCAATTACTGAAGTGTTATTGGCTGCCAGTAATTTTGTTCAACATTGGGGATTGCTGGTAGTGATTGTTATTGTGGCATTCATTGCTTTCATTAAAAGCGCCCTTAAAAAGCCCGTCTTTCGAATGAAATGGGATCGAACTATTTTACGATTACCTGTAATAGGTAAAGTCGCAAGAGGGTTAAACACCTCGCGTTTTGCACGGACATTGTCTATTTGTACTTCCAGTGCAATACCACTGTTAGATGGTATGAAAGTCGCGTCTGATGTCATGACTAATACTTACGTTAATAAGAAGATCCTTGAAGCCGCAGATAGAGTGCGTGAAGGCTCAAGTTTACGTATTTCTTTAGAAAAAACAGCGCTGTTTCCACCGATGATGCTACACATGATCGCCAGTGGTGAACGCAGCGGTGAGCTTGAACAAATGCTCACCCGTGCAGCGGATAACCAAGATCGCGATTTTGAGTCTTTAGTCAATATGGCGTTAGGGGTGTTTGAACCGTTATTGATTGTAGCTATGGCGGGAGTGGTAATGTTTATCGTGATCGCAACCTTAATGCCGATTATTGAATTAAATAATATGGTCGGAATGTAGATTTTCTTTTGGAGGGTAAATAATGCAACAAAAACAACGTGGTTTTACGCTGTTAGAAGTAATGGTCGTTATTGTAATTCTAGGGGTGTTGGCAAGTTTAGTGGTGCCAAACCTATTAGGTAATAAAGAAAAAGCGGATCAACAAAAAGCCGTAACCGATATTAGTTCGTTAGAGCAATCATTGGAAATGTACAAGCTTGATAACAGTGTGTTCCCAACCACTGATCAAGGGTTAGAAGCATTAGTAACCAAACCTTCATCTTCACCAGAACCGCGTAATTACCGTGATGGTGGCTATATTAAACGTTTACCACAAGACCCATGGGGTTACGATTATCAATATGTAGCACCGGGTGAGCATGGTGCGGTTGATATCTTCAGTCTTGGCGCTGATGGTCAAGAAGGCGGTGACGGTATTAATACTGATATCGGCAACTGGAATATGTTGAACTACAACAAATAAAGTTAAAAATGATGATGAAACGTAATGCAGGTTTTACTCTAATTGAAATTATGTTGGTGTTGGTGTTATTAGCCACCAGTGCTGTTGCTGTGGTGTCGACGTTACCCAATAATAAACGTGATGAGGTCAAAGAACAGGCGCTACGCTTTCATCATTTAGCCCAACTTTTGGGTGAAGATGCAATGTTAAATGGGGTTGATTACGGTATTCGTATTGAACCCCACCAATACCATTTTTTAAAGCTGACTCAAAATGGTTGGCAACCGTTAGAAGGCGTTAAATTTTTTACCAATGTCAAACTTGAGACGGGTATTACGACGACGGTGACTATTGGTGGAGCATGGAAAGATAAAGACCGACTTTTTAAATCTGATTCAATGTTTAAAAATGACGACATATTTAAAAAGTCTGATCAGGAACAGAAACAATTACCGCCACAAATTGTGGTGATGGCGAGTGGTGAATACACCCCATTTACAGTTAGTTTTGAAGTTGATAAACAACATCAGTTTTGGCAAGTTGTTGCGGATGAAGTGGGGAATTTAGTGTTATTAACCCCAGGGCAAACATTGGATCAATATCTCTCCGAACAAGCGTTATCAACGCAGGAACGATCGTAATGAAACGCTCACAAGGGTTCACATTATTAGAAGTGTTAGTGGCGTTGGCTATTTTTGCTGTCGCGGCATTAAGTGTGGTGCGGGCAGTCAGTCAAAACTTAAATAGCTTAGGTTATTTAGAACAGAAAACTCTCGCGTCGATGGTGGCAGATAATGAATTAGCGCAGCTGCATTTAAGTGGTGAGTACCCAAGTTCAGTAAAACGGGGTAAATCAAGCTTAGCTGATCAAGAGTGGTATTGGACGGTCACCAGCACCAAAACCCAACAAAAACTATTACGCCAAATTGAAATATCGGTGGCTACCGATTCGCAGCGTAAACATTCAGTTATTACGGTAAAGACCTATGTCAGCAATTAATCATCGTCACCAACAAGGTTTTACGTTATTGGAAGTTCTGGTGGCGATTGCAGTATTTGCGATGTTGAGTTTATCTGCCAATCAAGTGTTAACCAATGTATTACGCAGTGATGCACAATCTAAAGATCACAATCAACGCTTACAAGCCATTCAACGCACCATGATCATGATGGATAATGATTTTCGGCAGATTGTAGCGCGTAAATTTAGATCTGATGCTGAAAAACCAACGGATAATATTCTACAGGCGAGTGAGTATTTATTAGATTCAAGCAGTGAAGGGATCACTTTTGTTCGTGGTGGTTGGCAAAATCCGCAATCAATGTTTCCTCGTGGTGATGTTACGCGTGTTGGTTATCGTATTATCGACGATAACTTAGAGCGGGTATGGTTTCGTTACCCTGATGCTGTGACGGGGGCTAAGCCGTTGGTGCGCGTGTTATTAACGGGCGTCACCGATTTAAAGTTTGAATTTTATTATGATAAGCAATGGCACAAGAAATGGGATAAAGCCAAGAGCTTGCCTGCGGGTATCAAAGTGATCATGACCTTAAAAAAATTGGGTAAGATTGAACGTATTTATTTATTACCCACTTCTTCGTTGACGAGTAATAAGCAGGAGCAAGAAGGATGATAAAGCAACGTGGGGTCGCACTGATCGTGGTGTTATTGCTTGTTGCCTTGATGAGTTTATTAGCCGTACAAATGACGGAGCGGTTGCAACTCAATTTTCATCGCGTTCAAAACCAAGTTGAGCATCAACAAAGTTATTGGTACAGCTTAGGAATAGAAGCATTAGCATCACAAGCATTAAAACAAAGCCTTAAAGACAGCAAAACCGTAAACTTAACCCAAGCCTGGGCTGTGGGTGAGCAAAGTTACCCTTTAGACAGTAATGCGGTAATTAGTGGTAATTTAACGGATAAACAAACTTGTTTTAATTTGAATGCTTTTAAAAATATTAAAGCTGGCGCAGGTAGTAGTAAGCAGCCTTTTTTAGTGACCTATTTACAAAACATTCTCACAGAATCAGGTGTTGATGACTATGAAGCGGAAGTGATCGCTGATTCAAGTTGGGAGTTTGTGGATGATAACACTACCGTGGAGTCAGCGTACGGTGCGGAAGATAGTACCTATGAAAGCTTTCAGCCCCCTTATGTAACGGCCAATGATTGGTTGGCGGATGGCAGTGAATTTAGAGCCATTAATGGGGTGTCCGATAAAATTTATCAGCAGGTTAAAGGTTTAATTTGTGCGTTACCGACCGATGACATGTTGATTAATGTTAATACCATTACTGAAAAAAATGCGGTGTTGTTATCAGCCTTATTTGCGCCATCGTTATCATTACAAGATGCGCAAAAAATCATTATTGAGCGTGATAAGAAGCATACCGTGTGGGACAGTGTGGCTGATTTTATGAAGTTAGTACCACAACCGCCAACGCAAGATGCTGATTCAGGAAAAGATAAGACGACAAATACAATGGAAAAATATTTAACTGTTACCAGTCATTATTTTTCGTTAGATGCTGAAATAAAAGTAGACCGTGCCCGAGTGCGAGCCGTGGCATTATTTAATCGTGATGATAAGAACAAGGTGACGGTCGTTCGTCGCCAGTATGGAGGAATCCGTGAGCGAATTTCTGACGATAAGGCTAAGTAGCCGGCCGGGAATGCCGGTGCAATGGCTAGTCTGGTCGCCACTACAAAATGAAGTGATAGCCTCGGGTCAATTGGCTGATATTAACCAGCTAAGTGAATTAACTGAATATGCTGTCACTCGTCCTGTTTATGGTTTAGTACCAACCAGTGAGATGCTGCTAACGCAAGTAGCGATCCCTATCGGCAGTAGCCGTCAATTAGCGGCGGTATTACCGTATCTGCTTGAAGAAGAGCTGGCTCAAGATGTCGATAGTTTGCATGTGCAATTACTTAAACGTGAGAATGATATTGCGACAGTTGCAATTATTGAACACCAAAAAGTAGTGGCATGGTTAGCTGCATTTAGCGAATGTGGCATTGAGCTTAAAAAACTGATTCCAGATTGTTTATGTTTGCCACTGTTTAGTGAGGGCTATAGTGCCGCTGAAATTGATGGGCAGTGGCTTATACGACAATCAGAAGCAATGGGTGTATGTGCCGATTCAAGTTGGTTAGGATCATGGATCACGGCTCAAAAAGCCCCAATAGTGATTGAAACACCAGCAGACACCGCCGCCGACAGTGATGACACTGCATCAGCGGTTGAAGCTGAGCGGTTAGCTGAAGAGGTGGAATCGATTGTTGCGGCGACGGAGAGTTTGGCGCAAGTCACAATTCATCACTATACGCCAGCACCAGTAAATACGCCGGGCCATTGGCAACCTCAAACGCCGGAATTAGTGATGCAGTTGTTAGCTATTGGCGCTGCTGACTCTAAAGCAACTTTACTGTCAGGGCCTTATAAGCCACAAGCGGCATGGCGTAAGCATTTACAACCATGGCGCAAAGTAGCAATCACCGCAGCGGTAGTATTAATTGCGCTTGTCGGTGAGCAAGTACTAACTACGCAGCGTTTAGAACAACAAGCTAATGTATACCGAGCTGAAAGTGATCGTATTTTTCGTCAAGTTCTGCCTCAATTTAAACGTATTCCTTCGCAGAGTTATTTGAAAAATCAAATGAATGCAGCGTTGAAAAGTTTAGGTGGTCATGGTGAACAAAATGGCATGCTAATGTGGTTAAGCGAATTAAAGCCAGCATTAACTAAAGTGCCAACGATTAAGATTGTAAACCTTAAATATGATCAAACTCGAGGCGAATTACGTTTGCAAGCAACAGCGGCAGGTTTTCAAGATTTCGAGCAATTACGCAGTGCATTAGCAACTCAGTTTGTAGTTGATCAGGGCCAGTTAACCAAAGAAGATAATTTAGTCAGTGGTGCTGTGGTGTTGAGGAGAAAAGCCTAATGGCAGAGATTAAGGCATGGTGGAAAGCTCTCAGCCAACGGGAACAGTATTTGCTACTTGGCGCGAGCAGTGCATTGGTGATTGCCATTCTTTACTGGGGAGTGTGGCAACCGTTGAATCAACGTGCAATAGATGCTCAAAATAAAATTAATCAACAGCGACAGCTATTAACCTGGGTTGAACATAAAGCCAATCAAATTACGGCACTTAAACGTGCTGGTGGAACGGTAAATGTTAGTGATGAAGGACTTAATCAAGTCATTAATGAAACCACGACCCGATTTAAAATTGATTTGATTCGAATGCAGCCACGTAATGATGCGCTACAAGTGTGGGTGCAACCATTACCGTTTGATACGCTCGTTAATTGGTTAGTGTATTTGCAGCAGAGTTTTGGCATTAACACGCAGTTTATTGATCTCTCAAAAACCGATAAAAACGGTATGGTTGAAGTAAACCGTTTGCAGTTAGGGCGAGGATAAGCGTGAAATTTAAATTAGCAGTTGGTGCCAGTTTTGGTGCGGTATTTATAGCAAGTTTAGTCACTCATATTCCAGCGAGTTGGTTGTGGCAGTATGCGCCTAAAATACAAGGTCTCGCTTTAGAAGGGATCTCAGGTACACCATGGCAAGGCTCGGCGACCAATGTGCGTTGGCAAAATCAACCTTTTGGTCAGCTGCAATGGGATATGCAACTTGGGCGATTGTTGAAAGGTGAATTGGCGTTTAATGTCCGCTTTGGCAAAGGCAGTGAATGGCAACTAAAAGGGCAAGGTTTAGTGGGTTACAGCTTGTCTGGTCCATTTGCTGAAAAACTGTTGTTATCGATGCCTGCGGCGCAAGCCGTATCACAAGCACAGCTTCCTGTTCCGGTCTCTATTGATGGTAATTTAGAACTGACGGTTAGGAATTATCATTATGCTGCCCCTTATTGTAAAACGCTGAATGCGACATTAGCTTGGGTACAAGGTGCAGCAGAAACGCCAATGGGGACGATTAAACTGGGGCCTGTTTTTGCTGATCTTAGCTGTGAAAAAGGTGCGATTGTCGCTAAAGTCAAGCAAACCTCAACGGATGTCAGTAGTGACTGGCATGCTAATTTAGCCACTAACCGCCACTATAAACTTAATGGCGGGTTTAAGCCTGGGGCAACGTTCCCTGATAAATTAGCCGCGCAATTAAAATGGTTAGGTGATCCTAATACCAAGGGACAGTATAAGGTTAATTATTCGGGACAATTGTAACGCTCGTTATCATTTCAATTATGAATTTATTCACAATAGGCAGTCGATTACGGCTGCCTATTTATTTCTGATGATTATTTGCTTTTAATTCGAGTAAGCTTTTCTTATTCTGGTAATGCTTTTCATTAAACAGGGCCTTATAAATGGCGTTCAGCAAAGATAAACCCCAAATCTTAGCAACCGAGGTTGTAGCACAATCACGACTTTTTAAAATTGAATCATTGGATTTACGTTTTTCTAATGGTGTAGAGCGTACTTATGAACGTATGCAGCCAAGCGGACGTCATGCGGTATTAATCGTACCTGTCACGGCTGATGGTGATTTATTATTAATTCGTGAGTATTCTGCTGGCACTGAGCGTTATGAGTTAGGTTTTCCTAAAGGATTAATTGATGCTGGTGAAAGTCCATTAGCAGCAGCAAACCGTGAATTAAAAGAAGAAATCGGTTTTGGTGCGCAGCGATTACATCCCTTAAAAGAAGTGATTTTAGCGCCCTCGTATTTTTCTAGCCGAATGACATTGTTTGTGGGGCAAGATTTATATCCCGAGCGTTTAGAAGGTGATGAGCCCGAGCCATTAGATATTGTGCGGTGGCCGCTAGCCCAAGCAGAAGAGTTACTTAATCATCTAGATTTCGCCGAAGCGCGTAGTATCAGTGCGTTATTTTTAGCGCTGAAGTATTTAGCTTGCGAGGAATAACCAATGACATTAAATCATCTTATTAATGATGTTATCGATATTGCCCAAGAATCAGGTCGGTTGATCTTAGATATTTATCAACAAGGGCAGTTTGAGCAGCAAATTAAATCAGATAACACGCCAGTTACCAGCGCTGATTTAGCGGCTAATAAATTAGTGATTGAGCGGTTGTCACAATTAACCCCTGATATTCCAGTATTGTCAGAGGAAGACACCGTAATATCATTAGCCGAACGTAGTCAGTGGCCACGTTATTGGTTAATCGATCCTTTAGATGGTACTCAAGAGTTTATTGCGGGTAGTGGTGATTTTGCGACAGTGATTGCGTTAATTGATAATAATAAGCCCGTTATGGGAGTGGTGTATGCACCTGTATCTGGCGTGACGTATTATGCGGCACAAGGTCAAGGGGCATATAAAATAACCGCAGCAGGTGAAACCAGTACGATCTCAACGACTAAACATCAGTTGCCATTACGTGGGTTAACCATCGCCATTAGCCGTCGGCAGGATATTGATACCACCAAGGCACGGTTTGATAACCAATATCACTATGATCTCGTTGCATTAGGTTCTGCTTCTCTAAAAGCATGTTTGGTCGCAGAAGGGGGCGCTGATTGCTATCTACGATTAGGGCCAACAGGTGAGTGGGATACTGCCGCTACCCAATGTATTGTTGAAGAAGCGGGTGGCCGTATTTTTAATACCCATATAACGCCATTATCTTATAACCAGCGTCAGACTTTAGAGAATCCAAACTTTATTGTGCTGGGTGATGAACAACTACCGTGGACATCGATTTTAACGGCAGATGATCGCTTAATGGTTGCGGAATAAAGAGCTAAAATAAGCAATAAAGTCAGTAACGGAGCCTAATGGGCTTCGTTTTTAATTGTGTGTTATTGGTTGTTAAATCAGCGCCACGTTTTGTGATGTAAAATGTACAATGATATCAATCTGGCTTTGCGTCGGTCGCGCTCTACCTTTACTATATGGATGTATAGCGTCGTTGCAATGACGCAGATGTTACTGTGTAAGCAGAGCATCATTGTAATAAAATCACAGAGAAGCAGATAATTGATGGGAATTAGGGCTCAGCAAAAAGAAAAAACTCGGCGTTCGTTGATTGATGCCGCTTTTAGCCAATTAAGTGCCGAGCGAAGTTTTTCTAATTTAAGTTTACGTGAAGTTGCGCGTGAAGCGGGTATTGCTCCAACATCATTCTACCGTCATTTTAAAGACATGGATGAATTGGGGTTAACCATGGTTGATGAGGGCGGTTTAATTCTTCGTCAATTAATGCGTCAAGCTCGACAGCGTATTGCTACTGAAGGCAGTGTTATCCGTATTTCAGTAGAGACTTTTATGGAATTTATTGAAAGTAGTCCTAACGTATTCCGCTTGCTGCTTCGTGAGCGTTCTGGTACATCAACAGCTTTTCGTGCTGCAGTTGTGCGAGAAATACAACATTTTGTGGCTGAACTGGCTGAGTATCTTGAAGCTAAAACGGGGGTAACCCATGAAGAAGCTTATACGCAAGCTGAAGCGTCAGTGACATTGGTCTTTAGTTCCGGTGCTGAGGCGTTGGATCTTGATTGTCATGCTCGTATTGAGCATGCTGAAAGATTGATTATGCAACTTAGAATGATTGCAAAAGGTGCTTATTGGTACCGCAAAGAGCGTGAGCGTCGAGAGCTCAGGCAGAAACTATAATCTTATATTGATTTTGGTGAATTATATATGGAAAAGCAAAAACTTAAAGCAGAGCGTAAAACATTAGTTTTATCTATAATCGCAGGTGTATGTGGTTACGGTACTCTGGCAGTATTGTTTTCAAGTTATGTAACATTCTCTATTTTTCCTGTCTTGGCATTTGCCATGGCAGTGTATTGTTTATATCAAGAATATATGCGTAAACCTATGGCGGAAGGTATTACTGCCGTTGCGAGTGCATGTTTCTTCGTTGGTATATTTGGTTATGCGGCATTACTTCGCGCAGAATACCCTGATATGGGCTCAAATTTCATTCCGCTAATAATTACATTGGTATTACTATTTTGGGTGTCATACAAAATGGGTGTCATGGATAAAAAAGCAGCGTAAGTTATATTCGCTGTGATTTGAAAAAGGCGCTGATAGCGCCTTTTTTATTTTTACCTTTGAGGACTACAGCTTATTTACGCTCTAGTAATATGCCCGCTTCCATATGATGGGTGTAAGGGAATTGGTCAAATAAGGCAAATCGAGTAATGTTGTGGGTTTCAGTTAAGATGGCTAAATTGTCACGTAATGTCTCAGGATTACATGAGATATACATGATGTTGTCGTAGCCTTGTACCATGCGACAAGTACCGTCATCCATACCTGAACGTGGTGGATCGACAAAAATGGTGTTGCAGTTATAACTTTGCAAATCAACATTCTGGTCTTTTAGACGACGGAATTCACGTTTACCCGCCATTGCATCAGTAAAATCTTCCGCAGACATACGAATAATTTGTACGTTTTCAATATTGTTTATCGCAATATTGTATTGTGCAGAATCAACCGATGGTTTTGCCAGTTCTGTTGCCAGTACACGCTCAAAGTTTGGCGCAAGTGCTAATGAGAAATTACCATTACCACAGTACAGTTCCAGTAAATCACCTGCGCTGTCTTGAGTACAATCAACTGCCCATTCTAGCATTTTCTGTGCGACTTCACCGTTAGGTTGGGTAAAGCTATTTTCAACTTGCTTGTAAGTCAGTGCGTTATCGTGAACCTTTAATTGTTCAATAACGTAATCTTGGTCTAAGACGATTTTCATCTTACGTGCACGACCAATCAGATTTAACTTAAACCCTTCATCATTTAAACGTTGCTTTAGCTGTTTTGCGGCTACTGTCCATTCATCATCAAGCTGACGGTGATAAAGCATAGAAACCAGAATTTCACCACTTAGGGTCGATAAAAAATCCACCTGAAACAGTTTGTGGCGCAGGGTTTTTATTGGCTTAATTGCTTCAAGTAGCATTGGCATTACATCGTTAATTAGACGACTTGCTGCTGGGAATTTATCAACACGGTATTTTTCACGAGTGTGTTGATCGAACATGATGTAATACAGTTCTTCGCCTTCGTGCCAAACACGAAATTCTGCACGCATACGGTAATGCTCTGCAGGAGAGGCAAACACCTCCAATTCAGGCGTTTCAAAATCGCTAAGTAGATCTTGAATACGCGCTGCTTTTTCATCCAACTGGGGCTGGTAATCAGCGATATTAAGGACGGTGGATGTCATAGTGTGTGCCTCGACTGCTCAAAATAAGACCGCAGATTTTATTGCATTGCACACTGATGTCCAGTGTTGATCCAAATTAAAATATTTATGTATCCAAAAACTCATAACTAATACCAAACAAAACTAGACATAAAAGCAATACAACACTAGCATTCTCGCTGTGCTGGTTAAGCCTTAGACGGCTCGGGAATACGGTGTAAATCCGTAACTGACGCGCAGCGGTAATAGAGAACGAACGCACATGGATGTAATCCAAACACTGTTGATGTTCCCTACTGATAATCACTGCATTATTTAGTATAGCGGCAATGGGAAGTTGTTGCCTAGGCGACCTAATGGTCATGCTCTTAAGTCCGAATACCAACCAGCAAGACAAGCAATATTGCTTTGTTATAAACGCGACTTAGGAAATTGTAATGAAAAAATCCCTTTTAGCCGCGACGGTAGCGTCGTTGTGCCTCCCTTCTTTTGCTTCATTTGCGGCTGATACAACATCTGATGATGTAATGGTGGTAACTGCTAATCGTTTTGAGCAACCTGTAACCTCAGTGCTGGCACCTTTTAATGTCGTGACTCGTCAAGACATCGATAAAGTACAAGCGAAAACGCTAACGGAAGTGTTGAGCTTATTACCTGGAGTACAGATCACTCAAAATGGTGGTCGTGGACAAAGTTCTAGTATTTTTGTGCGAGGTGCAAACTCGGATCAAGTTTTGGTCTTGGTTGATGGTATTCGTATGGCTCGCTCTGTAGCGGGTAACGTAGATTTTAATCAAATTCCATTAACTCAAGTGCAGCGGATTGAATTTACTCGTGGTGCTCGTGCGGCAATTTATGGCTCTGAAGCTATTGGTGGTGTGATCAATATCATTACCCTAACAGGAACAGATACGCCATCAAAAACGAAATTAGATTTGGGTATTGGTAGTCATAATTATCAAGAAGCAAATGTTTCTGGTGCGTATAACATCGGTGATAACAGCGTATTACAAGTTGCTGCTGGTTATGAAAATGATAAAGGCTATAACGTTCATCCTCAACCTGGATTGAATGATGGTGATAAACATGGTTTTGATAGCCGTAATGCATCGTTAGCACTCCATCACCAGTTTAGTGACGAAATCTCGGGTTTTGTTGCGACTCGTTGGTATAAAAATCACTCTCAATATGATGGTTCTAGTGTGTATTCTGGCCATCAGTATGTGAGATCGGAAACTGAATTTAATGATTATTCTGCGGGTTTAAAATATGCGCAGGATAGCTATAAGTCATCACTGATTCTTGATTATCAAAAACAAGACAATCTTGATTTGATCGATAAAACTAATGCAGTGAATCGCAAGGATCAATATCACCAACGTAATGTTCAATGGCATAACCAATATCAACTATTATCAACATTATTAGTGAGTGGTGGTATTGATTGGCGCCAAGAGCAATGGAATGATTTAACGGGTTTTGCGGGCAATAAAGAACGAGATAATACTGGCTATTATGCGATTGGCTTATGGGATTACTCTCCAGTTAGCATCGAAACCAGTGTTCGTCTTGATGATAATCAGCAATATGGCACTCATTCAACGTACAATATTGCTGGTGGTTGGTTTTTAACTGACAACATTCAACTTCGTGGTTCGTACGGCACAGCATTTAAAGCCCCTAATCTTTACCAACTTTACGTTAAAAGTGCTTGGTCGACGGGTAACCCTAATTTAAATCCTGAAACATCAAAAAATATCGATGTATCTCTCCATGCTGATTACGATATTGCAAGCGTTGCTGTTACCGCTTACCAAATGCGTATTGATGATTTAATTGAGTATGTTAGTGGCACGCCATCGTATGACAATGTTAACGGGGAAAGTAAAATTAAAGGGGTTGAAGTCGAAGCTGACTTTGATACGGGTATTATTACTCACCAGCTGAACTTTGATTTTAAAGATCCTCGTGACAGTGAAGGCCAACGACTTATACGTCGTGAGAAGTTCTCATTTAAATGGGTGGGTACGGCAAGCTATGGTGATCTTGATACCGCAGTGACTTACCAGTATCACGGTAAGCGTCCAGATATTTCAGATGTTGAATTGCCTGCATATGATACATGGGATATTGCATTAACATATTGGTTGCAGCCAAAACTTGCTTTAAAAGGGCGAGTAGCTAACCTTCTAAATGAAGATTACGAAACGGCTGGTGGCTATGTGATGCCGGGTCGAACTTATTATACCAGCATTAATTATCAGTTCTAAGGTGTGATTTTTTATAGTTCAAGGCCGCCATTGTGCGGCTTTTTTGATGGTGATAAATATGAAACAAAAAGTGATTATTAGTTGGTCATCAGGTAAAGATTCAGCTTTAACGTTATGGCGGTTAATGAATGATCCTAACTATGAGGTTGTTGGGCTTTATACAACCCATGTTGATAACGATGTCCCTTTTCAAGCAACACCTATTGCAGTTGTTAAAAAACAAGCGCAGTTAATTGGTTTACCATTAGTGCTAATTGCATTACCTGAAGTATTTCCAGCCAATGATATTTATCAACAGATGATTGTTGATGGGCTAAAAAATTGTGGGTTACCGTTTGATGCTGTCGCTTTTGGTGATTTGTTTTGTAATGGTATTGCTGATTATCGGCGTCAGTATATTAAGCCAGCAGGTTGGGAGTGTGTTTTTCCATTACTTGGGCAGCCTAGCCATCAGTTAGCCAATGAAATAATTGAATGCGGGATTAAAACGAAATTGGTTACCGTTGATAGTACTCAATTGGATACGCGTTTCTGTGGGCGTTGGTTTGATCGTGAATTATTAACTGAATTACCGCCGACCATTGATCTCTGTGGCGAGAATGGAGAATTTCATTCGTTAGTCGTCGATGGTCCTTTTTATCAGCAACCACTTAACCTGATATGGTTAGGGTGTGAAACAGATTCACGGTTTTGCTATCAACGCTATGCACTGGTAGAGACTGACTCATCGCAGTATCATAACGACCCGATATCGTAATGTAATAAGGTAAGTGGTAGTGAAAAAAGTTGTCATTTTTGATTCAGGGGTAGGTGGTTTATCTGTATATCAAGAAATCTACGCTTTGTTACCTCAAGTGCAGTTTATCTATGCTTTCGATAATGCCGCTTTTCCCTATGGTGAATTGGATGATGCAACGCTAATCAAGCGTACTAATCATATTGTGTCGTTATTAGCTCATCAGTATCAGGCTGATTTGGTGGTTATCGCCTGTAATACTGCCAGTACTATCGTTTTACCTTCGTTACGTCAGCAGTTAACAATACCTGTGGTCGGGGTTGTGCCAGCGATAAAACCTGCAGCGCTGGCTAGTCAAACAAAATCGATTGGTTTACTGGCAACGCCTGCAACGGTTAACCGTCCTTATACTCATCAATTAGTACAGCAATTTGCGAATGGTTGTGACGTTAAAATGATTGGTTCTACTCGATTGGTGGAAATGGCAGAGCAGAAGCTACGCGGTAAGTCGGTAGATATGGGGGAATTAACTGAGATACTAAAACCATGGCAAGGTGTTGTTGATAGTATTGTATTAGGCTGCACACATTTTCCACTTATAAAGCAAGAAATTCAGCAGGCATTAAAGCATCAGGTAAATATTGTTGATTCAGGTAAAGCAATTGCTAAACGGGTCGTATCATTATTAGAATTATCGAATGATGTTATCGTGGCGCCTAATGCGATACATAATGTCACATACAGCAGCGCCGCAACATATGATGCTGCGGCGCTGAATAAAAGCTTAAATGAAATGCAATTAGATATTATTCAAGATCTAAACTATCCGCATTTTTAGGTTCATTAGCTTCACGGACTTTTAATGTACGTTGGCCATATTCTTGGTTGTTGAGTTGATCAATTGCATTTTCTGCGTCTTGACTGTTCATGACAACAAAACCAAAGCCCCTGCGTTTTCCTGTGCGTTTATCTTTCATTAGGCGCACGGCAAAAACATCACCATGCTCTGCAAAAAGGTTTTTTACGTCACTCTCATTAGCACGATAGGGAAGGTTGCCAACATAAAGGGTTTTGCTACTCTGAGAAGGATCTAATTCATCGAGGATGGGATTTTTGTTTTCTTGCATAAATCGCAACGCCAATCCTGTTAGCATTGCACCAAGCGCAAAACTAATGGCTGGTGGAGTACTGCTGAACATACTGAAGATTAAGGCGCCAATGATGGCGATGGCAATCACTGTTATTGTGGTTTGATTATTTGATTTCATATTTAAAGTACATCTCAAAAGGGAAAGAGAAGAATGCGTTAATGGGTGTTTTAACATCAAGTCTATAATGATGCCAATTTTAATGGTCTGTAATTAATAATAATTGAGTATAAATATACTCGCATGAGCTTATTTACAGACACATAGTTCACATTAGATGAAATAATCAGCAATTACATTCTTTTTTTTTAAAAAGACTTGTCAGAGTGATCAAAGTCTCTATAATGCGGCTCCATCGAAAGAGAATACGGTTAAACAACTGATCGAGTTCAAACTTTAGATAAAATATTTTTCTTTTGGCATATTCTTAGCAAGAAGAAAGTCAACAAGACGTTTTAGTAAATAAAATCTCTTTTTGACTTTAGTACTGAAGTGCGAAGCGCTAATGTATTGAAAGTAAATGTTCTTTAACAATTTGACCATGCAATCTGTGTGGGCACTCACTGAATAGTTAAGTCGAAAGATTTATCAATAAACTGAGTGACCAATACAAAATGACCCAATCTATTTATAGAGAAGATTATTTTGGCACAGTTATTTAATTATCATTTTTTAAATGATAAAAAGCTTTAAAATTACACTCTTTATTTATAAAGAGTTGGTATTAAAGTCAGTATTTATTGAGCCGTTTCGAAAGAAACAACAAAACTTTAATTGAAGAGTTTGATCATGGCTCAGATTGAACGCTGGCGGCAGGCCTAACACATGCAAGTCGAGCGGTAACAGAAAGAAAGCTTGCTTTCTTTGCTGACGAGCGGCGGACGGGT
>NZ_NPIB01000002.1 GCF_002849605.1 Photobacterium carnosum
ATAGCTCTGATGATAATTCTGATAGCGATAGCTCTGATGATAATTCTGATAGCGATAGCTCTGATGATAATTCTGATAGCGATAGCTCTGATGATAATTCTGATAGCGATAGCTCTGATGATAATTCTGATAGCGATAGCTCTGATGATAATTCTGATAGCGATAGCTCTGATGATAATTCTGATAGCGATAGCTCTGATGATAATTCTGATAGCGATAGCTCTGATGATAATTCTGATAGCGATAGCTCTGACGATAATTCTGATAGCAATAGCTCTGACGATAATTCTGATAGCAATAGCTCTGACGATAATTCTGATAGCAATAGCTCTGATGATAATTCTGATAGCGATAGCTCTGATGATAATTCTGACGGTAAATCTTCTCAATCTTCTGATACTGACTCTTCTCAATCTTCTGACAATGACTCACAAGAACCATCGAATCAAGCTACAGCACAAGACATCATTGATGCCTTAAATGCTGGTGACGGCGATTTAATTGGTGACTTACATGAGGAAATAGAAGAACTTTTAAAAGAGAAAGCAATAGAAGTAGAAGATGAATTTAAAGACAAAAATGGCAAGTATACAACACCATCATTTGCATTAGGCGTATGTAAAGAGAGATGTTTTATAGGTGTACCATCATGGATAAAAGACGCTGATCCTGTTACTCAACGTATGCGTCAGGTGCTTAATAGCATCGTGTATTCTCGTAATAAGACGGAACGCTCTTACGAACGTACAGGTAATACTATAGCAACAGGTGAACTCTGGGGTGCAAGTTGTGGTAATAGTCGAATCTTTCAGGTTGAGACTACACATCGAGCTCCTAACGCCGCTTTTCAGATCCTTGTGGATAAAAGCGGATCGATGGATGGATATGCGATGCAACTGGCAAATATCGCTGCGTTTTCGATTGCAAGTGCAATTGAGTTTATTCGCGGTGCTGAATGTGAAGTTCTTTATTATCCTGTAGGTGGATCTTCTGGCTTGAAGGTTCATGTAGCTAAGTCATTCAAAGAAAAAATAAGCTCATGTAGAAACAAAAGTTTCAATGTGATGGCTAATTACGGAACACCAACAGCCGAAGCGCTATTAACAGCTTTGAGTCGAATTGGTGTTCGAAAAGAACCGAAAAAAGTGATTTTTTTAATTACTGATGGTGATGCCTGTGATGCAAATATTTATGACGTCCTTAATGATTGTGACGCTGCAAATGTTGACGTTATTGGTGTCGGTATTGGATTAAATAATCTTGCTGGATTCGAAAATAGACCTTACGTTTCAATTAATGATGCTTCGGAACTTGCTCCGCAGCTATTTAGTTATATTCGTAATGTTTATCAAAAATAACCAACCAACCAACCAAACTAACTAACTAACTATTATCGATTATACCTAAAGGGTAAATATTTCCCTTTAGGGCCATATTTTCCTTTTCGTATTTATCGATCTCCTTGGAGGAATTTAAATATGAGAACTGTAGATATTTTTCATTTTGAGAAGTATAGCAACGGAGCTTTCCTTATTGGCGATTTATGTGAAGTAAATGGTCAAGAAAGAGTCATTGATGCTGAATACATTTGTTGTAATGGCATTACAGAGGAATTGATCGCTGGATTAGAGGACGGATGGGAAATGTGTACTCGTAGAACAGTAGATATTTCATCATTATCTCAAAAGCAGCAACAAAAGATTAATAAATTAATTCTATGGGATAAGGCGTTTGCTGGCTAATACCAATTATTAATATAAAAAATGAGGATTGCCATTTTGTTTACCGCAAATTTGGCAATCTACCGCTTCACTGGGATTCGTTAAGCCTTCGGTTCCTTATGAGCAGGTTTAACGAATCCCGGTGATTTGTTAATTTATTTTGGAGTTGAATAATTATGTATGGTCAACAAAGTTCAAAAATCGAAAAAGTTAGAGCGTTAGCAGATGGTAAGTGGGACGTTGTGTTTCAATCTTATCCACAGTTAGCTGATGCAATGTGCAAAGCTCCACGCGCTGTACCTTGCCCCGTCACAACTAATAGTAAGCGTACTTCCACTAAATTCCGTTTTTTTAAAGACTGGATTCAAACAGGAGGTGCGTATCATAACGATGAAGGCGCTATGCCGGATGGTATTGATGTTATTAGTTGGTTAGAGGGATCTAGCAAAGGGGAAGCTATGAATCACATTATCGATATTCTTGGTGGAAATATAGGCCAAGTTTCAGATAATCAGGTTCGGTGGAAACAACAAGAAATGCAAAAAGTAAGGGAAGAACACTGTTCAGAAGAAGAACGGGCATATCGAATGAATAGAGTTCGAGTGGTTGCCCAATCATCTATACCTGCAGCACACGCTCCTGAAGTCCACGCCTATTTACGTAGCCGAGGTCTAAAAGGGGATTTCTCTAAACTTCCGCATGACTTGCGCTATACGAACCACATTCGGTACCCAGTTAGTCTAAGAGAAGAGGGTGATAATCGCAGTCCTTGGTACTCAGCATTAATTGGAACGTTTGTGGATGTGAAAGGTAATAATTGTACGCTCCATCGTATATTCCTCAATAATGGTGCGAAAGCCCAAGAGAGTAATTGTAAACTAATGATGTCTCCACCATGGGACATTAGAGGTGGGTATATTAAATTAGACCAACCTGCAACGTTTACTGGCGAAGGCGGGGTTCAATGTTCGGTCCTTGGATACTGCGAGGGAATTGAAACAGCCTTAGCTATACGTGAAGCAACTGGTATGCCTATGCGTCCTTATTTCTCTGCCACCTTATTAGGGATGGCCGAGGGCATAAACGTACAAGGTGTTAATCGTGAAAATACAATTATCATTATATGGGCTGATAAAGATGTCTCTAATACTGGTCAAAATACAGCTAACACGTTAGCTGAAAAATTGGCAGGGGAGGGATATTCAGTTCAAGTGATGTTACCAGAGCAAAGTATTCCGCAAGGTGAAAAATCTGTAGATTGGCTAGATGTATATCGAGATTACGGGGCTGATGCATTCCCTATCTTTTTAGATGAGGAATTTGCCGTAGATTGCATGTAGTGTGAAAAGTAAATACGTATTTAACGTAGTCAGTCATTTTGTTGTTATTCAGCCACAACAAATGCCCCATTGATTAAGTGATCCGATTTTTCGGTCTTACTTAATCAGTGGTTTACTCAAAAGGGCACTTTATTAAGTGTATTTTTGAGTAAGCCACATACCGGCTTTATTGAAATCAATCCTCAATCTTATCATCACTAAAAGTTTAACTACTTTCATCAAACCAATTTCTTTTTGGGTCATTGATGGTGTTTTAAGAAAGAGTTCGCGTCCATATTTATATGATATCTTTTCATCTTAATATGTTCGTTTGAGTAGCCATATAAACAACTACTATAAAAATGTTTATAACTAACCTGTTTATTAATCGCACAATGCTTTTAATAAATATAACTAACTATCACGTAATAAAGTCTTACTTTTAGCTTCATATTGATGTTTTTAGTGATCTTTTTTAGTGATTAATTGGACTATAAATATGAATAATCAAAACTTATCTCAATCAACCATGTTCGATTTAGATAGTGATGATTTACATAACTCAGATTTGTTATGTGGAGATGGTATTGAAATTGATAACATTAGTAACGTTACCAATGATCTTGATACTGCTTTACTAAACGCAAATCTAAAACACCCAACATACCTATACAATGACAACCTACAAGAGTTAAGACATTCACTTGAATCTATTTCTCGTCGTCTTAAATTATTGAATATTGTTAACGTAGAGGTAAAAAATTAATTAACTAGCATCCATCGGATATAGCATTTATATCCTATGGGATCATAAGTCTTTTCCTTTTTGATGCGTCATATACCAAAGGAAAAAATTATGATTATTAACGCTACGACAATTACAAATGAAGTATCAGTAATTTTACAAACTCTATACGACTATACAGTAATCGCTATTCATTACTTACCAGTAATTAAGCCTTATTTTGTTGGAATTATGGAGTATCTAAAACCGATTCTTGTCCCTGTGGTTCCCGTTTATGTTACTTATAAATTGGCACTAAAATTTTTAGACAAGAAAAAGTTAGTAAAGGAATTATTGACTACTTATAGGGATCTTGAATTTTTTTATGCCTTAGAAAAAGAGCACGTAGAATTACATAAGCTGTACATTAATAAATCAATGAAAAATACAGCAAGAGATAATGTACGAAACGCTGAAAATAAGGTTTTATCAATTAACAATACTCCAGCAAAACTGAAGATAAAAATTGCTAATCTTGAAGAACTCGATAAAAAACTGCAATTCCCTAAAAAATAAACCATAACCACTGCCATACGGAAAAACCAATCCCTATGGATCGTGTTTTTCTGTATGTGCATAACATAACACTTGGAGAAACATGATGATTAACAACTCAACTGTGAATGCAATTAATACCTCTAATTTTAGTGATTTAGGTATACATGGCACAAACACAACATTTGATGATTTAGTGATTAAAATGCAACAATTATCTGACTCAATAGCTCTACCTAAATATTACAAAGACGATATTGCTCTCGATTTTAAAATATTGAAGAAATATGGTTTAGGTAAGAAGTATGTATGGTTATTACGTGAGTCTGGTTGTTTATTGTTTCCGTTAGAAATCGGTGCGAATACTCATTTCATTGATATGTACATGAAAGGAGATAAGACGGCCCGTTACTTTTTAGTTGATACTTCGAAAGATGATTTAGTCGAAATAACACCTAATGAAGTAACCCCACTTATAAATAAAGCGCCTATTAACGTTCATTCTTACGATACAGCTATTAGCCTTATCAATGCTATTGAACGAGTCTTATCTGATGTTAACGTAACAAGTAAAACATTTATGAAGGCAGATATGGGAACAACACCGATTTTTTGGCAAGAGTGGGTAAAATGGTTTGAAGGTGAAAATGATATTATGCATACGCTAATGTTTAACTCCATCAACAAGCTAAACACCCTCACAAACCATTAAATCGTAACGCACATACAACCATACCTAACAAGGGTTAATAATTATCCCTTTTTATAGGTGGTGATCATTGCTATCCCTTGTGATTTTTATTAGGAATAAAAGCAATGACAGCCAATCTATGCAAAACACAAGAAATTAATCAATTGCTTGAAGATAAATGCGAATCTATCGTCTGGGTTAATAACAGTTATCTCGATCCTATCGTATTAACTGATATTAAATTATTCATTATGAAAAATACTAAAGTGTTACGCCAGCAAACGGATCCTAAGATACTTTTTAAAGAGTCCTTAGAACGTTATGTTATAGCTCGTAAAGCTCGTAAAGCTCGTAATATTCGTAATGCACTTACAACAGATGATAAGAGAGTAGACCTAAAGTTATTTTTTGATGAATTAGATGCAAAAATAGGTAATCCATATTTTCGTGAGTTATTTATTATGTCTAAATTTAATCCGATAAATTTATTTATTGTTCATTTTGTTATTTTTATTGCTAGCCAATTAATTACAGGAACAATTCAGGAATATTTTTTTGGGGATACATCATTAACAAATTTTGATTTATTCATGGTCGTATTATTTGCTGTTAGTTATCTTATTTCATTTGTTAAATTGCTCCAATATGAGAACTCTTTTATAAATAACATACGGTAACACGCATAGCACAACCTATATATTTACTTACATACCGCTTGGTAAACCTTACCTTGTTGGTATCGTTTCCTCGCTGTATTTTTACCTTAGAGGAAATAAAAATGAACCTTTGTAACTTACCTTCAATCACTCAACACTCAATCGATGTAATAGAAGTATTCGTTCCTTTTGCTGCTAAAGTTCTTTTGGACCAGAAAAGATACTCTTTATTGGCTACTCGATTAGATGCAAAAGCGATAAGTGTTAAATTTGATCCTAAATCTAACGCCGCAATATTATTAAATGCTTGTCCGTTTAATGATATAGCAACTGATAAACAGCTAGACCAGAAAGAGTTAAAGAAGATTCTATCAATAATGGATGTTCCAGTGGATGCAGCATATAAAAGGTGGTTTTCAAATCTTTGTGTAATGTTGCATCGTGGAAAAGATGGTAGTGTCGCTAAACAGTTAACAACGACGATAACGCCTCCTATTATTGCTCCCGCATCTTTATATATTAATAACCCTATAGCTGAACGTGCTTTTATCAATAAATTGGCATCACGAATCACGCAAATCTATGCAACGATGACATGTGCTTTTTATGATGATTTAACTCGTTTTATTTTGGAGTTATGTCTGCATTTTGTTGATGTAGAAAACCAAGATGGGTCTATATTGTTGAAGGATCGAGTGATAGGAAATTATAGATATACATTAACAGCAATACCTTGTGAGTTTAATAGCATATCACTTTATTCTGATGCTAATTTAGAATGTTTTGCGGAAAAAATGTTATTAAATCCATTGATAATGAATCTTGATGTCCATGCTGCACTGTTTATTGATGATGAGATTGTGACAGATAGCGTACTTGGTGGAGTGACTATTGAATCTAATTTAATAGGCGATTTACCAAATAATACTGATGTTAAATATTTAAGAAAAAAAGTATTTTCTGGTGCTAGATTAATCAATCCAAAAACGCAAAAAACAGTCGTAATTGAGAAGGAATTAGAAGAGATTGAGCCAAAGGCCGAACCATTTAATGACGGTTATTGGAGCACTCTTTCTTTTTAATCCTCGTAAGTAACAAACAACATAACCTAAGGGTAAATACTTCCCTTATGGGTCATGTATTTACCCATATTAAAACTTTGGAGAAATACAATGACCAACTTTAACACTATTGATAATAAAATTTTCAACGATGACCATACAATTGAAAAGCCATATTGTTGTCCTGTTTGTGGTAGTGCAAATACAATACACACACCTTCACAAGAATGTGAGTTTATTTGTTTAGACTGCTGTGATTCTATTCAACAGAGCAATGGTGATTCAGTTTATTCATATGATGAAGAAATGACGATCGTAGCTAATTTTACTGACATGTGTGACGTAATTCTTAGAACATCTCATAATTATGTTAATCCTGTTTTAATGACAGAATTAAATTTGTATCGAGATAAATATAAAGAAACGTTAGACCAATACTTCGAATCTTCTTACATGTGGCAAATGCGAGTGATTTATAGCGTTATTTACTCAGCTTCGCATAGAGATATGTCTGCTGATAAACGCAATGAGCTTTTAGATGATGTTTTTGAGGGTATCCTTAATAAGATTTCATCTACAAAAAGTAACTCGTTAATAGACCCGAAGATAATTACGGAAGCAAAAAATATTATTGCAAACTATCAGCAATATTTTGAACGCGACCTAAAGGCAGATTTTAACGCCACTATTCTTAGTTTTATAGCTCGTAAAAAAGCGATTAAGAACCTAGTGGCTATGCCATACATGACCAATAATACCCGTTATATTGAAGAAAATGATAAATACAGTGGCGATTTTGCTTCGATGGAACAACGTTTTCATAAGCGTATTTTTATCATGTGCAAATGTAACCCGGTAATAATATTTTTCTTTTATATGTTTACATTGGTATTTATGCAAATAACAGCTGCAGTGTTTGAAAGAACATTTTTGGGAGGAACTTTCGTTAATGTTCTCGATCCAATTCAGTTCGTAGTTTGCTTGGTCCTGTATCTTCGTACTATTAGCTCTTTAACCCATTACCTTCTTGGCGATGGATGTTATAGAGATAATTGTAACAATGATTATAACTAATAAATAAAACATACCGACAGGTAATACTCTTACCTATCGGTATCTGTATTCCTGTTTTTACATTTAAAAATTGGAACTAGAGGAATACAAATATGTTTATTGAGAATAAAGAAGAATATTTAGATGAATTAGGTCTTATCATTCGTGCTCATGTGTCTCAATTTGTTATGAATGAATATGCGTCTTTAAAACAACTATTCGATGTGGCTGACTTTGGCATAAAGGTCAATATGTACGATGACACGTCTTTTTATGTTTTAAAATATGTTGAAATTTACCCATCAACCCCCGTTCTACTAGACGAAGATTACGTGCGTTTTTTATGTGCAATGGTCTTATCTATGAGCGATAGCACTCAAGAATTAGTTGATGAAATGGTCAGAGTTGGTATTAAGGCATCTTGTTTCATGAATGAACAATTTACTTTTTGTACTGATGGCGAGTGGGTAAATAAACAGAGATATGGCAAATGCAATATTACACAGTTAGAACGTGCATTTAGTTTGATGCGTTATCTCATGTGCAGTATAGCTAGAAACATAAATAATTATGTTAAGGATTTTGTCATTTCGGTTTGTAATTTAAATGCTATGAACCAACAAATACTGGCTAAGCGTCTTATCAAGACGGCTAACGTAACAGTGCGACTAGAAGTAGAGGGGCGTTATTTTGATCTTACAGATGTGGATTATACGGATATAAACTCATTAACGAGTGCTCGTGTAAAAAATATTTTAGAAATGAATATTGCTCCGTGTCGATACAGTTGCCAAATTTTTCATAATAATGAACTAATTGGAGAAGCTGCTCGAAATGGCTTTGAGTCAATAAGCGATGAAGTACGCTGTTCAACGGTTATATTTCGTCGTTTGTTAATTACAGCCATTAAAAAAGCACGTTTAGTCTTACCTCGGCAACAAGTCCAGGTAACTGATGAAAAATCAGAATTGAATGGTAATGATCTGTTTTGGGGATCATTAACATTCTAATTCGTTAACTATAAAAATAACATTACCTATTAGGTGTATAAAACGCCTAATGGTGTTTCTGTACGCCTATTTAAGTAATAATTTTGCTAATTGGAGTATAGAAACATGTCTAATCTAGAAAAGTTCATATTAATGTCAACCGGTATTAAAAGTGAGATGTTGGCTGAGGTTTCAATTAGTCCCATGACGAATTTTGTCCGTGATGTGGCTGAATGTATTGTTAAACCAAAGCAATGCTATGACAACTCATTTAAGCTTTTACAACGATTGATTCAGACCACAACCGAGGATGTTAAATACGTTCTTGGTATGTGCGTCTGCTCATCAATTTTACCAATTGAACACGCGTGGATAAAAGTGGGTGCTAAATATTATGATCCAACACTAGAAATTGTAGTTGGAGATATTATTGCCAATACTTATTACTCAGTGATGGAGTTTGACTTGGATGAAGCTATCACGGCTATGGAAAGTGTACTGGAACGTTCTGATGGTGATTATTGCCCTCCAATGTTCAATCGCATGGTACATAGCCCAATATATAAACATCTATATATGTCTCAACAAGAGCGTAAGGCAATGTTTATAGGTAACTCCATTTCTCTTGAACTGTAATCCACATACTACATTAACTATCAAAGGAATTACTAATAAGTACCTTTTAACCTTGTTGTCTTTATTAAGTCAGCATTGATTTTTATTAGGTATTCAATATTAGTCATGAATAACCACATTATAACTCTTTATATCTCTTTATGATTTATGAAGCGTTCTCGTGTGTCTTATTCATGATTCCTGATTGAACAACTACTAGGAAAGATAAAAATGTTAACTACTAACGCTAAATTCGAAACAAATTCTTTTAACTATAAACGCAACCAACCCGTAATCAATCTTGTTTTGGATATGTTCCGTGACCAAGGCTATTTTGATATCGCTAATGATGACAAATTGAGTTTTACTGTTGATTCACATGGCTACGTCACCGATATTCATTTTCCTGAGATAAAGATGTCTGAAATGGGATTCGTGCGACTTATGGCTAAATGGTTTGAACAGACTAAAAATATTAAGACTTTTCATCATGTCATGAAGTTAAAGGAAATTGTTGAATTTGTATTTAATAGTAAGCTGGAGTTTGTCGATTTTAATGCCGGCATTAATAGTGAGGTTCCTGTCGGTAGTCCTGATTGGGTCGTCTGTAAAAATGCCTGTATGTTTATGGATACTGATATTGATAAAATTGTCAAATCAAGTATTAAGTTGATTAATAATTTTATTAATAATACAACACTTAAACATGAACGCTATTTGGTCAAACAGCACATACTCACAGGCTGTCGTGTCGATGTCTATTGTGATGCTTGTGATGAAATATTTGGGCTATCTAAAAAAACAATGAAACAACTATGCCAAAACGGAGGTTCTCGTTTAGTGTGCATGGATATTGATATTGAATTTTATGGTCTTAATATAACTGGTATTGCAGATTTTCAGTCTCGTATTATTAAATCTCAGTGCGGTTCAAGTTACGAAGATATTGTTAAATTAAATATGCCAATTATTCGTGATTGTTTGCATGAAATGGTCATGGAAGAACGAGACGTACAAGGTCTAGTAAAGGAAAATTTAGATTGTAAGTGCGTATTATCGATTGATGAATTACGTGCGTGGCGATCACTTGGTATTGACTAAGCGTAACAACAAATAGAACATTAACTTAACCCTAAGGGCAGTATTGATTACCCCTTGGGTGTTTAATGCTGCCTTTTTTATGGAAAATAATGAAATGACAGCAAAAATGTTCACAAATTATATCTCTAATTCATTAGTGGCTCTTGGTTACGCAGAATATAAAGATGAAACTTTAATCAATTGGTCGATTGCTTATTGTCAGTCAGATTATGTTGGGTGGGATTCTACTTATCTATGTAATGATTCAATAATAGCTACGGCCAAGCGCCTTTTAACCAAAACTCATAGCAACTATGTGAAGGCGATTGAACGAATAATTACTTCAGGTAAATATATTGAAATGAAGGTTAGAGGAAAGCGCGTTGAATATAGCTCGAATTCCTTAACGGCATTGCAAGAAACTGCCTGTGAAACACTGTGTGAATGCATTGCTGACGAACTTGAGGGCCTTAAATCATCATTTAAGCGTGATGGTTATGCCTTTTTGTATGATGCAAATGTAAGTGATACAGAAATTATTTACGATAGAACATTCGGTGATTACAAAATACAAGTTACAAAGGAAAATTGTGAGGATTTATATCTATTCCATGATCCTGAGAATGAAGTATTTAACATGAGCCAAATACGTAGTTTTATCGATGGAAAAGAAATGTACCTTGATTCTGAGGTGACTCTATTAAAACGCAAACCTGAATGTGAAGAATATTCAATTGTTTGTCAGACCACTATATCTTCGGTGATCTGTGATAAGTCATTATCTGATGAAAAGTTGTTTCATTTCATATATAAAGAATATGTCGAATTATTCGCTGATCTAATTTCCGAAGGGAGACGGATCATGGGAATTGAACGACCTGAACGCGATATTTTTTTCCAATCTCGTTATATAGCAAAGATAGAAATCGAAGCTAAACAACAAAGAGAGGAAGAAAGTGTTAGTTTTTGGCGTGCGGTCACATTGGCATAAATTATCAAACTTCACTGTTTTAAGTCTGGTTTGAATAAGTCGAGTTACTATACTTCCCGCATGGGGAGAAGGTAACTCGACTTTTTTTTTGCCCATTTTTTGGAGTGGTTAACTTACGATGGTCGGACTGGTAATTCGTTGGGTTTTTTATTAAAAGGCCAGATCTCGAATAAATACTGATGACACCGCTCATGAATGCATGTTTGTGGTGAGTAAACTAAAATACCATGTTTATAAAGCGCGTCTACAACCTCCATCTTCAGCTTGGTTGCTTCTTTATTTGACGTCGGTGGTAGGACGATAAAAACGTGAATAAAGTTATCTGAAAGCTGACCGTTTTTATCAAAGAGTTCTGCATGATCTTTAATGATAAAAACATTTTTTAATCCGTTGGGCTTAAAACCACCTTTAGACCAATCTTGTTCGTAGGCATAAGTCGCAGACCAATCTGATATTTTTAATTCATTGAAGGCATTAGATATTCGGTCGTTCATCTTCTGGGGAAGGTTATCTATCCGTTTTTCTTCAGAGTTAAAACCATTCCAGATGTTTTGTAATACACGCTCAACATTAGCCACTACTGCATTTCTGTGTCCTGTTGCCGCAATCGAGGTGAGTTCTGGTGTAATAATACTGGGAAATCGACGTTCCTTGATGGCTCTGTGCGCCCAGTTTGATAAAAATTTATTAGCGGCAATACGATTTTTAATTTTATTATCTTGGCGAGCTGTAGATAAGGCGACTAAGCCGCAAAATGCACAATGGCTGATAGCATCACTGTAATTGATGGTGGTCATATTAAACCTGATAGTACGTAAATAAACATGATAGATCCTATTGTACAGTAATTATCGAACGCGCAAGAGGCTAGTAGAATGATTGGTCATTTTTATCGTTGTTTAATGACGACATAATATCAATGGCGTCCATAACTTCTGCGCATATTTCATTTATAGAATAGAAATCTTGCTTTTTGATCGTTAGCGCAGGGATGTTAACGAAGTTAAGTAATTCAATGATTCGACGTTCTTTCTTGCTGGTGGTCGAATAAATCCCTGATTGTGATATAACAATAACAGCAACTACTTTTAGTGTTCGTGGGTCGATAATACAAATGTCCAGCACACTATCTTCAATGTCCTTATTATCTGTACGTTTTACCATCGATGATAGAGCTGTACCAAACTGGATGTTGTATGTAGCACCCATCTGCGCAATTATTCCGTTGAAAAGGTGCCAGGTAGCCTCACAGTCATAAACTGGTTTTTTTAGGTAATCTTTTTCAAATGTTTTATTTGTGGCTACCTTAATGTCTTCTTTAATGAGTAGCTTTTGTTGTTGTTTAGCTACGATAATATGGCTAATACGAATACCTATATCAATAACAAACAACACGACTAGAATTAGAAATAATGACGTAAATAAATCATGAATCATAATTAGATGATAAGCCTGTACATTAACTAAAATAATTGAAGCATATTATATTATTTGTAATGCAATGACGATTTATTGAATTATTTCTGGTGCATTTAAAATTTGAGCTTCAGTGAATCCTCTTCTCTTTAAATTTGTAAGAGAGTAGGGGTTATCTTTCTCTGATGACCTCTTGGAAGCATCAATCGCTATTGAGATGGCTTTGTCGGCACTATCATCACCGACCGCTACTCTTAATGCACGACTTGTTTCTTTTATTACGAGTGCCAATATAAGTTCAGCATCGTTGTTGGATTTATAATTGCATTTTACTAATATATCACGTAGATGTTCTGCAATGATTTTACTCGCATTTTCTGGTGTAACCATTTTTCATGTGTCCCTAAATAAATCGTAAGTGGCTGACAATTTATACCCGATAAACTGCCAGCGTAAAAATAAAATTGTTAATTTAAAACTTCTTCATCACACGCATTAAAATATGAACTTAATGCTGTGACGCAAGGATCAAACAAAGGCCATTCACCAAAAGCTTGCTTAATAATTGTTTTTTCTCTCATTTTATCTTGCCATTTGTTCCATATACCATCGTATAGACTAACGCTTTGGCAAAGAGATATTGTTCCTGCTGTAGCAAATGATATGTGTTGCGTCTGATCGTTAAAGTCGGCAATACAATAACCACCAACAAATTGACCGCGTTCCTTTTGCCCATGGAAGGGATTAAATTCGTGACGAGGACGTTCACATTCATTAATCCATTCGAATTTATCTTTTGCGTAAACAAGCACACAATGTACTTTTTTGAGAATGCCGGCTCGAAAAGCAATGTATTCTAACCCGCGATATGAAGGCTCAAGGTGGCACTCTAATCGTCCACTGTTTTTATTGAATCGAGGTACAAGATACGCATGTTTTTTTATTGGATTAAGTGATAATCCAACGGTAGCCGCCATATACAGTGCCCGTTGAACACTATCGACTGTGGCTGACGCAAGGGCATATTTTTTGTCGGATGCGCTATTGTAATTATCAAGAATGATGTTTCTGGCATATAGAGCTTCTTCTTTGAATGTTAAAGCTGATCCATTAATACTCTTATATTGCTGATTATGAGCAGTAAATATTTCCTGTGATTGTTCTATCGCGTCAAACGGAGCCAAGAATGGGGATACTAATGGTACTTGTTGCTGCTTAGGGCGCTGCTGTTGCTGAATAGGGCGTTGCTGTTGCTGAATAGGGCGTTGCTGTTGCTGTTGCTGAATAGGGCGCTGCTGCTGAATAGGACTTTGTACTGAGCTGCTTTTATTTGTGTATTTAGCTGCCTTTTCTTTTTCTAGATCAGATTGTTTTGGTTGTGTATTAGAGGCTGACCATAATGGGGTTTTGACTCTCATGTAACTAACTTCACGTTCAAACGGATTCATAAGTAATATCTCGCTAATTAACTATAGGTTTATTGTTACATGAGTCTTGAGTCGCGCAACCGCACACTTGTCGTTATTGGCTTACTACTACTCATCAAAATCATAGAATGAATCAACAACTTGAATAGATTCAGGTTTAATAACTTTGAAATCGTCAGGTTCATTTTCAGTAAGTGGTCGCATAGCTTCTTGTTGTTCTTGAGCTAATCGTTCTACAGCATCTTCGGTTACTACAGCATCTTCGGTTACTACAGCATCTTCGATGACTACAGCATCTTCGGTTACTACAGCATCTTCGGTTACTACAGCATCTTCGATGACTACAGCATCTTCGGTTACTACAGCATCTTCGGTTACTACAGCATCTTCGATGACGACTGTTGGCAAAGCCTCGTTATTAGATTCTGTACGCTTAGAACTATTCCAATTCATTGCTATTTCTGCTGGCGTCCTATGATCGGCATTATCTGCTTTATCAATATTTATTTTGTCTTCGTATTCTGAAAAATATTTATCTGCATCAATGATATAGTCACAATATTGTGAATAGAATGTCGATAGAGCCCGCTTGATCACTTGTTTACGACGGTACTCATTTTTAAATGGACCAAACCAACCCTCATTACCACTCATTTCAGCAATAGCATCTAGCTCGGCTATTGTCATATTAGAAGTTAAACAAGTGCCATCTATTAATTTTAGAGTACAAAATGCTCCTACAACGTCACCTCTCCCCATGAATAGGTTATCGATTTCAATAATTGGTTCTTCGGATGTATTTGTAACCTTTACCCGATCATTTTCGTGTACAACCCAAGCATTAATAGCTAATAGGTTCCCTGTGCTAAATGAGAGTTGTTGCATCCCCTTATAAGTAACATATATTTTTGCCGTTGGGATAAAGTCGTTAAGCTCACCTTTTACAAGTACATGGCCAAGTGCAGGGGAAAGAGTTAAGCCAAGTGCCGCTGTCTCTAACAAAATAGTACAAAGTTGGTCTGTATCAACCTCATAAAGTGATACTTGTTCATGATCTTGTGCTGAACTAATGATGATACGCTTTAGGTGTTCGCATTCGCGGTCAAAGTCTAAGTTATGATGATGATTTGCTACGATTTCATTAAAATCTGCTTTAACTTTTTCTGCTGACTGATTAAAAATTAGCTGTGAGGTCATTTTTGCTATCTCGTTGTAATATTATTGATTATCAATGATGTGTTGACGTGATTGGTCAATACTTTCTGTTTTGAAATACTTAGAAGAATACTTAGAAGAATTCTTATTCTGGAATAAAAATTCATCAAGCTCTCCCGCTATTTCAGCAAGAAGTTGTACTGATTCATTATTAGTAACTAAGTTTTTAAGCACTCGTTTTAATGTGTGAACAAGGAAAAACTCAGTATTAATCTGATTCCCGGTCATACCGTTTAATCGAGCCAGTTCTAAAATTTCTTCCGCTGTGACAGTGATAACCATTTTTGTGTTTTCACTAGCAATAACAGCCACGCTGCCCATAACGCTTCCTTTGAGTTGCGAGGTTGGCAATGTATAACGTTCGGCTAAAATAGATTCCTCAGTACAGCCATTCCAGCTAACTTCTTCATCACTAAAAACGATTTTTAATGCTTCAATCGTAAATCCTGCATTAGAACGGTTTAATGCCCGAGCCATGCCTGTCGCTGAAACCATCAACTTAGCTTCAACGCTATTAGTGATGCGATCATTAATACCAACGATCTTAACTTCGTTAAGTGATGCCCGTAGGCTTAGTTTGAGTTTTGCGGTATTAACTACGCATTTGAATAAGCTATTTTCTGTAGCCTTATGAAGTAACGAGCCTTTAGCTACGCTTTTGGTTAAAGCCTTTTCTAATTCAAAGAGTTCGTGAGCCAATGTTTTTTCATTGGTGTAGCATTGCTCTTTACGTAACGGTTCAATGAACCCGTTAATCAGAGATTGTATTTCTGTATGTGCCATTTTTATATGCCCTGTAAATATCTGTATCCAGTTTTACATGGTTTTTTGTATGCGCTACCCCTTAAAAATTAAAGCTCAAATGATCACTGTGTGTAAGTGACAATTTTTTTATCGTAGTTAAGTAACGACAAGGCCGATTGGTAAATATTACCAATCGGCCTTTTATATAGGATCAATTTCCCACGATTAAATCATTCCATTTATAGCTATTGTTGGCCGAATTTACTATTTATCTATGTTCCTTTTTGGTGTGATTATTTATTTTTAACCATCATTGTGTTTTTTGTTAACAATAAATACAACTTACGTATATAAAAAACATTGTTATCAGTTATCGTAATGTAATGACAATAAAAATAAGTTCGGTATTTATGTAAAAAATGGGGTAGCGCATATAAGAAAATATGAAATAATAGTCTCAACAACAACGCTTTGTGATTTAAACTAAGATAGTTGTTAATGTTTGTTAATTAATCAAATTAACAATGACCATAATAATTGGAGATATAATAATGAAATTACATACTTCTAAAAATGTTATTGCGGCAACAATGATTAGCCTTCTACTTGTAGGTTGCGCTTCTAATGGTGTTGATGATTACGTTAAAGCTCAAAAACAACAACATGAGCGTGCTGTCGAAGTTGAGCAACAACGTTTTGACGATATCCCTGATTGGTTTCTAAATGTGCCAGCTAATACAACTGATAGTATTTATGCGGTCGGCACTGCAAATACTAATAATTTGCAATACTCACTAAACCAAGCAAAGTTGAATGCTGAATTTGGTTTAGCAAAGGCTTTAAACCAAGAAATTACAGGTCGTGAACGTCAATACATGCACCAAGGTACGGATGGTAATGTACAAATGGACGGTGATAACGTAATTACAAAATTTGTTGATCCGACAGATATTGTAGGTGTGCATACCGTAAAAAATAAAGTTCAATACTCCGACGGTAAATACATTGTATATACGTTATTGAATCTTGACGTAAATCAGCAGCGTCAAATGCTTAAATCAAAAGGCGTGGACTTAACAGCAATTAGTGCTTCTCATGCTTATCAAGATGTGAAGAAAGAAGCTGCACAACGTAAAGAGGCTAAAATTGAAGAGGCGAAATCTAAACAGGCAACGTTACGCCAGAATTTGGCGATGCAAGAGTAACAGGTTACAGAAGCGTAATGAGCTAAACAATACGGATAAAGGCAGCGAGTTATGCTAGGTAGAAACCATATAATTTTTGGATGTACAGGGTGGCTTGTTGCATCCAAGTTGATTCCTAACTATGTCCCTGATATTCAGACAACAACAGGTGCTTTTTCGTTTGCGTTCGTTGCTATCGGTTCTTTACTTCCTGATGTTGACTGCCCTAATTCAATAATAGGACGTAAGTTGCCAAGGGTATCGAAATTATTAGCATCAATGCAAGGCGATTTATCACACGGTCAGGCGTTTAGGCATAGTCGAGGGATCACACATACTGTATGGGTGTGGCTGGTGGCTTATATGTTGTTTTTAAATTTGAATTGTTCAATAGTGAGCGTGTCAATAATGGTGCTTGCCGTAACATTTGGAGCATGTTCACATTTACTAGGTGATGCGTTTACAACAAGTGGTGTTAGGCTTTTTTGGCCCATTCCGTTAAGGATAAGAACACCATTTTATTTTAACACTGGAACAATATCTGAGTATCTAATGACGTATTCGCTGTCATTGCTCGGTGTATTATATTATTTGGGATTTATTTAGTGGAACTAGACTCTAACAATTTTACGGGCGTAATACCTTGTCTTATGTCGTCGTTTGAATACGATACTGACAGTATGTTGGTTAGTTGCCTACCAGTTGATATCGTTCACCTATTTAGCTCAGTAAGCAACGAGTTTTCAGATGATGGCGTGAAGTTTTTTTTTAATACTACCGATTCGCATTTAATGATAGATATTGGAGGCGTTGGAGTTACATTTTTGGTGGTTAGTATTGAAAATGAAAAGTGGACTAGAGCCGACCCGTCAACATCATTTATTATAAAGTCTAGGGTTAAATTAAATAAAGTAATTGCAAAATCAATGATAATTGTTGATAGTTCATTACCTTGTGATTGTATACCATATTATTTAGCTAATGAGCTTAATAGAACCTTTGAGGGTTGTAGATTTTATGTCAGTGGTGATTATCTTGCCATTGAATGCGATTTATACATTACACATGGTGTTATGGCATTAAATGTCATGGATGTTATTGTTTATTATATAAATGTAGTAAAAACACTTAATTCAGAACAGTCTAAGAGTATAAAAAAATGAACAAATTGGAATTGGTAGAAAAAATCGCACATGATGCAGATGTATCAAAGACTGCGGCATCACGAGTTTTGGATTGTTTTATTGAAACGGTAACCGAAACCTTAAAGAATGGTGATTCGGTTGCGCTTATTGGTTTTGGTACGTTTAAGGTTAATCATCGCGCTGCACGTGTAGGCCGTAACCCCAAAACAGGTGAGCCGCTTCAAATTTCTGAAGCGAACATTCCTGCATTTTCTGCTGGTAAAACATTAAAAGATCGCGTAAAGTCAGTTTAGTTTTGAATGTAACTGATTAATTTTAGTTAATATTTGATGCTACCAAAGCCACGAAAATAGTCGAGCCAGTCTCGGCTATTTTTTTTGCGCTTAATAAATTAGCCTATAATTTTTGCGGTTAGGTTATGACGAAATATCACGAAGCCCTTGTTAATTACCAGTTCGGTAAATAATGAGGTTTTTTTATAAGTGTTATTTGCTGATTTGATGTTTTATTTATTATCTTTTGATCTTACTACTGCGCTTTCAACGGATGCTGTATATAATGCCTTTTATTGAATTATCATTGATTTTTAGGCAGTGAATTATGAAAATGAAAGTTTTATCACTTGCCGTTATCGCAGCACTATTAACGGGCTGTGGTGGTGGTGGTGATGAGGGTAAATCATCTAGTGGCAGTAATATCGTAAAACCAAAGCCTCAGATTGAATTGCCGTTGTTGAAAATGGCGAATTTAAAGGTATCAGAACCAAAAGAAGGGACATCAACTTTTAATTTTAAAATCTCTCTGACTAAACCCGCAATTAAAGACGTAACGTTTAAATATGAATCGTTTGATGTATCAGCTAGTCACCGTTTACTGGAAAATCAATATATAAATAAACACATTTCTGATATTAATCGCAATGAAGAAAATCTTGATTATGTTCGAGTTGTGGGTTCTGGCACGATCAAAAAAGGCGAGCAGTTTTTTAGTATCCCATTTGTTGTAATGGCTGATACCGTTCACGAACGCCCTGAATCATTTGCCTTAAAAATCACTGAACTTTCTAATGCTAAATTCTATAAGGGTCATGATCAGGGCGAAGTTGTGATCGCTGATGTCGATAAAGAACCGGTAATTTCTATTGGTGATACAAAGGACACCTTAATAGCTGAAGGTAATACAATTAACATCCCGGTATCTATGTCTTCTCCAAGTGCTCGTGGGGTTAAACTGTATTTTTCTTTGACTGGTGATGCGGCAATCCATAAGGACTATGAGATCTTAACATCGAGTCCAATAATCTTCGGTGATAATGGTGATACATCTGCCCTTATTAAAATCCATGTGCTAAAGGATTTTACATTAGAAGATAAAGAATCATTAAAACTCGAACTGATCAGCGCAACTGAAGCAACCATTAATCGTAAGGCTAATACGAAGAATATAACTATAGCTTCAGATAAAGCACTTAATGATACCGGCGTGACAACTTTTTTTGTTGAGCGCGGAGTTGATGAACTGCCAAATTCTAATTATCAAGAATCGTATGGGCAATCATCGTATGGCTATAACGACGCTGATTTTGGGCGAGATGCAGAACAACCTAACAATCAGGATGGATGGGCAGGGTATCAACTCGACGCTATTGATAGTAGCGGTAACATTGCAGGCATGGATGAAGTGCCTCGTTGTGTTCGAGACAATGTAACGGGACTTTTGTGGGAGCGGCTTGGTGAAACAACATTACTATCTAGTCATGTTGCAGGTATAGACGAAGCACTGAATGAACAGCGATACGGAAAAACTCCTGAAGACAAAGAACAAGCGAGTCAAAAAGTTAATGCTGCAGATGAAAAGTTATTTAATGATGGCTTAAATTGGCAATCAAAGAGTTACCAATATTTATGGCATGATGGGAATGCTAAAACTAATGGTGGAGAACCGGGAGAATTACTAAGTGTCGCAACTCTTAAAAAAGTAAACGGTTTTAAAGCCAATAATATGTGTACGTTCCCATCAAATATACATGAAAATAAACTTACTATCCCAACAGCCAATGTAACTGCGTGTACAGCACAGGCTAAGGCCGAGTATGCCACCCATTACAACCTCTGTGGTGCAAAGAGTTGGCGACTACCAACGATCAGTGAACTGATAAATCATCACAATTACAGCGCAGTAGTACCAACATCCATTCCTAATTATCCGATTAATAAGAATGAGAGTAATAATGGCGTTGTCGATCATTTTGGCAATAATGTGCTTTTAGTTAATCCTGTTATTAAAGATGGAAATATTGAAAATCAGGATGTTATTAATTTAGATCCGTCAGTAAGTAACAAGCAACGAGAGGCTCTTTATTTAAGTTCGTCAACGGTAGCGAATGCTCCAGGTTCAGTGTGGTGCATGGGCGCATTAACTGGCGAAGTTAAGATGTGCAAGAAGAAAGAAGCTCATAGTGTTATTTTAGTTTCGGATGATATTACAAATGATTAGTGATCAGTTAAAACTTGCAATGATTATGGGAATGGTTGCGTTATCAGGCAATGCGTTTGCATTAGAATGTAATCCTAATTTAGTGGCATCGTATGGTGAGAGCCAATTCATCGATAACTATGATGGTACAGTAGACGATGTGACGAATAAGTTGCGTTGGGCAAAGTGTGCCGTTGGGCAAAAGTATAACAAAGAATCAAATTCATGTTCTGGTGTGTCTGAGGCATTCCATACGCTAAAACAAGCTACGTCGGCAGCTATTAAATTTGGTATTACTTACCCCCAAGATGATTGCAGTAATATTGGTGATGTGTGTTGGCGAATTCCTAATATCAAGGAATTATCAACGCTTATCGAGCGTAAGTGTTACAGCCCTGCAGTTGGTGAAGTGTTTAAAGACACTCCATCGCTACCATTTATGACTAATACCCCTGACGTGTCAGCCTATGACCAGAGCTTTGTTAATGATATCGCTTTTTTTACTGACAAAGATGGCAATAGCGAAGGTCGGTTAAGAATTATTAATTTTACGGATGGATCTGAAGTATTAACTAATATCAATATGGAGCAAATTGCGCTTCGTATGGTTAAAAAGATCCCCGATTAAAAGAATTGGTTGCAGCCAATAAAACAAAAAGCATTACCACTTACAATGGTAATGCTTTTTTTATGCACATTTTCTGTGGATAAGTATTGTATTAATTAGAATCGCCACTCATCCGTAATGGACTTACGATAAATGCGCGTTTCAGGTGGAATTGCGTTTTTATTAAGGACCATAGTAGTAGGAGAGTAGAACGATTGTATTTTTCCGTCATTAAACAATGACACGGGCAAATTTGAAGAAAGAGTAAAGCCATTTAGAGTGATAATCGATGCTGGCGTAAAAGAAGCAATAGCCCCGTTAGGCCAAAAGACTAAATCTCTTTTAATTGTAATCCCCATAGCTTGTGTTGGTCTTGATAATGACACTCCAATTTTTTGATTAACCCGATAGAAAACACTTCCTTCTGGTATTTGAATATCATGAAATAACAACGTACCAATAGTTTTATTACCTGAGTGTGGATGTGTTAGCGATTGGTGACACTCGGTGCTAATTTTGTGAGTATTTTTTTCTAAACAGAGCTTTACTGTAGGGAAATCTTGATTATGTAGAGCACAGTATAGTCTAATATCAGTTGCGCAGTGTTGGTATACGTGTGTTGATTCGTAGTATGTAGGATCATTAATTTTTCGCATAGCATTTGACTTAATGACCGCTATTCGATTTTGGTCGAAAATGAGATTTTCAGGAGTAAGAGGATGTCCTTGATTTAACTTCTGCAATTGTTTTTGAGCGAGTTGACGTTGCTTTAGTGTGGCAATATCTGCATCAGAAGTTTGAATTGGTGATGAAAATTCATTTTGCCATGCAGCTATTTGTTCGTTATTAAATGAGGCGTAAGAGGGGATTGGTAAGGCTGTAATGGTCAGTAATAGTAGATGTAATGATTTCAATTTTTATATCCTGAAAGGAATTGCACGAAATTGTACAATTCCTTTTTATCATTAACATTAATGAAGATAATTATAGATTATTTGTTTTTTTTACGTAATGGCTGAACTTCATCAATGAAATTAGTAAGATCGTTAACAGAAACACCTTCACTTTTAATTAATTCTAAAATATCTTTAAGTTTTTGATCTTTAGCATTCTTCTCTTTTTCAAGTATCGCTTCAGCTTTTTTTTGTTCTTCAAGAATTGTTGATAGGCCTTTTATTATCTTGGCTAATTCATCAGCGGAAGAACCAGCAAAAAACAGACGTAATGCGCGCATTTTTGTTAGGGTTTCAGCGGTGATTTTAATAGGTAAATCATCTTTCTTATTTGTCATGAATTATTTGCCTTTATTTGTATTTGAACAGATTTAACAACCAAAAACACAATTATCATTTTGGTTTAATTTGGTATATTAAATGGTAACCGTTTATCAAGCAATCTCAAATAAATGATCATTTAAATCTTGTCATCTTAGAGCGAGAGTAATTATTTGAGATTATTTTTTTTGTTGGCGCGGGTTTTTCTTTTGGAATGATATCAGGTTGTTTTGTACTGTGAAGTTTCGGCATAGTGATATTTTGCGGTGTTTTATATGATGTTGTTACCCCATCATTTGTTGTGATTGATGCCGACGGTATTCTGCCAAACGTGTTTGCAAGTTTAACTATAAAATCAAACATTCCAGTTTCTTTTGCGACAATTGCAAAAGCTATTCTATCACGTTCAAACTGTTCAATTGCAGTAAGGGTATGATGTATGTTCTTATTTTTTGGCGGTTGGCTCATTTTAAATTGAATCCTGTGCCTGATTTTTTTGCCCTCTGATAGTATTTATGCATTAACGTTTGTAAATACTTCATTTTATGTGAGGGTGTTTTTGAATGGTAATGGCCAACAGCGTTAATTATCGATTCGCCTGTTTTTAGTTCTGAAATTCTTAGCTCAAGAATTCTAGCTGCTACATCAATATTTAGACTGGTATTGTTGGCGAGTTTCATCCAATTAACGTCTTGGTACTCTTGCTTAAAGAAGACTTCATTAAATTGAATAGTATTAATCTGTGCAACACCAAGATCCCAACTTTGGCCGTTATTTTTTTTAACCATACCCTCATTGCCATGTTCAACATCAAGAATCGCAAGTAATAAATACTTGTCGATATGATGTTTTAAAGCAGCTGCATCAACGTACTTTTCTATTTGAACTTGAGATATTGGGTGCCCTGCAGTTTCATATTGTTGAGGTATATCGACGTAGTATGCCATTAGCGATCTATCTCTACGTATTTAACGCCGTGTACTCGGATAACGATAGAATAAATAAAGAATGGCATTGGACATAGAGCTATCCATGCAAGAAGGTTTGTTTGAATACTAGAAAGGATTGTTTCATTATCAAAGCCGTTGAGATTCGATGCGATAAAGCTGACTATATAAACCAATATGCAAACAACGGCCGTTTGACCAGTCGAAAAACTACGACTACGTAGAATTCCAGAGAGTAGGATGCAATGTAGTCCTGCTATGGAAATATATAGAAAAGCAAATGGTGTATGTGTTATGGCAGCGATAATATAAGAAATTGCCAGTGCTATACTGGTTTCAATGCCAAAAATGACATTTCTTTTTTTTATTCCAGTGTTAGTTTCTTTTATTTCCATAACTTTTCTCCGGCATTAATGTATTATTGTTCAAGTCTTACAATATTAACATTTAGCGTGAAAATGATGAATGATAAAAACGAGAGAAAAACCCTCGCTAAGTTATTCATAGCTCAAGTATCAGCAGTAATAGAGCTTTTAAACCCACGAGGGCGTAAAAACGAAAATAAGAGAGTACGAATAAGCCTGCGTACTCATAAGGAAGTTAACTTAAAACCAACTGCGAATAAAAACCTAGAGAAGAGAACTTTTGTAGGTGAGCTAAAGAATAAATTAAAGCGAGTTCATGTGGGTATATGGGTTACATTACTGTTTGGTCTTGTGACTATAATTCGTATGGATGATGTAGTTCATGTTTATCGATGGATCAAAGTACAATCATACGAGTTAATGGCTGGTGGACAGCCAACCATGTCAACCGACCCTATTGGAGTTTTTGACCGAACGTACATAGCATACAGTAGTAAATATAAAGATTTACCCAAAGAGGATTTGACCCCTTTGGTCTTTGATTCTATTACTCGTTACAAACTTGATGCTCTACGCTTTACTGCGGCGTTTGGGTTTGAAGAAGGGACGTCGTATGCGGATAACTATTGTCGATTGAGCACTGAAGGGGGGTTGTTAAGATCTACTGGCGGGGTTGTTGATGATAATTATATTTTAGTTCTGACCTGTGATGGTCGAGATCCTAAGGTGTTGATAGGAGCTAAATTGATTGCTCTCCCTCCAGATATCAATCAAATACTAACACCTGCTGATTACTATCTGTATTACAAACAGTGATAACAAAAACGCCAGAGAATTGAAATTCTAATAACTGGCGTTTTTGTGTTATTTACAAGGTTCGGTGTTCACCGTTAACGATCAGTTGATTGTTATCTAAGTGAATATCCGTATCAAGACGATTATTAACTACTTTAATAAAGTCCATCTGGATAAGTTTACTTATTACTGGTTGCGGGATGATTGCTGTTTTTTGCACAAAATTCGCAGGAAGTGATGCTGTAAAATGAATATCAACTCCCGCAATAGCCGCTAATGGATCTTTGGTGATTAACTGGGCTGCTGATGGATTTATCTGCATTGTTAGTTTACTGCTAATTTCACCGTCATCATTATCTAAATGTAATGAAAGATTATCAACATTCATTCCCGCTTTAACTAATTCAGTCGCAGATTGTTTTAAACGCGCCTGGTCTGCAGCAGTAGTATTGATAGACTGATCGTAAGCGGATAACAATTCTTTTAATTTTAGCCCTGAAATTCCAGATAATGATATTTCAGCATTAATGTTTTTATTATTCGTATCTACCATTAAGAATTTTTCAGCAGTAAGTGAACCGGTTAATGATAGAGGATAATTTACCTGCTTATCTTTCTTGACATCATCAATGTCACTTACTGTTTTGGGCTCATTACCTAAGTTGTATGTTACTAATAATTTCTGCAAATCAATAACAGGAAGTATGCGGTAATCATTAGTCTCTGTGGCTAGGGTAATAGTATCAACATCAAGACGTCCACTATCAATAGATTCAATGGGTGTCGTCGTTTGTATTAATCCATCAGGAACATAAATACGACTAAATTTTACATTTTCAATGTTTAGTAAAGATCCATCTTTATTATGAGGTGTGGGTACCCGAATTTGTTTTAGTTGAGTGAGGGTGTGTGTTATTTTCCCATCATAGCCACCAAAATCATACGTCAACCCATTGATGATCGCCCCTGTATTAGAAATGGTATCGCTGAATACGATCTTAGTATCATACTTTATTTGAACAGCGTTACTTGAATGGTCCGAATCTGAATAAGTTGTATGAATGGCAATGGGTAAGTCTAAACTGCCATCAGTAGCGTTACGTTCGTAATTTGATGGTGCGCCATTTTTGAATTTAAGCTGATTACGTTGAATGTAATCACTTAGCAGTTTTGCACTATCCCCCAGTAATTGTAAGTGCGTATCCGCAGATGAAGTGCCGAATTTAGTGGTAGCAATAGCTGTGATATAAGGTGGGACGTTTGGAATATTAGCACTAATTTCTGGGAACTTATTTGTTGCGATCACTATTTTGGATTTGATTTCAACTGAAGCTAAACCGTAAGCGCTAGAAACCTTTTCAATGTTAACGCCATTAATGTTTGTTAGGTTCTCATCCATCCATTTGTTTACTTGGTGACTGATAAAAAGTGATGTTCCACCGACAACGATAGCGCCTGAGATAAAACAGCTAACAGCTGTGCGCATAAAAATTTGTGCTGTAGACATTTTTTTTTTATTACTGTTATCTTTTTGCTGCTTATTTTCCATGATTTAATCCATTTTTTGTTCATGCATTACAAATTATATAAATAATCATACTACAATATTAACGTATAGCGTTATAGTATGGTTTTCTGTAATGCAATTACGATATTAATCATATAGGAATAGACGAAGTGTCAAACAATAAAGAACAAGAAACTCAAAAGAAAACAGTATTAGAATTACCTGAAAATAATGCAGTGCAACCTTGGTACAAGTGGAATGTTAGCAAAGGTAAATATATGCTCGGTCTTTTGATCGCTATCTCAGCATTTGGCGTATACATGCAACGTCCATCAGTAGAACTAAATATGGATGCCCGTGGTGTGGGTGCCTATGTACGTTGTTCCGGCTCTATGAATGGCGACTCAATTGATATCGGTTCGTGTCGTACCTATTTTGAAGCGTACCTACCTGTTCGCATTAAAAAAACCAACAATTTACCACGAATTGTACCGATTGAAATGATTGCTAATACTTATAAGTTAGCAAATGAAATGATCATCGACCAAGGTAAGGTTCCATTAAAACCATTAGGTGAAATGACGCAAGGTAAAATTATCATTGCTAAAGATGGCTCTGTAATTGCTAACCCTGTGAAAGATGTAACTGCTGATAATCTATTAAAAGAAAATACTAAAACTACGGTAGTTGCTAATAAGTAATACATCTAAAGCTTATCCATGTTGTGTGGGTAAGCTTTTATTTATTACATTAGGGATAAAATAATGCTTGATATTATTACGGGGCACCCAATCACCTTTTCTATCTGTGCTCTTGCCGTTATCAAATTACTGTATGATGAATTGATGGTGCGGGTAAAAGGCGAGCACTTACCTAAATGTCCTAAATGTAAAAAGCCAATGATTACGAAAGTAGCCAAGCAAGGTAAACATATAGGTAAACCGTTTTGGGGATGTGTCGATTACAGAAAAACTGGGTGTGATGGTTTTCGAACTAAGGGACTGTTTGATAAGGATGAAGTATCACTAACCGAAATTGAATATCAAAAAAAGTTAAGAAAAAATGATAATAAATAAAAAACACTTGGCTGGTGTGGCTGCTGTTACGTTACTTGCTGGTGGCATGGTTTTATATTTAAATCAACCGAACGCAGTACCTTTTTTTGGTTCTTTGCCGACAAATGGCTTGGAAGCAAAAGCGTTTACGATCCCTGTTCATGGGTATAGTATTTTTGACCAAACTTTATTGAGGGCTATTCAAACTCACGAGGTTGAACAGTTTAATCGTGCTCTGTCAGTAGCATTTAATGATAATGCCCAAATTTATCTTGAAAGTAATTCAATTCAGCGTTTCCAAGCGGTAAAACAAGCAGTGATAAAGCGTGGGGTTTTATCCGCTGATAGTGATGTTGTAAAAAATATCGATTGGCTAATTAAGGCTCTTGAGCTAAGAAAACAAGAATTTCCTAAATTTCAAATGGCCTTAAAGCACGAGATTGAATTAACTAATGCTGACGATATTCGTCGCTATAAGAAAATCACTAATCAACTGAGTGATTATAAGGCACGTCGTGATGCCAAGCATAAGCTATTAGCTGAAGCTACATCAAGGCATGACCATGATGGTATTAAGATTGATAAACTGATTAATACACTCAACGATAAGATCAATGATCGCTTATCCGCGAACGGTATTAAACAACGGAATATATTGAACGTTACCAGTTTTCTAACCCAGTTATCGTTAAGTATAAAGTCAGAGTACCATCGTGGGGTAATAATTGAACTGCCATATTTAAAGATTAATGATACTGGTAAGTTGTTCGTTACTGACAATAAAAATGAATTATCTATTGCAAAACCTTTAGTCACCGATTTTTTAGCACAGCATAATAAAGAAATTGTGAATTATAAGGCCAGTGAATTAGATTTGCAGATGCAACGTGAACAGATGTCCTCGTTTTTTGATGAGGCAAAAGTTCGTTATGGTAAATATCCTGTTGAATTGAAAAGTGACTTAAAAATCATCAAAGCAACCATCCGAGATAATACGGGTGGTGTTTACGATGTTACTACTGAACAAATAGAGTTCAAGCCGAGCTATTTAATTTCAAATAAGTGGCAAGCATACTTGGCTAAGATGGGCGTCTCTAATAAGCAGTTAGTAACGTTTGCTGAACGGGCTAATATCATCGTTGCGGTTGATAATAAATTATCAATGGCGGCAGCTGCAGATGCTAGACCTGCAAAAGTTCAAAGTGATGGCTCGGTGGTAGTACCTAATCATGCACTTAATGGTAAAGGTGTCGTTATAGTCGGAATTTCAGGTAACTCAAACACGCCATGGAAAGCAAGGTTATTTAAGTTAGATAAGAATGGAAAATTATCAAAGACCCCTACATGGTCAGCAAGTTTAAGTGTTCCTTATTATCAATCAGATTTAAGCAGACCAATTTATAATATTAGCAAATATATATCTTAACGAGGTGCCTTGCTGTAATGCGACTACGAAATCACGATAGCCAAATTGGTGTCGTGATTTTTTATTTATATAGATAACGCTGATCGTTGAAAGTGAAGTTAGTAGTGGTTAATATGTGTTTTTTAATTTGAATGCGGGTTTATCTTAATGTTATGAATGATTTAACATTTTCCATCTTTGAATCTATGAAAAGTAAGAGAGCTAATAGACACGAAAGGGTATCTAAAAGCACAGATCAAAAAGTGTATAAATCCACGTACTATCAATGCAATAGGTCGGACGAGCGTTATTTAATCATAGATGCTATTGAGTGGTGCCTAACTACTGCATCTAGAGTTACATTCTTTAATTTGAATAGCCATATTAACCGTATTTATAAGCATGAGTGCTGTGGTTATGTGGACACCGATAAATGTGCAAGGTTCGTTTGGGATGTGCGTTCATTAGGAAGTGATGCGTTAAAGAGTAAGCAAGGAGAACTAAAAGCCATGCAGAAAGCTGTTGCTTAACGTCAAAATAAAAATTATTAGCAATATCTGAATGGAATATTTTTATTGTAAGCGGGAAATGATAAAGCCTGTGCTTACATGTGAGCTTCGTAATGTTACCTTACAGTTTTTATGTTTAATAACTGATTTTGAAATCATAGTTTTAATTGTTATTAACAAACAATATTAATGGTATCTTACGTAATAAATGTTTAACGTTTGGTGTTTTAGTGGACGATTTAATTGTTGTTAACAGAAAGTTGGATATGTTGGATGCGCCCATTAAAGAGGGGAAGGATCCAGATGTAGTGTCTCCTTGTAGCACCACACTTAACCCTGAATCGCTTGAGCGTAAACAGGCTCTATTAGATGTAGAACGCACACTTATTGGCTTTGTTGAGGTTGCTAACAGTCTGTTTCAGGTGGGAGCAAGAGTTGTTTATTTTGATAAATTTAACAATAAAGAAAGTGCGCTTTCGAAGTTAGTTGAAGTGTACGTCGCAAAGCGATATTCACACATTAATTTCAGTGATGATGATATTGAACACCTGATTGATAATATCATTCAGGTGTCGATGATTGATATTTCAAAATTAAGATTATCGTCACACATTCTCACTCAACTTTGTCAACATGGCCACTGTGATCCCTCGTTTCAATAGTTGGGTTAGCGACGATATATTGAAGTTATATAGCGTCGCTTCTTTGATGGTATAGCTACCAACCTTAAGTAAAAGCCCATGCTATAAGCGGATCTAGTTCTGTGGTGTTAGAGTTAGCATTTAATTGTAGCTCACTTACGACACTTCCCATGTACTTTAAATCCCCAATATGCCCATTTACATATTTAGCACCAAATAAAAATTGATGAACACTTTCACCGTCTGCTGTACTCCAATTACGAACATCTAAACACTCAAACATACCCTTAGCAAAATCATTACCCTGTCGAACAGCCTCTAGTATGGCATTGGTTTGTAGCCAGTCATTAAGCTTTGCCTTTTCACGTTTAGTTATTCGTTTAGATAGCTTTGGAAATGGTGATGTAATTGATTTGCTGAGAGTAACGAACTGATCTCCAGCATTAATTGGTATTAGCATTAGAAGCCCATAATGGAGGTTATATGATGCATCCATCGTACTATGGGTATTTACCTGCGCAATAAACGTTAAGCATTGATAGTGTGGTAATATTGCTGGTAGGTTAAATACTATTGGATGTTTGAAATAATGAACTATGGGTTATGGTTAGAACAACAAGGCGATTTAGAACGCTATAAAAATTCACCTGTTTGTAAAGTCGCTGAAGATTGGGGCTATGCCATATTAACGATTATTCGAGGAATGGGGGTTAAGGGAAATCATCGAGAATACCAGTTAATGCGAAGGATCATCTGTCGTGATGAATTACCGTTGTTACTTGATAACGCCAAAAAATACGCATGTTCATCAGAGCCGTTTAAAGCTGCACTTGAAAAAATCAAAAAAATTAGCAAATACCATCCTGATTACCTAAAAAAAATCATGTGTGCACCAATGCTCGATGAGCCTATTACTATCGAAGTAATAGAAGGGGCAAGCGTTTGTTATATCGTGACTTCAGCCTGTACAGAAAATATTTAATCTTTTTTGCTGGTGGATTATGAATTCATATTTTAGGTGATGGCCACAACAAGTTTTCACATACGCCTAACAACGATAAATATCGTAAGGAAATGACTACATTGTAAGTAAAATACGACAAAAATTAGACATCAACCAATTTGATTAAATGGGATAAATGACATTTAGCTTAATATGCAGATTGTTGATTTGATAGATGTTATTATTAATATACCCATCTAAATTCAATAATTAATACCGCTAATGCTAACGAGACCAAAGATGATAGTCGCGCAGCAAAATCGTTGAGTTACTCTAATTGAAACGTGAAGTAACTCTAACTACATTCAGGTATCACTTAGAGTTACTTGTAATATTTAATTTATAGGATAATTTTTTATGCAAGAACAATTGAAAGACTTAAAGCAAGTGTTCAATAAGTGTGAAGATATCTTCGATAACTATCGACCTCGTGCTGGGCAAAAACGTATGTGCTTTGAGTTTGTAAAGCAGTTGAATGAACCACATGAGACTGTAACTATTTGTGAAGCTGGAACTGGAACAGGGAAGTCATTAGCATATCTAGCAGCAGCAATAACCTATGCCGTAAATAATAAAAAGACGGTTATTATCAGTACCGGTACTATCGCCCTCCAAAAACAATTATTAAAGAAAGATATTCCGCTACTTTCTCGCCTTTACAACAAAAAATTTAGCTATGCGTTAGCACAAGGTCGAGCCCAATACGTTTGTCTTGATAAACTTTCTGACGCGATAGGTAAGGGTGGTACCCAAAGCTTCTTATTTTCAAATGATAGCGAAGAATCGCAAATGTTAGAAAAAATGCATAGGGACTACAATAGCGGTCTTTGGAACGGTGAAAAAGAATCATATTCAAATACGATACCTAGTGAAGTATGGGCCACAATAGTTAGCGATAAGCATAAATGTCAATCAAGGTTTGAAAGTCATCGTGAATGCCCGTTTCATAAGGCGAGACGTGGAATGAAGGATAAGACTGTAATCCTTGTGAATCATAACCTACTGCTGAGTGACCTAAATCTAAGTTGCGGTGGGGGCGTTATTTTGCCGTCAATTAGTGAGTGCGTATTAGTTATCGATGAGGCTCACGACCTTCCTGATATTGCTCGTTCAGCATCAGAAGGGGTGTTTTCCATTGCGTCCTTTACAAGTCTTGCTGAATCGTTAGTTAAAGCAGCTAAAAGGCATTCAATAAATGAATCGCAACTTCGGCTAAACGATAAATTCAATAAAATTTTCGACCTTACCAGTAGTTGCGTCGATAGCGTAACGTCCTTAAAAGCATATCTTCAAGCCAATCACGATACTTTTTTTAAAGATAACATTTATGTTCTTCGTGCATTCTGTGAAAATCTAGCCTCGTTTATAGACAACGCCCTAAAGGATTTTAGACGATTAAAAAAATTGGTTAATGAAATAATCAATGTCTATAAAAAAATAATTGATGATGGTGATCCGTTGACCCCAAATCAAGAAACTATCTATGGCGATTATACATTCCATATTAATTGGATAAAAACTGCTGAATATGTGTTGTTTACTATGTTAGGTAAAGATAATTTTGATGAAATGGCTAAGTGGATTGATAGCAAAGGTCGCGGTGATACCTATACGCTATCTGTCGTACCGATAGAGGCAAGAGGAATATTACAAAATCTATTGTGGGATTATACCTCGGATGTGCTTCTGTGCTCGGCTACATTAAGTAGCGTCGGATCTTTCCAGTTATTTAAATCAGAGTCAGGCTATCCTGATCACGCAAAAGTATTCAGAGTAGATTCGCCATTTGATTATTCGAAAAGCACTTTATGCATTCCTGTAATAGAGGTTGAACCAGGTGACCAAGAAGAATATACCCAATATCTCATTGATAATTTATTCGAAAAGTACATAACAGATCAAGCCGCAAACCTCGTCCTATTCTCATCGTATTGGCAGATGAATAAAGTCTTTGATGGGGTTAAGCGTAAAGCTAAGAAGAAAGGCTTTATCCTGCAGCAACAAGGTAATTCTCCTAAGCAAACAATGCTAGATAAGCACTCGAAGTTATTAAAGGAAGGTAAGAAGAGCGTCTTATTTGGTACAAGCAGTTTCTCGTTCGGTCTAGATTTGGCTGGTGACCTATTAACGAACTTAATCATCACAAAAATTCCATTTTCTTCTCCTACCGATATCGTTGCAATTAGGCATTCTGAAATTCTGAAATCTCAGGGGAGAAATCCGTTCTTTGAACTTACGCTACCACAAGCTAGCAGGGCTCTTGTTCAGGCTGTCGGACGGTTAATTAGAACAGAAATGGACAGTGGGACAGTCACAATTCTTGATTCCAGATTGAATACTAAAGCCTATGGTAAGCAAATTATTAAATCGTTACCTCCGTTTAAGCGCGGTTAGGCAAGGATTTTTTTGCCCATATGCTATAGACTTTTTATGCAATCAGTCGTCTAATTTAGTGAGGTTGTAGGTCACTTATAAGTAAATGCTACAACACATATCTATAATATTATTAATAGGGTTATGTTATGTCTTATGGGAAGTTAGCAGCAGGAGCGGTCGCATTATTAGCTGCGACGGGAATTGGTTATTGTTTTGGTGGCGAAAAGTTTAAAAAAGAAGAAGAACGATCAGATTATAAATCAGGTTATAACAACGGAAAAGCCGAAAACATAAATAGTGTAAAAACAGCTAACGATAATGCAGATAAGGCAATAAAGGCAAACGAAGAGTACGTTTATCATCAAAACCAAATTATAGCATTGATCACTATTGGAACGGCTGTAGCTGGTTGTAAACAAATTCCAATCCCTACAAATATATTCACTGATATATCTCAGGCAGCTGGTGGGCTTTCTGTCTCTAATGCATCACAAGAGACAAGAAAAAAGGCTGAGTCATTAATGAAGCGTCCAGTATCAATACGTAGCGCAATATCAGTGGCGAATCGTGCAGGGCTATCAAAAAGTCAGTGCATTGAAATGATTGAAGTTGCAATGTCAATTGATGGTAAGCCAAATGATAAGCAATATGCGTTTCGTAATGAATGGAGCAAGGTTGCATGAATTATTTAGAGAGAAAACAGTGTCGTAAACAATGGGCTGATAAACGTTCTGTTGTTTCTCAAGCAAGTATTGATTCTTTGCATGAAGATTCATTGCGTGATAATTCGCAGATAGAATTGATTAAGCCAATTGAGATCACTCATGGCGTCAACGATTCAAAATTACTAATTACAATGTTATCAGATCAGTTTAATGGTCAACGATTAGAACAATTATTTATAGACGTTAAGCGTGATGTAATTGCTTCAATTGTACCGCTAGGCATGGGGTCTAAGTTGGCTAAACATGATCAGCTCGGTGGTAATGTAGATACAACATATAATGTCAGGAAAAAGATTTACGCTACTGAAGACGCAGAAAAAGCGTATGACCAGAGAGAGAAATATGATTCTGATGACTATCATAATCGCAGTAAAAAATACAATAAAAAACAAAGAGTTGGTAATGCTGAAGCCGATAATTGTACATTAATTGATGAATCGACGGGGCAGTTATTTGAACGAGGGAAAGATGGGAAAATCCATAAATCACTTGATCATACTATACCAGCGTCAACAATACATGATGATCGTGCCGCTAATTTAGCTGAAATGGATACCGTGGATCTTGCAAATACTGATGAGAATCTTCAGTTCATAAACCCAAAGGTCAACTCGACAAAAAATGCTCAATCTAATGCAGAATATGTTGCTAACATCGATAAGAAAATAAAAGAAAAAGAGGTGCGTATAAGTCGGTTAGAAGCAAAAGATACCTTATCAGATCAAGAACAACGTGAATTGGCCAATGCTAAAGTTTACGTAGAAGATAATGGAAAAATTAATAAACAACGTATGTTAGAAGCCGAAAAGGAAGCTCAGGAAGCTATTGATAACAAGGTTGATGAAACATACTATAAATCAGATAAGTTTCGTAAAAACAGTATAGCCGCTGCTACAAACACAGCAAAAAGAGCGGGTGTGACTGCAGCTTTAGGCCGAGTTTTAACTTTGTTTATGAGTGGCCTTATTGATGAAGTTATCGACTGTTGGAAAAATGGTAAAGAAACTGACTCAAATATCAAAGAACTTAGGGTTCGTATTGGACGCATTGTTAATCAATGTACTTTGGAATGGAAATCAATTATAGGTGTAGGCTTAGGAGCCGCAGCCTCCGGCTTCTTTTCTGAATTAGCGACTATTTTCATTAATACCTTTGCAACCACAACAAAACGAACGGTAACGTTAATTCGAGAGGGCGGATTTTCTCTATTACGTGCACTAAAGTTGATCCTTTCTCCACCTGAAGGTATGACGCTTATTGAGGCTACTCATGAGGCGACAAAAATATTTGCAGCAGGAATGATTGCAGCATCAGGTATTTTAGTTCAAAACATGTTAGAGACGTATTTTAAGGCGGTGTTACCGTATGGTTCTGAATTAATATCGACAATAATAATTGGCGCGTTGATAGCCATTACGTCTTGCTTAGTAGTGTACATAATCGATAAAGCTGATTTTTTCAAAGTTACCAATAACAAAAAGCAAGATTTTGTAACCAATGCTTTAGAAGATCTTCTTACTAATGAAATGGAAAGGACTAAGCAATTATCGATTAAATAGGTTGTTTTTACCTTACGATGGAATACCCGATAATTGGGGTTATCGGGTATTAAGTTGTTGATTTATATCGAATTTACACACTACCAATCTAAAACCCCCTCTAACCCGCCCTGCCTAAGTAAGATGACGAAGGATTTCTGGCGGTAAATTTAGCTCCCCTCCAGTAAGATCCGCCCGTTTAATCGCAGCAAAAATCTCAGCAGCCGTTTTGGTTTTTTGTAGATCGTGGTAATTACTCAGTGAAAAACATTTCGAATGGCCACCAGTATCGTCGGTCCAAAAAACAGCGTAAGTCGGGTACGTTTTTTTTTGCTGATTTTTAGTTATATAAGTATGATTTTGCGCATGACAATATACCCCAAACTTATCGCTTCGACGAAATGCGTTTATTTTCCCTCTCTTTACTAAGTCCCATCGTTTAATTCCCCAGGAATCGATGGCATTAATAAATTGCCAATATTTTGCTTCATCAAGTGTATGTTCACCATATTTATTTGAGTTGAATTGTCGAGAAAGATGATGACCACCGGGCAAAGGGATAGTGACTCGCACACTACCTGTTGGTTTAGAGTTTACTATGCGATATTCGTCGCTTAGATCTAATTCACTCGGTATATATGGTTTAATTGCCTCGTGATTTTTGAAACTTAACGTATAACATCTATAATGTTGCGCGAGAAATGCGCCCCATTCACTTTCAAGAACCTTATTACAAAACGTCTCTGCAGCTTCATAAGTAGAAACGACGCGTGATGTGTGATGAGTGTCTGGATGTTGAATATAGCAAAGATATTCGTTAGTTTTGTTTATTGTTTGTATTTCCGTTATACATCGATGGGTTTTTAATTGTTGAGCATGTTCTACACGATTGGTCGAGACCATCTCCCATTCGTCTTTAGTCCATCGTTCTAGCCCTATCTCATTAAAGCGAATACGAGCATCTTCGATTGCTGATTTAAGTGATGTTTTGATATCAACACAAGAAATTCTGTTATCACGATAATTTTTAACGTTCGGCATCGGGGCCGTGATCATGATCGTCTTAGTTTTTTTAAGGATGTTTATATATCGATGCATAATTAACTCAAAGTCCATGTTGAACTAAACAATATATATTAATATTGTAGTAGCTCAATTATAGTTATTGTATGTACATGACTGTTTGATGCTTTTTTGTGCTTTTTTGTGTTTTTATAAAAGTTTATCGAGAATGGTATGAGTAAATATCAACAATTAGAAAATTTAGAATGTGGTTGGAAATGGAATTATTTGACCAATAAGATACTTACTGGGTGTAATGTTACTAAATGGATTGATAGCAGTGAGATTGAATCTTCAGTAGCAAAATTAAAGGCAATGGAGAGCGAGCCTGTCAATGTTCTAGATTGGATTATAGGTAATCTAAATCAAGAGCATGAACGAAAGCTAAATCAAGCCATACGAGCCAAGAGAAAACGACATTTCAATGCTGAACAACGGCACACAAAGAAAAAATCAGTTGATTTGGATTATGCTGTTTGGCAAAAACTGAGCGAAAGATCGCAAAGCCTTGGTGCTACCCTATCAGAAACCATAGAATTACTTATAGAAGATAAAGATACCGGTTCGCTATAGTTTTAATTCCTGATATTTATTTTAATTCGCTTACAATGTTAACATATTACGTTATCAGGTTATTGAACGAGATTAACTGTGACAAGTTATTTAAGGAACAGCATCATTGCTGCTTATGTGTCGAGCTTTATTTTAGGTTTGATGAATATTGGCAACCAGAATTTAACGTTAGTTGTATTTGTTTTAAATTTTGTAATGGCACTTCTTTTAATCGTCGTATGTGCAAAACGACGTAATGAGTATGATATTGGGAGTCTGCATTTATTTAATGTAACCCGCTTACTAATTAAGGCATTGTCGTATCAGGCTTTGATTTTGTTAATGATGGGCATATCATTTGGGATATACAGCATAATGAGAGCTTGTGGTGCTCATGATGGCGGTTTAGATATGTTTAACATGGTTGTGAGCAAGTTAACTTTGCTCTACTTCATGATTGTTAATTTGTATTGCCTATGTTTTCTTTCTGGGACAGGTCTTTACCGGTTGTTCCATATGATCCCACCAGGTGTTTAACGTGAACTTTTTAGAGAAAATTAAAGCCTACTATATTTATTTAGCTGCCTATCTGCTATCTGTTTTTCTTACAGGACGATTAACGGACCTGCTTTTCTTTAAATATGGAAGCTCATATTTATTTATAATCTTGGCAGTTATTCCCATAGGTGTAAATTTTACAATTGCCAAAGAAAATATATTGGCCGCAATTCCAGCTTCGTTATGCTGTGTTTTTGTGTGTGCGTACTCATTTGACCATGGTGATTATAATCACTACTCATTGTATGTGGACTACATAGGATTGAGTTCGTGTGCCCTCGTCGCCTTTTTGTTTATGCGCTTAATTTATAAAAAAGGTCGTAAATTTGGCTTCTTCCGTAGAAAAATCAGTGAGTAGTTGGATAACGATAATTTAAAAAAGGAACTAGATGGTTTGCAATTCATCTAGTATCCGAAATTACTTATTAAGTTTTTAGATGTAATTTTTTCTGCTGTTTTTGATACGAATGGCGCATTCTTTCGCTGTTGGTTCCATATATGTAATGGTTAATGGTGATAAAATTGACGTATATTTGGCATATGTGATTTTATCAATAGCCGTTGTAAGTGCATTACGCCTTACGAAGTCAATAATTTTCCCATACTTAATATCGTCACCTCTATAAACTTTATGGTAGCAATCTGCTGATATTTGAATATCTGTTTCATAAAGCAATACATTTTGAACATTTAATAATTTCAGTCCACTTATTGAATTTACTTCGTTAGCGTAATTCATGAGTGCAGCTGTTTCTACTGGGTTAGTAGTGATGTTGTTAATAAATGTACATAATGTTTTATCCTCAATATTTTTGGGCGAACATACACCAAGTGTTGTTTTGTATTCAGGCTCTCTAGGTAATTCTAGTTGCTGAGCTGATGCATTCCCCCCTGTGATAACAAGAATACCACCAATGATTAATTTGTCGTATTTACCAAACATAACGCTACTCGTTGAACTGTGATAGCTTATAATATACAAATTATATTAATGAGTGTTAATAATGTTAGGTTTAGACCTTTCCGACCTAAAAGATTGGATAGTAGAACAAGGTAAGAAATTTTACTTGGCTACGTTTTTCGTGTCTATATTGTTCATTTTAGGTGGTTTACTCAACGTTGGATGTACTAGATACTTTTTTGCTATACCCTTTTTAGGTGTAATTGTATTTATAACAATAAAAAATAAATCTAGATGGTGTTTTTTTTGGTTGGTACTGATCAGCTTATTGTTTGGTATACGGATGTGGTCATTTGAGGATAACTCGTATATTTTCCCAATTAACGGTACGGTTATTGACCTACCATCAACGTGGTATCTCATTGACTATAATGATGGTGGTCATTTTATAAGGCCAACTAACACAAGAGATGCTGCTGCAGATGTTAAGGCGTCGTCTCAAGTTGGACAGCTACAAGTTGAATTTTATCGAGTAATAATTGGATATAAAGCATTGAACCCTATTATCAGTTCGGTTGTGCGAGATATTAATGATGATAAGCGTCGATGGATTATTTCAGAGGAAGATAGCTTGATGTTGCTTAATAACAGCAAAGCTAAGTTAGAATCATTTGGATTACAGCATCATGATCAGGTCGAGACGTTAATTTATAGTAATGGGGTTACATCACTGAACAATGATGGAGGAAATGCGCGTACAGTTACAAGCCTGCAAACCACCAGTGGTGATCGCCTCTCGATGTTGATGTACTATCCAATATTTGCCGCAGTATTTTCCCTGTTTGGTTTCTTGTAAATTAGCTTTGGTGATTCTAGTTATAATATGTGAAGTGTGGCGGTATTATCTTAATGGTGAAGATTAATACCGCCCGACGCAATGGGTGCGCATAAATTAGATTTTTCTTAGTGATTAAGCTGATTTTTCGCTCTTCGTAAGTGCTCATAAATTGTAAAGATATCAATTTGCGTTCTAAATTTAGGATATTGAGCTAAGATATTTAATGCCTCAGCACGATCATTGCCCATTGATTGATTCTTAGCGCAGGCGTGATTTATTGTATAACCGCTATCATCAGTTGTGATGATATTGTGTTCTACCGCATTCTTTAATGTATCGAGAACACTATTGATCCCTTTTTGATAATGCACACTAAAGGTCGCAATACTCCCACTTTTCCCGTAGGTATTTTTTAATACGGTGGCAATTACGTGATGCCCCATTTTTACCGTACTATCTTTTTTAGAAAGAATAACCTTTCCTTTTTTTAAGCGAATACGAGTATCAATATATCTCTCAAGTGGTTTTCCACCAACTGAGTACCATTCGCTAGTATTGGGATTTTGTCGTAATTGATTAATGAAGATAACAGAACAAAGGGAATCAGCGATCATCGCTTTTATTTTTTCTAAATTCTTAGCAAGCTCTCGTGAAAACTCTAATGCTGCATTTTCTGTAAGCAACCCGTTAACCACTTCGTTTTTAGGTAGCATTGATGCAATTGAATCAAAAACGATAAGATTTACAGTGCCACTTTTAATAAGTTCAAATGCGATCTTAAAAGCATCATCCATCGTCGTTGGTTGTGAAAAAATAACGTTATCCATATCAACACCTATTTTTTTCATATAGGCGGGATCAATGGATTGTTCCGTTTCTATAAAGGCAGCTACGCCATTAGTACGCTGACAGTTAACGATGGAGTGTAAAGCGAGTGTCGTCTTGCCTACGCCATTCTCACCGCTTATTTCAGATAGTGACGAAAATTCAAGGCTACATTTACCACAAAGAGCAAGATCAAGGGATGTATTCCCTGTTGATGTTCCATATAGTTTTACTGTATTTAATACTTCAGATTGTTTTGCTGTATTTAATACTTCAGATTGTTTTGCTGTATTTAATGAAGTGGACATGAAACCTACTTATATGATTTGTAGAAGATACAAATAGGTTCTCATGTATTTTGATATGCGCTAGTGCGATTTATGAATAAGGTAAAATTGTATGCTAATTACAATTATTAAAAGAATCGTTCGTCGATAACGAATTTAATTAAACTATATATTGCATCAAGGCTATCAATGTTATGGTCGGTCCCCATTGGGATATCTAAATCAAGGGGCGATTTGATGGTGGCCACTATGTCATTTTTATTATTAGTTGAAAAATCCACATAAGAGTTACCAATAAATGAAATACTTTCTGATAGTGCGTTAATTCGACTACTAGATGAGTCCTTAGCCTCAGTAACTACTGCGTTAATTAATAAATGATCTTTTTCATTATATGTAACGTCATAACGTTGCTCAAAAGTTGGGGCGATTATATTTATAATAATTCCATCTGCAAACAATGTGCTAGAGAATTGGGCATCATAACTACTCGTTAATTCAGCAAATAATCCTTCTGTACTATCAACTAAAACTTGTTTTCGTAGCTTATGTGTTGAATTAAAAGCATCGGATTCAGAGTTTACAATCGTTCTGGTCATAGTCGTCACAGTATCAATATCCTTTGGCACTAATTAGTATAATAAAATCTTTAGCGGTATTGTCCTAATGGCTAATTGTTCACCCTAGCCATGACATATAGTTTGCCATATAATTTGCATTTTTTGTTAATAATGCAAATTTTTGTCGTCGAATGATTGATAATACTATATAAAAGTATGATATTAACCTTTTAATTCAATCGTTTAATACTATGCATTTGTTTCACCAACTATTGTATTTGTAATTGAATATGTCTATTTAATTATGGTTTTTTAGGTTTTTTTATTCTTGTGGGCTATCTGGTTGTGTTTTATTACTATTCAGTTTGTTTTTTCATGTTATTTTTTGCTTCTATTTCACATGCCGCACCAACATATCATGTTGAAGTAATAAAGCGTTCAAAAAATGGCTCATGTATCATTAATGGCTTTAATGATTATACAAAAGGATTAGTTAATATTGACATTAACTTTGTTAATTCTTCGTCAAAATTATTCCATTCGATGCCAAAGGTTGTGCACGAAAAACCAGACATGATAATTTTCCCAGACGTCTATCGTAAAAGACATCAGACACTAAATTTACTTTATCATAGTCACATTCCTGTGATTTCTCGTGATGGGATAGCTCCGATTCAGCTCCGAAATGGGAACGCTTCAACTCTTTCGATAACAAATTTATATGCTAATCAAGCGAAGTCTATATATTCATTTATTAAGCAAGATTTAAAAAAACAGAATAAGAAAAAAACAACCGTAATATTAATGCTAAATGAGTCTTATGAATACGCTAAACGCTTAGGCGCTGAAATTCAGCATACATTCCAATCAGAATATAATAATGACATCAGCATCTTACGAATACGTTATGCTAACGAGCTGCCATATTATGAAGTTAAGGATGGTGATTATTTTATTAGCCTTCTCTCTGAACCTATGTCCGCAGTTTTTTACCGTAATTTGGTTAAAACAAAAAAGCATGTCACATTAATTCATTCTGATTTAGGGATCACTGACAGTTCCTTTGGGCAGTTGTTGCTTGGGAATCCGTCTAATGTGAATTTGTTCTTAGTATCTAATGGTGCCGCTATTTTTAGTCAGCCATATTTAGATTTTATGAATACATATTGTGCTAATGAGAGAAAAAGCAATTATGGAATGATGCTATTCGAAATGCTTGATATTTCATACGAAATTTTAAAAAACGAACTACTTATACAGATGCCTTTCATCGATGCTGTAAACTTTATTAAGTATCCAACGGGATTTTCACGAGAACCTTTGACATTTAATGAAGGAGGTATCCGTATTAATAAAACCATTATTCGTAACATGATCTTAAAGTGTGCTTGTGGCGAAAAACACTTCATTAGCCATGATGGTGATTGTGAATGTGACCACGAAGACTGTAACTGTATGAAAAACAATGGCTTAACAGAGAATATTTATGCGATTTAAGAGCAAGGTGTCATTGGGTTTAATTGTATTACTATATTCTATTGTGATTTTTTCGTGTGTAGGGTTTACCATCTATCTGTTTGAACAAGGGCATTCCTTAGAAAAGGATTTTTTAGATAAAATGGCATATCTCTTTAACAATTCTGTAATTGTTAAAGAAGATTTATATCTGAATGATACTGCTGGTTTGAATGATGAATTGGCTTATATCATCGAATCAATTAAGTACGATAACCACCTGGAATCGATATGTGGAGAGATCTCACTAACAAAAATGGATGTCGAACCATATAATTACATTCGTTGTTCCGGTGATGATGATTACGAAATTATTTTAAATAAACAGCCACGAACATACAGCTACCCAATTAAATTGGGTGATAAAATATTTGGACACCTAACTTGGCGGATAGTTGACGACTGTGATTTTTTATCTATTAATTACATTATAATTTATGTGCTATTTGTTTTTTCTAGTTTTATATGCGCCTTGCTGATTTACTTCTATCTTAGTCCTTATGTTATTGTTAATAAAAATATTAGGCTCAATGAAAGACGGTGTAAAAAGGATTACGAAGATATTGTTTGCCGAGTATCTCAAACCTTATATATGATTAATAATAGTGCTAGTGGTGGTAATAAAAAATATTTTCCTTTAAATGATGATGTTGTGTATGTGGAATACAAAAATGCATATTCTACGATCCATTACGTTAACGGAAAAACGATAATGCTCCGTGTGTCACTTTCTGAAATTGAAGGTTGTATTTACAACTATTTTGTTAGGATAAAACGGAATGTATTGGTAAATAAATATCAAATAAGTAAGTGCGGTAAAATTGAATCATCATGTGGAAATAAAGTTAAGTTAATTGTGTCTCTTAAAAATAGAAAAAAAGAGTTTGATATCACGAATGAAAAAGGTCGTATTGAATTATCAGACCATATTCAGTTACGAAAAACTAACTATGTTATTTAACACCAGACCAGACAAGTCTAATCGTTTGTCGCTGACAATTTTTTGTATGTAGCGCGATTACACTATAGCTGTACAATAACGTTATCTATTAAACTTGCAGTAGGCGTTAGATGTGAAGGCTATACTAAAATGGGCTGGTGGAAAATCTTGGCTAGTACCAATGACGGAAAGAATCGTTAAAGAAGTTAATCCAAAGTTAGTGGCTGAACCTTTTGCTGGTGGACTAAACTTTAGTTGTGGGCATAAGTTTGATCGAGTAATAGCAAATGATTTAAACCCGTTTTCTATTAATTTTTATAGACATGTACAATCTGGTTTTGTACCAAGTGCAAATATCCATTTAAATGACGATATTAATTATTACGCCATTCGTGAACGCTTAAATAGTAAATTAACGAATGGCGTTTATGATCAAGAGGCAGCTCAAGATTTATGGTGGTTAAATCACGCTTGTTACAATGGTTTAATGCGAGTGAATAAAAAAGGGCAATTTAATGTTCCATTTGGATACTATAAAACGATAGCGCCCCCTGATGGTGTTAATGATTTTTATCATGGATGCCGACGGTGGAAATTCGTTAATGGCTCATATGTTGATTTAGATATGCGAGGTGTTGAGCTGTTGCTTGGCGATCCACCGTATATTGATACTTTCTCCAACTACTCTAAAGGTGGGAGCGGCTTCAGTAGCCTGCCGTTGCAACAAGAGGTAGCTGATTGGTTCGCCAATTTTGATATACCTCAAATCATTTGCAATACGGCCAATCGTACTCTGGCAAAAGAATATAAAAATAGAGGCTATGCCGTTTATATTACAGAAGTTCAACGATCAATATCACGTAATGGCGACGGTAGAAAAAAAGTGCCAGAAATGATCGCATTTCGTGGATTTGGGCATGGTCGTCGATTCTTACAATTAGTCCCCAGTATTAAAGTATGGCGAATTTGATAATGATTAATAAAAACGTAGTCCTTCCACCAGCAATGCCCCTCTACCCGTCAATTAATGAGTTGAATGAATCCAACTTGTTTATCAATCAATATATTGCTGAAATTACTATTCACAAGGTTGATGATGCGGGGGTGGTTTATGAACATTCACTGGATTGGCTATCTGAGCAAACAGAAAACGTTAATAACTTCAAGTCGTATCGTAGTGAACTAACCTCGTTTTTGTATTGGTGTTGGAACGTCGCTGGCTTGTCTGTTGCTGATTTAGATAGAAAAACACTAAGAGAATTTATTGAGTGGTGTCGCAATCCGCCTCTGAATTTGCAAGGTACTTGTAATTACGCTCAGTTTGTAAAGCATGTAGATTATGAGTGTAAGATTCCGAATGAAAAATGGCGTCCTTTTACTAAACGTAGAGTAAAAGGATCTGACCCATTAATGAATAATGAGTTAGTTTATCGTTTATCGGATACAGCCATTCAAACAAAATTATCTATTTTATCGAGCTTCTATCAATATCTAAATTGCATAGAGCACTGTGAGTGTAATCCCGCAGCTATCCTTTTAAAGATGTCCAAATTCAAACCAATCCGCAGCCAGAGTGGTGACGATGATGATGAATTAAAGTTTTTCTCACCGTTACAATGGTCGTACGTAATTGATGCTGCCGAGCTAATGGCTAAAGAGGCTCCAGAAACTCATGAGCGAACATTGTTTATTATTAAACTACTCTATGGAACTTACTGCCGAATATCAGAGATTAGTGCGAGACCTGGCTATGAACCGATCATGAGCCAATTTCGTCGAGATAAGAAAACGGGTTATTGGGGGTTTTTAGTACCTCAATCCAAGGGCGGTAAACGTAGAACCGTATCAGTACCAAATGAGCTGCTCGCAGCCCTGACCCGCTATCGAAAATTTAGAGGGTTAAGTGATCTCCCTCTACCCAACGAAAGTGAACCGATTTTTATCCGCCATCGAGCTGCGCAGCATGGTAGAGACGCAAAGATGATTAGAAGTAGCATTGGCACTCGTTATGTGCGAGAAATCGTTCAGGAGGTGTTTGATAGAGCTGCAGAGCTATTGGTTAAGGATAGCTTTGGTCTGGATGCAGCGGAAGTTAGGTTAATGACGGTGCATTCAATTCGTCATACAGGAATATCAAACGATATTGCCCGAGGAAGACCGTTACAGCACGTTCAAGCTGATGCTGGCCATGAATCATTAGATGTCACTTCGTTGTATGTCCATACGTCAAGAGCAGAAAGGCATGAGTCGTCTGCTGAAAGAAAATTAAACCCGCTAGATTGTTAGATCTTCATTTTATTACAGTCAGTAAAGTTTACTGACTGTTCCATCTCGTAGCATAACGACATAAATCTCGCATAATCATGCTGTTTATGACCTGTATTGATCGTCATCACTTTTATTTCACCCATTTCATAAGGTTGATAATTCATGTCACCCTTTGATTTTGTTGTAAGCAATATACAACGAGAAGCGGTGATAAGCTGATTATTTACAATTGCAGCTTCATCTTTAGTTACAACTGATAATGAATGTTGTAGAGCAATAGCATATAGCGTTAATGCCGCTTTGTTTCTCTTATTTGAAATTGAGGTGATAAAAGTATTGATCGAATCCTTGATCCCATCCTGATTAACGTCCTCTACGGATGATATGTGTGTATTTTCTTGGATTTGGATATACGGACTAGACAGTACAGAGAATGTAGTAATAAGAGAAAGTGCTAACGATAAAATTCGAGGTTTTTTCATGGTCAATAGTACAAGTGGCGAGGTAAAGGTTCTACTGCTGGAAAGGTATGACAGGACCTAAAATCAGTAGAACATTTATTTTGATAATGTAAGATGGCAACTTCATTATCGTGCTTTTTAGACTTTAATATCACAGTACAGAGAATTGCTATTGATACCGAGCTGTTTCAATTAGCCAGTTGATAATCTTATTTAATTCGTTTATCAACTTGATTAGATATTACTTATTAGTGATTACTTAAGCAAGCAAAAAAATGTTTTCTAAAAACATTTTAGCTATCAAACAACGAATGTTAATATTGTAAGTAAGTTACAGTAATTGACTATTATCATGTTAAATATAAGGTTCATAAGCCAAGATAAATTTATAGATTGGCTACATAGCAATAAGATAAAGACGATAACGAACTATTTTAAATATTTCGCTAGTCATGGAGACACCATTTACTTACCTTTAAATCCAACAGCTACTTATGGTGCAACACTTGAAGAACTTGGGCTTTTAGATGATAGAAATCATCTTAATATTCAAGCGATGCGATACCAATATCGAACACCTTCGTTTAGTCGTGAGGTTTTTGTACGGTACATTTGTGAGAATGATGTTCAACTAAGTATTCAGTATTGCCGGCATTACGTCAGTTCACCCGCTCGGCCATTTTTACCAATAGGATATCACGTTAGCTCATTGATGGGGGCAAGCTGGCACGATTTGCGCGATGAGGGTTGGTTTTCGTTTGATGAATTTAACGTATGGTTAAAAACTTATGGTTTGGATGAAATGAACAAAGATCTTTCTTTAAAATCTTATCGAAAATGTCGCAAGGAAAGTCCGTATAAAAATTACCTACCATCGCACCCTTCAAGTTTCTACCATATGATATGGCCAGTAATTACACATTACAATATAGCCGAATTCCGTGAGTGGTTAAAAGCACAAGGGATATATCGCCTATCTGACTATTATGATTATATGAAAAGCACAAAAAAATCAGAAAGGTGTTTTTTATATCATCGTCCGACTATCGCTTATGGTTTATTGTGGAAATGTATTATTGATGCTGATCTGCCACAACAGTTTAGCAAGTTAGAATTTTTGGCATGGATTAGACGTAATCGTATTACGAGTTTTGGAGAGTATCAGAGGGTGCGTCCTAAGCTTGATAATGAATTAATGTTTCAGTGTCCATGTAATCCATTAAAGACGTACAAATTAACCGAAGATGAAATTTTTAGTATAGGTGAGTCTTAATGTGGTTTTTACTGAATACCTAATAACTACGTTTAGAGGAAAGATGGTTATTTTTGAATTATTTTTCATGCAATAGAACTTTAATTAACTTTAATTGGTACTGGTGATGAATAGTAGTAACGCAGAAAGTAAAAAGACAAGCATAAAAAAGATCTCTTTAGTTATCATGGCGCATAAGTTTAAACGCCGATTTCTTGGAATGTTCAATCAAAAAAAAGAGGTTGAATTAGAAATTAAACCGATAGAGCGTAAAGAGATTAAATCGTATAGACCTGATACATCAATTAAATTCACATGGGATAATGAGTTACTTATCTTCGACGACTTCAATCATGCGATGGATGTCTATGAGTCAGGTGACTACACCCTCTTTTATATAAATTCGAGTTCTGAGGGTGGACCTTTTTGGGATGTTAGCCCTCGGCTAGAGATCACTAAACGAAATCAACGTCAGACTATCGAGGCATTGGTTGCTGGTGGAATAGATAAAGAGCAAGCAGCCAAAGAAGTTATTAGTTGGATTAGCTCTTGATAATTGTTGAATACCCCCCCTGGGGAGTGTATTCAACTTCTGTCATGCTCGCATTGGAATAGTGAATTGATATCAGAAATTATATACATATGAATGGAAGGTTATCGATAGCTTTATTTGTTTCTTCTATTTGTCTTTTTGTTTGATCCATTTCCTCAGATAGTTGCTGTAATGCAATTACAGCAATATCTTTTATGATTACGGTATGTTCTTGTTTTATTGTTAACTTCTCAACGTCTAAACCAGACAAGGCGAAAACAAATGAGAAACAGTCCTGTAATGATTTTTTAACGTACCCTATCGATCGTTTTTTCTTGGGATAATTGTCAATATCATCCCTAAAAATTTCGCTGTCATCTATTAATAATGTTGATATGAATTCGAATATAATTCGATGATAATCACTATCATCACTCTGTTTTTTCAATAGTGAAATAACCGCAGCATACAACACTTGCCTGTTATCTATAAGAACGGCCAATAATGAGCTATAACTGTCGTCACTAGGATTGTTCACCAAGTCAGTGATTGTCTTTATTAGATTTTTGATTTTGGTATCGTCGTAGCTTAGCTTTTCAGCGAAAGAAATTGATGGTGTGCCATTTAAATCCACAATGATGCCAAAAGCGGTGTTATTTACCAAAAATTCAGATACTAGATCACCTGAAATTTGTGTGGGTATAGTTGAATACCAGCTTTTTGGGAAATTAAGGTTATGATATATATGATATGAACCATATATTTTTTCATGATATATCACCACAGATAAAAATGTAGAGAGACTAAATCGTGCTATTGCGTTATTTATATTTTTGTCATCGTAAGTCAATAACGGCAATGAATTAAGATCACGTTTCACCATTCTTTTTTTACCAATTTTAAGAATGCAAACTTCGATTTCCATACCTTCCCCTTTGGAACTCCGCGTATAAATGAGTATAGGTTTGATTCAAGATGTTTGAATCAATTTCGGTTAAAACTTCAAATAATTATACCGCTCTCGATTCCGCTCTCGTATTGTATGGTGTGATCCTGATAATTTAATCGTAGTTTAATGACAACATCCTATGTGTTGCGCATATTAAAAAGAATGTTTTAATGGTTGTTAACTACAGTGCTACTTCAAGTTTAATTGAAAGCGTTATGTGGATTATATATAATTATTTAACTTTAGTACGGGCAGGAAATAATAAAAATGAAGACTGAAATTAATATTAGACTTGGTATTAAAGAAGAATTTACTGAGCATTTAGCTGAAAAATATCAGCGTCGTCATTCGACAACGTATAATGGTAGAAAGGTGCGAGTTACTAAGGCCAAACTATCAGCCGACCACAAAACGGTATTATTTACATTGCAACCTTTCGAACATTGTGTGATCGCTGCTTAAACCTGAACTTGTTGTTACGTTTTAATCGAACATAACAACAAGTTAATTATTTGAAATTCACTAAATAAGGTATCTACAACTAGAATGCATCATTTAGGATTTCACTAGCGGCACCATCATCTACATGTCCACGACCATAGCGCATTGGCATATCTGAAGATGACCATCGCCCCGCTTTCATGATCCGCGATAATTCAACGCCCCGCTTAAACATATCCTGTGCAGCTCCGACTCTCATAGAGTGAGCCGTATATTTTTTAGGGCGTTCTTCGTCTTCAATGCCGTTATATACCACATTAAATGCTTTACCCAATATTTTCATTACAGCGTTATGACTAAGTGGTTTCCCTGTCTCTTTAATACCCTCTCCCCAAGCTAAAGTAGGTTTAAATAGATAATCTTGTGTTGTCTTTTTAAAATCGAATACAATCCCCGCGAGGGTCATATATTCCTCAATGATTGCTCGAGAGTTTTTTGAAATGATAATTACATCTGCATCACCACTATGGTTTGTTTTGGTTATGGGCAAAACAATACGCAAAGTACCATTTTCAAGAGGTGTAATATGACGCATTCTAATGTTTGCAATCTCTGAATGACGAAGTAACCCTTCATAACCAGCAACTATATACGCTAAATCTCTGCTAGTTGAAAGATCTCCTGATAGCCGCCATTGCTTTAACAGCACAGTGATGGCGTCGTAACCAAGAGGCGTTGCTTGCTTAATGAATATTTCATTGTTAACTTGATCGTTAATGACTCTCCCGATAGCCTTTTCCACTGATTTTGCCACCGTTGGATCTGGCATTCCCGTTGCTCTATGAACAGAACGAATAGCCCACAACTCAAGTTTTAGAGTGTTTCTATGGATACCTTGCTTGTGTCTGTCATTAATAAAATCACATACCAATTTAGGTTTGGATGGTATATAAGTTTCAGACGGGTGCTTACTAATTACGTACTTTTCAAATGAGCGCCAAGCCCTATTAAGGCGTTCTAAAGATCGTTGACGGTGATTGATACCATTATTCAAAAAATCATTGAGTAATACAGATACAGCTTCAATCATGTAAGGTATGTCGTACAACGGAATACCAATCTCGTTGGCTCGTTCTACCGCTTTAGTGATATTCTCTACTTCGAGGGCATCAGGGTCTAACCTTAAATCTTTAAGTTGGAATGGTGATAAACCATAATTCTCTCTTAATTTTTTTTCAGTCTCAAACTTATCTGGCTGATTATGTATACTGATATTCATGGTTAATAATGCTCCAAGTTCCCATTATCATGCGATATTTCGTTGGCGTGTCAATGTTATTATTGTTCACCACGGAAACAGATAAGGTATCGTAGTTTTTGAAGTGCGCTAGTCCGATTAATATTGTTGTTACATTACAAAAAATCGTGAGAAAACTAAAAAAATGCGCTATTACAGCCGTAAATATAAGAAAAAAGTGACATTCCTTATTGGGAAGGCAAAGCGAAACGATCTCTCATTATCTTTCTATTTGTTATTGATAAATCGTAAGTCTAGTTTAAGTGAGGCTATAAAGATTAGAAAACGTGATGGCGAAGTGTTGCGTTATGATTTAGCTAAGGATCATGGTCTTTTTAGATCAATACCGATATATAGCAAAAAGGGGATCTCGTTAGGACTTAATCGAGTAGAGTTGATTAATGGCACTCCCAAAATTGACGAAGAAACCTGATTACCATTAACTTCTCCAACCGAGTGCACAATATGGTTGGAGAAGTTGATGCGACTTAACGGGTAACTTCATCGTGAAGTGAATGCAGCATTTCGTTGTGTGGAATACCGTGATATTCGATGTGATAAGAACGATGTTGTTGATCAAGATTGTGTTTGAGATTTTTAATCATGACAAACGCGGTATTTCGACTACAGAAAAAGGCATCAACAAACACAGGAAGAACCCCACAGTTGAGCTTGATTAGGCACAACGTTAGTGTTGGTGTGGTTTCAAGTAACCCTCGAATTATCGGGTTAGGAGCCGAATCAACAGCAACAGTCACATCGAAAAGATGAATTTCTGGTTGTAATACAACATCATCCTCGATTTCGTGTTCCATCATCTTCTCTATGAATTTCGCCCCATCGTCGGTTGCTGCAGTTTTAGTGCAAGCGTCAAAGTCGCTCAGATAATCAATAAGCCTGTTCGGTTGTCGTGCGAACGATATTACACAATCAATAGTGTCCGGTGACGTATTCTGTAAATGATGCACTGTTTGTTCCTTTAAATTTTAACAGTGCGAATATTAAACGCCACATAAAGAAATATTGATATATATATTTATCAATTAGGCTACGGCCACTACCGGTTAACGTAGTTCGAGTTGACTATTTACAAATCTAGGATTGTCATTCTCTTTGAGAAATCGAATAAGCGGCAACCATTGGTCGTAAGCTGTTAGAATTTGCTGCTTACTAATTCTATAACTTTCCTCATAGCCATGCGTGTTAACTCTGGTCTTCTTACATACACGCTTTCTTTTGCCGTTGCTTTCGACCGTCCATATAGCTCTATAGATAATTACCGTTTTTCCATGCCTGTCTTTTTCTTGTGTTAATGTTGGCTCAACGGAATGAGGTAATTCTTTAAGTAGAGTAGGATTATTTAAAATGTCACTCCAAAACTCGGCCCACATTTCACTACCCACCTCACGTACTTTAGTAATGGCTATTTCCATAGCTGCGTCGTGCCCTATCTTCTTTTTTCCAATAGTTGCGGAGTAAACTTTACCATTTGGTTTTGGCATTCGAATACTTAACTTATTGGGAACAGTGTCGTATATGAATTTATCTTCGAGGCATTGTTGTGGCATAACCATGGTACTCATTAATGTCAGATTTACATTTCAGGACTATATTAGAAGAAATCTTGCTGTTATTGGAATACGACAGTTAAAAAAAACACGTAAATAACTATAAAAATCCGTTAATTATCGTAAGTAACAAACAATATCCGTTACTATCGTGTTGGTTACTTACGATAATTAACGTTGAGTGCGGGCATTAATGAAAATTTTGATGGGAAATGGTTCAACACTTACCAAGAGCTGATGATTGCCTCTTACGGCTGAAAGTGTTAACTCAACTGCCGCGTGAGCAATTGCGCGTATCAAAACGCGTGAAATAATCGTTAAAAACCTCAGTTTTATACAATGCTGTTAGCTTTTTGGGTCAATGGTATTGTGTTGTTAAGGCAAGGTCACAATCGAGAAATTGAGAAATGAAGAATAATTATATTATCAGTCGTCCCTTATGGGAGGTTTTCGTTGGTGAACAAAATAAAGTAACTACCGTCGGTCGATTGCTAACTAACCCATTTAAGCCGGTTGACGTTTTGTATCAAGAAACGAAAGCTAAAATTCATAAAGCAAAGCACGATAATGACACCCATTATCTTCGTTGTTGCTATTGTAATTCTAGCTTGTACGGACGTAGAAACCCACAACAGCCCAACATGTTTACATACTACTTTTGTCACCATACTCCTACAGAGGATCAACTAGAAAAGGTCTTATCCTGTCCATATTATACGGGTGTTGCTAATGACCTTTACAAAGATTACTGCTCTGATGTTGAGAATGAATGGCGAACAAGTAATAAATATAATGTCATTGAAGTGTTAGAACGTAGTCCATTAATTTCATTGGAAAGTATTGTTAATAGCCACTTCATCTTTTCAAAAGATAATGATCGCAATACAAGACGGAAGCCAGATATCTATTTTGAAGATTTAAGTGGTAATAAATGGGCTATTGAATTTTATCGTAGTTGGATTACAACGGAAGTTGTTTACAGTCGTGAGTTATTTTTTAGGGATCAATCCATTAATCTACTGTGGTTATTCCCTGTTGAAAATAATTTTAATAGTGAATCAATTGCCGATTATGTCATGTTTGGTTCTAATAATGCCTATTTATCAATTCGTAATAATAATAGACCTGCCAATAACGTGTTTTATTTTGGCGAGAAAGAACTGCGGTCAACAATTCAGAATAATGAACTAACGGTATCTGCTCGATACCCTAAGATTTCAATTGTTGATAATAATCAGGCTGAAGTAGAATTCTTCACTAAAGAAGTTTTAATATCAACAATGTCTCTCGCCCCAGAACATCGGTTGCCATGGGCTGTTGATACAACATCAAATTACACTCAATACAGGAATGATATCGTTAAGCGTTTAATTCAGTTACGTAAGGCTTATCACTACTGCAAAACCCATCTTACTTATAGTGACGTATCACCTAGTGTTTTAAGCTCGTTAGAACAGGTTGTGAGCAATGTAAACGGTGTTGATTTAGCAACTGGAATGGAAAAAACAATTAACCGTTATATTCTTCGTTTGCTTAGTTACATCCAGCGTTCGGGATCATCAAATCATGAATATCGTAACGTTACTGCAAAATTATTAAAATCAGCTTATGTGTCGTATCGGACCTTAAAAAATAAACCTCTCCGAAAAGTTGATAAAGAAGAAGTTCACGCCCTCGATAAGTTTTGCTATTTAACGAGTACCAGAGGTATATCGTCAGTAACCTACAATAACATTAGCAATTTTCAACGTGACCTGGCCGTAAGATTTGAGTTGTACCAACAACAACAATCACATCGAAAAAAAGAAGCCTTGTCGTTAGTTAAATTTAGGAAGTTATATAATCGAATGCGATCATATGACTTGTTCCCAATGGAACATTTACCTAAAGTTTATGAGATAAGACGTGGCTTTGACTTTTTCTTGGTCTCCCCACAAACGGGAAGAATTATTGCAACAAAAAATAGTGAAATTGATAGTATTATTTTAAAAACCAAGCGTCATGATGCAGCGAAAAAGTTACGAATATCTGATTTTTACGAACATAAAAAAGGAATGGTCACCGCAAAGTTACAAGTAGATGCCCTTTTGAATGATCTTGACAAGATTCTCAAACAAAACCACCCGTTATTAAAAGAATATGGATTAGCTCGCCTATATACCAAAGAAGTAACTGACCTCGAAATCTATATTTCTAAATACGTAGTGACTAATGATGATGCTGCAATTATTTCATCGCGTGATTTAACTGATTTTAATGAAACTAAAACTGGTTGTGAGGAATTAATACGTGACTGGTGGAACGCATTTAGCGTTATAAGAAGTGATGCTGAAAAGATACTGTTAACTGATTTTAATGATCTTAACAATAACCTTGATACGTTAATTGTTAAAATCCGTTCAGGAGATTGTGACAGATCCGATTTAACTAATCTTCATGATAAATACAGCATTATCGAAGGCTATCTAAAAAATGATGAATATCTATCATCGCTATTTAAACAGAATCGTTTTAAGTGGGACACTGCTTACACCGAGGCATACAGGCTACTTAACCCTATATGGGCTTCTAGTGAATCAATCGAGACTAATCGTGGCGTTAGTATCAATACATTTAAACGTACGCACAGAGTGACACGGAGCCATAACGCTACAGTCCTCAAGATGATTCGTGTTGAGCAAAATAAAATCAGAGCACTGTGTAACGCTATTGATGATAGCAAGACAACTGCAAGCAAGCTAAAAGGAATCAGATTAAATTTAAATGGTATATTTGGTCAGTTTAAGATCAGTGTTAAATCTCTTAATAAGGAACATTTAAACACCACGAGTAAGAGGGTTATCGATAAGGTTGTAAACGAGACTACAACTAAATGTCTAAATGCGAGACAATCTTGTAATGACAGAATTGAGAACCATAACCAACCTGTTTAATTCACCATCATGTAAGAAAAAACTCAAGACGAGAATTCTTCATAAAAAGTGATATAAAAACGGCATAGGTCGAAGATTGGAAAGCCTATGCCGTTAGTGTTATAGCGCTCAATAGAGATATGAGTTCTGTTAACATCACTATCCTACCAATAAAAATTACATTCAAACAGTAATATTTTATATCGTAAGTTGATTACAAAAATAACATAACAAAAAAACCTCATTTCAGCGATAAAACATAAATACCGATCAATTCTCAGCCAATTAAAACCAATATACGTATAGAATAACGTTATACGTTGAAATCGTAGTATATTTACAACTACAATTACAGGCATGGTGATATTTATGATGAATAACAACAGTGATGATGACGACTTGCTTAGTGCTTTAACTATTACGTATAGAGAATCATTAAACGATATTATTTCTCAAAAAGGTATTCACTTTATAGTTCAAAACCTCAGTCCTAAATATACATTTAATTCTGAGTATGATTTGTGGACTGTTCTCGATACCCATTTTGATAATTATCAAGAGAAAAATATAGATGATGAGTTGTTTCTAACGTTAATAACGTTTAAAGAAGATAAACACGATATTATGTTTATGCTTGGCTTTTCTTCATGTTATCCCCGTCTCACAATGATGCTTAATGTTAAGCAGATGCAAGATTACTTGGCCACTGTTAACTACAAACTACCTATTAACGCGAAGCTCATATCTGGTCATGCTGGTTTAGTTCGGTTCGCTGATTTGAAGTTAGGTTTAAAAGACCAATAAAATAGTAACGCAACTACGATTGATTTATGGAGATTTGTAACATCATGTTTAGAAATGAAAATATCGGGATGTCACAAAAAGCGGTTCTAATGTTTACAGATAAAGAGTCCCCTTATCCGCACCCGCTAGATGTGCTAAATCATCTACTTGTATCAGCTCAAGAGGAATTTATTTTATGTGTTGACCAATCTACTGAAACTTCTGAGTTAGAAAACCTACTTAGAACGGCTTCGGCAGAAATGGTTCAATACTATAATCCAGGCACCTCTTTTTCAATCGCTCCTATTGATCTCTCACTTTGTATGAGTGATGCGCGTAAAGATGCCATTAAGTTCTTAAACGACGACCAAGTTAAACTTAATTGTGCATTAGGAAGAATTGAAGAATACAAGACTTTATTCAAAACTCTTGAGTTTTCTAAGCCATATTTAATTGCACTTGTACCTATCGAAAATAACAAACAAATTCCGCCAATAGTGATCGGCGCTTTTGTCTGTGAATATGATGCTTATCAAAATCTACATTCGATGCTAGGCCAAGATGAAAAACACACGATACATTAAGTGGTAACGCCAATCATCCCCTGTAAAGGATAAAATTTAGTTTATCCTTTACAGGGGGGTGAATCGGTTTTTTTAGTAAGTTAACAACAATAATATTTATCAATCATAGCGGCTTGCGCGTATTAATTCCCATGCGAAAATATTTGCACACGAATACATTTAAATTAAATTGGACACTAAAATGGGAAGCAAACCTGAATTTCTTATTCATATTTTTGAAAAAGATGCTTTAACAATCTCAATACTGAAAGAGCTATTAAATCATCACTTAGTCCCTGCCCTTGGGGATGTGAGCGCAGTTTTAGATTTTACTGATGAATTTATTACTCATATTAAAAACGTTTCAGGGGTGGCTGATTTAGTGATCAATCTAGCCATGATCGATGTTGATGCGTTTTTAGATTTCGCCAAAAATGATTTTGAAAACGGGCATGATAACCTAGATAAAGAACAAGCATTACTTGTTGATAATTTGAAGAAAAAACTAGATTCAATCGGTTTGGCTCATGCCTCTCTTTATATAGTAAGTATAGATAACCTCGGTATTCAAAGTGCAATGCTTGGTGAGTATGAAGCTGTATGTCAGGCATCAAGTATTTTTATGAAAAAGGTATCAACTATTATTATTGATAGCCATTAAGCCAACTCCATTAGCTCATTTGAAAGATTTATACCGCTTTTAAATGAGCCTTGATTAAACAATATATAAATAATTGTACAAGTTACATATAAGGATTATCAATAAATGGGAAATATCGCTGCAATTTCAGACGCAAAAGAACTGCATGATTTAATTGGTCATATCGCAATGAATGCGGGCTTTCTCCCCTCTCAAGCAGAATTACAATTGATTCGTGGAGAATTGAAATGTGGTCTTTCAGGGTGGTTTGTGCGCATAAGTTATGGCGATCAATCATTCGGAAATATTTTATTGAGTGACGAGCTTAAGGATATGATCAAAGGTAAGGCTGAAAAAAGAAAATCCCACTAATTATATTTATGGTAAGCCTGTTTACCTAATAGGCTTACCATTTCCTCCTGTCGATATCTAATTTTGTCGTAATAGCCTTACAACACCTTATGATTAGTGATCAACTTAGTACATTAATCACGTCAACCACCCCCCGTTAAATTTTTTCTCTAATTATTAAAAAAAAACAATACAGTGCGGCAAAGAACATGTAGGTTCAGCCAAAACCTACACATAAGGTATTGAAACAAAAAATGAAGAATGAAAGTGTAATCTCTAATATCGAAGACTTGATGGCATCTGTGAAATACGTAACGATGAAGGATGGCTTGATGACTTCTCAGGCCGATCTGAAGCTGATCGTCGGTGAGGATAAAGCTGGAGAACTCAACGGCTACCTGCAGGTGAGTTATAATAATGAAACACTCTCAAATATTAAAATTTCGGATAGAGTGCTTGAATGTTTAGTGCAGACAAAAGCTAAGATTGTTAGACGGTCATTTAATTAAGCGATAACATCTTGTTTAGCACTCATTGAGACGATGCTGCAAAGATACTGGTGGCATTTTTATTGGTTAGTGCGACGATGGTGTGCAAGTTCATTCCAAGGTGCCTCTACGGGCTGGACAGGTGTTGTTATGCAAGAACTTGTGTGACGTTATTCAATATATTGACTGATGGTTAACAGGCGCACGTAATTATTGTATGTAGCTTACGATTATGTTTGTCGCGTCAGAATAAAACATACAAGCGAAAGAATTTAGGCTTAATCTAAATATGGATGCTGGTGAACAGCATCCAACTAAACTAAAAATATAACTTGCTGCACTCTGTTTTAGTTTTTAAATTGTTGGGAAATCGTGGAATAACACCTAATAAATTCAAAATGTCGGGTAGATTGTATTTTTCTCTCTCGTGATCAGTTAATGGTCGTCCGTAATTGCGATCATCTAAACTAATGGCTTTAGATATAGGTACGTCAAAAAAATCTAGTTTGTTAGTTGGAATGTGAAATTTATATCCCTGAAAATCAATCAAGTAGACATCATAATAATCGGCAGCAATAACGCGTATGAAAAAATCATTAGGGAAATGGTAATAAGGCGTTAAATCTGTTTTGTATAATTTCAGTTCGTCTGTGAAAAAATTTATCACTTTATCGATGTTATCAAACACTTGATTTTCAATTTCATATTGGCTGAAAAACTGGCTAAATCGGTCGATAATCGGTGCGTCACACTGATTATCCTCATCGGAAACTAAACATGCAATCGTATTAAAAATATATTCTAGTTCAGTAATACAATCATCATCGAGGGTAAAATCACAAAAAAATGGATTATCAAACTGTTCCTTTGATATCACTTTAGCCAGTTTTAACTTTATAGCCTCTTTAATTATGTGATGCTTTATCTTGTACAGCACTTCTTTATCTTTATATGTTAGACCTTCTTTTATATGTCGATTAAATAATGATAAATAATACGGATAATTAACATTAAAAATATCAGACTCCAATTTCTCAGGCAAAAAGCCATTGTTATTTTTTCGGAGTTGATGATCTTCTGTTATTTTTACAAGTGCCAGATTTGTTGCGACAGTATCATTATAAGATTGTTGGTCAACAATTTGAGAGTGAGATATTACTGTCTCCACATTACCACTTATACAATTTCTACGCATAAAATCAAAAAAAGCGGGGATACGGGCGTTATCAGCAGCTTCTAAATTAGCCTTTAAAGATATACTGGGATCAAGTGATAATTGTAGGTGTTGAGCTTTGGGGGTTGAGTTAACGTATAACATCATACCCTTATTAGAACTTAGATTAATATCATCAAGTCTGCGTCCAAAAATAGCTGCTAACTGAATGTGAAAATCAATAGATATTAGGTAATTAAAATCTTCAGCTATATCATTGAAAACAAGTTGAGGTATATCTTTTCTGTGAGCGAGATTCTGGTGAGTAAGTGTGTTGAATAAATTGTTTATTAAGCTGTATTCCATTCCGTCAAAAAAGTTACCATTAACAGCATAAAAGTTTTTTTTTGCCAATCTTTTAGCGGAACGTTTTTCTTCTTTAGCTTTAGCTCTCGCTATCTGTTTGGTAGCAAATTTTTCAGCGTCAACTATCTCCCACCCAATTAGGATCTTGGTAAGAACAAGTCCAGCATATTCCGAGACTATTGAATGTAGGTTATTCTTATTCTTCTTAGTTAAAACAAAACCTGAAGATAGCCCCATCACTAATTTTGGATGCTTATCCATCAATAGACAGACATATTTAGCATAACTGGACAATAATGTTGATAATTGAGGTTTATCAAAAGTATTAATTGCGGCAAGGATATCTAACCGGCGTTGTTTCTTTAAATCCACAATGGTCAAAATTAAATTCCTCGATGATTAATATAAATATTGGTATAGCATTGCCATACAACGTAATTTACAAACGCATTACTATAAAGTATAGCCGCAATTACTGAATTGGCATCGAACGGAATAAATGAATAAAATGTAATTAACCATTCACTTGTTTGGTAAATTATCGGGGTAAACATCGATCTTCATTGAATAAATATGTAATTATGCTGGTGGTCAAAGGTTAAGTGACAATTTGATATTGTTCGCCATATTCGTTGAGTGGAAATTAAATAAATGGATTATGGCTTACTAATTATCATGTTGTTGAGTTCTTATTTACATCCTATAAGAAATGGTGAAAGCCCATAACCAACAACGCACAAGGTGTCCTATTTTTTTACTAATTCTGTTACCTCTATACTTACGGTGCTGATTATTAGGTAACAAATTAAAAAGTTAACCGTTTGATTTATATTAATAATCGCTTTTTGGTCTGCCCTATATTCAAAAAAAACATAAAATAAATTCATAAAAAATAAAAATTACCAACTTTTCAGCTCATCAACTGTTCTTTAATGTTTGAGTTGAACCGTTTTAACTTGTAATGGTAATGAATGGTTATTGCTGCTTCATTGCGTAATAACCATTTATTGCATGTACTTTTCAATAATATTCAGAGCAATAAAAAGCTGCTATTAAATTTAAAATCTAGCTAAAGTTATGCGTAATAATTATTACCATTAAAGCGTTACGGTGTCACCCTTATTCCCTATCGCCCACCTAGTTACAGTGTCACAATATAACGCCTCCCTCCCTATAGTTACAGCGTCACGTAATCAATGAAATCACCCATAACTATGGTTGCTAAACAAGCTTTATTAAGTAAAAACACTCAAATTAAAAGTATCGCTCAATATTTAATCATGGTGGTTCAATGAATTAGAGTTCATCGAACCACCATGATTAAATAATGTACTAAAACAGGTCATATATAGTACAAGTTACGGTGTCACCAGTATAATGAAGAATACTAGCCTCGTGTAGTTTTGGTGGCGCCACTTTAGTACCGGTTACTTTGGGTTGCTAATTTTCAATGCACGTTGAGTTCTCGTGTAATTTTCAATGCTAACAACCATAAAGAGGATTAATTCTCTTGTATGGGATATTTATTAGTCCATCCAGCAAAGTTACTCTGTTAAATATTTTATTACATCGTGACACTGTAACGTTAAGTGTCACCGTTTCAATTCAGTGACACGGTAACACTTTAATGAAATGTAATTTCGGCTGCGGTTATTGGATAGATTTTAAATTTAGTACACGCAAAATAACGCCGCTAAATCTTTTTTAAAAGTGATAACAATATATCGCTAGTATGCCAAGATAGCATATAGTGTTCATGCTTTATCTGTAGCTACTGTTTAAAATGGAGATGTGGGTATCGTTGATTGGATTAATTCGTACAGGTACTTTTTGCTTAGTTTTGATACTTTTTAAAATAGCCGTAGTACCATTACCGAAGCAAGGTGAAATCGCTCGCAGTGGCACGTTCTATCTGTGATGTAATAATGAGTACAAGATCAATTATAAATAGGGATTAATTTAAAAATTACTCATAACTACCAGTAAAAATATAATTCAGGCAATGAATATTAATTCACTGTTAGTTAACGTATCTTCGGGAATATACCAAATATAAGTGAATAAAGTGCGATTTTATATTCACTTTTAAGTTATGTCGGTGTGTTAACTATTGCAGATAATTGTGAGATTAAAATTTTGTACTACAATAACCATCCCCCTACATACAAGCAAAAAATATACGCGATGCGTATTTATAATGATTTAAATTTGATGATTCCTGTCGATGATATTTTAACATCATTAGAGACAGCTCAAGATTTTATCAAGAAGCACTCCCCTTTCCATACTGTTTATCGGCGCCTAACGAACATCGTCAAAGCAGAATTTAAAGACGAATTATGTGAGGTTGAACTTGTTGAGTATGGTGAATACATCGATTGCCACCGTAACTTATCAATTACGGAAGTTATGGAGCATCTTCGTATCAATAAGACAGAATATTTAGATAGTATTGCTGCACATAAGGCATATATATTTAAATTAGCTCAAAGTAACTCAATGAGTGATTTTGATAATTATCAACTGGAAGACCTTGAATCTTGGAAACAATTTAAAACAATTCATTTTTTTTATGATCTGTTACGTTTGAATTTAAACTACACAATCAACGATGCGATAAAACAATACGTTTGGCAATATGCCATTTATATCAATGGCACAATTAACTTCAATAATCACCGCATCTTTATGAATAACTTGCTATTATCTGAAAATTTAACGGCTATTTATGGTGATAGTTGATCATCGTAACCAGATAAAATTTAAAAAGGTGGGCATCGGTCCAAGCCATTGCGCTTCGTGGTGCTAACAAGGGGAGCTATGCTCTCCTTGTTTTTATGTGCTATTTTGTCCTCAAATGGTCTTGATACGAAGAGATAATTACGATGCAGCCACAGTCACTCGTTACACTAACAAAGACAAGGTTAAACAAAGCCAGAACCGCAAGAGGTGCATTCACCAACGCTCAAATAGCTGTATTTTTTGACGATGAGGTAATTGGCAACCCTATGCCATCTGGTTGGTTATCAACCGTGGAAGGGCGGCAAGTGCCTTTAAGCGACTTTATTACCTTTGTGGAGCTTGGGTGCAACCTTGATTATATCGATAAAATCAATAATAGTGGCTACATAACGGGGTATACGCTCATACCGAAAGTTGAAGGTTTTTCAAAACTGAAAACTCTATCTCAGAACATCAAGAGGCTTGAGGAGACGCGTGGCAATTCAGGTAACTTGAGAGATCTAGCAGAGGCTCACTGGGGATTAAAAATCTCATAGTGAATTAAATTGGGTATAAGATCTTTCTAATTTCAACGCTTCCTTTCGCCAACCCAAGTCGTTCAGCAGGAGTCTTACCATCTTTTGAACTCTTCCATGATTAGATGTGGTACTTATCGGTCTTTCTAGCATGGACAACCTACGTCTAACAATTTGGAAGAAGCTATCGATCGGGTGCAAGGATGCATCACGAAGTGCGATTTCATGCTAAGCCTTGAACGGTCGGTTATAACATTCTTGTCTACCAGTGCTACTCACAACAGCCTTATCTAGCGCGTTTTTTGCGATTAATAATGTGGCTTCATCTCTCGATATCATGTTCTCATCACATACTTACTCAATAAGCTTTTCACTAAACTTAACCATTCTATGTCTTTGGTCTACAGTAAGTTCTTTGTTTATTTTTACATATAGAGCATGACAATTAGCTTTCGAACGCAAGGCAACAGGCGCGGTTGATGGCTGGCTCCTGATCCAGATGAAATAATACTGGTCACAAATGTTAGAAAAATCTATCCTTTAATAAGTAGAAAAATAAGGTTTTTAAAGCAAATGAACAATAATAATAAAGTTAAGCCTGATATTATCAAAGCAGTAATGGATTATCGTTATAGTCAGGGTGAGAAATTTGAACGTTACTTTCAAACGACTAAGAATCGCTTTCAAGTCTGTACAAGCCGGAGTCGTAAACGCGAAATAATCGAAATTAATAGTACCATTGAACGGCTAAAGCAGCGTATAGAGCGTTACAGCGATATTGTTTCAATACTTTATAATCATGAGCAACAAATTAAAGTTTCAAATGTTAATTATATGTCGATCGGAGTTGTAAATAATGAATTTACACTTTTCAATCAATCGTTATTTTTAAGGTTTAATTGTGCCCCTCCTGAAACTCAGCTAACTTTTCTTGTTACTCCACAAACTATTAGTACCCATGCGGTTGTGCGCTATCTTGAACGTAACAATACACTAGATGTTAAGGCTGCTATTGTTGAGCTAGGAATGGCTTTAGTCGATTGCGCCCAAGAACTTGCCTCTCACTGCGCTCAAACAGGTCTATGTCCTACTGGGCATACAGAGCGTAATATCAAGACTATTAACGATGGTATTGCAATTATTATTATCCCTGATCCGAGTGTACTGGATTACTCCGAAGCCGATTGGAAGGTCGTAACATACATTTCGCCTGATATGGTAAAAGATTTCAATCTTCGTAGCCATGAAGCTGGATTTGTTTTGGATGACTACGCTATTGAATATAAGGATGATATTCGATCCTATATCGATAACATGCTTAGTTGAGCCTTATCGGGAATGGGCGTGAACCAATATTCTTTCTATTAAAGTCAATTTTAGTCGTTTTCATAAGACAATAGATTTAAATATCAGGGTATGATTTTCAATAATTTTAATAATTAAGTAAAAATCATGTCTGAAGATAAAAAGTTCTATTCGGCTTCATCATTAGCAAAGAGACTAGGTGTGGAATATTCAGATTTAGTTCGTGCCTTACTTTTATCACAATATGTTATGAGAGGTGCAGATCGAAAGCTTGTGCTTACAGATGAAGGTATTGCTGCAGGGGCTAAAATGGGGTCTTCGGATAAATACGGTCCTTTTATCCAATGGCCAGAAGGCTTAAATGTAGATGTTGAACTTAAAACCCCTACTCAAAACACTAAATCGGTACCGCAAACCTCCAACAATCGTAATGCAAATACAAAAAACATTTCAAGTAGAACTTTAGCAAAGCGGCTTAATCTTGATGCTAATTACCTTAATGATATTGCTTGCGTTCTTGGTTGGGCGAGCAAAGCGAGCAAGGTGAACGGTTACCTCTCGACTAATCTTGGTTTAAAAGAAGGCATAAGCCATGGTTATTCGTCCAAATATAATATGGCTTATTTGCTGTTTCCCCATAACATCCTAACTTATGACAAATTTAATAACTGCGTCGAGATATTTAAGCATTTAGAATTAAATAATATTGGGTTATATACCGGAACTGTCGAGTGTGTTCAAACAATGGCGGTAGATGGTCACATTGTAAATTCTATTTACCATTGCATCATTGATAACTGGCTGCTGTTCCACGGCATCACACATATTATTAATTCTCGCAATCCATTCCCCAATACTGACTTTTTCTTACCAGAGTTAGGACTCTCGATTAAGTTCAACATGGATGAATCTACTGAAAGTATACCCATTGTCGATGAAACAAACGGTAGAATGATCACCTTTAATCCTAATAATATAATCCATATTGAAGAAGTCATGAATAAAGCATCGTTTACTTTACGTATTTAACTGACGATTATTTAGTGATCAAGGCGTCATCAATTCGCGTGAACCCTTGATCCCTAACAATAAAACCAACACTTACTACGCTTTCAACGTCTAGCGTTATTTATCTTTGTAAGTATAATTGTCTCGTGACTTAATAACAGAGACCATAATAATGCTTACTCAAACGATAGTTAAAATAACCTTACTAGAAAAAAAAATTTTTAAAGATGAGATCCACTTACATCAACCTGGGGGTGATGTATGGAATATGTGCCAACAATCCCATATAAATCGAAAGATCATGGAATTACAGGATAGAAGTAAATACTCACAGGAATTTTTTGATGATTATAATGATAAAAATAGTTTAGACGCCTCCATTATAAAACGAATGTACTCCAGATTTTGGGTGTTATCCTCGGAACAAAGAGACGATGATGGAATCGCTCCTATGTTAACGATCAAAGATTTTATCGAGGTTTCCGAAAATCATTACAGAGAACATAACGACATTAGCTGTCAACGTACCGCAAAAAAGACAGTTAAAAAAATGTTCCATGGCGTCAATAAATGCTTACCGCTACCCACGCTTCTAACACCTCTAACTGGTAAGTTAATAAGCGAGTCAGAATTCAAGCTGGTACGTAGTGAATGTGGTCAGAACGTACACCTTTTCGTTAATCTTTATGACCAAGATGATGTAATACCATTCACCCCCAAAAATATAATTCGATACTATCACTACCCTAAAAAAGATGCGGTTAATTTATATCGAAATTTATGCCTCCCAAATATCAAATTATATATGCCTGTCGATGATACTAATTATACTGGTATGCCCCCTCATGAGGTCACACCGATCACTTATCTTCAAAACAAAGAAAATGGACGTATAAAAAGTGTCTGTTGGGATGTACCCGACGAATTGAAGATGATTAATCATGATTTGTTAGATAAAAATGATTTGATTGAATTAATCCAAAATGTCATTAGCCGCCCATTACCAGTTAGTAAATTATCATTATGGCGTGCAATGTGCGGAGAGTGGTACAACCGTCAAAATAATAATTTCAAATGGCATGAGTTAAACGCTGACACTCAAAAACGGCATATAGTTAATTTTATCCGACATAGTTACTGTGGTTACACTCAGATCTACACCCTTCAAGACCGTGAATTAGCCGCTGAGTTACATGACATCGCATTTGACGCGTTACTAAGAAGGATCGGCCGCACCTTCCCATACCTCTCTGGTGAGTGTGTACGTCAGTTGAACCACCGCTTTGATGAGGTCTATTATTAATGGCTAAAATAAGACAAAGACAAAAGTATCAAGATAAAATATTGCAATCAGTACAAGATAAACTGTGTACTGATAGAGAGAGAGAATTGTTAGAAGATATGGGTTTACCTGTAACCGCTAAGAGTGTTTTGTTCATGATGGAAAAACACCAAGCGGAAAGCTCTCCAGAAATTATAGATTATTCACAACGTCATTCTGTTGCAACATCTATATCGGAATGTATGTATGGTCTATTTTTAACTCAGCCAGTCGCCAATATTGACAATCAACACCGAGTGCTAAATATATCACAGCATATAAACGAACTTAGATGTTGTAAAGAAACAAGCGATTGGATCGTTGATGATTTTACCTTGCGCATTTTTAGAGGGGTTAATAAGCGGTTAGAGTTACCTTGCGTTATTAGTAAACTCATCCTCGAATTAGAACTGCCAGCATTTAAAGCTAAAAACGTGGTGAAAGAAAGTTCTGTATTTTTATTCCAAGCGTGTGAAGTCGTTCGATTTAACGTAAAAAATTTAATTAAATATTACAATTATCCCGAAAAGGACGCCAAAGCATTTTACGAAAATTTAGCGATATATAATCAGTCCACACCACTCTACTTACCTAAAAATACGAAACACAAAAATAGAGAATTACCAGTAACATACGATAATACGGGTGATGTTATAAAAGTGTTTTGGGATATACCAACAAAACTCGTTGATGAGTTCATGCTGGAATATATTAATCATGAGAGCAGTGATCACCAGCTTGTAGAGTCAGACTTATGTGAAATTCTTAATATGTTAGATAAACCGTTGCCCATTGAAGACCTAAGCTTTTGGAAAATATTGGCAAAACAATTTTATATGGATAACGGTGAAGATTGGTCAGCGATGTCCGTGTCTCGACAAAAAAGGCTACTCACAAACTTTATTAGGCACAATATCCCAGGTTATAGTCAGGCATATCAGTTAAATGACAGAGCATTAGCTAAACGTCTGCATGATGATTATTTTGATCTAGTAATGAGACGGATAGCTCGCACGTTCCCTTACTTGGCTAATGAATGCAATAACCAATGGAGTTATCGAGAAGGTAAGAACAATAATTCTGATGGTCTAATTGATAACTCAGGTAAGAAGCAATCTTTGCTTGATTAGATGTCTATTTTTGGTGTATCTGAATAACAATGTAGTCATTCGCTTACAATAAACATAATTAATATATGTTTATTGTAAGTTAATTGGCAGCTACCCCATCCACGAATGGCAATAGCATTAGACCATTAATATATAATGGCTATCCTTTTATTCTTGGCTCCGGATAACCAAAGTAATACCCTTGCCCAATATCACAGCCAAGAGAATGCATGATCACTGCTTGTTCATGAGTTTCTATCCCCTCAGCTACGATTTTATGGTCCGTACAAAGCAATAAATCCACAGTCGAGCGGGTTAACGTTGATAATGACGTTTGATTCATGGATTTATGGGCGGCAAGTGCTTTTTTTATTATGACTCTAGGAATGCTTTTTCTAGATTCTAATTTTAAAATTGATCGTATATCTAAATCTTGATAATTAAGATTAGTGCAGAAAAATCGGTCTAATTTGATGGTGTTAATGGGTAGATACATCAAATAATTAATATTGGATGTCCCAGTACCAAAATCATCGATAGCAATACTAAAACCTTGTGATGATATATCCATCAACGCATGATGAATTTTAGAATTTTTCTCTATAACCTGAGTTTCAACAATCTCGAATTCAATGAGTTCAGGTCTTATCTTGAAAATTGCGGCGCTCTCACGTATAAAATCAACTAAATTACAGTGACGTTGGTTTAACGATGATCCATCAATATTTACAGCAATCTGTGTCATTTCCCCCTTTGCTACCCATGTCTGCGAATGATTAAAAGCCGTAGTTATAACCCACTTATCTAAATCGCATTGAAGTGTGTAAAATTTAAACCAATATAAAAAATCTACAGGAGAGAGAACCCCATAATCTGGATGCCGCCATCTGAGTAATGATTCAACCCCCATTTCTTTGTTCGTTTTTAGATCTACTTTCGTTTGAAACCAAAGCTCTAACTCATTATTTTTCATGGCATTAAGTAAGTCTAATTTTGAGAAGGTATATTTCTCACTATTAAATTCTTCATCCGTTGAGTTACATGGCTTCGGTGGCTCTACATCTTCAAGTAATTCCTGGGCGCTTATATCACTCTGTTCATTAAAAATAGCAACTTTATATGACACATTAAATAAATGAGATATTGTCGTAGTTGAATGACAATAACCATATTCTAATAACGTTTGAAATTTAGCTCTGATGTGTGGGTTCGTTTGACCAGAACAAATAAGTGCAATTTGACTATAACCATACTCAAATGCCATGATGTTTTTATTTTTCATAGATTTATGAGCCAACTGTAAAACCCACAATGCCACATCATTCATAACTGATGTAAAAACAAGATCGCCTAATATATCTTTATGAAGATGAGCATCAATAACGTCTACAATGACCAAATAAAACTCTTTTCCTTTATCTATTCGCGCCGTTAACTCTTCGTAAAGCTTGAATTTTTGAAGAACCACTATAATAAAGCTCCTTAAAAGTGTTAATGGGGTTTTATGCAGTATATATACTTAATAAAGTATGTCTTAAAAGAGACTACATTTTTTTAAAATTGTAAGAGGAAAACGCTTGAAGTCGGATTTTTGAGCCATATACTATCTTTATACTCACTTTCAAATGGTTAATTATCATGCGTAATAAATATAAAATTGTAAGTGGCTTACTATTAATGTGGGCAAGTTTTAATGCTACAACCGCTTTAGCAGAGAATGAAGTCCCAGAGTGGGCTATTAACCCACCACAAGGGACTGCTTCATATTGTACTGATATACTCTATATGGGTAAGGAAAAAGGAATTCTGGTAGCAAAGACATTTGCAAGTAACATGCTAAATAATCATGAACTTGGCCATTACGTCGAGGGTGCTGAAGGAATTCACTCATCAAGCTACCATCAAGATATTTTGACGGCTAAAGTAGGATTGCAAAAAAGCACTAAAATTATCAAGCAGTATATTAATGACAATAATCTTTGCGTTTTGGTTGCCCATGACGCGTAATGGACGCTATTTGACGGCAATCTTAACTAATGGGTGTAATGGGTTACTCGCCATATAACTACCCTGACCTTGAATCTCCATTATTATCAAATCCTCATGAACTTGGCTGCTCAATTTGAGGCGGTTACTTGTAAGTAAATTTTTTAACTTAGTTCTGAATTCTTGTTCTTCTCCACCATTAAAGTAATCTGACACTAAGTAAACGATCATCTTTATAACCGCATCATCCAAAACTAAATATTCTTGTCGTGTTCCAATAACAACAAAATTAACCCAACGCCTTGGATCTTCTTTGTGGTGGCTTACAAAGTTAACTACCCCATTCTTCAGAAAAAGAATTGTGGTAAATGGGCACATGATTGAGTTGATATAAAAGAGCAACGATTCTGTATTGTTACCAATAATAATTGGTACAAATGACGGATCAATAGCGTTAGCTAAAGGAACATATCCGAATAAGTAAAATAACTGTATTGGGTATAAGAAAGAGATGGCAATAGACCGAATAAGGTTCGGTCTACTTTGTGCCATAAACCGATTTTTATCAAAATAGATCATGACGGTTTACTCTAATTTTCTGGCATTTCAAGATTGAACATACTTGATATTTGATATGTTATTAGTCGTTTTTTTTCTTCAGGAATGATGCAGTAATGTAATGACACTTTTGTTTCAGGTCCTACAAATAAAATATAGTATTGATTCTTGCGTAACCCTGAAGGCATTAGATGAATTCGCTTTACTTCACCATTACATTTAAAAGGGGTTTGTGATATTGCAATACTAAAAATTGTTAACTGTCTTAATAACGTTTTCCCGTCTTCTGACATTGATAATCGCCAACGCATTGATAATAAAGCAAGTATTGCGATAACGCCCCATGGTGCCCATGTCGGCATGGTGTAGCTATAGAGAATCGAATGATAAATGCAAGATGTTAAGATTAGTAATATTCCTAAAAATACAGCAACACCACACTTTGGCCATACAGATAAACTAATACCAATAAATCTCTCTTTCGTTTTTGGATCGACCGAATTTACAGGAATAATAATCATCGTTTCCCCCTATGCGATTTTTATGTCAGTGAGTTTAACAAACAACATTGTCTTCCACTTCTGCAATAACGGTACGTAGTGCTTATCTTTGGTGAAAAAACAAAAAAACATGCGATATCTGATAACGAACATTAATCAGGTAGCATTTTCATAATTATTTCTATTTAATATTCGTCATAATGTCCCTATGTAAAATTCTTAACGAGACTAATTGAAATGATGGATGATGAAAAATTAACAGTAAGTAAAACTATCCACTGGGCAATAAAATGCGGTTGGAAAGTCGTAGCTGCAGTTCGAGGAATGGCATTTACTCAAGATAAAGACATTAATTTTTATATCGACGTTATCGCTGAAAGTCCAGACCAAAAAGAAAAATATGATATTGGTTTTTGGCCCGGTATAAATAAGGATTACCGCATTACAGAGAATGATTTGGCAGAGATTAAATGGTTGCATCCAGCAATTAAAATTGAACGTAATGTTACTACTCCGAGTGACAGGTCAAATTTGATTAACGTAACTAATAGGCAATGAAACAACTTGTTGTTCTGGATAGCTGCCACAATAGAAGTAGTAGCTATTTGTATCTTTTGCCGTTGGTATAAGTACGTTCCCAGAGTGAATGTCACAACAAACTCTTTCACCATTATCTAACGTCGTTATCGTCTGATATTTTGGTGATATAGGTGTGACATGAATACAGCTATATTGACCGGTTCTATCTTTTCTTGGTTTTAAATAAGTTGTGGCATCTACCATTTTCCATGTGTTGTACTGTAATGGCATTAAAAACATGGGAGTGAAAGACGTGTCCTTTGTCATAACTGCCACTTTGAAGTTATCAATGAAATTACGAGTTCCATTTGTTAGCCCTAGAGCTAATAATGCCCCAAAAAACACACACTGAAACACTTTGAATAGCCCCATTTGTAAAAACCTCTAGAATAAATCATCAAGATCTTCAGGCTTTAATTTTTTCTTAGGGCTGATAACTTTTTTATGGATGACTGTTGTTAACTTACTAGAATTAGTATGCCCATTACTACGTTCCACTACATGATGTTTATTTGTTAATGGAGATGCTATCAGTGTGGTTGAGGTCAAACTTACTGATAATATAATAGTTACAATTAGTATGTTCTTCATGGTTATCTCAAATTATATGAATTTTTTAGTCGATAAAACTCTTCCAATACACTCAATCCAGAGAGCTGAGAGCTTTTCCGTAAGTTTTTTATAAAAGTTATTGGATCGGTTTTAATTTGTAATGATAATGTAACAATTAAATCTAATTCATATTGCGAGATCCCCTCTTCAATGATAAGTTGCTGCATTACTTGTGTTACCTATTGTTTAGTTACATATAAAAATTGAAACCGAACCTTACTATGTGAGTCGCAATACAAACGGAACTAACCAATATCACCAAGCTAACAAGACCAATAACATATGGGTCTAAAGTAAAAAAAGAGGATTTTTCCGCTTTTGATACCCGCAGGCCGGGCACTAAGTTAATTGTCCATACTGCTACTTCGTCAACCTCAAACACATTTGATTGATGCTGTGCCAGCAATGGTTGAATTTCATCTATAAATGAAAATTTAAAATCATTACTATTGACGCTTACTACTATTACATTGATAAAATTATCAATTCGACACAGGACGCAATTAAAAGTTCTAATTTCACCGTTTGGCATCTTTATATCTAAATTTGCATGACCAGTATTTTTTAACTCCATAACTTCGACGTCACTCATGAAGCAAATCATACTCCCAACAAAGTGCGTTCCATCATAGATAGGAAATGAGGCCGTTATATTACTTTTTATGTTAATCACGATAGCGCCGAAAAAAAATAAACATTAAGTAAATCATAACCAGTATTCCTAAGGTAGAAGTCCCTACGGTTAATGCACCCAAGATCATATCTATAGCTTGATCAACCCTAACATCAAGGATTGAAGATGTAGGCATTATTGCTACGAGTAATAATTCAGCGCACCCATTTAGACATGCAATGCTTGTTATAACTATCGCAATTAAAATCCGTCCTCCCCATGCGCTGTCACCTTTTACTGTCACTCTATATGCCTACAGTTGGTCTCATTAAGCTATAAATATAAGATAATATTGGCATGTCTTTAAATGGACTATCAATATAATGATATGATTTACAACAACTTTCTTTAAGTATTAATACAAAAACATCATGATTACATGATGAGTAAGAGATAAATAACGCAGCAAAAAAAAATGCAATAGAAATACAACAAGAAATTTTCAGGGGTGCACTTATCGTATTGATATACATTTTCTATCTACCCCAACCCTTTCCAACAGTACATTTTGAATTTGCAAGATGTATGATAAGTTGCGACAGGGTTTTAATCAATAAATAGAGGGTACAAAATGACACCATGGTTGCGTTTATTAACAGCTATTACACAAAAAGTGAATATTCATGGAATTACAGTGGATGAGTTTCGTTTGGCAGCTACAATTTGGGAAATGAAACGTTCAGTACATCACACTGAAGCAATGTCCATTTTGTTTCAAAATAACCTTGAATCATCACCAGAAGATGATAATCGGGATGCCTTTATTGATAGCGTGAGTAACCTTATCGATAAAGGTTTTTTGGCTTGGGAAGGAGATGACCTACAACTGGCATTCACAGGTGAGATGTTTATTATCGAAATCTATCAAATAGCCCAATCGGAGCTAACAAAGCGACTTTTCGACCCTGAATTACAATAAACTAAAAAATCGTAGCCCAAATACGGTAGATGCTCATAGTGAACGGGCATCTACCAAAAATTAAAAATCAATAAACAAGTAATGCTCTACGGTTTCTAGTTCTGGCTTCGTTAGTATGCGCAGAATCGGCTGGATGCGTTTCACCATAGCTCTCACAGGTTAATTGCACCTTTCTAACGCCTAGCTTTACTAACTTTTTACACACGTTATCAGCTCGACGCTGCCCCAAATCATAATTGTAATCAACGCTCCCTTTTTCGTCAGTAAAACCCACTACCAATAGACGACTTGCTAAATTTTGCTTTAAATAAGTCGCATTTTTTTTAAGCATGTCATTAAATGACGTTCTTACCTTATCTCGACTAAACTGGAAATATACAGTCTTATTGATTGGCTGGTGGGCAAGAATAGGTTCGATATCATCGTCAACAGCATCCACAATAGCCATAGCTACCTGAGTTTCCCTTGTTATAGAGTGGGATTTCTCATTTACATCCTCTTTCCATGAGTTACGTAGTTGTTCTGCCTTATTTGAAGTAAGAACGTTTACAGATTCATGTTTGATGCTTACATAAGGAGTGACCATCAAATTTGATTGTTGAGAACTACACCCAGTAATAACTGATACTAGAACTGCTCCAAGTAATAGTTTATTTTTCATGTACAATTAACCTTAAATCAATTAGTTATAATTAAGAATTATTTAAAATGCATCTTAATAGGGATTATATGGCACGATATTTTTTGAAAAACATACAGCATTGTATGTTTGCATGTTTTTTTTATAGTCCATATAATGCGCGAAAATTCAAATACTCTCACTGTTTAATTAAAATTGTTAATGACAATAATTGTAACATTTTTTAGATAGACGAATTAATGCGCGAAATTTTAATATTGCAAGAAATGAGAAATGTGTTTCCTATAATGCGGTATAGATCCATTGGTGTAGAGATTTATTGCGTATATAATCCATCTAATAAGAAATGGAATGCATACATTATGTCTAAGCAATCTAAAATTGAGCAAAACTTAAAACATCTAAAATACCAACTAGACAGAGAGATAAATAATTTAACCTCCCTACTAAGAACATTGGATGTTATAGACAGTAAGGTTTATCTACTTCCAGAAATAAAAGATGCCGATACTCATAAAGATATTAAAAAGATTAGCGTGTCATTAGTGTCTGATTATAAAGCTTTTAATTTGGCTCTACAGTCTTTTTCAACTTTTGAAAAAGGTCTCGGGGATTCAGGTAAAAGAGCTTTTAGGTTACCGGGGTATTTGGTTGTAAATGGAAGTGCTATTCAAAAAGAAAACCTATACGAAAACATAACTAGGATAAACAAGTTAAAAGATGATTTTAAAAAACAGGTTCAGGGCTATAGTAAAAATTCTAATAAGAAATACAATCTAGTTCATAGTCTGTTTAATAATCTGATGACTGTGCAAGTATACAGGCATATTCCATTGGTTACGGAAAATGTCGAATATATAAATTTTAGTTGGACAAATAAGCACATTACATATAAAACATCTATACAAGAAATTTTAAACTTGTTAGATAGACACAGAAAAAAAACACCAAAGAGAAGTAATTCTGAAGATTGGAATCGAATTATTGACAACGAAATTTCTATTATTAATGAATTACCAAAGGATACGACGTTAAGATTTAAACGAGTAAGTAAGCCTATTACTAGAGTTGATGTAGTCCCATATAAGAAAAACAAACAAATTATATCAAATATACCATTAATTCTTTTTCAAACAGAAAAGCCCGTTGTTAGTAATCTTCAAGACTATCTAAGTGCACAAAGGCGAAGTTTCCGCGAAGATACTACAATCTATGGGATACCTGTCATTAAAAGATTGCATTTATATAAGAAACATATCAAACGAGTAACTAACTTAAAGTAAATACTCTAATCTAACTTGGAAAATAAAAAATGACAATTTCATCAATCAAAAGCGATATCAAAGAAGCAGTAGAAATTAAAACTACTAACAATATGGTCCCAAAAGCTGAAGCTATGCAATATGCATCAGATAATAATATTAAAAGTATGAGAGCTTGGTTCGCCTTTCATAACCTCCGTAACGGTGGTAGCTTTCGTCCACAAAATATCCCTGGAGATCCATCTAAATTCTACGGTAAGACTGGTGAATGGCAAGGTTGGCCAGAGTTTTTAGGTACTGAACAAAAACCAACAAAAACTCTCACGGCTGAATTTGTTGACTTAGAATCATGTAAAGAGTGGTTTTTAGCTAACAAGATTTCTAGTGTCTTAATGTTTAGGACGTTCTGTAAAGTTAAACAACGTCCATCATCTATTCCTGCAGCTCCAGACAAGGTTTATGGTGTTAAATTTTCAGAATTATTAGCCCCAAAGAAAGAACGATACCTATCTTTTGAAAAATCCAAAGAAAAAATAGCACCAATGGGTTTTAAAAATTACTTAGAGTTTCGTCAAGGACGTCGAGATAATATGGATATATTGCATGATGTACCATGTAATCCAGATAATATCTATTCAGACTCATGGGTTAATTGGGCTGATTTCTTGGGTAAGTAATCAATTATATATAAGAAAAGTAAGTGTATATATTAAAAAAAATTTAATGAATAAATAAAAGATGTTGCATAATTAATAGTTATGCTTAATGTTGATTATAGGTAATGTCAGGCTAAATCAATTCCCTTTTTGAGGGGTATGAGATGCATTATTCAATAGGGAGTATTAAACATTACTTCTCTGTTGAATAATGTCTACTTTTTAATTCGATATATTTAATTCATGTATATGTACTATAAATGAATTAAATATATCAATATTCCCTTTTTCATATTAAAAGTTATTCATTCATAATAATGCATATGAATATATAGCTCTATCTTAGATTTATCCCATTGCAAAATGACTATTTAAAAAGTGATAACCCTTTGTTTTGCTTTTATTGGTATATTTTTCTTGGGGTTAAACCCCTTTGGCTTTTCCGCTCTAATGCTGTAAGAACCATTAGGGTAGTAGAGGTTATAATAAAGAATATCCCAGTTATGATTCTCAGGGCTATGAACACTCTGTGGATGCATTTTTTCATTATACCCTTTTATATCACCCGCTAGCGCATACGTTACAAATGGTTTCTTTTGAGCTCCATAATACAACTCTTGCACCAATACTATGCCTCTGAGTGGTGTAATACGCGGATCGTCTTCGTTTGTGAACTTAAGATTAATACCACCGATAAGCGTCCCCGCCTCGTAACCATTAGCATAATACTCCGTTGGACTTAACTCACTAGGTAAGTTGGTAAGAACACAATTATCAGCAGGCTTGTAAATGAGGCTATCTAATGCAGATGCGTATACTCCCATGGATTTATCCATCAGATTATAACTCGTATCATTTAAACCATTACCCTTTGAGGTTATTTTTAAAACAATTGCCGTATCTGTCATACGATTAATACCAATTGATCGGATTTTATATCCAGATTTGGCAGCTTCCATTGCTAGCATGTTCAATTTTTTGAATTCTTTCTTCTGCTCATTAGTTAAAGGTTCTTGCATCCCTGAATACAGCAGTTTAGCTCTTGTGTAATCGTCATACTCTTCTCGGATCTGCCATAGAGGTTTATGGCTCACTAATTGTTTCGTTTCATTATAATTATCGTTAATCATGAATGTTTGAGTTTGGTCATCACCACCAGCATCAATAAGTGCTGCTAACTTCATATAAGCAGTTGCTTTCTTTGTTTCAGAAAGATCACCTTTCATATTCTTAATTTCATGATCCGCCAACCGCTGAACTTGCTCTTTTAAAGCTGCATTTAGCGTTACTTGTTCTACGTATTTTTTAATTTCAGATAAATCATAAACTGCAGTTACATCGACTAAAGCACAACCATACGTACTTTCTGGGCAACTTTTAATGCGTTTATTTGTGACCTCTTTATGAATAACAAATGGTGTGGCAGATATGAGTAACTGTTTTTCATTCTCAGTGATATTGGATGTAAAGATCCCTGCATTCTCTTTGATGCTGTCTCCCAATGTGTTTATCGCAACTTTTGTAGCTAACTCATAGCCATTTACTGGGGAATCATTTTCAGTTAGTGGATAACTTCCCGTTAAGGATGCAGACAAAGCAAATGCATTTGTACTACCAAGCATAAGGGCAACTAAAACCGTCTTTTTGAAATTTATCATATGTCATCTCGTTTTAATTATTTACGATACCCATTAATGATATCGGTATTATTGATATGCGCTAGTGGCATTTTATCGTAAGTAACAAACATCAATAATATTTAATTAATAAAAAACCAGTCCGAAGACTGGCTTTTAGTTACGAAAGAACAATTACTGCTTTAGAAATGACCTTTTGTATCCTGATTAATTGTTGATACAGCATCAGGTCTTCCATCTTTTTGAATCAACGTGTGCATATGGCCGCTCTCACTTTTTAATGCGATAGCCGCGCTTGACTCTCCTTGATGTCTACCTTCGATTGAAAACGTATCGTCACCAATTTGAACTTTATTACCATCACTTTTCATAATCGCGTCAAACGAGCCTGTTGGTACGCTCAAATTTCCATTGTTGTCAGTAAATGACGCAACCTTCATAGGTGTGTCTTTGGTTGCTTCTCGCTCAACTCCACCAGCTCTATAATTGTCAACTTGTGACTCTGGACGACCTATTGCATTATCAAGAGGCATACTCTTCCATGCAGTATTTTGATCCCGAGCCACTGTCTCATCGCCTAAAGTGGTGCTTGTTGGCTTGACTAATTCACTTTCCGCACCAACCAATTCAGCCATACCCTTTTGGGCATTATTTTTTTGTTCAGAGCTTGCCATTGGGTTGTCAATTACCGACTGTAATGCCTCTTTATATTTCCCTATATTTTCAACGTTATGTTGTTCGCCTTTCCCTGTGGTATTAAACATCCTTTCGGCACTACTCGAAACGCTGTCTATTATATTGTCCAAAGCGTTACTGTCTTCTTTTGACCTGTTCTCAGCGCCGTACGTGTTGGTGGAAAAGCCAAAGCTCCCCCCTTTATTAACAACATCACTGAACCGCTCACGAGTGGTTACATCTAATCCTGAATCTGCTGCCGCTGTATTCGTAACAGCAATTTGTTGCAATTTAGCATCATCCTTAGGACGGTAATCTTTGAACCCATTTGAATACGATGGTGCTTGGCCTTTAAATCCAGGTGTAGTTGATGAAGATCTACTACTTACCCCATTTTCTTTACGTTCGCTTGCCGCAGAGTTAATTTCTTCCGCGTTTGGTTGTCCCTTGTTGGCATTTATTACATTGCTTGCTGAATCAGCAACATTGTTGAGAGCGGCACCAGTTTTTACCTCGCTAGAATTGCCGCTATCTGTATACGCGGTTGGGTTTTCACTAATAACCTTAGCCATCGCTACATATCGAGCAGCTTCGGCTTTATCTTCTTTAGTCGCATTAGCCCCATACCCTCTAGCAATTTTATCGTTAACCTCGGTTTGACGGTTTGGGTCTTTCATCGCAGCTAATGCTTCAGGATCGTTTAGCTGTGATAATATTTTCTGATCACCTTGGGATTGTTTTGGGTCATCAGCAACAAAATTACCAGCCTTCATCCCCATATCCCCCATAAAGTCATAAACTTTACCTATATCTTTTTGTGCTTTTCTCATTTTAACGTCATTGTCACCCATCCCATCATTTACGGTCTTTACAACCGCATCGCCATTTCCACTCAGTTTATTAGCAGCTTTTCCTTGAGCCGTATCATTTGCCTGATGCTGGTGGTCTTGATCAACGGCTTTATCGTTGGCGATGGCTTGGCTTCTAATGCCACCAGTATTATTAGCCGTAATATTAACACCGGTACCCATATCTTTTGGTTTAGCAAAATCAGTAGGTGATGATGATGGTGTACCAATCGCTTGTTTTTTCTCATTAAGCGATTCATTAGTAATACCGCTACGCGAACCAACGTCCCCCATCAATCCCTGAGCCGCTCCGTTACCCATGTCTCTGAATTGATTTGCAGCTTCATCAAGATTCTTCAGACCACCGCCAGTTGCAGCGTTTAGTTCTGATAGCATATTTCCTTTGGCATAGTTTGCGAATACAGCCCCTAATGATCCATTGAGCATATTTCTATCTAGACCATCAAATACACGTTGAGCATAACGAACTTCAGCATTCTTACGCTCATTCATGTTTTTACTATTTACACCACTAATACCCGATTGAGATAAATCAGTTGCAGCCTGTTGAGCTGTTTTCAACGATTGAACTGTCTCAGGTGATGCTCCTGAGTTTGTAAGAGCCGTTTGAAGAGCCTTCGTTTTATTGTCATCAGATAAGCCAGTGATCGCTTGCGTATTCACGTCGTATTGACCACCAGCGGCACTAACCGCTTGAGCCAATTCTTTATCATGCCCAGTCTGATGAAGCGTTGCTGCAGCAGCATTATTAAGTGCATTACTTTCCATAGTGCCATTTGCAACTTTAGAACCAAAATCAGACCGATCATTTAATGCACTAGCAAAGTTAAAGGCTAACGAGCTACCAATTCCTTTCGCAACATTATTCATTGATTGTGTTGTCTGAACCAAGCTTTGAGCTTCAGAATACGCATTGGATGCCATTTTGGTGTTGCTTTCTGAAGAACCCCAAGCCTTAGTTTTTCCTATCTGCTGGTTATGGCTTATTTTTGAAAGATCGGAGCTCATACTATTCATAATCTTATCGTGGCTTGCTTGCCAATTACTTGATGTAGATTGACGAGCTGCTGCTACTTTGCTTAATCCTGAGTCAAGAGCTGCACGTATCCCACCCGTAAGTTTCAAGCCTACAGCACCACCGAAAGCACCACTAAGTTTACCCCCCCCTTTGGCTTTTAAGCCTGTATCTTTGATTGGCTTGCCGTCTTTATCCAATTCTGGTTGTTGAGAATTACTAAAGTCAAATCCACCACCAAGAGCTGCCGCCACTTCACTTTTAGCCTCTGCACCAAAGTCACCATGAAGCGCCATGGCCATTAAGGATGATTGTTGACGTGTTAAACCGAATTCATTTGAAATAGCTTTACCAACCGTAGCGCGAGATGCGGTACTTGCAGCCATTGATGATGTTATGTCTCGTCCTTTTGCCTCGGTATCCATAGCAGATAAAACGTCACTATGCATTTTTTGATTGGCAGTGGACATTTGACGAGTTGCTGTAGATAGCCTTTGAGTCGCACCCGCAACGGCATCTGAACTGGCATTTGTAGCTGCATTACTCATGTTATAGGATTTGACACCTAACTGTGCTGGTTGATTGAGGTCGTCATGAGTTAATGACGTACTGTTAGTGACACCATTAAAACTCGAAGTTAGTCCAGCCGAAGATGATTTACCATAATTAGCAGGACTCGCTACTTTAGGAGAACCAACGGCTGCTGCTTCACCACCACCACCACTAGACGCACTGTTAGCAAGGTTGATTGCAGTATGCACTGAACCATACATAATCATTAGTGATAATGCTGGCACCATTGTTTGCAATGTAGAACCCATAGCAATGAATGATTGAAGGTCCGTAAATGTGGTATTAACGCCAGCCCATGACATAACCCCAATGTGCGTATCCTTATTAGTCATTTCGTTAAGGTATGTTTGTAAATACAGGTTAACGCCAACTTGTAACACTGGCCATGTATTCACCCATACTAACAACAAGATGTACTTTGCAATCATACCAATACCTTTACTACCAAAAGCAGCAACAAACGGCATGATTGGACCTAACAAGTAGATTAACGCCTCAAGATAAGTCATTAACGGTACAGCCATTTCAGACCATAGAGTAAATTGAGTTGCTGAGGAAAAGTGTCGAGAGTCCATAGCCTCAAATTCGGCTTGAGAAGCAAGGCGACCAGATAGATCACTATATTGATTTTTGATCTTAGCTTGGTAATACATGTATTTAAGCATCTGATTAGATTTCATTTGCCATGCTTTTACACCCTGATCCGTAATCATAGCTAAGCCTCTTTCGGCATTCTTGATGTTTGGATCCATTCTGAGATTTCGAGTTTCTATATAGTCTTTAGATGTATCGTTAAAAGCATCCTCCATTGCGCCGTTTAGTTTTTTATAGGCATCACCACATCCCATAACTTCAAAGCCATGACCAAAAACTAGATTTACTGATGTTGTCCATCCGTTATAGTTCATGCCCATATATTTCCACGCGTCATTAGATATACGAGCTTGAGCCATATTAACTTCTTGAACGCGAGAACCGTTGTACTCATCCTTTAATACGCAATCTTGCATGTAGTTCAAAAGTGATTGTCGAAGATCTGGTTCGCTTTGAGCGTTAACTAAACCATGACTTGCTCGGTAATGCGTAGTTGCTGTTGGGTCACCAGTGATCCTCATATTCATTAATGCACGTAAAGGTTCTAATCCGTTACCAACAATAGAATAATTACGTGTTGATGGATCATCATCGAGCATTGATGAGATAGTGGATGATGTGTACTCCCCTGGTAAAACTGCAGTTTGGTAAAAGTCACGCAATGAGGTAGCTAATTCATAGCCAAGTCTAGTCGTTATCGATGCAGACAGAGCAATGCCAAGCGGAATATTAGGTATTGGGGTTACATCTGTTTGATTGTTGCTAAACAACGTTATCGTAGTTGTATTACAGAACATAAAATAAACGAAGAGCAAACTCGTGAAGAACTCTTTGAATTCTATCTTTCCGGGATTCCAGACGCTTTTAGCGAATATAAACAACAAACTTATAAGTAACCCAATTTTCCCTAACGTGTAAGGCATGGATGTTTCATACATGTGCGACAGGCCGAGCATAACGACCTTTATGTAAGCCGGATCACCGACCGAATATATATTAAATAACATAGTTATACCTGCGGCATAGTCATCGCTTTTTCTTCCAAAAAGGAGGTCAAGCTGGTCATTACGTTCATTTTGTCTAAATCGGCAATATTCTTATCCCTGAAAATTTTATACTGCTCTTTAAGCCGACGTTGCCCATCCTCAAGCAATTTAATTGCATCTTCTGAGGCTTGAGGCGTACCCATTGACGCGGCTTTAATGTCAACCAACATTTGGTCTATACCCTCAATGATGACGTTGATCCCATCTTGCGCCGTAGTTCTAGCAACAATATCAGCGTACTGTGCTTGAGCTGTTGGGTTATGTGATAGTTTAAATAGCGTTGTCATAACTGGGACAGGAACGCTTTCGATGAACGTTTGTTGGGTACTGTTAAGTTTGAGCTTATGACTAATTTTATCTGCAATACCTAAATCCCCCGGACCTGAACCAAGCAATAATTTTTTAGCCAGAGGATAAGTGCCAACCCAATTTGCTTTTATGGTTCCTTCATTATTTTTAAACTTTAGACAATCGGTTGAACTAGGGACGCACTCTAATAATTTTAATGGTGTACTACCATCGGCATAAACCAACTCATTTATATTTTTAATCGTTGGGGGTATAGTCACAACATTTGGGGATTTAGCATTGGCTGCGATATTTTTGGCATCAACGATACGAACTCCTACAAGTGACATAATTAACTCTTTAACTTCTGAATCGTTTTTAAATCCAACAAACCGCCAGTTTTTTATTTTTGCGGCATCGAATAAGTTAAAAATAAGATTACCAGTCATACCTCTATCATTTGGTTTTGAAGATCCGTCTGGTTGTCTTACCGAGTTATCACTTAACATGTCTAAGAAAGAGCCCTCTTGAGGGAGTAACTGATCAGCCCAAGACGTGTGATTTGATGCCCATCCTTCGATACCTGCAGCGTCACGAATGTTCTTTGAAATATTTTGTGAAAATGGTTGTTCCATTAGAACTTTTGAGACGTCTTGACATGATGCTTTTGCCAATCTGTTCATATCACTTACAAGTTTACTGACCCCTTGCATGATTTGTGCGCACGAAGGACAAATTGATTGTATAGCTAAATTGAATGCATAAACGGCTGCTCCACTTGCAACATTTCTGGCAACTTGCACTAACTCTTCTCGCTTAATTAACGAAAAACTTCCACCAAACATATCAAGTCCACCACAACCGACGTTCATGCTTGGCGGGGTAAATTGAATTAACTCAGGTTCATGCAAATGAAAGCGAAGGCTCGTCATACCAAACGCATATCCATTACGTTTTTGCGTTTCGAATGAGTGTCCCGGTGCGCTTACTGTCGTCATTTGAGAGAATACGTCCTCAAGGAAATTATCCGCGTAAGCTGTTGATGTTGTTGTAATTGTAATACAACAAGCCAACCCAATACTTATGGCAGAATTTTTTATTTTTAGTCTTTTCATTTAGCATCTCCACCAAAAGCCAACTCTCCACGTTCCTTCCCTGAGTAACGTTCTTCAAATTGTTTTTTCAGTTGTTTAGATAAATATTTAGGGTCGTTGTAAATTTTATTCTCATCTAAAGTGATTGGTTTATTCGGATCTTTAACTAATTCAATCTCACGAACATGCTGTGCCTTTTGATAATCTACTTGCGATATCCATTTTTGTTGTTTTCCTATAACTATGATGCGATTAGCTAACTCATCAAAAGAAGTCAGACCCGCAGCAACATTTATCATCTTACTGCCATCTTTGGTGACTAAGTACATGGTCGGATAAACCATAACGTGAAGCTTTTGGGTTAATTTTCCGTAGGTATCAGTAACGAAATAATCTTTCCACGGATTCCCAGGGATCATCTTTCCATCAACCGAAATAGGCAAAACCTGCAATCCTGTTTGCTGCTGTAGTTTGTACAGAATTGGAGCTTGCTGGTGGCAATATTGACAAGTTGATTTGAAGAAAAAGAAAATACCCACCTTTTTTGATATTTCTTTTAGTGCTTGGTAACTTGCCGTACGACGCTGATCACCATATTGAATCAATGCGTTCTGATGCCCCGGTCTACGTAATTCCTCATTTAGAGTCGGATCTAGTTTTGATACCTCCATTGAAACGGATGAAAACTTAGATGCCTTATCAAGCATTAATCGCTGAGCGTACATATATCGCTGAACGTTCTCATACGTTGGATAGTCAATAGCTTCATCTCTTAATCGAGGGATGTTATCTCGTAGCCACTTAACGGTGATCTGAACGTTTTTCGTAGTTGGCTTACTATTATTTTCGATAACGACATCTTTTTTGGGTTTTGGCTTTTTAGGTTTTGGCTTTGGTGCTGGTTTTTGTTCGGGTTCATACCAAAACCACCCCTGATCCTTTTTGTTATAAAACGAGTCACCATGACCGTAGGTGTTAGCTGTTGCCGTTATTGCATTACAAGTAGCCATACAAGCAATGACGGCTAATAAAACAGGTTTAATCTTCATTATTTTCGCATACTGTAATCGTGAATAATTCGAATAAGCACCTTTAATTTGGCACCATTACCATGAATTTAATGCACCGTTATTCGGAATTAATCGAAAGGTAGAAATTTCTTTTCTTTATAGTTTGCCTTACTACCACCCATACAAAATGGACACGTTTTATAGTTGTATGTATAGGCATCATTATATATATGGTTCAATCCACACTTATCGCATCGGGCCGTAATAATTTCACCGTTAAATAAGGCAACAAACATCGAATGAATACGGTTAATGTCTGCTAATTCATTGTTGAAATTGATCTTGTAAAGACGAGCTACGGCAATTAATTCATCTAGATTTACTGCTCGGTGGAAATCAATATTTTCTGGCGAACAATTGCAGTAATAATAATAAATTATATTGGCGTGTAATCTTCGGTTGCGACCAGCCGACACCCACGAAGCTCCACTCCTAAACTTAGCCTTTTTTAGTTGAAGAGATGCTTCCATTGCACAGTCAATTCTAAACAGCATTGTCAGTAATTTTTTTGTCGCACCGAGATCGGCCATTTCGTAAATCTGACAAATACGTTTTATATGACGAGTACGTTTACCGTAGATCAACACTTTCCTGTTCATTAATTACCAGCATTTTTATTCCGCACCACTTTCGTATTCAAAGCTAATAAATGCTGAGCAGTAATAGCAACATTACTCACTCGGCTACCATTACTATCATTCTCATCAATTGCATTAAACAAATCGATAATTGAATGAGTAGTCTTCCCATTATTACCTTTGACCCCATTAAAATTCAGCATTGGTGGTAATTGAACAAATATTGCCTCTATTACATGGATAGGAGTAGAGCTTAGCCGTAATGCTTCTTCCTTACTCAGTCTGCACATGCAAGCTACTGATATATGGTCTATTAACGCCATTTCCCTCAAGGCTAACACGTAGGTCGTTTGCGCTATCTGTAGAGCCCTGTAACTTTCATAATTTATAAACTCAATTTCCATAGTTTGAACAATAAATATTAAAAACGTAAGAGTTATTCAATGTTACTAGATTTACATCTTGATTCAATGATTTTAATTGTAAGGCAATGACATTAAAATCCTCTCTTTAGTAATGCAACTACGAAAAAATCATTACAAACCTATTTTTTATAGTTATAGTTTACTTACGCTATCAAAAACCAACGTTAGCGACGAATAAGCAGTAAAACAAACCGATTATTGGAGATGTTAAATGGGTCAAGATGTAACCTTGGGCTCAAATGAAGAATATTATGGCACCCCCTCAGTGATAGTGGATGCATTAAACACTCTTAGTAATGAGTACGAAAATATTATCTTTGAAATGGAAGGCATTGTTGATCATTACTGGATCGCTTGGCGGCAAAAAAATAATGAATTAAAAGCAATGCGTATGCGTTCGACAACAAGTGTTTATGTTGAGGGCTCAATTGCCCCACATATTGTAATGCGCCATGGGAAAGCCTACGCCGAGTGGCAGATTTTTAATCCAGGTCGAACAGGTAAGAAGAGTCGGCGTTGGGGAAAGCGTATTAACCCTAAACGCAATAAGGTAACTAAAACAGTCTTTTATCGAGATGAGCAATTTCAGAATATAGCTAAAGATTGGGAGTTTGAACTGATTTTAAAGGCAGAATCCCAATTATCGCCCTTGAGATATAGCGCAGAGTACATCTACAAGGCAAGAAGTGACATACAACAATTATTAAAATCTATAGTAAGAAAAGGGGATAATAAATGACCACTCAAGTAGGTAGTGAATCTAAAACACGTAAACCTCGTACGCGTAATAAAAATAGCGAACCTAAACAAGAAAAAGGTAAAGGTAATAGTGAACCCGTCCGTAAACCATTCATCTTTGAACAAACTCGTAAGGCTTTACCATACGATATATTAGCTAAATCGAATACTGTTCTCGATTATCTAAACCGCAATGGTGGTCGTGCCGTCGGAGCATTTCAGCGTATTGCTGCACTGAATCAGCTAACACAACGTAACAATGATATTCGCACTCGTTTAACTGAATGGTTGAATTGCCGATTAACATTGTCTCAAGAAGAAGTTGCTGCATTTGAAGCTAAAGCCATCTCGTTTAAAGCTGATGTTGTTATCGAGCCTATTAGTGTTGTTGTGCCTGAGACGTTCACTTATCGAATTGATGTAACTCACCCAATTTTTTGGCGTTTTATCGGCATTTTTGAGGCTGTTGACCGTAACATCGCGGAATTTGAAAACATGTGGATCGCTGGCCTTATCGATGATGAGTCAATGATACAGTCTCGCAATGATAGTTTGACAATTATTACTGATTTAGTGGCTAGCATTTATCAAATAACTAATGCCTCTCGTGATCGAGAAGGTGGTTTATATGATACGAATGATTACAAAGCGATCATGACGGCTCTTTCTGCTAAATCAGTTATGGATAAGTAATAAAATGGGGCTAAAGCAGATCATTCATCATCTATTGGTTGGGGCTGCTGGTTGGTTAGCCCCAAAGCGACAAGATAAAGATATTGAGGTCGATCAGTATATTGATGACCTCATTAAATACCCGCCCACAACAAAAGGCGTACCACTTTTATCACTGAATAAAATTGCAGCATCGCAATCTGAATTAATATCATTAACGCTACGTGACTCGGGATTAAACGATCCGTTCCATGGTAATGACCACGACGCCGTAATAGCTTACAACCAAGGAAAAAGTCAGCATAAAATTGGTGCTGCTTTGGACCTGAACTTCGATACTTTATATCGTCAAGTATTTCTAAATTACATTAGTTACATACATTTATTGCCCGCCTCGGAAGCTCATCATCATTCTGACGTTGGTGGTTTAGTTCGTCATAGCTTAGAGGTGGCTCTTAATAGCCTACGGCAGTCATACCAACAAATATTACCGGCTGTTGGGCAAGTGGATGAAGAACAATACCGAAAACCTCGATGGCAATATGCTGCATGGATTGTTGGGCTATTGCATGATGCAGGTAAAATATTGTTTGATATGCATGTTTATGACATAGCAACAGGTGTTGAATGGAACCCATACCTTTCTGATATTTATCAATGGGGTAATGAACATAATGTTGAGCGATACCGTGTTACATGGAGAGCTGAGCATCGTCATAAAAAGCATGAAAATTTAAGTATTCAGATTATTGACTGGGTTTTAACGCCTGAGGCTAAATCGTTTTTAATGGACAATTCAGATGAGTTAGCCATTGAAATGAACCATGCTCTTACTGACTATCATACACAAGATGGATATCTTCAAATTTGCTTACGTAAGGCAGATTCCGCTAGTACAGATAAAGATATAAAAACTCAATGGCATGATTTAATTGGTAAGCGTCGTTATCCACTTGAAGGCGTTATTGTAAGTGCTATGCGCCGCCTCCGAGACTCATGGCGACTAAATGAAGTTAACGGCAATATTTGGATCATAGGGGGCGAAGTTTACCTTACCTACCCTCGTTCTATACAAGCAATTATAAGTAAGTTACAGCAAGAAAATACGGATGTACCCGCAGAGGTTAGTCGTGTTCTGGAAATCCTTGAAAACCGAAATTTAGTTAAACGATTAGAACCTGAGACATCAGTATCTTACTTTACGCCATCGATTCATATCGAAGGTTTTTCTCAACCCGAACGTGTAGTTAAATTAGCTTGGCCAAGTTTATTGTTTGAGGGATTACCTATCCCCAATAGTATCCCTGGTTTATTACGCCTAAATAATAGAGGGAAATCTATTGAATTCACGTTAGAAGGTGCTGTAGTTGAACATTTAGAACAAGACGAACAAATACAATCAGTTGATTCCAATGATCAGAATGCAGTAAGCGAAAAACAGCAAACTAGCAATGATCAGAATGCGGTAAGCGAAAAACAGCAAACTAGCAATGATAAACCTAAACCTGATGTTAGTGAGACTCAATCACCTAGTGAGTTCGTTGATATAAATACGGGGAAAGTAATAACGGCAGTTGATCCGCTTATGAATCAATTGAGTGATATCATTCCGGGGTTACAAAAAATGCCACCTCGTCCAACTGGTAACCATGGAATTAAATTCCACAATCAAGAATCTGAGGCGAAGCAAGCCCCTGAGCCACCGAAGACAAAACAATCTCCTGTGCCATCCAAGGCGAAGCAAGCCCCTGAGCCACCGAAGACAAAACAATCTCCTGTGCCATCCAAGGCGAAGCAAGCCCCTGAGCCACCGAAGACAAAACAATCTCCTGTGCCATCTGTAAATCAAGATGCAGGAAATAAATCTCATAATACAAAGCCTAAAGCCAAGATAAATCCGGCGATAACTAACAATGAAAAACAAAGTAAAGCTTCTAATAATCAAGCAGCAAAAGTTGATGTTTGTGTTCTGAGTAACGGTCTCATTAGTCGAAAACGAAACACCAATATAGATAAAGAGCCCAAAGATACAGTTGAAACTAATTGGCTTAACAAGCAACCAGATCCAAATGATTTATCAGCCGTCTTTTTAACAGCTTTAGTTAATAAAATTACCGATAAACAATTGTTAATAGAAAACAACGATAATATTTATCTCTTTAAAGGGTACTTGATAGTTACGACTAAATGCATTGAAGAATTAGGGATAAGCATTCGTGATATTTCTAGTGTTTTACGAAAAAAAACAATGCTTTTAAGTGATATTGATAAGCCGAATATTGCCGTTCATAACTTTACTGTATGTGACAAACAGCAAAAATGTATAGTTCTTAGTTGCCATATTACGCGCTGTATTATGATGGATGTTAATCAGCATATCGAGCATATCAAATACCCAATAACCATTCTCCCTGCCCCTCTTCGTAAACCTTATGGTATGGATATTAAAAAATTAACAAGTAAGCAAAAACAAAATGATCAAGTTGAAAACGTTGAAAACGTTGAAAAAGTGGTTTCGAGTTCTCCAGAGACACCACCCGCAGCGTTAATTATTGATGACGTCACCCCAGAACTACCTATTAAATCTAAAGGAGAAAAACGACAACTACCTGATAATACTGATTTCAGTCCTGTAAGTAATATAAGCAAGTTAAACAATATTAAGCCTGATTCTAATCTTGCTGCATTTATTAAATGGCTTAATGAAAGTTGGTCACCTGATTGCCCGTTTATGCAATATACCAATGGTTCTATTTCACTCGATTTCGACATGGCACGTAAAGAGTTTCGCTCTCAATTAAAAATAGGTATTAGAGTCAAAGATATCGACTGTTTACGACACGAAAGCGTGCAACTAATTAGTAAAACAACCCCAACAATAAAGAAAGAATTTTGGGTATTAAAACAAGGTGTGATAACTCATGAATAAACGGCACCATAATTTTTGGATGGAAAATCTTTTTCGCCCAGTATTCGAATTAAACCTTGCGGTGATATGGATTAGTGGCGGGATATTTACTCTTTTAGCTGGAGTAACTTCAACCATGGAAGCTGATGCACGTTTACCTATGTTGGTTGGCTTCAGTATGATTATCGTTGGAATAATCCGTATAAAACAGGGCGTTCCATTAATGAAGCGCCAATACGCCTTGTTTGTTAATTACTTTTATAAAATTAAAGGTGCTAAATTTCGCAAAAAGAATATCGCTCACAAGGATACAGCCTTTTTGGGACGAGGGTACGAATGGGGCCCTGAAATCGCTCAACGGGCTTACCAAGTAATGAATATGTCAACCAAATACACTGACGTTAAATTACCATTTATTTTGAAGCCACTGGCGATGCAATTTAAAGAGACTACCAGAAAATTAGGCGGAAAACCGTGGATCCATGGCCTTGGTGATGAAGAAGAAATTGATGCTAGTGAGTCAATATTTCATGCCCATACCGTTATATTTGGTAACCCGGGCACAGGTAAAACAACACTGTTGTCAATGTTAAGTCGCGGTGCTATGCATCGAGATAATGTAATCATTATCGTTGACCCTAAAAATGATAATGACTGGCGTAGTCGAGTGCAAGCTGAAGCTGAAGTTATGGGTGTACCTTTTCATTTCTTTCACCCATCACATCCATCACAGAGTTGCCGAATTGACCCCTTAAATTCATATTCACGATCCACTGAATTAGCATCACGTATCGCGTCATTATTGCCAGGGGAATCAGATAGCGATCCCTTCGTCCAATTCGCTTGGAACTGTATATACGAAATTATAGAGGCGATGCTTTATATTGAAGAAAAACCTCAACTTACGTCAATTGGTCATTATTTAATGATCGGTAAAAACCGTCTTGCAGAGAAATGCCTACATAAGTATTTCAAGTCAACTATTGGTGAAAACTGGCTGCAGCAAAAAGGCAAAGAAATGGCGGGATTGGCAAATGGTGATTTGTTTAATGGCATGATCGCTTACTACTTCAACGTAAGCGACTCATCGCTACATGTAAAAGCTCTTAGCGATATGTTGAATATGGTTATGCACGATGCTGCTCACATGAGCAAGATGTTGTCTTCAACTGCCCCGTTATTTGCCCAATTAACATCTAAACCACTTGATGATTTGCTATCACCGACTTTGCACATGGATGAACGGGATGAATTGAGCCCTATTGTAGATATTGACCGCTTAGTACATACCGGTGGTGTACTTTATGTTGCACTAGATAGTTTATCAGACCAAATGGTAGCAAGTTCGATCGGCAAGCTTATCTGTGCTGATGTGTGTGCGGCATCAGCTCGACGGTATAATTTTGAAAAAGGTGAAGGTAAACGCGTAAGTATATTTATAGATGAAGCGCACGCGGTCATAAATGAACCGATACTCAATATGTTAGCAGTAGCTAGGGGCGCAAAATTTGAGCTTTATGTGAGTTCTCAAACATTGCCCGATTATATAGCCAAAACATCTGAAGCTCAGGCTCGACGTATCCTCGGCTTAGCTTCAAACCTATTTTGTTTGAGAGTTAATGACAATATTACACAAGAATACGCTACGGAAAACTTCGGTGAAGGTAATATTAAAAGCGTTGGATATTCGCTTAATAGTGGTACGTCAACGACAGGTGCCCTTGGTGAGTTTAGCGGGGGATTAAAGGAACAGTTATCAGAGTCGAGAGAAAAACTTTTCCCTGCAACATTACTTGGTGATCTACCTAATTTGCAATATATCGCACGTCTAGCTGATGGCCGCAAAATGAAGGGTCGTATTCCATTTATTATTGATAAAGCAGCGTAATCACAATGGCTGAGAAAATTCCAAAAAAAGAATATACGTTCCTACAGAAATTTATTTTAATGATTTCTGCAGCATCCATCGCGTATTTGGTCTTTATAATGCAACCGCAAGAATATAGAGAAACACTTCAGAGTGAGATTAACTCATTCAGAACCGTTGCAGGCTCATTAGAAAGCAAAACTGTACTTTCTCGCGCTTACAACATGTACAAGTGGGCTTTTATTCAAACAAATATCATCCCTGAAATGGAAAAAATAGTTACCCCAACGAGTTATGTTGGCCAAAATTATTGGCAAGAACCCGTTATTCGTATTGTGGAAAATATAAAGCTACTGTTTTATCAATCTTGCTACCGAATATCTGTTTTTATCTCATGGTTCATCTTGGGTGTACCCGTAATGTTTGCGTTAGGTGCTGATGGTTTCTATAAGCGAAAAATGAAGCAGTATGAATTTGGGGTTGCAAGTGCCAACTTATTCCGTATATGGGTACGTACTGGTTTCTTCACATTCTTTATTATTGATATTTACTTCATATTCCCCGCCGCTGGTATTTTTGGCGTAATTTTGCCACCAGCAATGTTCCTTATACTAGGGTTCGCAATACGATATGCGCTAAGTAACGTTAGCAAAGTATTCTAACCACTACTTACTGTTAGCTATACTGAACAACCACCGATTAATAGTCGGTGGGTTAGTGTAATGTACTAAAGTGCGGAAACGGGGCGAAAGCCCCGTCATTGTTCAATTTTTAACTTATCGTCAATTTTTGGCTCAAAATGATGCTCAAGATATTGCTCGATCATTTCATCGGTAATGTTTCCCGACGATGCGCAAAAATACCCTCTAGCCCAAAAATGACGACCCCAGTACCGCTTTTTGATGTGAGGGAACGACTCGAACAGCTTCGAAGACGTCCGCCCTTTGATTCTCCTCATTATCTCACTTGGAGCCATGTTTGGCGGAGAGGATAGCAATAGATGCACATGATCTTTGCTCACCACGCCACTGATGATTTCAATGTCAAAAGCGGCGCACGTTTGCCGAATTAGCTCTCTAACTTTTAATGCTACATCTCCCGTTAATATCTGGTATCTGTATTTTGTCACAAACACAAAATGGTAATGGACGCTGTAGACACTGTGACTACCATAACGATAACTCATGCAGTTTCGTTGTAGTGTCGCGCTATTTCGAGCAGTGCTAATCTGTTTTTACGATTGTTTGTAACACCTGTTTTTTGAGAGGCTTTTTCAATTGCAGCGAGGACTATTGCAGCGTCCTCGCTTGACAAAAAACACCCAAAAACTTGAACCTTATCTTTTCTGTAATCTGTAGCCATGTTAAAAAAATCCCAAATTAGCTTAAAGCGTGAGTATCAAATACATAAACAACTTGCGCATCATAGATAACAATCTCACCAACATCATTACCCTCATAACCATCAAAGCCACCGATGATTACTACTTGATTTGACTCTGTATCGTAATCCTTTGCTGTTGCCATTGCTTTTTCAAAGCAACCGATCTCCCATCCATCCCACTCTAAATCAACCCCAGACGTCCCCTCTAACTGCTCGTCTGTTGTTTCGCCATCAACCCAGACGTAAGAAGCATCAATATCATCACCAATACTAACGATAACTCCATTAGTCATCACGCGGATTGCATATTTGTTAAACCCAGCATTTTCTAATGTTTCGTTCAGTAATTCGATGTTCATAATTGCGATTCCTAATTCGTTTCGATGTAGCTATAACATCAAAAGCTCATGAGCTTTTAAAGAATATTTGAGATAAATCTAATCGCATAAATGAGATGGTTTTAACCTAGATTGAGACAATAAATAGCTAACAGTAAACATTAACCTCGCAAGAATAATTGCGTTATTGCTACCAAAAAACCCCCCAATTCCTTAATTATTATTTAATTAAATAGTGCATCATTGCTTCGTAGGTTCGGCATACGAACACAACCATTTTAAAAATAAGGTTTTATGAAGATGAACACATTAACAATGAAAAACGCTAACACTTTCCATGTGTCTACTACACAAGTTTTAATTATGCTTGCTGTAGTTGTTGCTACAATTGCTTTAATCGTTGGCTTTGATGCTTGGGCTGCAACTGCTACTGAGGGTGTTGCATCTCAGTTTGAGGAAATGTGGGAAGACGTACAAGCTATCGCAACTGGCGCACCTGGTAAGATCCTAATGCTTATCATGGTTATGGGTGTTGTGTTTTTCTCAACAGTTAAGCCTAACCTTGTTGGTTTTGCTGGTTGTGTGATCGCAGTTCTTGTATTAGCTAACGCAAGTAAAATCATCAACGGTTCTCTAACAGCTTCAGTATTCGATGCTGTACCTCAAGCATTACACACTGCAACTACTGTTTTACCTGTAATTGGTATGTAAATAAAACTTTTGTCAGTACATTACAACTATATGTATTGACTAAACCTCTTACACTATTGAAAATTGGCGTTGTTATTTAACAACGCCAATTTTGTGTGTGTAATTTATGGAACTAAGAAAAGATCAACAATATCTAGCTTTACGTGTTAACGATCCACAAATGGTAATTTTTTGGGACGTTGATGAAGTAAGACCGATAATAATCAGTATGGCGCTAGGTGTGCCTTTTGACTTACTTAACTATTCAATGCCTTTAGGTATTCTTGTTTTCGTTTTATCTCGACGATTAAAACAACGATATGCTAAAGGCATTATTAATCATCTTTTATGGTGGCATGGAATATTACCCCTAAAAGAAACCCCTTCGATGCCAGATCCATTAATCAGAGAGCTTTTTAGGTAATCAAATGTTTTCGAAATCAAAATCAATTAAATCGTGGAGCCAAAGCGTTTCACACGCGGGAATAATGAACCAAATCGCACTAGCTTTAACTGTTGCTGTGATTGTTTTAATTTTCATGGTGATGAGTAAGAAAGAAACGGTCATTGTCGTCCCTCCAACGTTTAATGAAGAAATTACTTTTGTTGGTAATCAGGCATCTGAGGCATATAAAACTGGTTGGGGATTATTTACAGCGAACTTAGCCGGTAACATCAGCGAGCGTAACCAAGCTTTTGTTGTGGATACCTTACGAAAAATGTTTCGTGCTAAGGACGCTGATAATTTCGAACATCAATTACAAGCACAAGTTGATGCGCTAAAGGTTCGTGGTGTTCGTGAAAGTTTTACGTCTCTTGACCTTATCTATAATTCTGATGTTGATTTAGTTTGGGTATATGGCGATAAAAAAACAGTGTCAACACGAACTGGAGCCTCGACGACTCAAAAATGGACTTATGAAATCCGCATTACAGCTAGTAATGGTATGCCTAAAATTGACCATTTCAGTCAATATTCAGGTGCTCCTGAAACACGCTCTCGAGTAAAAGCGATCAAGGAAGCTAATGCTGATAAAGCAGAAAGACAAGAAGGTGAACAATTAAAACCTGACGATTTAGATGTGCCTTTACCAGACGACAGCATCAAGGATAATAAATAATGTTAATAAATACCCGAACCAAAAAACTCGTATTACTTGTGTCGGCTGCGTTGGCTTCTCATACCGTTATAGCCGCAATCAATACTTCCGATATTCCAATCGAACCAATAAATAGTGGTCGTATAGCTCTGTCTCAAAACGCTCAACCGACACAAGACGAACTATTAAAATCACAGGGTGGAGGTAAAATTTCATCACTAATTAACAGTAGTATTTATAATTCAATAGACAAAGCAACAGAATCCGAAGATAAAGCGATAGAGCCCACAGGGACTATCGGAATGCCAGTACCATCTGTATCCCCAGTGTCCCCTATTAATACTCCTGACATTTATACGAGTAATAACACGCCGAAACCATTCAGTGATCAGAATGCTGCAATTGATAATGCCCTAACTGAACGTGCTAGACAGAATATTGATGCTAAATCGGTACGTACGGGGAATATTGTTTCAAAAACTGGTAGCGATATTTTAAAACCGGTAGATATGAGTCAATTTGCCACGCAACAAGAACCACAATTACAAATGCCACCAGCATCGGGCGTAACAAAGGTTAATGGTACACCTTCAGGTATTAATCCTGCAGATTATGGTCTTGGTGTGCCAGTACCGCAAGTGCATGGCCGAGATCCAATTAAAGACGAGTTAAAACGTAAGTATGACTCACATCAAACTATTCGCATTAAACCTGGTGATGGTGAGTTGGCACCTGTTGCTGTTGGTTTGCAAAACCAGATTTCAACACCGTTTAAAAATGTATCAATTAAAACATCATCTATGGATGTACCTATTGAAGTAAAAGACGGATACATTTTTATTACTCCAATGGACCAATCTCCAATAGGTTTGTTTGTTGGAGAAAAAGGGTTACCTGAAACAAATGTTTCTTTAACTCTAATGCCGTTGGATGTTCCACCAACAATGATTGAAGTAAAAGTACCAATGTCTCGTGCGTTACAAGTTAAATATAAGAATTTCGTCAATGAGCGAGAGGAAAAAGAAGCTATTGCAAAGCATATACGAGAAATGAAAGAGGCTCCCGCTAACCAGTTTGATCCAAGGGTTAATTCTAGTTACGTAAAACGAGCAACGTCATTACTTGCAGCTGTTGCCAAAGGCGATATCCCTAATGGTTATGCCTTTAGTACAGATATTCCACGAGATCAGATGTTCCCATGTGATATTAACAAATTGGGTATGTATCACCGTGTAATGCAACGATTAGAAAGTAGCCAAGAAATTGTTGATATCGTAAAAGTTACAAATGACATTAATAATTTCCGACAAATGAGGGAAGAATACTGTCTTCGTGATGATGTTATTGCCGTTGGCGTTTTTGATAAAGCTACTTTAGCACCTGGTCAATCAACGGAAGTGTATATTCTTCGTGATAAAGCATACCTAGATAAAATTAAGCGACAACGTGTGCGCCCTAGCCTTTTAGATAGTAAGGAGGCATAAAATGGCTGATTTTTCGAAACTTAAATACAACCTAGTCGAAGCTTGGAAAGAACCAAAAAAACGTAAAGGTATTATCGCAGTAGTCATAATGGGTTCAGTGATCTTTGGTGTAATGGCCACAGATGATTCCAGTACGCAAAAAAGCGCACAAGAATACCATAACCTTGAAAAAGGTAAGAAAGTGCAGGCTAACTTTTTTTCTCAATCTGGTGCTAATACGATTGAAAAAGGACATATGGACGAAATTTACGGATTAATGGAAAATCAGATTAAAGATCGTGAAACGGCAATTGATCATAGAGAAAATGAAATGCATCAACTCGAAGACCGGTTATCTAAACAGATTGAGGATCTACGATTTAGTCAGACTGCATTAAAACGTGATATGGCTATTCAAAAAAAATCTGACGCTACTAATAATCATACAACTTACGGTGGAGGTTTACTTCAAAATCAGCCACAAACTCAGGTTCAGCCTCAACCTGTTGTAAATGGTAAACAGCAATCTCAACCATCTCAACAACTACGACCAATGCAACAAGTGGCGCAGCAACAATTACAACCTCGTAAACCAGTTGTTGATCATCGTCGTGTGGGGATTCGTACTATCACATCAAGTTCAGATGAATTTGTTGATTATAATGGTAAAACTACCAATCTTACCGCAGCAGCAACATCCAAAGATGGCGCTACGACTCGTACTATTGATGGTAAAAAACCGGAAAAGAAGACTAGCCAGCCGATATATCAACAAGAATCAGAAAAAGTTGAACCTACTCAGATTATCTTGCCTGCAGGAACAATGATCTCAGGCATCTTAACTACAGGTATGGACGTTCCAACCGGCAGTTCAACAAAGCATGATCCTTTACCATCGATTTTACGTATAAATAAAGACGCATTGCTTCCAAATAACTTTAGAGCAGATATTAACGATTGTGTGTTAGTAACATCAGCAATCGGAGACCTATCTAGTTCCCGAGCCTACTTGCGTGCAGAGGCGCTTAGTTGTGTAACAAGCGATGGTGTAGCGGTAGAGACATCATTAAACGCATTTAGTGTTGGTCCTGATGGACGTAATGGGATCAAAGGTCGGTTAGTAAGTAAGAATGGTGAAGCTGCATTGAAATCCATGTGGGCGGGTTTCCTTTCAGGTATGAGTGGCTTAGCAGGTCAAACTGATATAAAAATGGGCGATAATAAGACGGGTGCTTTTGCGACATTTACTGACGCATCTGCCATGGGTACTGTCGCTGGTGGAGCTGCATTAAAAGGCGCGAGTTCGGCCATGGATCGTCTAGCTAAATACTACATAGAGATAGTCGAAGAAATGCGTCCATATATTGAAATTAATCCTGGTATCGAAATTGATTTCATCATTCAACGTGGTGCTACATTGAAATTAGGGAAAGCATAATATGAGTCAAAATGAAGCGTTAACAAAAAAATCTAACACACCAAAGCCAGTAAGTACAATTTCAGTTATTCATAAATTATGGATCGCTCTAGGTGTAATTTTCGCTTTAAGTGCATGTGGGGGTGTCTATGTGTATAAATCAATACAAGCCCTTGAAGTCCAGCTTAATGATTCACAACAAAAACTTGTAATGACAATGGAATATGTCACTCAATTACAAAAAGACATCCCTAAGATTAAGGTGATTGATTTTTCTTTAATGGCGCAAGACTGGGCTAACACTAATCAGGCTAGTGCAATGAATGCAATGGATGCAGTAATTAAATCATATAACAATAAAGGTTACGTATTAATTAAATCTGACAGTATCGTTGGTAATATTAAGCCTTTATTAGTGCGCACGCCTAAACCACACAAAATAAAATAAATCACAAAAAATACTTGAAGCGGCTCTTCATTGTTGTTAAATAACAATATTGAAGGCCGTTTTTTTAGGTGTAACTAAATGTTAAATACAAGAAAAAAAATTCTATATATAGTCGCTCTTATTGCAAGCGGTTTCTGTAATGTAGCTACAGCAAACACCCTAGCAATTGGACAACCAATTCTTTCAACCGCAACTTATACGTCCACTTATGTCGCGCAAAAAGGCGAATCAAAAGCATATGCCATTGCACAGGCGGAAGAAATGGCTAAGTTGCAAGCGTTGGACGTTAACAGTATCAGTGTAAATACAATTGATACTGAAGGAAACGTAACTAACTCTGATGTTTCGTTAAACAAGAAAATCATTAGTTCAAGAGTTCTTGCAACTAATTATGGCCACTGTGCGAAAAAATCAGTTATGTGCGCAACAGTGACAGTATCAGTAACAAGAGATAATCGTTCTCAATTAGAAATTCAAAATGCTAAATTATTAACTGCCATTAACACCGTAGCATCAATGTAACCTGCCACCTATCCTCATAAAAAAGCCGAGAAAACCTTAAACCTCTCGGCTTTTATTGTAATGCAACCACACTTAACAATGATCTTTGAAGTGTAAGCAAGTATCATGTACGCCAATCATTAAACTTGTGGTGCACAATGAAACTTTCATTACTAACAATTATCCTTTCATCCGTAATTTTTAGTTCTTCTGCTTTTTCTACTGGTATTGATCCATTAGTTAAAAATGCATCAGCTAAAAACTCAGAACTACATAATTCCATCAATAAAACCCCAGTTGAACAAGTCTTTGATAAGAATGGATTTATAAATGCAATGAAGATGTATAAATCACTTCATTGGGGAGTTCGTTTACCAATTACAGATTTATCAATTATCGAGAATCAAGATGGTGAACGTCTATTAATAGACTCTAATGCTCGTATGGTTATCCGTGGAAATTTTCAACTATATGATCTTTGGAATAAACGAGTAGTTACAGATAAGGCATCAGTTCAAAAGATGTGGCTAACACCTTTATCAATATTCAGTGTTAATGATGATGATTTAGCCATTTATCACTACGGAAAAAAGAAAGATAAAGCGGATTTAACTGTACTAATCGACCCAAATGGAAAATTCAACGCAAAGTTATTTTCAGAAATGGAACTATTAGCAGATAAGTATGCCTTTGATATTTTGCTTGTACCGTTAACAGGCAAAAACTCCATCATGGATTCAATAAGCCTTTGGTGCAATAAAGATCAATCCACTTCTCTTGAGTACCTCATGGAAGGAGCCAAGATAAAGAGCGATCTAACATTAATCCCTACGTGTAATAAAAAACCATTAATGATGAATGTCGCCCTAGCTAGTTTACTACACATCAAATCATTACCTCACTTAGTCCGAGTTGATGGATTAAACAACTCAGGTACACCGAGTAATTTAGAAGCGTTTATGCATCAAGACATTTCAAAAATTGGAGAGGTTATAATTAAATAACATGCAAAATAAATTAATCAAAACCCTTACTGCATTTTCTATCATGACTGGTTTAACTGGATGTTCATCTTTTTTAGAGATTGGCGAACCACCAACGGAATGCCCTTATGCTCTGCAGGAAGGATTGCCTTGCACAAGCGCAAGAACAGTGTGGGAACTAACTAACAAATCAAAAGATATTGCCGTTATTAAACGTGAACTTATTGCTAAGAATAAAGCTGGTTACAATCACGACAATGATGATGACGACGACAATAGCGAAAAAGATAAATACATACCTCAGTATCCGGGCGGTACAGCTGCAGAACGTAGCAAAATATATTCTCAATATCAGATTAATTACAAAAAATATCCAGCGGCAGATCCTATGGCTATTTTACACGAAGCTAAGGTTTTACGCGTCCTTGTAAATTCTTGGCAAGATAAAGAACATAACTTACACATGCCAGGATATACATATGTAGAGATAACACCTCGTCGTTGGGAAGTCGGTCGTGATGCAACAGCCACACCTGCCATGGTTACATCACTCAATGCCCGTAGCTCGTCATTAAAAGAACGGGAAAAAATGAGTCCAACAGGTGATCCGAGTGGAATGCAGGTTATTCAGCGTTACCCGCAAGCACCAGCTAAAGATAAAGTATCAGACTACGTAAAGGAATTTTAAAATGACCGGCATTATTGACTATCATAATTCTATTATGAGGTTTTCCCAGTATGGGGACTCCCTCCCTGTTCTAGAATATTTACCTGAAATGAAAGGTTTTGTTTTAGATGGTGGTTTTATTGGTTTTACATTTATTTGCCAGCCATTAACAGGCGTAAATGATGACTTAATGAATGCGATGGATGATTTATATCAACGAAATTTTCCTGATGATTCTTTTATGCAAATTAGTCTATTTGGTTCGCCATATATTAAGGACACTTTAGATCGATTTGGCTCTATTCGAGAAGGTCGCGCTGAAGGTGAAATGGGAGAGTTATATGATTCCATTGGTCGTTCTACATATGAATATTTCACTGAATCTACAACAAAACCTTTAAACCCTAACATGAATCTCAAAGTGAGAGATTTTGAAGTATGGGTGTCATTTAAGATGCCATTAAAAAAACAAGAACCATCAAAAGACGAAGTGAAAGTATTTCGTCGCATGTATCTTCAATTACGCTCAACTCTGGAAGGTATCGGTTGTAGTCCATATGATATGGATGGAGCTTTATATCTGCACCGTATGCAAATCCTTCACAATCATAATAAGGATGCTGACTGGCGCAGTGGAGTTAAAGGTCATGACGCTGCCCTACCTTTGCGTTATCAAGTTATGGAGCGTAATAATCCTGTATTTGTACATCAAGACGGGGTTCAAATCGGTGAAGAAGGCAGTGATAACAGTGCATTTGTAAAGCTTCTTTCGGTTCAACGTTTCCCTGAAGTTCTTTCTTTTGGTGAAATATACGATCTTGTTTGTGATTGGCGAAATGGTCGAGATGGTTTGAGAGAGCCTTTTTTAATGACGTTAAATATAAACTTCGTTAATCAAGAAAAAGCAAAATCTGAATTTACAAAACGTCGTAGTTGGCTTACACACCAAGCATCAGGTCCATTAAGTAAATGGGTTGACCGTATTCGATACCAAAAACGTGATTACGATGAATTTTTCGTATCACTAGAGAATAAAGGGGCTCAAATCGCTGATTCTTATTTACAGTTTATGATCTTTTGTAAGGATAAGCATTCTTCTGAACAGACGGTTATGGAGATGCAATCTTTCGCATCAAAGAAGAAATGGAAATTAGTCGAAGATAGATATATTTGCTTACCACTTTTATTATCATCGTTACCTATGGGTATTGACCAAGCAGCTGTATCTAACTTTCACCGTTTCAACCGCTTTACTAGCGACACTTTAAAATTTATCACACCAATGATTGCGAGTTGGAAAGGTAACGGTCAGTCTCGGCCAACTATCCCTCTTGTTACTCGTGATGGTCAGTTGTTTTGTTTTGATCCATTTACCTCTGACGGCAATTTCAACATGTTCTGTGCGGCAGCCTCAGGTTCGGGGAAGTCATTTTGGATTAACTACTTAATATCAAATTGTTTAAGTTCTGGCAGTGTAAAAGGTGGTGATTTGTATCGTGAAACCCCACTTGAATTAGAACAAATGCCGTTAGATTCCGCGAGAGTCTTCGTTATAGACGTCGGCCGCAGCTATGAAAAATTATGCGCACTATATAACGGTAAATTTTTAGAGTTTGGTGATAATTTCAAATACTCAATGAATCCATTTAAATCGATTCATGAATTTAGTGGTAAGGATGGTCAGGGTGACATGGTGCTTTCATTATTAAAGTTCATGGCATCGCCTAGCGGTACATTAACCGACTTCCAAAGTGCACGTATGAACGTACTTCTTTCACAATTATGGGAAGAGAAAGGAAGGGATTCTTCTATCGATGATTTTGCTAATCTTTGCCTTTCAAATGAGGAACAAAGTGTTAGAGATGTTGGTATGCAACTTGAGCCTTGGTGTAAAACTGGGCCTTATGGCGAATTTTTTAATGATTACTACGAGCCTGTGGATTTTTCTGGCAGCTTTGTTGTTATTGAATTAGAAGAATTGAAGAGTCGTAAACAACTACAAATCGCAGTATTACTTCAATGTATAAGCGCAATTCAAAATGAAATGTTTATGACTGGGAAGGATAAATTTAAATGCTTTGTACTCGACGAAGCGTGGGAGTATATAAAAATAAAAGGTGGTGCTGGCATTGCTATTGCGGAATTTTTAGAGGCTGGATGGCGCAGATTCAGAAAATATAACGCGTCGGGAGTGTGTATCACGCAATCAATTTCGGATGCGTATGAAACAGAAGTTGGGATGGCTATGGCCGATAATTCTCAGTTTAAAGTGTTTCTACGACAAGAGCCTGAAGTGATTGAAAAAGTACGCGTTAATAAACAATTCGATGGTAATGAAACAGACTTCGCATTGCTTAAAAGTATTCATACAGTTAAGGGAATGTATTCTGAATTATACATCCGTACAGGTAGTTCTCGGGAAGTAGTACGTTTATTCGTACCTCGATATCAACAGTTAATGTTTACAACTGATGGTGTAGAATTGGCAGCAATTGACCAATATAAAAAACAAGGTTATTCGATCGCTCAGTCTATAAAACTCGTCTTGAAAGATGAAGAATCAGCGAAAGAAAAAAATAAAAACAATGACACCCATAGCTATTCTGAAGAAGAAATATGTGAATTATTTTCTGATTAGTCATTATTTTTAATTTAAACTTTAATTAAATGGAGTATTTTTAATACTCCATTTTCATACAAACAGGTAATGCAATGACAGATAATCAAGAATTAAACATTAACTCACAAGATGAATTTGAAAAGTATAATGAAAAAGAAACTATTAAAAATTCAATTATAACCGCCTGTTGGGAACATATAATTAAAACCATAAATAATGTACCAAAACACCTCAATAACGATGATAAAGAAAAGCTCGAACAAGTAATCACCCAACATTTAAAAACGATTGATAATACTTTTATGGCGTTTATAGGCACAAATAAACATGGAGTGATAGAATCAATTCTTATTGAGTCATGCAGTAAGTCTCTATCACGCGACTTAATTAACAATTGCCCCAAAGATAGCTCGATTTTTAATCTTTTGACTGAGTATCGAATGCCTATAATTGATTTTAATTTAGAGGTTAATGATGCATTAATTAATAAACTTTCCCAATATTATGCTGAAAATAAATACCAACTATCTTTTGTAGAATATGTTTTATCTAATATTAGGTTTTGCTTTGGACTCTCAAATGGCATTGTTAATTGTGCTGTTTTATACGATGAAAATAAGATAAAGCATCACATGAGAGCACTTGATTTTCCCGATAAGAAAGACGAAATAATTAACCATTACTGTGAAAACATCGATATAGAGATTAGTAGCTTAGTTAAATCATTTACTACTTTCCTTCTCGGTGAGTATATTATATTTAATGTTATAACGTTCAATTGCATCAATATAGCTGAAGGTGAAAGCTTTAAAAAAAGGTTTAAAACTAACCTTGAAGCATCTTCAACTGAAATGCGTGATATCGCTTTTAGATTCCTTGAGTTCGTCTAATTTTAACTATTATTTAGATTATTCGAATCATAATCTACTCATCTAAAACGTATAAGTCATTCATCATTTACCTCTGATAAATGGCTTATTTCAACCTTATAACTGCCTTATAAACCACTTCAATACTGCCTTATTTCAACCTTATAACCACCTTAAAACCACTCCAATACTGCCTTATAACCACCTTAAAACCACCTTAAAACCACTCCAATACTGCCTTATAACCACATTAAAACCAACGTCTATTCTTACTCTTTTCCCTCAATTAATCACATCGCAGTTAGATATTAACCGCGAAATTTTAACGTTTTACCGATAGATTTAGACAATCAATACTGTGAAATCAATAATAAATTCATATGCATAATAATATAATTTAGAGCGTCACCCCGACCAAATAACTTGGATGGTTTTCTTTTTTTACTCACTTCTAAATAACGATTTTTTTGATAACCAATGATCCCTATATCCAATCTCCCCCCCCCTCCGCCTAGTTATCTATACCCCCTAATTTTACACACAAAGATACACTCTTATACCTCACTCGATAACTTGTTATTAATCGTGTTTTATAGCTAATTATTTAAACCTGTCTCGCAGTGCCTTGGGAGACTGTAAAATTCGCAGCGCCTTGGGAGACGAATAGGAAACGGCAGTGCCTTGGGAGACTGTAAAATTCGCAGTGCCTTGGGAGACTGTAAAATTCGCAGCGCCTTGGGATATAGCCATTATTTCTCGATTATCATCGCAGCGCCTTGGGAGACTGTAAAATTCGCAGCGCCTTGGGAGACTGTAAAATTCGCAGCGCCTTGGGAGACGAATAGGAAACGGCAGTGCCTTGGGAGACTGTAAAATTCGCAGTGCCTTGGGAGACTGTAAAATTCGCAGCGCCTTGGGAGATCTCTCCCAAGGCAATGCCTTGGGAGACGAATAGAATATATACCAAAGCAATGCTAAAAAACTAAGGAAGAAGCCATAGCGGTAAGCGACAGTCATCTACAGGGCCAATAACGAGCGTCCCATGATGCAATGTTGATGATGGTTCTAAAAAAAGATATTCCCATTAAAATTACAACGCTTAACGTTGAACCTTGCGTAAGCAAGTGGTAATGTTCTTTGCATTCTCGGTGTTAGGTTGGTTAGTGATGATGTTCAATAAAAATATTTTAATGGCTTTACCGCTCCTCTTAAGTTGCAACTACACGATCGCAGATACTAATCTTGATAGCGGTATTTCTAGTGCTAACAATATGAACAAGTGCCCATTAATGATTTTTAGGTTGAGCGACATTGAATCTCGGCTTCGTGCGTATTTAGAGCCTGAATTTGATAAAGTAAAAAATACTGAAATACTTGCTGCAGAAACCTATAACTACTTAGTGGGTGACATTGATAGTAATCTCCCTGATGAGATATTGACGTATCGTAATCTACTTACTAAATATAATTCGATGTGTACTTCAGATGTTACCGAATCCCCCAGAGCAACATTTAGCTTAAAAGATTTCATCCGTGATTATGATGAGTACATTGATTGGGTTAAATTGGATCACGTAAAGGATCCTGAGTCGATTAAGTGTGAACAGTTATTTCAAACGGAATCAAGTTTAATTAATCAAATAAAAAGTCTTGGTGATGTCACCATCGACGATTCAAAAAAACAAGAATTACAGAAGCCTTTAATTCGTTATAAATTCTTAATTGATATCGACATGGCTAATCATAAGTGCTGGAAATATAATGCGAGTGAATTTATCGCTTTTTATCAAAAGCCATAAGTTTCAATGAGTGATAGCTGGTGACCCGTTTTATATCGCCAGTTATCTATTTTACCATTACACACCCAACACCAGAGAACATGGATGCAATTCGAACATCACTCCGAATTCTAATTCCATTCCTAATAAAAATAATCAAAACTAAACCCATTAATCGTTAATTCAATCAAACTATTATTATATATCGCCCCCTTTGCTTTTAATTATTAATCAAAACTCCTATTTTAATTTTAAATTATTTCATTTTCATATCGCTACTGATTATCACCGAGGATTATTATCGTAGTTGCATTACAATTATTCCCTAGCTAATATAATTAACTAGCACCTCACTTTAATGGTGAGAGTAAATATTGATCATCATTTAATATTTGTATGAACGATACAATTAAATATTCGTAAGCACTGAACAATATTTAAAACACACCTGTTAAAGTTGTAAGTAAGTTACGAAATTAATTTAAATATTAAAAATGACAAACTTGAGTTGTTAGGGGATGATTGTCTAGATGGTATGTTTTTATATTAGCCTAAAGAATGAATTCTAAATGAATAAGAAAAAAGAAAGGATAGCAATCATGATGGAGCACCTAAACACTCCAGAGCATATCAGAAGTAGTTTAACGGGGATCTACATGAAACGGTTGACCACATTAGATGCATCAAAAGAATCGTGTGTTAGTTACGCGATGATGAGTGAATGGGTAGCAAAGATAGATAACGAGTTTAATTATTTTTGTAAGTTAGTGTCAGCGACAGGTAGGAAAAAATAAAAATATTTTCTAAGGATAATGGATAGAATTAAAAAAGATAAAGGCATCGATATCTATAACAAGGTTTAGTATCGATGCCTTTATTGTTTTTAGTTTACTTCAACGATTGCAGTCAGGTACGCCTTTAGACCAAGATAGGGTTACCCGTTGATTGTAGCGACAAACTATCCCGCCTTCACTTACGATTCGATAGTCGCATTTGTAATGGTATCTTCACTTAAACTCAATCCTTGCCATATAACTCGCTCAGAGCGGTCTGGTGCGCCGTTATCATTGGTATTGATACCATTGGGTAGGTTATCGTCGATTGAGGCGTCAGGGGCGGGATATTAAGGATTATTTTTAGTGCTTGGCTGATGTAGTTATCAAACAAATTTAACGTATTCGTATCGTTAACGTTATTTATTGAATAATTAGTAGTAATAGGCAGTGTACAGCGAGGCATGGAGATGTAATTGATGATGTTGCTGTGGATAGAGAGATTATTAGCTGGTATTAAAATCACTGTAAGTCCAGATATAGTCATTATCGTCGTATCTGGACTTATTGTTATTGCATTACGATTTAAGTAATAGATATGGTTATTGCTCTGCAAGTATGTCACCCATTTTTTTATTTTCTGTTAATTCCCCCACCCATTTTCTGTTAAGTAACCACTACTTGTTAGTTCCTCACTTAACTTTATTGGTTATCAATTCGTATCGTTTTCTAATTACAGTCGAACGTCACAGACATAATCGACATAATTTATTTTTTACAAGTTGTCTTATACAATGGTTGTTGATTTTGTAGTAACATCAAGCAGAAAATAACAACTAACAACTTAGGGTGGAAATGTAGAGAAGGTCTTGTTACTGAAGATGGCGATAATTTAAAAGTTGATCTACAGATAAGAGACGGCCGAGTTGTAAACGATTTAATATTGGGAACCGGTCAAATGATCGGTTATTTCATATCCAAAGAATAATTATCGTTTGTCACTGACAATATCGTATTGCGATAACGATTAAACACCCCCGAGAAGAGTATGAAACGGTTTGGAGTAGCGATAGTAATGATGATGGCATCGAATACTGCAGTTGGTGCTGAAGATATTGATGTTCCATTTTCATTTGGCGTATTAACAACGGACACATTAATTGGGAACACACTGCCATCAGATGTTATCCCTTTTGAGCGTAATAATGGTCTCCAGGTATCATCAAGAACTAATGGTATGAAGTTAATGATTGGTGAATGGCATTGGAGATACTCATCACGCCAGCGCGGTGATGAACCTGAAGTATTAAAGATCACTTTAGCCCAAGAAGGCGACGTTAAAGGTTTTCGTAAAAGTTTAATTAGAGACAGGCACCAGTGGGAGTTGTATCGACACAAGATAAAGAGTTTGGATTCTCTATTGGACCTATCTTGTGATAATCGCTGGTCTGCTTTTGATATGACTGTTGGTGATTTTGCGCATTGGGATAGTTATAGCGACAAGATGCGTTCTCACGCCCGTAATGAAAAAACATCGCATAATCGTAAGTCGATAACGATGGATTTAGCTAAAAAGCGTCAAAGTTTTTTTTACGAGTGTCGCTTGGCTATGAAGGATAATGACTTACTTACGGTGAGGTCGTTAAGTGAAGGTGATGATGGTAAGGAAGTCACAACGGATGTTGCTATAGGGAGTACGATGTTAGCAGGAAGGTTGAGTGGTTGGCATTTACGAGATAAAGCTATAGTAAATAATACCTTTTACAAAGGTCATTATGGACTTGATCTTCAATCGATTAGTGATTTAAGGATTGGAGAGACACATTTGATAGACATCATCAATGACCACCAAATTTTAATTTACGATTTCCGTCAAGGTGGCCATAACAATTTTGTATTGTATGACAAACTTAGCCAACCGGTACTGGAGGTGTGATGTGGCCATATTCCAAGATATTTACGAATTTATTGATTCAATCTTTAATAGTTTATTCCGGTAATGCACATACAGTAAAACGATAAAAAGGTTTCAAAGCGCCTTAAAATGGAATTAGAGATGTTCTCTTATTTATTAGTAGCAACAACCCTCGCAATGGGTGCACTACCACCAGCGGTTATAACATCGGATAGTTGGGATAGTATTGCGGTATCTCATTATCAAAAGAGAGTAAGTCTTGATTTCGGTGATGAGTATAATGATTCTATATCGGTAACACATAGGGATCTGAATCATGATGGTCATGATGAGATATTGATATCGAGTTTAGCGGATTGTGGCTCATTAGGCTGCAGTTATATAATATACAGTCATAATAAGGGAGGTATTTGCTTGATTGGAGACGTAAGGGATCCAATACCTCTTAATATCATCGGTCCTATTGACTGCGAGCACCATCTACAACCGTTAAATTAGAGATCTACTTTTTGTTGTTGTGGTTTTAGGTCTATTTAGTGCTATTGCTGCGGTCTATATAACGATATAACAAATAAGGATAGGTGTTGCGCAGCCGACACCAATCCGAAGTATTGGACAAGTTGGTAAAGCATAATGAGCAGTGCGTCAGAACCGGTTTGCGACGAATTAGCCCCGTCACCCAAGAATCAATAAGAAAGCGTTTAAAAAAGAGAATCACACCGTGAACTTTAGAAAGTATAGTTTTGGAAAAGATATGCTAAAAAATAGCCATTTAACGTCGTAGTATTTAGACTGCGACAATACAGATTGGTTTGATATTGATTTCAGTGAAATACCGCGATCCAATGAACTTGGCAGCCATGGCCAATGATTTATCATTAGTGTAGACGAATATATTTGCGGTACGCGCATTACATAAGATGAGTGTCAATTCCGAAATCAACAAAAAATCGGCACCGTTTTTAATGTTTGGTGCTTCTATCGTGGTCACCCCTGTCGTTTTGCACTGACGACAAAATTCAATATTATATTTCCCGAACGTTCCATTATGGAAAATGGTGATCCCTACCCCGTCTTTGTAACCTATATCACCTAATAAGCGTTGTAATTGGATCGGTGATAATTGGTCACCATCGATGAGATATTTTGCTGTCACATTGACCATGTTAAGCTTTTCCTTTATGTTCCATTACCAATTTGTTAATAGTTGGAATTAGAGAGACTGGAACTCTAATGGTTGTCGTTGGTTCACTTTTTTTTCGTCCTGCCCCATCGCGCTTTCCCCCATGACCCAAAGGTAGTTGTAAGGTGTCAATGATTGAAATTTGGTTTGGGTTATGTTTAATCTTTCTCATCAATTTGAATCTCGCAACAAATATCAAGTATTATCGTATGCCAACCACACCAACGCAATATTTTAATTATGTAGTAGGATGACAGATAAAAACCACAGCACATATTGACAACGTTATCGTAAGCAAATATATTCATGTAAACCCAATTTAACCTTTTTGGTTTTTCATATATTTAAGGTGTTAAAATAGCTTGGTTTTTTGTCTTCCTCCAAGCTTCCTTATGTTTGTTTGGATCAACTTTCGTAAGGTGCTCTGCTCGTAACTACCATTAGTTACGAGCTTTTTTTTGCAAAAAAACCAACTTAAAGAGTTATTACATTTCTTACATGATAGCAAAAATAATTGACGTAAAATATGTAAGCTAATATCATTATATTGTTCTATCCGCCAAGGGTGGACAACGAACAAGATGTATTGTCGGGTGATAGGTAATGGTTCCTGATAATCGATGGGTGTCGTACATCTTAGCGTGAGTGATGAAGCCTCTAATGATATGGAACTGACCATTTCTTAGGGGCTTTTTTTCGTTTGTAACTTTCGATGTAATGACATCATTTACCAGTTATCCCGCATTATTTACCAGTTATCCTGCATCATTTACCAGTTATCCTGCATCATTTACCAGTTATCCTGCATCATTTACCAGTTATCTAATAAACACGAAAACTGATAAAAAATATTAAATAAGATAACCGAACTATCAGTACGGAACGTTTTCAAAATAATTTATGCGCCCATGATAAGTTAGAATAACGCTAATCATTAATTAAGTGTAAGACGCTATTCATGTCGCTGACTCAGGAATGTAAAAAACATAATCACATCAGTCGTGAAAACTGGGAAATAATTGTTAGTAACGAACGACAGAAAACGGTTACAACAGTTAAAAGATTACTTACTGCTAATAATTTAGATATTGATATTAATTTTGAGCAGATAAGACGAAAGATAGCAGACGCAAGACTGAAGCATAAACATTATGCTCGTTGCGCGTATTGTAATACGCCATTATTTATGAAGCGGCTATCTACAGCATTTAGTCAGAAAGAATCCTCTCCATTGTCCCTATATAAATTCGTATTTGTGCATGATGCTGTCTCTGCTGATAACGCCTTAGTGATGAGCCAATGCCCTTACTATACAAGCAGTAATGACGATAGTGATAGATACGGCTCAATTACAGAGCGTCAATGGCGTGTCGATACGAAATATGGGATCTATGATGTTTTGCATTTGGATGCAAATATCCAAAGAGAGTCTATATCAATGAGCCGCTTTATGTATTCTGATGACAATGATAATGCCAAGCGGAAACCTGATTTATATTTTGCTGATCATGATGGCCATGAATTTGTTATTGAATTATATCGGTCGTGGTTAACACCGGTAGCTGTAATGCAAAGGGAGCAATTTTTTCGTGAATGCGGTATCAATTTAATTTGGCTATTCCCTGATTGTGATGACAGTATAAAAGGCTCCCAAAATATTGCGTCATATATCCTTTATGGTTCAAATAGTGGAGCTTATGAGTTACAAACAAACCACCAGCGACCATCTAATAATTTTTTTAGTTTTGGAGAGTCGGACCTACTCAAAAGTGAATTGAAGAATACCGTATGGCTTACAGTGAATTACCCTGTGATCACAAAGCAAGTCAATAGCAATGTTGGTGTTGTAATGCACGAACGACAAATGCGAATAAATAACTTATCACTATGCCCCAGGGAACGTCTCCCTATTGGAGTTAATACCGGTACTAACATTGCAGGTTACCGTTCGTGGTTAGCCAAGCGTCTACGGGCTGTCCATTATGGCGCCCAACTCACACATAAATATACCGACGTAAGGTTTACTTCGTTACAACTACTATCCGTAATGAAAGGTGTTATTGCGGAATACGAATTAATGCCGAGTCTAAATGGCATAGCATCTAAGCGTGGTGACGACTGTTATAAACAAATCACTAATTACGTTAATCGGTACGAACCAAAAGTTGTAAATAGAGAACGACGTCATGCCATATCATCCCTGTTACGAAGTTATCGTAATGCACTTACAGATATCCATATAAAGCTACGGGGTTTATGGTGTATATCAACTACTGATAATTGGTCATCTGACCAATCTATTGCTGTTAAGGAGTTACGAAGAAATGTTCGCCAGCTCAATAAGCAAATAAAGGCAGATTTATTGGATGTGAAGCTGAGTCATCGTACTCGTAAATCATTAGATGGCTCAGTAAAGAGAGTGAATGCTGAAATATTAAAATACGTTAACTACCCTATCGAACAAAAGAGACGAGTCGAAGAACTTACGCGTCAGTCACGGCAGATAAAACGAACTACTCGGAAACAAGGTTTTAGCTCAAACTTACTAAAAAAAGACAGTGAGATACGTGCTTGGTACCCAACTTTGAGCATGTGTGTGTGGGGAACCATATTCCACGAAAAATATATCTGCGAATTAGAGTCAGTTATTCAATACAGAACCACGTCGGAATGTACAGGGGAAGTTGAACTTGCTGTAAGTGCATTACTTCAACAATTCAGTGAGTGTCTATCACGGCGAGTAACGGAACTATCGACTCAATCAAAAGAGAATCAAAAGCGTTATCGAGTTGAATTGCGTAGATTAAGTGACACGTTTAACTTTATGGTTGCTCATGATCTGTTTAACGATGAAATCAGAGACGATGTTAGTAATAAGTTGATTCGCTTAAAAAACATCTGCAAGTTGCTGTAGGCGTGATTATTAAAAACCATAAAATTGTAAGTACGTTACGATTTACCAATACAACACACAGCAATTTTACTATAAGCCATGACTCAACCATGTCTTGAGTGCATTACGTTAATATTCATAATTAATGTTACAGAATTACAACTTAGTTAGCATATAGTATTGATACGGTTATAATAATGAAACGTTAAGCATCCCAACCCGCCTCATGTGACTAATTATAATTAATGTTTTAAAAATATAACATTACCATCAAATATTGATTATAATGTTAAGGTAATAGAACATTAAGGCGTAGCATGAATTACTCTCATATGACACCATCGGCATTAGCCGAATTAATGGGTGACCGCATTAAGCAATACCGATTGAATTGCAATAAATCTCAAGACGATATAGCCATGATCGCTGGAGTTACACGTCAAAGGATAGCGAGAGCTGAAGCAGGTAAAGCCACTATGGAAACATTTATGGCCCTGATGTTAGCTCTTGATGCGACTGATTATATAGATTCTTTTCTGCCACCTACCCCAATATCTCCAATTCAACTATCAAAGTTGAAAGGGAAAGAACGAGTTAGGGCATCAAGTTCAAGAACAATTGGCGATAACGCTACTCAACAAGAGGATGATTTGGGATGGTAAAACAATATATTGACGTAAGCTATAATAGCAAGATGATTGGGGCGGCGAGCTATGATACTGACTCAAAACAAAGTGCATTTGAATATGATAAACGTTTTATTGATTCAGGCATCGAACTAGCGCCCTTGATGATGCCCTTGTCGAAAAAGATTTACACATTCCCCAATATAGATCCTGCGACGTTTAAAGGACTTTCAGGGCTTCTTGCTGACTCATTGCCAGATGATTTCGGTAATAGTGTGCTTAATGCTTGGGTAGCGCGTAACGGTAGAGCCCCGACGAGCATAACACCATTAGAAAGACTCCAGTATACGGGGCTGCGTGGAATGGGTGCCTTGACTTACTCACCACCAAGCCACACAAACGGATTTGATCAGTCAAAAGAGATTCAGATTAGTTCACTCGTCGCTGTTGCTCAGGATATTTTAAGTGAACGTGAAGATTTTGATTTAGCGTTAAATCAAAGTGGTGCTGAAGATAAAGATGGAATGCTCGCGCTAATGTCGGTTGGGATGAGTGCTGGTGGGGCTAGACCAAAAGCCGTACTCGCTTTTAGCGAAGACTTTCGACAAGTGCGCTCGGGACAAGTTGAGGCCCCAGCAGGATTTTCTCATTATCTGATGAAATTTGACGGGGTCAGCGAGCATAATACAAATAAAGAGACGTTTGGTGATCCCCTGGGTTATGGAGCAATGGAATATACATATTACTTACTTGCTCATGAGCTTTGTGGGATCGATATGATGCCAACGCGATTACTAAATGAAGGTAACCGCCGTCATTTCTTGACAAAGCGTTTTGATCGAAATGCCAATAAACGCATACATACACAGACTCTCAATGCTATTGCGCATGTTAGCTACAAAAAGGCAGGGGAATATTCTTACGAGGAATTATTTAGTGTTGCCCGTCAATTAAAACTCACAGCGGTAGATGCCGAACAATTATTTAAGCGAATGGTATTTAATGTTATTGCTCGAAATCACGATGATCACTCGAAAAATTTTTCTTTTATGATGAATGATGATGGTCGTTGGTCATTAGCTCCAGCATATGACATCGCATATTCTTACAAACCAGATAGTCGTTGGATAGCTAATCACTGGATGAGCTTGAATAATAAACGGGACAATTTTACTCGAAATGACTTTCATCATTTGTCTCGCCTTAGTCCAAGATTTACAACGCAAATGATTGATAATACGATTGATGAGACAATTGAACATGTTTCTCGATGGAGAGAGTTAGCGTTAGATCAAGCAGTACCATTAAGCCTTATTAATGAGGTAGAGAAAAACCTCAGACTGAAAATATAAAGACATCAAAATGGTAGGGGTTTACTCCCCTACCTTTCCCCACCCAAACAATAAAACCAAGACAACTAACGAAAATTGAATTAACATCTTACGAAATCAAAAACAATAGTTAAGCGCGCAAGTGAAAATTTCAAAATTAACAAATATAGCTTTAATCGTTACTGCAACTCTTTCTTCAGCAGCTTTTGCTAATGGTAACGATGCTCGTGGTGTTGGTATGGGTGGTGTTGGTGTTGCATCTGCCGATTATCTAAGTTCTGGGTTTTATAACCCCGCGCTCGCGGCCCAATATCATGATAATGATGATTTCGGGATGATTTTGCCATCAGTCGTATTGTCAGTGCATGACGAAAATGATCTGTACAATAAAATAGATGAATTCCAGTCAATTAATGACACTATTAATAATTTAACGACAAGCGGCACTCATTCGATTAATACCACAAGTGCTGAAGCAGATATCGCTAAGTGGATAGATGCACTTAACGCCCTCGATAACTCTACTGTATCTGTAGATGTAAATGCCGGTATTGCAGTGTCAGTACCCAATCATTATGCAAGTGCGATTTTATTTACTCGCGCAGTTGCTACTGGACTTATTTCTACTCATGTAGATCAGGCTGATATCAACTACATTAAAGAACATGGAAAAGCTCCAGAAAATAACCAGCTCAAATCAAGCGTTAATGCCTTAGCTGGTGGTTATGCGGATATTGGTCTGTCTCTTGCGCATAACTTTACCCTGCCATTTAACGGCCAATCTTTTGCCGTTGGTATATCACCGAAGATGCAAAAGATTTACGCTCTTAAATATAAAAAGAACATGGGCGAATTTGAAGACTCTAAATTTAACGTTGGTGATGATCACACTGAAAAATCAGCATTCAACGTAGATTTTGGTTTTACTTATAAGCCAGCGCAAAATGTTACGATTGGTTTCGCTGCTACCAACTTAATTAAGCAAGAGTTGGAAACAAACATTGAAGTATCGAATAACGTTAAATCGTCAGCCACTTACATCATTGAGCCAAAATACACGTTAGGAACATCCTTCTCTAATGAATTAGTTACTATTGCAGCTGATATAGACCTTAACAAACAACATTATTTTAAAGAGGTTGCGACGAATACCCAGTTTGCGAATTTCGGTGTTGAGTTAAATGCCTGGGACTGGGCGCAATTGCGTGCTGGTTATAGTCATAGCATGACAGATTACGCTAAAGATAAGATCAGTGCCGGTATTGGTCTTAAACCATTTGGTGTTTTTGGTGTAGATATTGGTGCCCAATATGGCCAAGACAACAACTACACAGTTGCAGCGCAGTTTGTACTAACCATTTAATCGTAAAATTGTACCTGATTACTGCAATTCACTAGCTACTGGTGAATCACTAGCCATTAGCGAATAGTGGTGATCAGGTTTTAATTCTATCGTTATAGTCGCACAAAACAATTGTCATCCACCAACAAATAACACATCTCAAATTCCTCGTTAAGTGTAAAAATAATTACTCATTAATTCACAAATAACCTTTTTGTGAGTATATATTTACGCGTCAAGCAAGAAATCGTAAGTAAATTACGATTACTGAAATGATAATGATGCTCAGAATGATAAAATGGTATGCCAATTACATCTAGCAGTACCAATTGCCGCACTAGCGGGTATTAAAAATCATGTAACAATATTTCCAAGACCTCAGTTAAGGGAAATATGTTAAAAATGAAAGACTCAGCTTTAATTTTAGAACTGCTACATCCTGCTCTGCATATTAAGAAGCATAGTGATAATAACCAAAGAGGTATTTTGGATTGTTGGATTGCAGTACCCATCACAGTCGAACCCTGCGAAGCGATATCTAACTATGCCTCTCAAAACCTGCGTCTATGGTCAAACAGTAAGGAAGATTTCAAGACTGCGATAAATGATGCCGTCAAAATTCAATTTGCCAATGATCACTGTCCTGTTGAGATAATAGATAATCAGGTTGATCCGTATTCTTCTCAATGTGAGATAACGCTGAAAGATAAGTCAGGCAATGAGGCGATATTTATTTTTGAATTAAAAACTGTTGATGAGGGATTAACTCTATGAACGCAGCTAAAGCAGGCTTTCCTATGCAGCCTATTTATTTAGATGACGTGTTACGTTTCAAAGAAAACGAGATCGTAGTGTGGTGGGTGGATAACGGCAATATTAACATGAATAAGATTGTCGCTGAATTTTTCAATAGCAACCCAAATGACTTGCAACAATTCGCTCAATTGATTGGCTATAGCGTTGATGGTTATTTTGAGTTGGGTTACGTATCAAATAATACAATCAAGAATATTGAAGGTATTATTGAACGTGATGAATATGGTATGCAAAATTTCAAATCACCATGGCAACCATTAATAATGGATGATAATGGCGTGGTACACTTCAAATCCAACGAGATATTAGACTATTTTTTAATACAAAATAGTACAACTCTGATGGATATTATGCAGAAAAAAGATGATTTTAGCAGCGAAGATTTTGAGCAGTTATACATGTTGATTGGTTATAGTGTTGATGGCTTTGTAGGTCAACCAAAGGTGACTGATGAAGCGATTAAAAAAGTAGATATTCTAGTTGCGAACCAATTCCCATTGAAATAATCGTAAGCCAAATACCGAAAAAACCGACTACTTATTGTCGGTTTTTTACTTTCTGCCGCCTGACGCAACAAATAACTATTTACCCATAAGCACCGTTAGCAACTTACTCAATTTTGAAAAGAAGTCGTTTTTACTGGATGCGGCTGTCTTTTTTTTCATCCCCTCTAACGGTTGGTTAACAAATTCCTCAAACACCTGATCATAACATGTTGGGTCGTTAAGAAGCTTAGTGACTAATGAATTAGGATATTCTACTGGGTGTAGAAGCGGGATGTTGTATTTCGTATTAATAAATAACGCCACAGCAGCGGAACGAGAGCGTCCTGAATCACAATTAATAACAATGCTTTTAATGTTAGGATTGGATGTGATCGCAATGATAGCTTCGATTATGTCGAGCGCTTTATCCGGCATTAAACAATCCGCATAATATTTCGGAAAATCTTTACCAAATTCTTTGATCAATTCTTCGTCATACGCAGCATCTTCGAATCCAAATGAATAATACATACCCCACTGTTTTTCATAGTTAGCCCCCCAAGCTTCATTTTTACGACTTGTATCCTCATGATTAACATCATGAATTGATATGTATGCTACATCAGGTTGTGGTGTTATCTTTAATCCGTCACGCAAAGGGATAAAATTCACAAACTCAATCATTTTTATACACTACTTATTAAAATTGTAAGAAGATTATAATAATAGGGTCATTAACTTACAATTTCATTGATTAAAAAATGAGGTGTATTTGATTAATGTTGCAAATATCAAGTAAAATTGCCCTCGCAAGGTATTTTCGCCATACGCTTAAGATGACCTCTTGAGCTATCTCGAATATTATTTACCATTCGTTAGCGTAGATAACGTAAAATCATAACCAAGGAAAAAATTTTAATGTTTAATCTAAATGAAATTGCATTTAAGCACCACAAGGTCGTAATAAATAAAGCGATAGCATCAAAGGATCCTGTAGACATTGATGAGGCAAAAGAATATTTGGCTGTATTACTACAGGAGTTTGACGGGAGTTGGTTTAATACAGCATCATTTATTGGTTGTTCATTAGTCGATATCAGAATCTTAGCGTGAACAAAAATTATTATAAATCTATAGGACCATTCCGCATGGGCGTAATACCTAATAATCTCTGTAAAATATTAGCCATAACTATCTCTCTGTCTCTCCCCTCCGTTTCACTGGCTTTTGGTGGCTATAATATTGAACCAGTACAGCAAGGTGGAATATTAATCGGTAATGCAGGAGCGATTATTCAATCGAAGCAACAAGCGATGGCCACGTTAATTGGACAGTGGCAAATCATTAAGACGAGTGACAATTCACGTTATGCCAACGTTCAACCAACAGATTTTTTTGATATTAGATACGGTAACGCGACAACGGTACTTAATATAAAGCGTCAATATCCTCAAGACGCTGAGTTAGGAAGATCCTTTCAACGTTTATGGAACCAAAAGGATGGGATTCTAACTGCTATGTGTGTTGGTTTATGGGGTGGTCATGATATGAGTATGGAATCGTTTGTAGCTTACGATAATTATCAAGAAATGATGATTCAGGAACATTTATACGAATACTCTGTATTACAAGAACGTGGCCGCGATTATCGCAAGCAATGCGTTGAGTCATATAGAGATAATTCTTTAATGTTTATTACTCGTGCCGATAATAGTTACGGTATTAAAAAACACTCACTATTTCCTGTTTATCGTTTTTACGAAGATATGCTTGGCACGTTTAAAAACGAAGTGCAGACGAATTTATACATTAAACACAGATTTAATGGGTTTGATATGATGAAGAGTGTGGATGTACGTTTAGGAGACGATATAGCAATAGATATCGTTGATAATAACCATGTTATTGTTTATGACTTCTTGAGAGGATCAAAGGCTGGTGGTTGGGCTTATTTTCAGCGTGTAGGTCTAAATCGTCTAATGAGCAGAAATTATTCTTTACGGATGAACCATAATCAACAGAAACGACCATTAAATATCACAGGGAAAGTTGGTAGTATTGAACATGAAAAAGAGCGTTATCAAGGTGTGTTCAATTAATCGCTAAATGCATTTGCAGGGCATTCAGCGATTAATATTAGTTAACTACTCTGCTATTTCGTAATGACGGCATTTGGGAAAGTTGTCACATCCCCAAAAATCCATATGTGCAAGTTTACCTCTTTTCCCACGTCTAAATGATAAGCCAGAGCCGCATTCTGGGCATTGTTTGTTAGTTACTGGGATCGATTTATCTTTATCATTATTTTTTGGTAACGTGATTATGCTGTGATAACAGCATTTTGGGAAATTGTCACACCCCCAAAAAGTTGCCCCGGAAAGTTTCCCTCTTTTTCCTTTTTTGAACGATAAACCTGAACCGCATTCTGGACATTGTTTGTTAGTTACTGGTTTCTTTTTAACCTTTAATTTTTTTGATTTTAGTTGTTGTCTTTTAACATTTTTAGCCGAAGATAACGCTATTTCGTTTCTTTTGCAGGCGATATGTTCGCACATTAAAATAGTAAAGCCTTTTAACTCTCCGTTCATTATCGTTATAGGATGCAAAGCACCCCCACATCGATCACAAATATCGTTATTCGATAACGATATTTGTGTTTTTGGTTCTGAAGTTAAGTTGGATTTTATTGTTACGTTCACTGAAGAACCAGGATTATTGGTATTGGTTGGTATTGAATTAGCATTGGGTGCTTGTTCTTCGACTCTCCTTTTCCCCTTATCTCTTTTTATCTGTACTAACTTACCAATAATTAAAAGTGGAACTAAAAATAATATCAATAAAGTCATATCCATGATTATTTTTCGTCCTTATTCTTTTCACATTCAGTATTAAAGCCAATCTTAATTTTAAGCGTAGACTGTGGTGTTGGTGTTGGTGTCGGTGTCGGTGTCGGTGTCGGTGTCTTCTTTATGCTCTGTAGTTTAAGTACAACAAAGCAGCCGAAGAAAATACATAAAGCCAATGGCATTAGTATTGTTATGAATGAAATAAAAATATTCATTTAGTATTACCCCATACAGTTTTTAAACGTAAAAAAAGCCGACTTTTATGCCGACTTTTAAAAAATCAATTTTGGCGATACAAATATTAATTAGAAATCGAAACGTGCGCCTAGAGCTAGTTCGTTATGAGCGTTGTCATGTTGACCACCGATCTGCATTGTGTAACCGGCATAAGTGCGGAAATTAGGATTGAAATAATATGATGCGTTAACAGTTGCTTCGTTTGCAGCTATGAGTTTAGCCGCGTCACCATTATGTACTGATTCTAAATATGAATAAGAACCTGACAGTACGATTTGCTCGTTTAGAGCGTATGACGTCGCTAATTCATATCCACGAATATGCTTATTAGGGCCAAAGTCGTGAACGATGGCGTCTTGATAAACAATCGCAGCATAAATATTGTCTAGTGAATATGATGCACCAAGCATCGTTTGTTCATCACGCTGTTCTGATTGACCGTCAACAGTTTTGTTCGCATAAGCTGCGCCTAAAGTAACGCCATATCCCATGTCATACTTTGCTGCGAGTGATCCACCAGCTTTATTATTGTGATCTTCTGACTTTCCGCCATCAAACTTGTATGCAGTTTCAACAGTAAGACTGTTAAAGGTCGCGGTGTACGCAAGTTGATTATCTTCACGATCCATCAACTTGGTATCTGCAAAGCTTGAGCCAGTATTCTGGATGTCAGTAAAATCAGTCACAAGGCCAAGGGCACTATCCGTTTTACCAAACATCAGTTGGTTATTTGCATTACCAGCACCAACGTACAGATAACGTAATTTTTCGATATCTTGAGATACGGCTAAGTCTTTTTCGATGTAACCAAGGGCGCTATAACCAGAATCAGTAATTTGAGTTTGAGCTAAGATACCAATTCGACCAATTTTAGTGGCGGTCATATCATGATTAGCAAGAATGCTATTTGCTTCAATACGTCCGTTTAAATCAACAGATAAAGCATCATTGGCAAATATGGTTGATGCAGAAGCACCGCTTGAAAGTGCAAGTGCAGCTGTAGTCACAGCTATAGCAATAATGTGCTTTTTCATGCATTTAATCCTTAAAAAATTATTGTTATCGCATTACGGAACTTTTTGTCGTAATTGAAACACGACGAATCACCGCATTGTAACGTGACACGTTGACATTGCAAGTCAAAACGAAATCAATAAAACAATTGAATCAAAAAACCAATGAACAATAACGCTTAATTTTGTAATATTTACATAATTAAGGTTGATATTTAACCAAGTGATATTAATTAAGTCGCATCAACGTAACGGTTAACTTATACTTGCTTCGCTGTATCATTATGCTGTGTTGATGTTTTAACGCATTCTGAGAGCGAGAAGCGAAACTCTAAATTCGTACTGGATGGGGTTACCAAAACCAATAATCAGTAAAATGGGAAAAAATCTTTAATCTTAAAAACGGTAATAACCAGGAATGGTTATTACCGTTTTTTTTCAATAAGACATTAGTTAATGTTACCCCCCTTTATTTTCATCAAAAAAAACGCCAACTAGATTAATTTCTAATTGGCGTTTTTTTGTAACGGACTAAATTTTTAGTCGTCCATAAAAGACATTGCAAGAGCCGAAAAGCCTGAAGGTTGATTATTCTGATTCGTAACTATATGTTCAGATGTAATCGGTATTGATTGAGTACCCCTCGCTTTATCTACTGAAGATGCAGGTCGTATTGATTCAGTTTTTAGTTGTATTTCAGGCTTAGGCTCAGGTTCAAGTTCGGGCTCAGGCTTAGGCTTGGGTTCAAGTTCGGGCTTAGGCTCGGGCTTAGGCTCGGGCTTATGACTAACAGTAGGTAGAACCTCGTTAGTCATGGCTTCATCAATATCAACATTCGACATTTGAAGCACTTTATAAAGCTTGGCTAACCGACTGAAATCAGGCGCTAACCCCCTTTCTAAATCTCGCACAATCAGATCCGGTAATGTGCTATCCAGCGCCTCAAGATATAAACCAGCTTGTAGCAGTCTAGTAATGGCTTGAGATTTACTCCCCCGTTGTGATGCTTTTAATCCATCAAGGAAAGTAACGATCTGTTGATGCGCTGTATTGTCAGATTGAAAATAGAATTGAGGTCCTTTAATAGTTGTTGATACCATTATTTGACACCTTTATCTATGGACGTTTTGATAATTCAATTTTAGCAATAGCAGTTACTAATGCGGTAGTTGAATTCTCTATCAGTTCGTGTTCAATACCCTGTAAAGTTAAGAAGTCAGAAAGCAGTTCAGCCCCGCCGCCAATTAACAAGAATCGGTCAATACGACCCTCAGCATAGATGAAGTCTTGAATGTAATTAAATGCCTCGCTCATTACTTGATCGGTAACATCGTTACGATTAATAGTAAATCGTCCATTGCTCGCTTCACCTGTTACCAGTAATGCCTCAATTCGAGCGTCTCGACAATCTGGAACATTAATCGCTTGTTTAACTGCATTGTATGTCTTATACATGCCGACAGGATAACTTGCACATTTCATGATACGAGTTGCAGGACCAGCGAATAATGCAAGGTCTAATGTAGTACCACCCATATCTGCTAAAAATGTTATATCGTCGTCAGATGCAGATTTTCCGCCCTCAGTCAGTTTGATATATGAAGCAGGTATTCCTTCCGGATAAACGCTGACTTGAGTGATGATGATGTCTTTTTTCCCTTCACATGTGACTGGAACTTTAACGTTATCACATTTGCGTTTTATATTTGTTTTATTGATACGACCATTATCATAAAACTCAGAAATTGGAAGTGTTACACAGACTTCTACTTCGTGGCCACTACAACCCATAGAATGTAGCGCGTGATGAATAGCTGCCACACTCAGATTACTATATTGATACTCAACGTTTGCTGTACGAATTGCGCGACATTCAGGGTAGAAAGTGTAAACGACATTACGATCAGGTGTTGTAACAGTATAAGTGCCGCCATATTTATCAGTGGTATCTAGTACACCCATACCAAATTCAGCGCGGTTACTAATTGTAGCTGTTTTAAGCTCATCATTTTTAACTAAAGTAATTTTAGTTCCAGTTGAGCCATCATCAATAAATGCACGCAAAATATCTGCCATTTTTAATTCTCCAAGTTGCATGTGTAAAGTTTAAAACAAGAAAGGTAATACATGTTTTCCTTGTTCCTTTTGGTTGGCTGCATTATTAATCCACCACATAAATATGTCAATAGATAAAGTTCAAAATAAGGTAATAACCTATTACTTACTGGTATTTAGTTGTTTTTACTGACGGATTATGAATATAAAGTTGTTATAATTGATTGTTTTTAAATACATTAGGTCTAAATATCAGTTCTGGTGAGTAGTTGATGAATAGTTGATGAATAGTCGGTGAATAGTCGGTGAATAGTCGGTGAATGCCTCGTAATCCAAATATCCCCCAAATATTGTTACTAAAATACGGTAACTAATTAATTGTAAGGCAAACACGCATTAAGAATGAATGGCGTTTTATATAAAATAGCGTGATGAGTAAATGTAATTAACAAACAATGGTGTTGTAGATTGATCGTTTATTATGATATGGAAATACACAAATCACATTATAATCATGGATGCAGCCGTTAATAGTTGTTAACCTACTACGATTTCAACAGTTAGAGTTATGCAATGAAAGAACTTAGATCAACTATATGTGTTAATGAAAATGGTGCTTTAAAATCAATTTTAATCCCTGAGTTATCAAGCGTTCCTTTCCTCCTTGAAACAAAAGAACAAATTGATGACTCTTTAGGTTTTATACGACGAGAGTTAATTTTATCCGCCAGTGAACACAATAGTAATATTGTTGATCTTAGGGGTGCATCGGTAAGGAAGCTAAATAAGCATTACGAACAAACAAAGACCACCAGCTCGTTAGCTTTCTTGTCAGCCTTTTGTGTTGGTGGATGGGATGATGATTACAATAAAAATGCAGCCGTTGCAAAATTTGGGTTAACAATTTCACGTATTAATGATGATGGACTACCTAATTTATCAACAGGACACCCATTTTGTGGCTGTTCAAATTCGGCATTGATATTTGTTAAATTCCTAATTTCTATATTCCACCGTTTAGATGTGGACTGTCCTGCAGGGAAAGTGACACTTGTTGTTAATCATCCACTTCTGATTAATATCTTAACTAAAATTAGTAATAATATTTTTGAAGGTGATCCTGGCGATAAAACAAACGGCTTAAATTGGCTAGAGTGTCTTTGTTTCCTGCAGCGTCGTTATAATGATATTAGACATCGCTATACGTTGGTGTTTTTAGATAGTGATATTCATGCATCTGATTACCGTTCGATTAACAACTGCGATTATTATTCAGAGATAGCTACAGCAGAACGACTTAGCTACCTCAACTCTGATCATATTAGTACGAATAGAGAGTTCAGTTGCAATCAATTAAGAACGAAATTACAACATGCCAATATAGTTGGTTTTCTTTTTAATGATGGTCTATATATGTCAACTAACCTCTTATCAGATGAAAAACAAGGTGTTAAATTTCCGCCATTCTTTGGTTTAGACGTATTAATTATTAATAAACAATCATTTGGTTTTAACCGCTTAATACAAAACTTTCAAGGTGAACTTTTTGCGTACAGCACAGTTGATGTTATTAATAACTCATCCTGCACTAAGGGTTTATCCGTGTGGGGTGTCAACAATGATGAGCTATGGAAGGGCGCGTATCTTCAAGCTTCATCGGAAAATAGTATGATAAATACGTTGAGTGATATCGTTTGGTGCATAAGAAAATATCATCAGCGAAAACAAGGAAAGACAATTGGTATCATCATTGAAGATGAAAATCTCATTAATTTTATTTACGCGTTACGATCTGGTAGTACGTTAAATACATCACGTATTACAAAGTCAGAATACAAATATACAGTTAATTATATTCTTCGTAATTTGGCATGTTGTAAAAACATTTATTTCATTTTCGCACCTAAAGGATCAGTTGATAGTCTGACGAATAGTGCTGAAGGTCAACGTTTAGCATCTATATCAGCTGCTAAACGAAATTTACAAATAATCCGTGTTAAATATTTAGACAATGATTACGTTACCTTGCCAGATTTCGTTGGGGGTATGAATTGTTAGCTAAATCAAGAGGTAAAAATAGTCAGTTAGCTACAATTATTTCAGTGAACTGGCATTTAATATTCAGCACTATATTGATTCTCGTCTCCTTAACGACGGGTTTGTTCTCATCGATGATAAGTGCTGATGAGTTAAGTGAAAGTACAATCCTTAGTTTGGGAACCTCGATTACAACGATCAATAAGACCGAAAAATTATTTGGTGCGACAATCCACCTCGCGGCAATTAGCTCTGAGTTGAAAACGGTTGGGGTAATTGTGTCTGCTGGGGCAACGCTAAAAAATAACAAAGATCGCGGTGTAACACAGAATATCTTTAGCATGGGGTTCGGACCGATTTATCAGCCAGCCCTTTTAAATTGGTTACGTCCATACGTGCTAGTTGGTGCTACAACGATTCATAATATTAACGAACGCTCTACATCGTCAGGTTCAATGATGTTGTTAACATACAGCGCTGGAGTACAGATTAACATTCCCTACGTGAATGGCTTGTTCGATATTGCTGTAAGCCAAACACCAAAAAATAAAATTTATAACAATATTTATTTGGGTGTTGGCGTCCACTTTTAAATAAACGTAGTTAACCCCCTCACCTCTTTTGATGAGTGGGTTAACTATTGAACTAAAACTATAAATTATGGATTGGCGACATATCTATTGGAGTTATGATGTTATGCAACAACGATTTAATGCTTGCGACAACGGGATGCTTTTCATCGAATTTTTTATTTGCAAACGCATCGTCAAAACAACAAGGGTCATTAAGCAGATTCATCACTGATTGATTTATTCTTCGATAATCTCCGATTAATGGCATTTTATGCGTTAATTGATAATACCGAGCAATAGCTGCTGCTCTTGATGTACGCGAAACACATGCAACATATATTGTATTTATAGCGGGTAAGGCATCTATACGCTCAAAATATTGATGAATGCGTTGTGCATGTTCTTTGCGAAAACGATTATTATAATAAAACTCAAATTCCTTTGATGATGTTTGCTGTATGTCCATTACATCGTAATCAATATCATCTGCAACAATATCTGCAACGAAACCAAATTTGTTCCAGTAAGAACTTTGCTCTCCACAAAACACATCGTCAGTACAAATTACAACGTCCTTTTGCTGCTGTAGTTCATGAGAAATGTCGATATTATCAAGTACGATAATTAATGCTGTGTTTATGGATGCTTTTATTTTTTCAATTGCATTAGCGCGTATCACTTTAATTTCTTTACACATTTTTTTAGTCCGAAAGTTTAGTTTGTTGTAATTGACTGACAATAATAGTTATCGTCAGTCGGCTGCTGGTTAGGCAGCGCATTAGTTAGATGCTGTGATAATGGATTTATTCTTTTATTAATAACTGAGTTAGTATTTCCCCTCTGATATTAAATAACGATACAACTAAATTACCCGTCACGGTCTGCAATTCAATGTAACTATTGTTATTAGCCAAGCTAATAGCACAACGCTTTTTTGAGGCGCTTAGTATAATTTTGGCTACGCCTAAATTTTTTATGTCAGAGTTATACAGAACTGCACTAATCCCGCGAGTTTCGTGATAAACAGTTACCTTTTGATCTTCAATAACGATATTGAAGTGTTTTTTTTCAACCATGATAGAAGCTGGTTTAGTTGCTGCTAAATATTTCTGTGCTTCAAACATTGAGAACCTATTTCATTGATATGTGAATAAAAACGAGGCGGTAAAGAACTTACCGCCCTAATTCTTAAACTCTGAACGGCATTACAAGATTAAGTGATGAACGTTGAGTAGACGGAATAATCAAAGCTGGTGATGTAACATCAGTTAATTCAATGCAGACAAAATCATCAGGTGTATTACTCAAAGCATCAATTAAATAACGCGGATTTACGTGATAATTAAAACCGATTTCTTCGGTAATGGTTGCTGTGATCTCGTCACATCCCAAATTTTCGTTATCATCAGTATCTTTGCCAAGCTCGGAGTTAACCGTGGTTAATTGAATAGAGTTTTGATTGAATGTCATTTTAACTTTTGGCGCGTTTTCGCCAGCCAACATGACTAATAAACGGTTTAATACTTCGATAAAACCAATACGGCTGACTGTTGCTCGTTTATTTGATGGGGCTGGTAAAACTCTACGAATGTCTGGATATTTAGCATCCACAAGATTCGTGCGATAGATTAATGATCCCCACGTAAATTCGACTCGATTATCAGATATAGATATACCAATATTTTCAGCATCTTCACTTAGTCGAGTTAATACAGAAACGGCATTAACTGGGATTAAAATTTGACTGTCATTAACTGTTTCGCCATTTAGCATATGTCGATTAGCTGCAAGGCGGTGTCCATCAGTACCAACAACAAATAAACAGTTATTAATCGTTTGCATCATAACGCTGTTTAAATACGCCCTAACGTCCTTTTTTCCTGTCGCATACATTGTTCGCTTGAGCATGTCGATTAAAAGATTAGCGTTTGCTGTAAAATGTTGTTGCTCATTATCTAGCAACGGGATTGTTGGATAAGTGCTGCTGTCGATGGTTTTGATCTGTAATCGAGAGCGACCACAAGATACAAGTGCGCGATCTTTGTCAGACACAGTTTTAAGTTTTACAGGTGTGTTTTTTGGAAGCGAGCGTACTACTTGAAAAAATTTAGCGGCATCGAGACAAATTGCACCGTATTCTGTAGCTGTAACATCATCAGCTTCGCACTTACGAATAAATGATTGATTCCCGTTTGATGCAGTTATAGATAAACCTGATTCATCGTTCACGATAAGTACAAAATTAAAAGCATCAATACCAGTTTGACGAGAATCAGCATTGCTACATGCGTGACCACAAAATTTAAGTAACTCAAGATTATTAGTCGCTTTGATTTCCATTTTTATCACCTATAAAACATCTAATTAATGAAGTAACCATCTTCATTTCGTGTGAATATTGTCTCACGGTTTTTGATACGCGCCACCCCCTCCATTTCGGTAACTATCTGTTATTTATGCTGTTATCCAATTACATTAATAGTTTTTCTGTTGGTGACCTACTTCAAAGATGCCCGTTATTAGTGTTGGTGGCTTACTTCAAATGTGCCTGATCAAGAATGAGATGGTGCTGTTGGTGGCTTACTTCAAAGATGCCTGATTAAGAATGAGCTGGTGCTGTTGGTGGCTTACTTCAAAGATGCCTGATTAAGAATGAGCTGGTGCTGTTGGTGGCTTACTTCAAAGATGCCTGATTAAGAATGAGCTGGTGCTGGTGGTGGCTTACTTCAAAGATGCTTGATTAAGAATGAGCTGGTGCTGTTGGTGGCTTACTTCAAAGATGCCTGATTAAGAATGAGCTGGTGCTGATGGTGGCTTACTTCAAATGTGCCCGTTATTAGTGTTGGTGGCTTACTTCAAAGATGCCTGATTAAGAATGAGCTGGTGCTGTTGGTGGCTTACTTCAAAGATGCCTGATTAAGAATGAGCTGTATTCACTGGATGCGCTTTTAATCTTTTCTGATTGTGTTAGCGAGTCCCTTAATTATCCACTCAACATGCTTGTATTGGGATATTAAGGTGCCGCTAATGATAACGTCAGTATGTGCAGAGGTAGTCCTGTGAGGCTGTTTTTTGCTTATAGGGTTATATGCCACAATGAGGTAGTAATTATTTTTATCCACATATCCCCCACTATAAAATAATATAGATCTTTATAAGAGATATAAAAAGATATAAAGAGATATAAAGAGATATAGGGTATCGTTTTTTCATTTAAAATCATAATGTTGAGAGATTAACTATTACTAAATCTTTGGTGAACCATTACTATCTATTTGGTAAGCCATTACTAAATCTTTGGTGAACCATTACTAAATCTTTGGTTAACTATTACGAAAATTCTGGTTAACTATTACTAAGTCTTTGGTGTTAATTATAAGTTGTGGACAAAATAACATTGATATCACCCCCTAAATTCCAATTATTACTAAACCTTTGCCGTTGGTATCTAACTATTACTATCTCTTTGGTTTTTGTTGTTGCTTTTACCCGTTATATTCGTATTATTACTGCTTCTTTGGTGGTTAAGCCAAAGAGGTAGTAATAGTTCACAGTTAGGGATGAGATCGCATGGGAAACATAATTAAAAGTAATACTAAAATAATTAGCTCAAATTTTTTTAAAAAAAGTCACGAGTTAGTTTTCAGCCAATTATCATTAACACCAATTCAACATGATATTTTTGCACTCTTCCTCGCTAGGATTGAAAAAGAAAATTGGGACAATTATAAAAATAATGGAAATCTAAAAGATGTTCCATCTTATGAATTTAATAATGACCTTTTGAGTGATTGGTTTCAAACGGCAAAAATTAATTTGTATTCAACTTTGAAAAAACCATGTCAAATGCTAGCTAGTGTTTCTATCGGCATTCCTATGGAGAAAAAAGGCGATTTTCAATACCGACCTCTTTTTAGCGATATCACGTACAAAGGTGGTGTATTAACGCTGACACCCAATTACAAACTCGTTGATGTGTTCGTTGGGGCCTCAAATGGATACTCTTTAATATCTCATAAAGAATTTCGTGATTTAAACCTGGAGTCATCAAAACGTTTGTATACAATCTTATCAAGATGGCGATCGTTCGGACGACTACACCCGTTTTCTCTAACGGAATTACATGGGATCTTCGGTTTACTTGATGAACGAGGTAAATTAAAGAAAAAAACCTATGAAATTACCGCTAATTTCATCCTGCGGATCATTAAACCCGCAATCAAAGAAATTTCAGAACGAGATAAAAATATAGAATTTTTGATTGATAGTCAGACCGGTAATTTTGGATTTAAGTACACTAAAGAAGGTCGAAAGATTTCAGGTCTAGAATTCTTATTCTCGTGGCGAACATCCGCGACTAAAAGTGTAAAACCATCAAATGAATTCACATATTTTGATGCTGTATCAATCTATAAAGATATTATGTCTGGAATTGATATCGAGTACACCGAAGATACTTTGAATTATGCTCTGAAAATGATTGGAGAAATGATGCTAGATAAAAATCTGGATTTTGAAGTCGATGCTGGAGCGTTTATATCAAAAGTTGTTACGTTAAAAAGTAATATCACAATTGATCAATAACTATTGATGCCACCGTCAAAAGATTAACGACCATTATCGGTTGTTAGTGGCTTACTTCAAATGTGCCTGATTAAGAATGAGCTATATTCACTGGATGCGCTTTTAATCTTTTCTGATTGTGTTAGCGAGTCCCTTAATTATCCACTCAACATGCTTGTATTGGGATATTAAGGTGCCGCTAATGATAACGTCAGCATGTGCAGAGGTAGTCCTGTGAGGCTGTTTTTGCTTATAGGGTTATATGCCACAATGAGATAGTAATTATTTTTATCCACATATCCCCCGCTATCTACTTTAAAAATGACAAAATTGAGGGATTTTTTAAATATAGTAGTAGATACGATCGCTTACTATTGAGTCGATTCTACGTCAACTAAATCAACAATAGTGTCATGTAGACCATACCAACTTCCAGTCCAGAAATTAGTTTTATTCAATGACAGCAAATATATTTAATGGATTAAATAAGCTTAAAAATATAAAAAAAATCATAATCTTATAGTGATGATTGAGGGGTATTTGATAATATATTGAAGGCCCCAGAATTGACTGACTGCTGGGGGACAGGGGTTATTAAAGGAGTCCATTCTTGAAAGACTGGATCGATTTAATTTTAGCTATAGCTACTTTAGTCGGTGCACTAGCAGCTTTAATTAAAGCATTAAAACAGAAATAACCCTTTACTAAAATGTGTTAGCGCACATTTTAGTGTTCAAGCGATTAACTGTTAGCGCAGTGGATCGCTTTTTTTTAGCATGATAGAGTTTTTGACATTAAAGTAAACATCACTATTTAATATAATGCTTAAATTTTGACGCAAAACCTAGAGGATCAGCAATTGGACTCACTGATTGGCTGTATCTCACTATATGACGTTTATTGTTAGTAATGAGAGCATAAAGTTGATCATTACTAGCAAGTTTAAGATCATCCTCTAAGAATGTATTTAATGCTTCTTTTATATTGCTCATAGAGACACGATCAATTAAATACTCGCCGACAGAAATCGGTTGTAATGTACTGTAACTGGCTTTAATCCTCTCCAGAATACGATCTTTAAAATCCCCAGTCCGTTGCACTAATTCATCTACAGTTTTATTTATATCATCATCTGTAGAATAATAGCTCAGCAGCAATTTAGGTTCATCTTTAGTAATAGTGATCCAGATATGGTAATGAATGACGACATTCTTACCTGCAGGAAATCTTGCAATCACAAATTTACGTGCTTCTACATTACGTATAATTTTTGGATCTAAAATGGGAGGCATATCACCATTAAGAAAATTTGGTAGATCAACTGTATGTTCATTTAAGAGTGGCCCGGCTAATCCTAAATCAGTGTTTTGATATTGATCGACGATAATATCAACAATATCATCAGGTACATTGTTTAAAGATTGATCCCCTGCTGTTGTATTGTAATTAAAACCAGGATTTACAAGTTTATCAGCATGTAATGTTAACTCTTCAGAAAAATAATATTGAGGAGAATACGAGTAATACCCTTTTGCTTTCAATTTTGTCGAATCACATTCATTGTCGTTATCAATGATAGACGGTAAAATTCTAGCAGGTAATGAGCTGCGTATTACATTTTTAGATTTATAGTGCACTTCCAAATATGCTTCTTTATTAGCCCCTATTCCATCCATTATAAAATCAAACCAAATTCCACCAATATAGGCTTTTATTTGCGATATATAGTGCTTCTTTTTTAATACAGAGAGAAGTTCAACTTCGTTATGATTTCTGTCATAAAAACTGATTACATCTTCATTTTTAAATAAAAAAGATGGATTTTTTTTCGTGAAATTTTTAAAACGAGTCGCATGTTCATGTAGTGCTGTAACAATATAATGAGCAAACTTTTCTGAACTTTGAGGTACTTGTTCCCTACCAATCACCATCGGGAATATTTTTTTTAGTTCTTTTGCTGAATAATTTATTCTTTGAGAAGCAGACTTCTTACCTGGCCATTTAAGACGAGCATCGAGATATAAAAGGAAACTAAAATCACTACCACTGATGACTGACCACGGTAATAAATATGGCCCTTTTGACTTAAGAATAAATTTTAGTGCGTCAACATCCCACCGTAGTACATAAACCTGTGGGAATTTTGATGATTTTCGATGTGCTAATTTTTTTTCAATACGGAATAGAGGTTTAGTTGCTTCACTGATCCATTGACTCTCAATTAGTTCGCTACAACAAAATAACGTGTTAGCCCATATCGCTAAGTTTTTATCTACAAAACTTTTCCAGTGTTCGCTATCTTTATCGACCATTAACCACGTTAGAATTTGATCACGATTAATACTGCAAATTGCCTCAACGTGATTTTTTAATATAAATGCTTGTTTATGATATTCAAAGTAAGACATCGTTAAATTAATAATTAAATATAGAAAACGAATATGTTCAATATCTGCTATTTCAGTAGTTGGGTCAGCAGCAAGAATTCTAGACGAAAATGTTTCACTATGACGAACCTCAAAAGAGGATTGATTATCAAATTTAATACCCGATATCGGTAAAATGTTAGATAAACGTGTGTGATCGGGAACTTGAGTGGAATTAAAAAATGCTTTTAATAATCCATTATCATTAACAGATAAATTCGGTGTAATCAATGGATTAGAATCACTTGTTATTAGTAAATGTCGATTTTCGTTACTAATAGTTGTCATTTCACCATTTTTCAGAACAGTTTTACTATAAGTAGTAGATTTACTATTTACTAAATAGAGTGAAGCATTCTTTGAGTTATTGAAATGTTTAAAATTACTTGCTGTTTGGCTAATATTTGAGTTTTTAAGTTTGTGAAGAAATGCTCTTGCGGTGTTAAATTGTACATTAAAAAGTTGCGAAATTTCTTGTGCAGAAAAACATCTCTTTTCTGTTTCTTTGATAATTTCAAATAATGTTGTTAACTTTTTTACAACATTCTTATTTAGTGATGCAGTATCAATTGATTCGATACTAGATAGCTCTTTAGGAAAATAGAGGACAGGACCGTGGTTTGCTGGTCTTAATTTTTCTTCGAATAAACCATTTTCTTGATTAAACAAAATCATTTCTATTTTCCATTAAAAAGATATTTATTTTTGATCTTTGATCTCTACATAAGATATAGGTCATTTGTAAAACCTCAAAAAAACACTATAAATCAACACCTTGAAACTCAACCTTTCTACTGATCAATGAATCAAACCTTTCTGATCTGATAAATATACCTACTGATCAGTGATTTAGATGTGCTGATCTCTATTTTATAGTTACTGATCTTAGATTTACAACAGCTGATCTTATATGTAACTAACAGTTTAACAACACGTTATCCACAGGGATATCCAAGTTAAGTTGAAAATATGCTGTTTTTTATGAAGTAGAATTGCGAATACAGCAGTAAATTCACATTAGAGTATTATGTCATAGATTCACTTTAGAGTTATACATAACATTTTAAGATTAGAGTTGCTAGTTAGAACTTCACATTAGAGCTTAATATTAGTTATTCACTTTAGAGTAAAACATCATACATTGACCTTAGAGTTTGTTGTCAACGTCCACTTTAGATGGGCATAAAAACTACTCTGAAGTGAATTATTGAGACATTGATCCAGTGTTGTTGACTTTAGAATTGGTCTTAAATTAACTCTAAAGTGAACATTTAATTAACTAACCAATTGAATGATAAGGTTTTATATTTTTAGCTGGCTAGTATTTATATAAGAACTTGAGTTGGCGTATAGATTGTGATGTTGACTTTAGAGTTGGTTGTTAGCGTAAGGGTTCACTTTAGAGTTGGTCTTGAATTAACTCTAAAGTGAACATTTAATTAACTAACCAATTGAATGATAAGGTTTTATATTTTTAGCTGGCTAGTATTTATATAAGAACTTGAGTTGGCGTATAGATTGTGATGTTGACTTTAGAGTTGGTTGTTAGCGTAAGGGTTCACTTTAGAGTTGGTCTTGAATTAACTCTAAAGTGAACATTTAATTAACTAACCAATTGAATGATAAGGTTTTATATTTTTAGCTGGCTAGTATTTATATAAGAACTTGAGTTGGCGTATAGATTGTGATGTTGACTTTAGAGTTGGTTGTTAGCGTAAGGGTTTACTTTAGAGTTGGTCTTGAATTAACTCTAAAGTGAACATTTAATTAACTAACCAATTGAATGATAAGGTTTTATATTTTTAGCTGGCTAGTATTTATATAAGAACTTGAGTTGGCGTATAGATTGTGATGTTGACTTTAGAGTTGGTTGTTAGCGTAAGGGTTCACTTTAGAGTTGGTCTTGAATTAACTCTAAAGTGAACATTTAATTAACTAACCAATTGAATGATAAGGTTTTATATTTTTAGCTGGCTAGTATTTATATAAGAACTTGAGTTGGCGTATAGATTGTGATGTTGACTTTAGAGTTGGTTGTTAGCGTAAGGGTTCACTTTAGAGTTGGTCTTGAATTAACTCTAAAGTGAACATTTAATTAACTAACCAATTGAATGATAAGGTTTTATATTTTTAGCTAGCTAGTATTTATGTAAGAACTTGAGTTGGCGTATAGATTGTGATGTTGACTTTAGAGTTGGTTGTTAGCGTAAGGGTTCACTTTAGAGTTGGTCTTAAATTAACTCTAAAGTGAACACTAGAGATCAAATACGTTCGCCCTACCATTATAACGAGCGTATCGAGACCATTAATTAATATTAATGATAGCAAACACGACAACAGCCAAAACTATCATTGCTGTCATTTTGTTATATCTTGATCTCCATATAGGATTAGTCATGCCTGTTTCAAGTTTCGCTTTGTATTGCGCTAGGTAAATAAATACAGAACCGGTATAGAACGTCAGTAGCATTAGTATTAAGAAACCCAACTCCACATCAGTTAGATGTGGGGGTAATGCACTGAAGAAAAGTGCCAGTCCAATAATCTGAACAATAATAAGTAGTGCACTTACAGCAAAATTATTACGTATCATATGAGTTACAACTTGAGAATAACTCACGCTTTCTTTTTGATCTAACATTAGTCGTCCCTACCGTTATTACCGCTAAGTTGAGCTAAACACGCACTTGCTAGTACAGGAAATTCTTTTAGTATTTTTGTTAAAATGGTGGTCTTCGCTTTTTCATGATAGCAACTGCGATTCATGTCAGATGCGTATCTCCAAATTTGACAGTAACCTACCGCATTGTGTCGAATCATATTAACAATGTGGCGATGTTTTGTTTGTGTGGCCAATAAGCTCCACTCGCAACCGTCTCGATGTGACTCCTCATACCATTCTTTAGTTGCTTGTAGCCAAAAGCTATAGCTTTTGATAGGTAAAGGCGCGTCCAGCTCCTTTAATAACAATTCATTCTCATCTTCGCTTAAATGTTCTTTGTTATATAATGCCCACTCTTCAATATGTTCTAATTCCCATGCGTAATATTTATGATCACTATCAAGACCTAGTGATAATATTTTTTGTAGAGGAGGAAGTTGCTTAGGACGCTTTAGGATTTTAACTGGTTTTACTCCATCAGCTAAAAACGTTAATACTGAATACATCTTTTTTGCATCTTGCTGACTGTATTTGTGATATTTCATGAGGTTCTTAGTGTTAAGAGGACATAAATCACCATCCTCAATAAAAGCAGCGTGTTGAGATGCTGTAATACTGTAATGGGCTGAATTTATTTCTCCGTCATCCCAACTGTTACTATTAATCATTGCTGCGCGTTTTTTTTGATAGAGTTCATTAATACTGGCGCGCTTCACTGTATTGAACGCGTAATCGAGAGTCTCACAATCCGTTGTTAACTGTAATGGACGAAAAATTTCAGGTAGAGGTTCATTCTTCGCAACACCTTTAAATAACGACTCGAATAGTTTTTTGATTGAAATGTCAGGCAATTCATCGCCAACTATTTTTGCATCACTACCATGCTGCCCAATCCCTAGTGATATGATCTTATTGGGAGTAATACCATACCCGTAACCAAAATTAGTCCCGTATACAGTATATAATCGATCAACGACAGATTTAGATAAACCATTTTGTTCATAATATCTGAAAATTGAACAGTAAAAATCAATGATTTTATTTTTATCTTTAAATGAATCATTTGCACTCAACTGATCACTGTAGTCACCAATATTTTTCTTCGCAGACCCCGCACAGTAGGTCTCCATTTTATCAAAAACGCCTCTAACTAACGTTTCAATGTGATTAATTGTCATTTTTATAACCTTGTTAATTAAATTTATACATGTATTTTTACATGATTAGCTTTATGCGCAATAGCTATCGTATCGTTATTAACCTACAAATTTATTGTTCTGTTAACCCTATGATGCTTACAATATAAAAAATTAACGTTATTAAGGGATACAGATAAATGCAAAGAGCAAAAAATCTTATTGATATGATTACCTCTCATCCTCAAAAATCGAATGATTGCATAGAATCATCCCCTGATTATCTTGTATGGGCACCGTTACTATCTCAATATAGTGATATTACCGCTTTAGAGCTAGAGAGTATTACGCGTAAGTTTGAAGGCTCGCCATTATCGTTAAATCCAGAGCAAAAGGAACTCGCAGTAAATGCTGCAATAAAAATTGCGAGTCAAACGAAACTAGAGCTATTCAAAACATTAGTACAAATGCAGCTAAACTTAACGGATGCTGTCCATCTAATTAATTCGACAAAACAAACTCCATCCTCGATAGCGAACGTCGTTGACGACCATTCAGAATGCCGAAACAATACAGATGCACCAATACCTGATGTTATTGATTACGCCTTAGAAATAAAAAACATTCAAACCTCATTAAGTAGCCTCATATCTATGTCGGAATTACGTAATGAGCACGTCGAATGTGATAGAACTATTGATGTTAATATGGTTTCAGTTATTGAAAATGCTATAAAAGCTGCAATAACTAGCAGTGAAGCTAAAACTGGCAGTGATGAAGGTCTTATCGAGAAAATAACTGCAGATAACGCTCAATTAATAGAAACAGTAAATAACGTATCTTCTAGCAATAGTAAAATGTTAGAACAAATTGAACTGCTAACAAGTGAGTGTAATGCCCTTACAGAAAAGTTGGCTTCTTCAGAAACCAAAGTTGCTCAGTTAATGAAAGAACGGAGCCCAGACCAGAAACAATTAGATAAGTCGCAAAATAAAATTGACTCACTTAAAACAACTGAAGTGGAGCTAAAAAAACAAATAAAGGGGTTCGAAGAGCGTATGGGCACCCTCATTAAGCAAAACTCAGATCAGCAACAGCGATTAGAAGATTCACAAGATCGATTAATGAAAGCTGTGGACGCTAAATATTTAGCTGAAGGTGAACGAGATAAATTATTAGCAAAATTAGAAAAGAAAACTGCTCGTAAAGACAAAAAATCTGATGTATTAGATAAAATGAGCCTTGTCGCAAGCCAAATTAATAATGAACTGAATGATAATATCGAATCGAATGATAATATCGAATCAACTATCTGATATTTAGAATAATTTACTTGCACTGCCTGATGTCTAGCTCATATTTCAATCAAGCTAGACATCAAAAATCATTAAGTTAATTTAAAAAATAACACGTATTTTTAGTTGGAAGCTGTGTAACACTACCACTCAACGCTCTTGACATTTTCCATGCTTTTGCGCGTCTTGCTCGACTATTCAATGTTAAGTGTTCAATAGCATCAGGCATTGAACCAACCTGTTCAAACACGGAAAAAATGCAGTGTGTACTGTCCATGAGTTCGATTCTAAATTTTTCTGTCGTAGCTCGATCATAATTAGTGACTGATAATTGATATTGAGTTATTCGTGCAAATTGCTCAGTTGCTAGTTTGTGATTCAACGTGTCGGAATATTTCTCTTTAATGAGTGCATCAATATCGTCACGAATACCGTTATTATCTGCATCAACACCCGTTAAATCGTTGGTTTCCGTTTCAACGTCTATGTTCATATGACCGAGATCTCTCGCCAGGTTTTTTATTGCCAGTTTTTGAGCCATTAACGATCTAATGTATTTTTGCGCAGCAGCTTTTTGGGTTGGGTTGCTCCCAAATTTAGTCTCAATTAACGCATCAGCTTCATCAGGTATACCGTTATTGTCAGCATCGTAAGCACCAAGCTCAAAATGATGTTTAGTTACGGTATTAGTATCGGTTACGGTATTAGCTAATGCGCTACCGCTTACAGCTAATGTGATTAAACTTGCAGTTATCAATTTTAATATTTTCAACGACATAACTTTACTCAATATGATTTTTTAAATTAGTAGTAAAAAACGTTTGTACGAAAGAATCTCGTTCATTTTTATCAATGATCCCGTTAACTATTTTAGTGATGCCTTTAATCGCATATTCGGTTCTTAATGCCTTTGAATTTGCAAACAGAATCGATGGGGTTTTATTTAATTGCCAATCTCTAACTCGAAATGAATGTAAGCACATTGCTGTGCCGATCGTGCGCGTGTTTAGTAAGGAGTTGTATTCGAATGATTTAAGTCCTGTAGTGTCAGTACAGAGCGCACGAAATCGCGTAACGCTGTAGAAATAGTGCCATTCTGCGAATGTATCAAATCAGTAATAATTGCTTTATCAACTTCAAATTCGTGAAATACAGAGTTGCTTGTCATGTTTAATTATCACTCGTTCAATAAAAGGATATTTTATCTTGAACGAGTGCAAATTATATTTATGTAATCGCCTGTAAATGCTTTCCCCAGAAAAAATAAATAATAACGCTGATTGTTAAATATGAATTAATATTCAATAAATCAGCATAAAATGATATTAATTTTAAAGTACCAAATTATCCCCTCCTTTATACGTATTTTACGACTGCGTTTTTATCTCTCGCTCCGCTTGATTTTTTAAAGATATATTTTTCTAATTCGCATTCTTAGGCGATCAACTGTCATAGCCTTTAGCATTTATCATTAAATTATAGATAAGCCAGCTATGCAGCTTACAGGCATCAAGAAACACATAATATGATGTAAAACTTAGGTATTGAACTTAAAATTATAGTTCAGGTTGTCTTTTGCTGTTGTGTATTTTTCATAATCAAAACAAATAAAACAAAATAATAACAATTGCCCATTTAAATTGTTTGAACTCAAGAAAAATCGAAGATTTGGAGTGAGTTTAAATAATTAAATCTTTTAATGCCTTTTGTTTAAGACCTTTGTTTAAGATCTTTTATTGGGTTAGTTAAGTTATTGAATTTAAAGGGCTGAAAGGTGACTTCTCGGGCAGGTTTGAAGACTAACTCGGGCAGGTTTGAAGACTATGAGCTGTATTAAGTAACAGGTTATACAACGCTTATGTACACATTATATACATGTTATCAATTTCAATTTTAATGGTTATTGTTGAAATAAAAACAAGCAATAATTAATTATTAGACTTACAACTTTAAAATTAGTTGTTGTGAATGAAAAATGAATATAAACTCAGGCAAATCGTTTTATTTCTTGCCTGAGTTGGATTTATTAATGTCAAAAATTGAATGCGATGAAGTTGCGATTGCAGATACAGGTAGTAACTGTTTTTTGAAACAATCAAATGCATTAACTACGGCCGCATATACATTAACGCGCAATGAAAAACGATTGATTTATATCGTTGTAGAGATCTTAACGACAAATAATATTCCAGAAGTCCGTGGCCGTTATGACATTGAAATTCACCATGGCTATTATCATCGGCTTTTTGGCGGCGGCAATAATGTTGCGCGTGATATAAATGAAGCGTCTCGGCTCTTAAATACACGCGAAGTTATTTTTTATCTTCCAGAAGAAAATGGTGATGGTGATAGCGAAGACGATATTGCACTTGATGGATTAAGTTGGACAGTCAAACGAGGAACGCGACCAAAATTGGGTCTAACGTTATTATCAATAAACGCAGAAGTAGCCGATTTTATGTTGGCCACACATCAGTTTACTGGCTACTATTTGCGAGATGTGGCTAGTTTAGATCGTGTTATCTCAATGCGATTGTATGAAAGCATTATGCAATGGCATAACAGAATGAAACGAAACGAACAATCAGTCACTTTTAGTTATGAGTGGATAATGGATCGCTATCAATTGCCGGCATCCTTGCGAGTTATTACTGATTTTCGTAAACGTTTTTTACGAGTAGCAACAAAAGAAATTACAGATAAAACGGATATAGACGTTAGATTTGAAGAACATACCCGTCGAGAAGGGAGAAAAATAGTATTAGAATCTATAACTTTTTACTGGAGTAAGAAGCGTCGGAACAAAAGCAAGAAATCGTTATGCGATAACGATTATATTGAAACTAAAACGGCATCACTACAAATGCCGCTTTATGAGTCAATGCAAACAGAATGTTTTATCCTTGCTAGTAAAGATTATCTAAACGCTATTATTAGTAATGGTGCAAAATTAGAGCTACCAAAACCTTCATGGTTTACACATTTTATTCATGCTCATAAATTTGTTACAGGATTACTGCCTGATCTTAAATATATGAATATTGCAAAAAAAGTGCTTAGTGAACAAGAGTATAATTTTTTGTCGTCAAAAGGTCATATTTAATGTTGCAGCAAAAACGAGCCTGTTTAGTTTGTTTGACTAAACAGGCTTGTTTGTTATTTATCGTAGAGAGATCGAAGTTGCTGAACATCAAACATAAACTCTGCGTGACCATCCTTAACATCGCTATCGGGATAAATTGGGAGCTCTAATTTACCGCTATCCCCTTGCAGATTAAAACCAATATGCTCAGTTTCACCCGGTCCTACATGTTGTTCATTAATAATCACACCAAAACTGGCATCACTACGGACAGTAACTATGCCCTCTTGAGGACCTGTAGCTATGTTTCCTGAGTCAGTATGCAACACGGAAGATGTGATTACGGCTGCGGGTTTGTCGTTCTTTAGTAACAATTTTCGGGAGATAGGTAATGCAGTAACAGCTTTTAATTTAATCCAGTTATCAGGCGTATACATAAATGTAACGCTAGATGTTCCGATGTTACCGAATGCGTCTTTTGCACGAACTGTTAATGTGTACTGTTGAGACTCAATCATCGCAGGGAAAATACGAGGCTGCTCAATTTTAATTTTATTTTTATCGATATTACGATAAGCAAGATAAATGTTATCTTTCGATGGTCCACCTTTCAGAGTGATATCTAAAATCCGTGATTCAGACATATCTGCAATATTTACAGTTAATCCATTAATGCCATGAACCATCCCTTTAACGGGTTGGCCGTTGTAATCAATAGTTATTTGTGGTGCCTCAGCATCATTAGTGAATTTTGCTACATTTTTTGTTGTAAAGTTTCGGTGTGCCTCCATTATGACAGCATCAATATCATATACGCCATCAGGCAGTTTTGATAAATCGAATGCGAATTTGTAATTATCTGAATTTTCCTCCCATTTTGTACGAGGCACATTTAATTTTTTACCGTTGCTATTGAGATAAGCGTCAGTAATACGAACGGAGTCAAAATAATAGCCTCGGCTTGGTTGATTAGCTAAAACGGTTACTATCTTAGTTGATGGCTCCCATTCAGTTGACGTAATTATTGGTAGTGCCGAGTTATTCCAATGAACACTCGCCCATCCTGGTTGTGAGAACAGTGAGCCGTCCTTATTTTTTAGAGTGGAACCATAGTGCCAATTACCTATTGTTCCCTTGTTGATTTCTTTTGGTGGATCATAGGTAATAACACAAGAAGTTTCTCCTGCAGGGATAGTGCAATTACCCATATGTTCGAAAAATTGTTCATATGGACGTGATTGAGCAATAATTTTTGATGCCAAGATCTTAACGGGCATCTCATTGACATTAATGTGACGACTCCATGACGACCAGCCTATATCTGAATATTCATAACTATTGCCAAGACGAACAGGTTGTTTTACGACGTCTTCTGCTAGTTTAAGATTGTAACCATTAATGTATATGCCGCCATACTGCCTTTTATCATGCATTGATACGTAGTTGCCGTCAGTAAATCCATAAGGATCGGTATAAATCACATATACTGGTTCCCCTTTATCATTATCAATGATCTGAGAATGACCTTTGGGAATTAATCCACCCCTCGCATGAGTGTGAAAGTTATCATAAGGCACTTGATACATTGTTTTGACGGGATTAGTGAAGACCTTCATACCAGGCTTGTACGTTTCAAAGCCTTTGACTCCACCAATCGATTGATCTGAGTTTGGATTATATATAGCCACCAATGACGCACTGCCATTTACGTTGTCGTAATACATTTTTTGCGCGAGTGAATACTCGGTATTACCGGCATTATCATGCACTTCAAACTGTAATGTGTATATTTCAGTTGCGTTATTAGACGGGAACCAACCGCTACCATTACCAATCGATGCCATTTTGCCTTGGCTGTCATAATTAACTTTTGATCGCTTGTATACGGAGCCATCTTCGCGCTTAACAATGGCAAATATCTCACTAATCCCAGAGAGTTCATCTGAGATTTCTGTCGCCCGATATTTATTATCCTCCCAATAACCGGTATACCAAACATTAGGAGGAACATCTTTTCCGCCGAGGCCCCCGTATGATTGCGCGACGATAGGACCAACTTTTGGCGGAGTTAGATCGATTGTAATTTTGTCGGTTGTAGTGCTAATTAACGTCCCTTTCAAATCAAGAGTTTCACTAATTATAGAGTATTCACCTGACTGCAGTTTGTTACTTACAGTAAATTGCACGCCATAAAATGTTTGGTTATTTACTGTAAGTCGGTCATGAGTATTGATGACGTGACTGGTTTTAGTCGCAATAGTAAGATCACCCGCGTCTTTTATTGTCATGCGCATACGACGATCTAATCCTGCACTCATCGTAATGGTTACATCGCCATTAGGGTTGAAGAATTTTTGAGATAAGGCAGCTTCTTTATGTTCGCCTTGTTGATCAGTGTAACCGATAGAGATCACTTCAGCGTTTACTGCTGTCGAACTAATTAATAACGCTATCAATATTCCAAGTTTTTTCTTGTTAATCATCATCTATTTACCACGATTTTAATATTTAGCGTTATTGTAACTAATATTTATATATTTAAATTGTGGTAATGAGGCTTAAATGCCACCGCTTATTGAAATTATCGTAAGGTGACTACGGGGATATTGTTAATATTGGCATATGGGAATAAACAATAAACGATAGCAATAACTCACGCTATTACTATCGTTTATTGCAACTTTTTTTGAGTTCGTAATCTTCAAACCTGCCCGAGTTAGAAAATATAATTTTTATTAATCAGTTTGTTAAGCAGCATCAAAAAGCAACGCAAATTTTTGCATTGTAAAAATCAACTTAAAAAGGCATTATTAATGCAAATAATTAATTAATTCTGTTATTTAGCATGAATGGCTTCAACAGCTTGTAAGTTGACCTTAGTATGTTAACTACGATTTCAGATAGTAAAAATATCCATTAATAATAGAGGTCTTAAAATCTGCCCGAGTTCGACACTGGATGAAAAAAAAACACAAAAAAAACTAATAAAGTCTATTATTTGTCACTTTATTAGCTTTTTATGTGAAATTGATTAGTTAATTTAAACATATTAACTATTTGTTAAACTCTACCCCTTTTAGATAGGGTTATTCTAGTTGAGCCAATTTCATCGGTGTAACCATACCAATCATTCGTTTCTAAACATTCCATTAATTCGTTTATTGCGTGATGATAGTTTTTTCCTGCGATACGAAAATCATCATGTGATAACTCGAAAACCTCGCATATATCGGCATCAATAAACTCTACGCACACAAACGGAAATGTATATCGGGGAATTGGAATGCCAGCCAACCGACCAACATAGCTATACATGTACGCCTGTATGTCATATTTTAAGTCAGCAAAATAATAAATAACTTTTAATGGATTAGCCGAGCGAGAGGTTTTTAAGTCTACAGGTACGCCATCGTAAGATAACCAGTCGAAACGCACTTTTAGCCAGCGCCCAGTCTCAGGACAAAGAGCTATAACAGATAGTTCTGATATACCGTCTGATAGTAAAGTATCTGCCCACTCATTATTACGTACAGTTTTACATGCTCGATGTGCATCATCCCAGACGACAGCATCAATGCCTGTTTTTCCTTGATTTGCCTCTAAATGTCGTTGCTGCATTACATCGAATATAAACTCACCGAGACAAGGATCATGTTCAATTAGGCGTTCGATAAGAACGGCTTTAGTTCCTGATAATTTAAGCCCATTCTCTTTACAAAGAGATTTAATATCCTCGCTTGAAGATAATAGATTTGGATTTTCTGCTTGTGATAGTTCGCGGAAATAACGGTCATAAAAACCATTTGGTTCTAAGATTAACTCATGAGCATAAGTACCCGCATCCAAGGTGTATTCCATCGCTTTTGATGTTCGTTTTCGATTAACAGGATCGATGTAATGTCTATAATAGTGCGCGGGAGAAGTTAAGAATTTTTTTATCATACTAGAGCTAAATGCTGGCAGTGAATGATAAACATCGTTAGGAATGTCAGTATATATACCCGCAATTAAATCGCCATTAGCATCAAGAAAGTTCGGCTTACCTTGATCGTCATAGCCCGCTTTGACGGTAAAATTTGCTTTAGCGTTTATATCATCAATATCAGCTCTTTTTGCTGAAATTAGACCTGATTTAATTGTTAATTCCTGTGATTTAGAGTTCACAACGGGAGTGATGGTGGATGCCGATTTATTAGTTACTTCAACACCTTTTACTTTAACGATCTTCGGCATATTTTTTTGGATTTTTTCTATCATTCCCTTTTCAGGGTTCCAGTTACTATCCATAACATCGACAAATAAACTACCCATTGAAAACATAATAAACCCCTAAAATTCAATCAATTAACCTGTGTATTTATTATCACATGAGTTCTAATATGCGCTAGTGGCTGATAAGTTTTTGGATAACATCATTTAAAGTAATGCACTTACAACCAAGTAAGAACTTGCACGTTCAAAAAATAGCGTTACTATTAATTGTTATTATTTTTATCATTGAATGTTCAGGTTATGAATACAGAAAAAAAACGTTACTTATCACTAACAGGTAATTCACCATATTCAGTTTTGAAGTGGCTACAATACAATAAACAATACCAAGTAATAGAAAAATCAATTATTGACGATCAATTTTTAACATTGGTTTTTAATGATACATTCCGAAAAAAAATAGCAGCAGATATAGAAAAAGCTAATGATATTTGTACCCGATACAGAACATCATTACTAAAAGTTCTGGATGTGGTGTGTGAAAAATTCCCTATTATCACCATTTCCCGCAAAGGTGTAAGTTCTTTTGTTATAACTCTTGTTGTCAATAAGTCTATTGAGCTTACTACTGAAGCACTCACGCTAGAGAAAGCGTTTGAGGATGCGCGGGTACTTAATAAATCTTATAATTGTGCGCATTTTGCTGATGTAACATATATTGGCAGTTGGTTCTATGAGTTGCCGATCAATAAACAATTAACCATTCTTTACAAGACAATTATTGGTGATTTTGGAGAGAATTATTACTCCCCAACAATGGATCTGCTAGAGAAGAAACGTATTGAGCATAACATTGTCGTAGGAACTAAATCATACGATTATTTTATTGATAACATTACGGGTATGAAAGTTTACAACCCTTATCGATTAACATCTGAACCTGCATCTCGCTATGGGCGATGTTATCTGGATTGGTATCAAAACGTGGAAAAAGAAGGTTAATTTACAAACGAAAAAAATCCAATCAAACAACAGTGCATTCGGTTTGATTGGATTTTTTGTTGTATTCAGATTACGATTTTGACTTGAAAAACACAGTGGTTAAAGGCCAAAAGCACGACACGATAAATATTATCAACGTCAAAGGAGGTAAGATTTTAGGAAACAATACGATGTAGTATGTGCATAACCCCGTATGATTTAAGATAAAATCCCAATGTGGAGGATATATTCTTAATTCCTCAGCAAGAATGACCTGTGTGAACACGCCAGTAATGAATATAATAAATAATACTAAGGATATTAAGTTTATTCGCTTTAGCGTGTTGTATGTTGATCGTGCCTCAGTATCATCATAAAAATGATTCGCTTTATTGCCAGATAAAATGGTGAGAGCTGAAAATAAAGCAAGCGTAGTGATGGTTGCAGCATTAACAGCATAAATGCTGATTTTCGAAAGTATTGGTATCGAAATCGTGTACATAGGCATTAAAATGGCGGTAATGAAGGCTATAATAGTCCCAGGTGCCCAATTAAAATCTAATTTCAACATGATTGGTTCACTTCAAATAAACTCAATGCATTAGCTACACAAAAGTTACTTGGTTTTGTTCCATGGCTAGTATCAAAAAATTCTTTTCTTATACTAACTGCATCTTCAAGATAAATGAGGTCGTTAGCTAATTCCCATTGCCCATTAGTTAACCAAGATAAGTTATGTATATGGTCTATCGTAAGGATACCCGTTGCGGGTTTTAGTTGATCAACTAAAAAACCGGAGATTGGTAATCCTTTATCAAGCGGCAGGCGAATGCCAGATGTTGATTCATATGATGTAAACGTTACATTATCAATAACGGATACGAAAATGTCGTTTTTTTGGCGCAAAATATCGCCAGAACTTGTTAAGTAAAACATAATTAGTATTTATCCTTCTAAAAATGCAGTGAAAATGCAATATATTTGAATTGCTGTTGCCAAATAGTTTGGCACTTACAACAGTAAATACATTGTGTTGATAGCAATGGTCCAACTCTTAATTCATCAAAATATGCGGCATGAACAAACGAGTTACAGTCTGGACACTTGTTCATGCTACTGACAACAAAGCTGTCATCCCCATTTAATTTTTTAACACTAATAACGAACTGATAGAATCTTTCGTATGATGTATGGCAGTTACAACAAGTATAATTAGCTAAAAAACCATTTTTACACTCTTTAATATCACACAACAACTCACTACAGCATATTTTGCAAATATCCAAAACCTTTACCACCTAAATCTTACGTTTTTAATGACAATTGTTCATGAATATATAACACTCAATTTAACATCCGTTAAAGGATAATCATATTTGATATTAAATTGTGTTATCACTTTAGATATTGCAGGAAGAATAATAGCCAATTTTGACGGTTTAACTATAGTTACTACAGAGGATGAATAAACGTCCATTGTTAAATAATCAGTTAACTCACTCTTCGCCATCGAAAATAATGCTGTTATAGCCGACGACATAACTGATTGACGACGAGCGAGGGGTAAATTTTCAATGTTAAGGTTAAAAATAACGTTAATATTTTTATCAATGAAAACGTCAAGGTAATATTTCTGAAGGGCTAAAGGGCTGATTGTTTTGGCCGCTAGTAATATCTGATGAGAGTTGTCACTATTTTTAATAATTGTATATACGTTACCATGCTGATGACAACCATCAACCATCCCTTGATAGATCGTTTCGTCGGAACCGCTATTAATGACAATAGAACAGAAATAATCAGTACAGCACGCTCCGAGACATCGCATACCTGTTTTGAAATTAACTTTATTAAATCGAAACGCCTCTATTTGCTGACGTTGATTTTTATTAAGCATTACAGGTACATTTTTTACTAATTGACGAGATTGATCCGTTGTTAAACTAAACGGTAGAGCAATGATGCTTAATTCCTTTTCACATCCATCTTCACTTAAAACTTGTTTTTTTACTTTAAAATTTTCCATTAGTAATCACTAATCAATTATGACTTGTACAAATATTTTGGCATTAACTCCCGTATGCGCTAGTGCCTCCAATATACATTGGACATACATTGGATAATTTTATTGTAAGGCAAATACCTAATTTGTTAGATGCTGTAGTGAACGGTTAAATAGCCGGTATTAATATCAATATCATTGCGAATATTAAATGTGGTAAGTAAGTAACGTATTACACTAAGTGCAGATTTTAACTCGTGTGGGTAAACGGCAAGATAAAAGCACAAGTTTGGTGTGGTTGCGTCACTATCAACGTTATAGTTGAACCCCATCTTGTGTAATTTGCTATTAACTTTATTAATCTCGTTTGATTTCAGTTCTTGAAATTTATCTTTAGTCACCGAGGCTATAATATTAACTTCAGCCAATATATACTCATCCTCACAGCTAGCATCCTTGCGACTTTCGATGATAGTTGCTAGCTTTAATGGATTGGGGACATAAGCAGCTAGAACTAATTGCCATTCGGTAGGGCTAATTTCGTGAACGGCATAATAAATCCGATCAATTTCTTCAACGTTGCGTGTTAAATACGCTTTAAGTTCATTATTAGTTAAATGCACTAATTTTTCAGCTAACTTTACAGCGTTAGATAGCGAAGCGTTACCTAACGCTGCTGTGCAAGATGGAAATGTAAGTGTATTACGTCGAAAATTTTCAATGGTATCAATAGGTACACCGCTCCAACTAAGATTAAATAGTCCTGCCTCAATAAGCGTAAGTGCATCACTATCAATTTGTAATGGAATAACGACACAATCAAGATCGCAATATTGAGCTTTATCATTTTGATGATTAAAGCGATAACATTTAAATGGTTCTAACGACATTTGCTTACCTATAATTTAAATTGAACATGATTATCAAGGTCTGAATAAAAATCCAAACCAACGACTCGGCAGCGTCGAGTCATTTCAATTCGTTGATCCACAGAATCAGCATACTGTTGAATTTGATCAACGATCCGTGAGGCTGGTAATGCAGCTAATTTTGCGGCTGCTCTACGTTCTTCGTTGTTGCTACACCCCAAATTTTTCATATCCACTTTCCGCAACAATTTGTACGCTGCATTACGCGGAATTTTAACTTTTAATTGATGGCTGGATGATTGCATTTTAAATTCCTTAGTATCTTGATTGTTCCCTACTAAATAAGTAGAGAACAAATTTTAGTTATCACGGCATGTTTACTTCGTTAGCTGACAATCTTCTTCCTCAACGCCAGCATCTTCGATATCTTCAAGAGAGCGGACAATAAGAACTGTTTGTAATCCCTCATATAACTTATCTAACACTGATACTTGTGCGAAATATGTTTCATCACACGATGATGTGTCGCCTACAGCTACGGCACAAGTACGCCAAGGTGAATCAATCCCTTGTGGGTCATAGCATGATAGATAAGTGTTACCATTTTTTTGTTTACGACAAAGCAAGTAGCAAAGGTTATTTTTATCTGCAACATAAACGCCTTTACCTGAATCTGTATCTTTATTAACTTGAGTCGATTTATCAATTAGATACGCACGTTCATGCTTGTAATGATTAGAGATCTCATAACCTTTTTTACGCTTAGCTGATACCGCTTTTTGAACAGCCCTTGCAGCATCTTGAGGGAATGCGGTCGTCATTATAGGTTGAGGTGTAGTATTTGAGCCGACACGTCCATAATGGCGATAAACAGTGTATTCATTTGATTCTTGATCTTGCAGAGTAGAAACGTTATAGAATTTATCTGAATTTGTAACTGAATCTTGAAAATTCATTTCTATCTTTTCAATTAAAATTGAATCGTTTGATAATGCAGACATTTTTATTGCTCCATTGCAATGTTTAATTATTAACTGCATTTATTGTCACACGGTTTTCGAATCGCGCTACCCTCGCCCAATTTGGCTAGTGTCGTAGTTGGATTACAATTGGTGGGGGTGTAATGCACAAACAATAATTCACATCACTTGTGCATTACGATTTACGTTTAGGCGCCAAGTAATATTTTAAATAGCATTAATGATCCCATGCCGCTAATTACAACCCAAATAAGATCGAATTTTAGACTCACTAATGTACAAACAATGGCTGCTAAAACTTTTGGATTATCTAAAGTGAACGCAAGATGTGGCGCAGTCCCCAATATTTCAACAGCTATAATTGCGGGAAGAACAGTAACAGGGACAAATCGAAGTGTTTTCTTGAATCTCTCAGACATTTCAAAACGTCCAGCGAGACCTATAACGGATAGTCGAACAATATAAGTAGCCATTATCATTGCTACACATAGTAAAATAAAGTATGAATTAGACATTATAAAACCGCCCCTTCGTTATTATTGTGATTCTTTACCAATGCCTGTTTCTCCGTTGCAACATCCATTCTATATCCCGCAAACACGCCGAGAATGGCAGCAATAACAAGACCTAGTGAATAAGGTAAGCCTGATAGTAATAATCCAGATATTGTTGCTACAATTGCAGCAGTAATACATTCTCGATTGTGTAGTTGTGGAATTACGATAGCAATAAACGCAGCGATCATCGCAAAATCTAATCCATAATTTGCGATTTGTGGAAATGATGAACCGATTGCTGCGCCTAGAAGATCTGCAATTACCCAATTTAGCCAAAAACCAAACATGGCTGCTAAGTAAAAAATATGCCGAGATTTTTTCCCCTCTTTCATGTGATTAATGGTCGAAGCGTAAACCTCATCAGTTAATCCGTAACTCATGAGCATTCGTACGTAAAATGGATATTCTTTCATGTGATCTGACATGGACGCCGAATATAATAAATGGCGAAGATTAATGACGAATGTAGTGAATGCTATAACAGCAATACCTGCAGATGCCTGAACGAGTCCGATCGCAACCATTTGTGCCGAGCCAGCAAAAACAGTAAATGACCAAATGGTACTTTGAGCAATTGTCATTCCAGCTGTAACACTAAGTGCACCGACGATAAATGAAAAAGGAAAGGCACCTACGCATAATGGACCTATCGCTTTCAATCCGCCCAATATCATTACTTTAGTTGTTTTCATAAAATTATAATTTCCTCGTTATTTTATTCTCTCTATTTTTAGGCTATTACTGGATTCTTACGCTTTCAACAATAAACGTTGGCATTTACGATCAATGTCTCTTTTATTACATATATCTAAATATATCATTACAATACATACTCAATTTGTCATAAGTATTAATATACCAATTGAGCAATAACAAATTTATCGTTAGTTAACTACGATTATTTCGACGGAAAGAAAAAATGAAACGAGTAATTAATGCAAAACAAGCACCAGAAGCTATCGGACCTTATTCTCATGCGAATGCTTTCGGTGCAATGATTTTTACTTCTGGCCAATTACCCGTGTCTGAAGGGAAAATTGTTAGTGGTGGTATTATCGAACAATCAAAACAATCACTACTCAATCTTCAGTATGTATTGAAAGCTGCACATGCAGATATGACTACTGTAGTTAAAACTACGTGTTATTTAGCAGATATTAATGATTTTGCGGCTTTTAATGAAGTTTACAAAACATTCTTTAAATCTGACTGCCCGGCACGATCTTGTTTCGCTGTAAAAGATTTGCCATTGGGTGCGCTTATTGAAGTAGAAGCAATTGCTTGCCGAAAGTAGGAGAATGTCATGAAAAATCAAACTAAATGGAATAGCTACAAAAAGATCATCAATACCGTTGTAAAACCTGCGCTTGGTTGCACCGAGCCTATCGCTGCGGCTTATGCTGCATCTGTTGCGGCTGAAATGCTTCACTCTGCACCAACTCGAATTCATGTCGAAGTTAGCTCAAATCTGTTTAAAAATGCGATGGGGGTGTTTGTCCCAGGTACAGGTAAAATTGGTTTAGCTATCGCAGCTGCAGCTGGTGCTATCTATGGGAATCCTGAATATGGACTTGAAGTGCTTGCCGGTATTAATCAGTCTGATGTCGATCGCGCACAAAATCTAATTGATGCTGGTTCGGTTACGGTTAAGCGAAACGTAGAAACAAAAGAATTTATCTATTGTTTTATTGAAATGACTGATGGTAATCATGTTGCAAAAGTGGAGCTTCAGGGCGGGCATACTCAAATCGTTAAAAAAATTCTAGATGATGTAGTTGTATTTGAGCAACCACAAAATAAGTTAGTTTCAACTGGATCCGTTTGCGACGATGTGGATATTTCCTTAGCTTACATTTATGAATATGCAACAACGGAAAAATTTGAAAATATCAAATTCATTCTAGACGCAGCTGATATCAATATCGCTTTATCTAACCACGGATTAGAACATCCTTATGGCTTGGAAATTGGCCGTACATTAGCCGACGCGATGAATGAAGGGATAATTACTGATGATCTAATGAATGATATTATCATGCGAACTTCTGCAGCTTCAGATGCTCGTATGGGTGGTGCAACTCTTCCCGCAATGAGTAATTTTGGCTCAGGTAATCAAGGTATAGCCGCAACAATCCCTGTGGTTATCACTGCTAATTACTATAACCAAGATCAAGAGAACTTAGCTCGAGCATTGATTATTAGTCATTTGACTGCAATTTATATCAAATCGTTTTATCCGCCATTATCTGGTTTCTGTGGTAATACAGTTACTAGCGGTGCAGCTTCAATGGCAATGGTATATCTAGCTGGCGGTACGTTTGAACAATCTTGCTCAGCTCTTCAGAATTGTATTAGTGATGTCGCAGGGATGATCTGTGATGGAGCGAAAGCTACTTGTGCCATGAAAGTTAAATCAGCAACTTGTTCTGCATGTGCAGCTTTCTTGTTAGCAATGCATGATCAGTGTGCCAGTGAACAAGGTATCGTTGCCAAAAATGTTGAGCAAAGCATTAGAAATATCGGGCGTCTAGTTACTAATGGCATCTCTGCCGTAGATACGGAAATTATTGATATAATGTCAGCTTAATGTTTGAACAAAAACGAGCCCAGTAAGCTTAGTGAGCTCGTTTTGCTAAAAAATATTCAGTTGTACCGCACGTCTCTCTCTTGAAAATAATTCAGTGATAATTTCCGAACGCACTTCCGTTGATGAAACACTTGAATCATCCATATTTGTGTAATTTAGCCACAATAATCGCTTTAAAATAGCCCCTACCTTATTTTTCGCGTTAGCTAAAATGAAATAAAAACTATTTTCGACATCCCATTCATCATTTGATTCCGCTATTTTGTAAGGTTCCGGTTTCTGTATCATACGTTGACATTGCTCATTCCAGGTCTTAGCAAAGTTACAGGGATTGTCCTTTATCATCTCAATAGCGATTTCAGTAATCGGAAAATCAGTATCATCTTCGATATGAGATAAGAAGTATTCGGATTTTTCAACACGAGTAATCATTCTTTCTCTGCGCACGTCGGCTTTTTTAACGTAGCCTTTTTGACCTGACGTAAAGATGCTACTGGTGCGAACAGCATCAAAATATTGTTCTACACCAAACATTTTAAGAAAGTTATGCATGTGGTTAAACTTAGGATTGCATTCGCTCATACCGAGGCAATGGGTGCGAGAAAACAAATAATCGTTTTTTCCCCTCTTCGCAGAAAGTAATTTCAATATATTATTATTGGTTAATGCGATGGGCTTACCGTCAGGCATTTTAATGCTTCGTGTTGGAATACCTAAAATTACATCCTTGATTCCTAATGAATCTAGCATCTTCGTTGCATGATCAACGATATCGTCAACAGCATATTGGTGCACAGGAAGAATAACATTTGCATGTTTGGCTATATTGCGTATCTGTGCACGATGCGCGATCAGCTCATTTCGTTGTTTCTCATGATCCATTGGATTGTCATTAAGTACAAAATAAAAGTTTTTACGAGCTGATGGTCTAACTAATTTGAGTATTTGCTGATAATGCTCATAAATTTCTATAGATGACGTCATCTTGCAACCTTTGTTTAAAGCTGATATCAAACCAGTATCGACAAAAATCTTATAACCAGCTTCAGCAGCCTGAATAATATATTGAAATATTGATAAATTTTTCGTCTCGTTTACGTAATGTAATGATATCCCCATATCTTGGCCCGACATCATATAACCAATAGCTTCATCAAGATTCGCAACGCAACTTCTAAATAGAGTTGGATTTTGGGGTGCCTTTAATTCTTTTTCTAGTTTTGATGCGTAACCAATCAAATCACCGATCCCTCGATGCTGTCGAGATATAATAAAATCGAAAGAGTTAGTTAATGATTGAGGCGCTATTTTTAGCATAGCGTCGAGCACATTAAGATAATCGAACGGAAGGAGAACATATACTGTCCGACGAATTTTACGTTTCCCCATAACTTTGTGATGAACGTAAGATCTCATCAAATTTTCAAATGATGCCATGTGTTTTGCTACAAACTCGTCTGTTAACGCCTCAGCGCCCTTACTTTTACGTTTGTGTAATCGCTCGTTATAAGTATCAATTTTTTCATTTGCATCGATTAACCCGTATTTCGCTGACAATACTGCGATATCTGCTAATTGATGCAAGTGTTTCAGTTGATTGATTATTTTCCCATCATACATTTCAATAGCTAATGAATGTTTAGCTGTTTTATTGTTACTACATGGCACAATAATCAATGGTTTATGTTTGCCGATTTCATAATCTATAGATGACATTTTCCTTCCCTCTCAAAAACTAAATATGGCTGATTCGCATATACATTTTGTTGTAATTTTTATGAGTTAAACATTGCCACGGAATTATTTCATTGTTAGTTTCAGTCATTAACAAACGATGACGATTACCAACTTTAACTGTAATGATATTACGATTTATATTTAGCCTTTTGCCGTCGTATTTGTTCGGATTTACCTTATTAAATCTAATGTCATCAGCGATGGCTTGCGCTCGTAATGAAATTGGCTGTGTGATTGATTTTAAACTTTTTTTAAAAGCTCGCTCAAAATTACATTGATCTATTTTTATCTGACGTCCCATTATTTAGCCTTACTTATTAATGCGTTTTAACCGCGTAACTTAGTTTTACATGGTTATTTATCTGCGCTACTGCTTGGGATTAACGTCGTATTGCAACCACGATTTAAAATCACATACTCCAAAACAAATATCGTTACTCCCTTACGATAAATTACAACTAATACGCGTTTACTTTATTAAGCCCCGCCACTAGCGCGTATAAAAATGCATGAGAGAATAAATAAGTAATTTAACGATAAGGGTTATCTCGTTGAACAATAAACTTTATATGATTACTTGCACTAACCATTATTTTGAAATTAAAACTCCTAGTTATATGAACTTGGGAGATATTGAAGAAGGTTGCTGTTTTATCTTTAGTGATTCAGAAGATGTTATTTACGATGCTGTATGTAAGCGACTTAATTTATGCAGGGATGAGGTTGATGGCAATCTATTCTCCCTTGAATTTGATACCAAAATTGGCTGTTGGTTAATAATAGATGATCGAGGTTGTGGATTCCACGTTGGAGAAAATCACCTTGATGGACAATCGTTTGAAAAATTTATCTCTCAATGGAGTTTTTAATGCTAACTAATTTATATCATTACACAATCAATTCTAAATTTGCTGATATAGAACAAAGTGGTTATCTGCAACGTTCACCGCTAAAACCTGATCGTCAAGAAAAGCCTGTAGTTTGGTTGTCAAGCAATGACAACTTTGAAAATTCAGCTCGCAAAATAGCCTTTAATCCTAGAACACAGCAGCAACACCTAATGTCTATGGATGAAATGATAAATTTAACTGGTGCCTTGGTACGTTATGTGTTTTTAGTAAACGATATTGATGCTCGCAGTTGGAACGATGCCCGTCGAGATACAGGAATGAGTCGTAAACGACGTGACTTATTGTTGGAACGTGCTGATTTGGTATCATCAAATCCTAACGACTGGTGGGTAACGTTTTCTGAAATTCCACTGACAAAAGCGGTGCGAGTTGAAATTTGTAACGAAATAGCTGGTGATGGTAAGTTGATTTGGCGACCAGTAGAAAGCACTATTAATACGACGGATAATGTTATCGTTTCAATGACCGTTGATGAACTAGCTAAATCTGTATCATTAGATATTAATGGTACTTGGAGGAACGCAAGTTAGATTGAATACTTGAAGAAAGGCACATTTAAAATGTGTCTTTTTTTGTTTTTTACTTACGATATTTAAATTCATAGTTATAATATATTCATGAGTACAGCACCCATATGGAGCAAGGTTGTGGCACGAATAAAGATATATATATTAGCTGGATGCGAACTGCAAAATGATACTGAAAAGTGTTATTCAGCATCGGAATTATATAACTCAAATTTTTTCAATTTGAGCAAAAGATATATGAAGGTATTGAATAACGATAATTGGTTAATACTTTCAGACTACCATGGTTTGATCTGGCAAGGTGCAATGATTGCCCCCTACTCATCGAACTCCATGAATAGGAAAGAAAGAATATCCCGATTAGAGAATAATTTAAGAAAGGAAAACATAGAAAAGTTATTGATTTCAGTCGGTGTATTAAGCCATGACATAATCAATGAGGAATTAAGGAAAGGTAAATCTTCAATGTCGAATGTGACATTTATTCTTATAGGAGACACTCCATCTTTACGTCAGGCAAGTGAATTGTTGAGTAATGTAGGAGCCAAAATAAGGATGCCAATGAGAAACCTCAACGCCATTAAGCAGTCATTATGGTTACTTAACACTGCCAAGACAGAGGCAGAGTTGAATATTATCAACGGCGGAGAAAGTAGTAGTTAAACGATGCCATACCAGTCATATATATTATGTTCTGATTGCCTTTTCGTAACTCCATTACGACATAACAGAGATCCTTCTGTGATTCCGTTATTGGGTTGTCATTAACAAACAATCTTTCAAAAAACTTATCCTATCAATGTTGATTCATTAGCGTTATTTTTCATGGTGTATATCAAAATAAAGAAACAATATAATATATAACGCTAAACGTTGAAATTGAAGTAATCAAGAATGAACACAAGAAAAAACACAACAGTTGCGCAGAAGATTCTCTCCAAGATAGAAAATAGAAACATTAAATATCCAAACAATAAACTGGGAAGTGTGAAAGTGCTTGGTTGGTTGTTTGTTTTGTCCCTTTGGAACTCAAGACTATTTAATTTAATTTTCTGGTTAACATCTGCAATATTCTTTTATAAAGGATTCAGTATCGAGTGGGCTTATGTGTTGCTGTTATTCCCTTTATTTTCGGCTTCAATGCCTGTTTATAACATTGTAATGCTCAATAAGGCATACCGAGCAGGGGTTAAACAAAAAGCGAGTAAAGGCGTATATATGAACCCCTATCCAAAATTCAGTAATCAACATGATCAATTTGAAAAAGGATACCACGAATAAATGGCTGTTTTATCTATCACTGAACGACAAAAATTACTATCAAATAGTCGTTATTCAAAATCATCAAGTAAGCGAAACACTTTGCCTACAGGTAAATCTGCTAGTACCAATGCTCGTGCGTCCACGGATAAGCCGAGTAACAGCAATAGCAACAGAAAGATGAGCTTAGCTGAATATAAAAAAGAAGTAGCCGCTCTTGAACTCTCAGAGGACAGCATTTACGCGCGCGAAGTTAAGCGGCTTGATGCAAATCCAGTAATTAAAAATAAGATGTTGGAACATTACGAACAGTGCTTATATTTTAAATGGCTACTAAATAATCACCCCCAAATTTGTGATGTGGCTGCATCAGTACCTAACGGTTCAAAAAGAGTTGGGATGGATGGCTACTCATTAAGTGCGGAAGGTTTAAATAAAGGTTGGCCTGACGTACAGATAATGTATCCAGCAAACAATAAATTCGGTCTATTTATTGAGTTCAAACGTCAACCTTGTGGGTATAGCTGTAGAAGTTCAGCTCAGGCTGCCCCAAAAGAAAGGCAGAAGAGTATTATTCGTAAGTTAAACACTATGGGCTACTTGGCAACTTTTGCTTTTGGTTGTGCTGAAGCAATTAAAATCACTGAACAATATTTGCTAAATGGTACGTTACCTACAGATTTATTTTTTGACAATAATTGCCATCAGTTGTCAGCCACTAACGACACTCAAGCGTAATGTTTTTGGGTTACTAAACAAAAAAAATCCTAGCGTTAAGCTAGGATTTTTTTACCTAATTGGCAATTGCTAATTATTTATTGATCATAATTAAATACTCATGCTCTGAAATCATTTTAGCTCCCTTCGCTTCGGCTTCTTGAATCTTTTTAGCCCCGACTTTATTGCCGCAAATCAAATAATTCGTTTTACCGTTAACACTTGATTGCACATTTGCACCTAACTGTTTAGCCCTTGCTTTCATTTCGTCACGACTACCAGATTCCATTGCCCCTGTAAAAACAACATTTAAGCCACTAAGTACCCCGTTTGTATCTATTGGCACACTTGATTTTGTATCAACAATTTTACTAAATTGACCAATTAAGAAGTTCAATCGCAACAGTTGTTCATTGATAGAGTCACTAATAGATATTGAGATTAATTTACCAAAGCCTGCAATTTTGATTAACTCTTTTGCTGTAATGCCATTACTAGCAATATCAGCAATGGTGTGATGCTCAAGCATTTTACTTGCTTGACCACGACCTAATTTATGGATGCCAAGAGAGGCTAAAATCAAGTTATCTGCAATTTCTGATGATTTAATACGTTCAATTTCAGAAATTAAATTTGCAGCTTGACCAGCACCTAATCCACATTTCTGAATTTCATCAATAGTAAGATGATAAATATCCTCAATCTTAACGTGACCACCATCAACTAATTTTTCGACCGTTTTTTCACCAAAAAGATCCGCTTTTAATGTTTTAAAGTGATACATTATTGTAGTGACAGCTTGAGCTGAACAATTAGGATTTTGACATTCTTTAAATAAAGGTAACTCACCTGAGTTAGACTCTACCCATTCAACCTTATGACCACAGCAAGGGCAAGATATCGGATCAACTGGTTCATTATCAGAAACAGAGACAACCCTCAAGCAAGATGGCACCACCTCCCCGCTTCTTACGATTTCAATTTTTGCACCAATAGCGATTTTGTTTGCTAAAATGTTACGTACATGATGCCCAGTCGCACGTTCAATAGAACAACCACTAAGGAAAACGCTTGCAAATTCAACGACTGGCGTTATCCTCCCAGTCCTTCCAACTTGGTATCGAACCTCTTTAACTTCAACGATTGCTGTTTCACCGTGATTCTTCTTAGCTAACATCCAGTTATTGTGATGTGATGTTGAACCAAGAACAGCTTTTGTTGCTTCATCGGTGATCTCTATAACAAGTCCGTCCGTTGGGTATTGAGTGTATTCTTTAAACTTTTCAGAGAATAAATCAATGTGCTGAATTAGAGTTTCTTTATCAACCGTTTTTACTGGCATATCTCTATAAATAACGAGTCTAACGGCTCCGTCTTTTAGTGCCTTTAGCGCAAACTCGTTAATGTTTCGTGATGCAGCAATACCAGCGACAACGTTTCTTGGGTGGGCAAATTTATCCGCTAAATTAGCATCAAAATATGCCTGCTCCATTACAATCTCACCAACGCTATCTTTACTACCATCGCCCATTATGACTAAGCCATTTTCCAATAAATGACTAATGTTGTTACCAACAACTCCATCACCACGAGTTACAAGTAAAGTTCCACTGTTAAGTAATTTTCCAGCAATACCATCTAATTTTGCGCTTAGTCTGTAGGTAAGTGATGATGGCTCTACACCTGCTTCAATTGCTGCTGCTTCACAGCGAGCAACAAAGTTGCTTACTTCGTCAACAGAATACGCTTTATTAGTTGATAACATCGGTATAGCGTGTTTTATGCGATCAGATACATCTACCTGAGTAGATTCAACACCAAAGTTTTCAGGTTGAGGATGTGTTAATAACGGGTGGTTAGGTTGACGGAATTTTAATTCTGCTAGATAAATATCATCAAATTCATTATCTGATACTAACGGGCAGCCCTTTCTATATTCATCATTCAAATAAATACATAAAGCACTTAACTCATCATTGCTAATAAACATTACAGGTTTTGCTAATAACTCTTTCATTTTTCAAATGTCCAAATAATTCATCTGCAACTATTATTACATAAGTTTTGATCTGAGCTAGTCACGTACATGACTTAATAATTGTCACATAAATCAAGTGTAGTAAGTAACGAACAATAATATATAATGCTTACAAATTTAACGTAAGGCGTTGTATGTATACTTTCTTTAATTTAACGTTGGTTTTTATTTGGGTAGAGGTGCTTTTAATTAGTACATTTTACTTTTTTAGCTTTCGTCGTAATGCGATAACGATAATAAAGAAAACAGGAGAACTCTATCCTGATGTCGAGGTCTTGCCTCCTTTGTTTTCGAGAGTGTTCACTTTTAGTCATATATTGCTAATTGTATTAACAATTGTATTAGCATTACGATTTTTCGTGGTTGAGATTTGGCATATTCCGTCAGAGAGTATGATGCCAACATACAAGGTGGGTGACTCGATACTACTAAATAAATTCGCTTATGGTGTCCATGATCCGCTATTTAACAAAGTATTGTATGCCAATGACGATGAACCCAAAGAAGGTGATGTGATTATTTTTCGGATGCCTGATTCCCCAGGAGTTAATTTTATCAAGAGAGTCATCGGTACACCTGGGGATCGGATTAGTTATAAGAATAAAAAATTAATAGTCACTGATGTAAGCGGAAAACGAATAAATGGAATTAATGACCATGCTATAACCGACTCAAAAGCAATGAGCGTAGAACAATATTATTTCCAACAAGACGGTATGAAAGCAAATGAATGGGTCGTTCCTGATAATTCCTATTTTGTCATGGGTGATAATCGAGATCATAGTCATGATTCCCGTTTTTGGGGATTTGTCCCTAAGCAAAATTTGATCGGAAAGGTTTTTGAGTGAATATCTTTTAACGGTTGCATTGTGATCGTTAAGAAATGGTTACTCCAAACAAAATATATTGGTTAAATTAAGATGAAAAAACTTATAACAACGTCTGCTATAGCGAAAAAACATAATACATATTATCGACTTATGGTAAAAAAACTTGTGACTGCTGGTTTGATGGATAGTAATTTAGAGCTAACGGAATATGCTGAAAGTCTGGGCGCTACTTATAAAGGCAAGGAATCGCGTATCTATTGGCCTGACAATTTATTAATAATGGATAATGGTCAAATTGATATAAAGTCTATTACCATTACCCCCGATTTTTTAAATACAGCCAAAAATCTCTACGTAACAACAACTGAAATTGGTAATGATTTTGCGATATCTTCAGATCAGGTAATTAGTTGCCTAGTGTTTTTAGGGTACATCCATAAATCAATTAATAACGAGTTGTTGCTGACCACTGCAGGAAGCATGTATGGACGACAATATGATATTGATAGTGTTGGTAAAATTTGCAAATGGAAAAAAACACTTTGTCGGGATGCTAAATTTAGACAAGCAATCAAAAAAGTAAAAAGCATAACCGATAGCACTCTTAATTATCAATCAGTTGATGGGCACATGTTCAATACTGAACTTGCCTGCGCTATCGATGACTGGTTAACGTTTTCTGGCTATCGTCATAGTGTTCGTCGTATTTGCCCAACGACAAAAATTATATCTCAATTTTATATTCATCACTTTAGAGCTCATATTTTCATTGATGATGGCGTGCTCTTTAATGAAAAAAATATTAGGCCCATTAAAGAAATGAAATTAATCATCAAATCAAGAGGCGACATTGATATTGATAAAACACTAGGTGATTTTTTTTCGCAATTTTGTTGCGTAGATAATTATTAAAACAAGAAATCAGCCAATGTTGCATCACATTGGCTAATCGTATTTAACATCATACCTTTAAAAATGGCCGGATTTTCAATCGCCAACTCTTTTAAGTGATCTGAATCAAAATCATTAAATGAGCCACGTTCAAAAATGGATAAGTAGCTTTGAATGCTCATCTTCTGCTGAAGTAAAACTTGCTGATGATAATAATCGCCTAATTCTCTCTTGCTCTCCGTTATCCGTTTTTTTAATGCAAGAATAATTGGGGTTTTATATACGTATTGTTGCCTCGCTATTTTCCCTTTTAATTTTGAATTTAATTCTTCACACGCGATGTTGATAGCAAGATTGATCTGAGAAAGCACGTTCTGCACTTGGATTTCCATTTGTTGTTTGTAAACAACGATTTCATTCTCGCTATATTTATCGAACGCTACCCCTTTACTAATTTTATTAGCTACCGACCTATGCATTTTATCATTGATAATTTGTTGTTCTTTTATCTTTTTATCATTGATAATTTGTTGCTCTTTTGTTTTTTTAGCTTTTAAATTCAGAATCTTATGTTCTTTATCTCCAATGATTTTAAGATCAGGTAGTGCAAGTATATCTTCAATGGTTTTCGCCCCAGAAATTTTAAGTTGTGAGTAACACTGCCCCCGCATTGCCATTTTGTTGTACAGTTTAATTTTCCCTTTCGGCAATGATAAGATCCCACTTCGAAGCATCATCTGAAACGAGTAAGAATGCGTAAAACAATCCAAATCGCCGTTGAGCCATAGCCGAACAAACTCATCGTGAACAAGCCATTTAGCACCGTCCTCATCGACACTGAATGATCTGAGTTCATTGAAGCTACATGTATGAGTAACTGTATTATCATCATTAACCACAACTTGACGACCAGAGCTAAAATCCACATCAAATGCCGTCATATCGTCAGCTAAGTCATGTAAGCCACAATAATTACCCGTCGCCCATTGATCTATCCTTAACCACAAAGCGGCAGGGATCGGTGTACGAGGTGTTTCTTCAAGATTATCAACAAAATTTAGCGTTTCTAGTTTATGCAGCGAGTAAACATGATGCCAAATTTTCATAGCTTGAAATGGCTTATCTTGAAATGCATGAAGGGACCACAAAGATTCGATACCAACAATGTCTTGTTCTGTAACAAATTGAAATTGTGGTTGTGACATTCTCTGATTGTAACTATCGTTAATTATATCGCCATTTTTTAGTTTGTTAGCTACATCCTTTGCACGTTGAACCTCTAAGTAATCAAACGAAATTAACGCATGAAGAAGTGTTGCTACAAACGATGGATGATAAGTGTCAGGCTTTAATTGAATATAACCGGCATCACTGATTGTACGACCGACAATGTGCCGATATGACCAATCGTATCGAGTTAGATATAGTAATCGCTGAACGCGGTTTATACCGCGCATGTAACCGTATTTTTCAGGATTAGTATCTAATAGCTTTTGCATCGATTTGTCGTCACCACTAGCAACGCAGATAAAGCACCCATGCCGAGCTGAGCATTGACTCTTACTTCGACCTTGCTCTTGTCCTTGAAAATACACGCATTCGCCATTGCCACTATCTCGATACAGATCAACGGTTCTTAGGTGATTATCAAGGTATGAGGGTATTGTACGGTACTTACTATTAATTCCTGCGTTAGTTAAAAAATCCCAAACATCACCATCAGTCCACTCTTTTATTGGATATAACGTTGCAATATCGCAGTTTTTTTCTGATGTTAATAACGTACTGCTACCATTGAACTTTTCAATTGAGGCTGCTCGATGCACGCTCTCGCTGTCTCTGCTACCCAACAGCATCACAATGTCTTTATGCAAGGATCTATCAATGTTAGATATATAGTTAGCCCTAGCCTTATTAGCTGATGATATTTTTAATTCGTGAGTACATTGGCGGTATTCAGTGTTAACAAAAGTCGGCAGTCCTCTCCCCCCGATTATTCGCATTAACCAACTGCTACTCAGTGATGGTTGAGCAATTACAATAGATAATGGGATGTCATTTTCTGTAATGAACTTACGTAGTTTATCTAACTTATTAGACGTTAGATTGTGTACTTCAGGGTTTTCAACTCGGGTGTCAACGTGTAATACATAAGAGTGAGGGCTAATCTTGTCACCATTACGTTTTGCTTTCATTAATGCCAGAATTAATAACCCAAGGCACACCTCACTATCTTTACCACCTGAATAATTTAATTGAAATATTTTACCTGCAAGCAAATATTGATAAATACGAAGAACGGCGCAGATCGCTTCTTTACCAATTTCTATATCAGCATTGTCTATTCCTGTTTCCCATAAATCCCATTCGTCAACATTCTTAATGTTAATTTCGTCGCAGTGCATTTTTAAATCCCCCAATAAAAAAGAAAACCGTTAAATTATTTTTACACGGTATCTTATAGGCGCAAGATGAATGTTTTTGGTAACGATGAATTGTTCATGGGTAACGATGAATTGTTCATGGGTAACGATGAATTGTTCGTGGGTAACGATGAATTGTTCGTGGGTAACGATGAATTGTTCGTGGGTAACGATGAATTGTTCGTGGGTAACGATGGGTTGTTCGTGGGTAACTTACAATACAAATAATAAAAAAAACCGAGTATATAATACTCGGTTTTCCCACCTATTCCCGATACCATGCTTAAAATATCGGACAAGATTTTCGTAGATTTTATATTGATACTGGTATTTGCTGCGGAATCCATTCCCTTAAAGCATACTAACATTAAATGTTAATATCGCAAGCAATAGGTGCATAAATTAGTATTAATTATTTGTTGGCTTCCATCCATAAAATCCCCACTCAATAGGATCGACATTCATGCGAGTTGTTGTCGCCTCATGCAAGTCGATAAATATACCATTATGTTCTAATCGACCTTGGCGGAAGAACGGGAATAAGAGCATGGATGCCGCGCTTTTAGCACACATTGAATTGATACCAAATGTTTGTTTTGCTATTGCTTCTTCTGTTGAGCATGATGGTACTTCATGCTCAGTTTCAGAAATTGTTTCCCACTGACTACCGAATAAATCGAACGGTGACGGAATCTCTTTACCACTTAACGCTTTACCAAAATATGCTTGCGCTGTGTGATTATCATTGCCTAAATCGAGCCAGTAGCCATCGAGATGACGCATTCTACTATTAATTACATCATTAATAGTAAGTCGAACCGATGCCTTATCAACACAGGTAATAACTATATCAGTTGATGGTAACGATGAAGACTCTGTAATGTATGTCGGTATGAAATCCCAATTCAAGTCACCGAACATGTTAAATCTTGAAATAAGAACCTCAGCCTTATTTAAGCCAACATCGTGCGCCCAAAAGTTCTGACGAAATACATTTGAAGTGCTAACTTCATCACCATCAATCGCTGTAACATGAATGCCCTTGCCGCCTAGAGCTTTCAGTATGCCGTTCATTTGAAACAGCTCAGTTAACATAGCTGAACCTGTTCCACCACAACCAATAAGCGTAATGTTTATAACTTTATCACCCCATGAAATCGGCATTAGCATTTGAGTTGTCATTTTTATTAGTCCAAAAAGAATAGTTAGTTGATGTGAATATTTTCTCATGGTTTATCAGGTGCGCAACTGCGTGACCATTGATACCCTACAGGTTCACCAGTATCGTAATGCACAAACAATTCAGAATAGTGCATCTCCGTCGATTGGGTGCAACATTTGTTACACCCTGTAACCTTTAAAAACCATGAGAGATTATTTATGATTATCTTGGAGTTTTGTCGATTAATTACATTAAATCGCTAACTTTGATATTCAATGAAATCAATTCTTCGATCTCAACAGGCATATCCTTACCATCACGCTTACGCCAAAAATTTAAAGAGTCTTTAACTGGTGCGGCTGGATCATAAGAAGTAAATGGCTGGTTATTCCACCAGTGAGCAAATGCGCTATCAAATAATGTAGCCTCAATGTTTTGAATGTTTGAAAAATTGAGATCAGTCGGTAAATTGGCAGTGCCTTGACATAAGTAACCATGCGCATTTACGTTCGGAAGCGGTGGAAGATATAGACACGTATCTAACGTTGGACGGTCGTTTGAATCTAACGCAAAAACATGTAATCTCTTGTTAGTTTTGTCTAGTGACCATAACATAGGAGTCCACACAACGTTGCAGCAAAAAGGAGGTAAGCCAGCGAATCGAAACCACATAGGGCGTGTTTGTGATTTTGTGTACCAAATCATTTGTTCAAAATCATCAAATAAAACATTGTCAGGAATTAACTGCTTTACTTTTTTTTCTTTCTGCTCTGATTTGATTTTGTAATGTACATTATTGAAAATGGAATGAAGCTGCTCACCATCAATAAGCTCTCCAATTCCCATTTCATTCTGTTTGTTAAATGAATGGCGAGTCATGAACTCTTGACCTATAGTGCCGCTATAAAACACTATAGCGAAATCTGGTGCGGCTGATTTAGGCTGTGCCACAGTTTGTTGTGATGATATATCTGTTACTTCATTTTGCACTGTAAGAGCCATGTTGAAACCTTAAATGTTTAATTATTAACTGCATTTATTGTCACATGACTTTTGGTACGCGCAACCCTGTAATATTTTAAATAGAGGAATGAATAAGGGATTAATTGTAAGTTAATTACCCCCCGTAACATCGTAAGTTAATTACCTCGCCCAATTTCAGGGAATGTCGAGGACGTTACAATAAATCAGACATTGAAATTAACGCACGATCAATTAATGTGAAATTTTTTATCATTGGTATATATGATTCATCGGTCATTAAATTTAATTTTAAGCAAGCATCCTCCCCATTCGACATTACGTTTTCATGTATATTATTCAAAAACTCGTCCTCAATATCTGTACCGAATGAAACAAAATTAGAATCATAAAGAGTGGTATCTGAACCGTTTATCCATGCGTTAGTGTTGTTATATTCGTTAATATCGAAGTTTTCATGGACGCGAGTAAATATAGACAACACGATGTTTAACTTATTTCTGTCATTGTCACTTATAGTTAAAGTGTCAATCATTTCGCTTAATTCAGTACAATGAACTTTTAGACGATCTTTAAAGTTTAACTCAGAACGAACAGGCTCAGAGATAAATAGCGTATTACATTTTGTAGCTACAAGATTGTCGTATAACGATTCGACTATTTCCGTTTCTGTAATGGTTTTACCGTGAGTTTTTATTGCGTTCGGAGCTATTTCTGTAATTGCATTACAGAGAACCTCAATATCTAACTGTTCATTGAGTAGTTGTTTCAATTTTGGAAGTTTTTCAGGCGTTATTTCTATAGCAAAATCATCAACAATAGATTCATCACAATCACTAAATGAATAGTTTAAATACGTTAATCCATAATCGAATATCATGCCAAAAGTGGTCGATTTGTAACTTTGTGCTGCTGTATCTGTGATCATATTATAGAGTTTATTAGATATAGCAGTTGGATAATTGCTTATGTCCATACCTGCTGTTGCAACAAATGATTCAGAGGTCAGCCTTATCGCCATAGCCTCATTACTATCCCCATTTTCATCCTCGCCATCACCAAAACAGTTGTCACTATTATATTCAATATTAAATCCCCATCCGTAATCATTATTTCGTGTATACCAATGATCAATATCATCAGAAAGTTTAATGTCAGAAAAAATATCCTCTGAACGTTTTAAACAAGACTGAGCAGTTTTATTGATACTACCCATTACATCATTAATAAGAACTAATGCCTTATCATCTTGAGTGTCAAGTGAAGCTGTAATGAAGTCGTTGATTTGCTGTTTGTTAATTACATCATTTTTCAATGACCACTTGCACAAATTACCCCAAAAGCCATATTCGGAAGTAACTTCATTACAAATTGGAGCAACATATTCTGCTTCGTCAAATATGCCAATTTTAGCTTTGGCTTGCTCTGACAGGCGTAGTTTTGACTTTACTGCCTTAGCGTAAAACGGAGTCTCAACTTGTTGTAGTGGCATTACATTAGCGGTGGTAGTGCCGTGGTTGGTAGATCCAAAATTCGACTTGAAGTTTTGCATTGTTTGAAATGAGAGTGGATTTTTAATGCTTGCTGATGTTCTTTCCATTGTTGTTCCCCTGCGTTAGATCTTGTGAGTGGATTCTTTTTCTTTTGACTCTCGGCACACGATAGCTGCCAAGAATCTATTTTAGCGAGTAGCTCTAAATCATTTTCTTTCATCGGTTATGATCACCATGATTTCATGTACAAGTATTATTACATGAGTTTTGATGTGCGCTAGTTGTACTAAGGGGGGGCAATATAAGGAGGGGAACTGTCCTTACGGGATTATTGTAAGGACATTACAAAAATTAATTTTGATTGATTATTTGTGCTAATGCTATGAGAGCAGTATTAATTAAACAGATGTTTTTTAATAATGGCTCATAATCATGTTCACTATGCAGATTAAGTTTAAGACAAGCTAATTCACCAGTACATTGATTGTTATCTTGCATATTATCTAAAAAATAATCTTCGGTGCTTGTTCCAAACGAGATAAAATTTGACTCATACAACGAAATATTTGAACCATTAATCCATGCGTTATTATCACCCTCGGCTGAGGCATCATAATTATCAATAACTCGCTGTATGACCATTACGATAGAGTTGAGTTTTTTCTGTTCGCGTTCCGATATGTACCATTTCACATGACGTAAATGACATTTAATCTCTTGGATGTAGGCAGCAAATAACGTTGTAATTGATGAATTGTTTTTGGGTATTTTACGTACATAAAGACTTAGGCATTTAGTTGCGTCTAAATATTCTTGTAATGAACGAAGGGGAAGTTCATCGTGAAAATCTAAACCGTACTTAGCCATTGCCTTTGGTGCTAATTTACTAACCTCGTCCTTAATTTCGTTATATTCAGATGATTCCATAATTTTTGAAAATTCATCAAAATTTTCTTGCGTTATTTCTTTCGCAAAGTCAGTAATAACATCCTCACCAAAATCAGCCAAATCCCAAGCAATGACCCCATAATGCTCAATCATTTCAAAAGTAGACGCTTTATATGCCAACGAAGCTAAATCTGTAAGCATGTTATATAGTGTGTTTGAAATTTTGGGATTACCATTATCTATATCAAACGATAGGGTTCCTACAAAACAATCACTAGCAAGCCTAATCGCCATTCCATCATTTGACTCACCGTTTTCATCACAATCATTACCAAACTCACCCTGTTGAAAAAAGCTAACATTCATCCCCCATTCGCTATCATCAACTTTAAACCATTGAGCCAATACCTCATTAATTTCAATGTCAGAAAAAATAGTCGCTGAACGTTTTAAACAAGACTGGGCGGTTTTATTGATACTACCCATTACATCATTAATAAGAACTAACGCCTTATCATCTTGTTGGCTGTTAATTGGCGAAGAAATGAAGTCGTTGATTTGCTGTTTGTTAATTACATCATTTTTCAATGACCACTTGCACAAATTACCCCAAAAGCCATATTCGGAAGTAACTTCATTACAAATTGGAGCAACATATTCTGCTTCGTCAAATATGCCAATTTTAGCTTTGGCTTGTTCTGATAGGCGTAGTTTTGACTTTACCGCCTTAGCGTAAAACGGAGTCTCAACTTGTTGTAGTGGCATTACATTAGCAGTGGTAGTGTTAAATGCGCCTTTAGCTTTAGGTAAAATTTGAAATGTTGTCATTGTCATTAATCCACAATATTAATAAGTAAAAAAGGCGCAGTAACTCGACTACGCCTTTTCTTTAATTAACCATTCGTTTTTACTGGTGGCATAATAATTGGATAAACAATGCAACCGTTTAGCAATTGTGCATCTTCCTCATAGACCTGAGTGAATCGCAATTGAGGATAATGATTTGCAATAATGCGCACGTTTGTTTGTAAGTCGGCATCTGGTGCAGGAAAGTTAATTTCAGTCATACCAATTTTAAACTTACGTTCAGCTTTTTTAATAGTAGCCATTTTTTGAATCTCCAAGGTTGGCGGTTAAGATTGAGTGTTGTTTTTAGCTGTTAAAGAGGTTGAACATCGAAAAATGAACCTATACTGAAAGCATCATCTGGTGCTGGTGTAGGGGTCTTAATTGCGTTTTCTGGCTCAGATTTAACGTTGGCATTGTCTTTAACTTTAACCGTTGGAGATTCTTGAACGTTATTAATTGGCGTTGTAGGTTTGACTGTTACCTCTGCTGTTTTTGATTTATTCGAACGGTTAGTTACTGGCTTAACTGTAGTAACTGAATTTTTCAACTCAGAGTTATTTAAGATAAACACTTGCGCATAGTCTGCGATTGATTCATTAAAAGCTGCATCAACTTCTGCAACTTGACCACTTATAGCTAACGGAATGGATAGTGCATTACGAAGTTCTACCTGTGCTGAATTTTTAATATCAACAACAGTGTTTGATGTTGGTACTGTTAGAATTACAGAAGCATTATCGCCATTAGTATTTATAGTGATAATTGCGCGTTCAGAGCCAGCATTTTTAAGCAAGTCGCAGATATGTTGTAAGTTCATTTTTATTATCCTGATAAATTCAATAGGAGAGAGGTAACACCCTCTCTCTCGATGTAACTATTTTTACATGGTTTTCTATACGCGCAACTCGTACTATTTAAGTTGTTTAATTAGCGTTTTAGGAGCAAAGTCCGTCCAGTCGTAGTTGAAAGACGATATTTTTTTTGTAATATCTGTTTTTTTCATCTTAAACAACTTATCAAAAGAACCATCACCATTTTGTTGTTCATAAGCTACAGCAAATCCACTTGCACTACACAATTGCTTAATCTGTGCGATGTTATAAATAGATAATCGAGCATCAGTTGGTTGCCACTCATTTTTTGCTAACGTTTTGCTATCATCTGTTTGTGATAGTACGTGAATCATTAAATCTGTCGCATTATTCGCTTCACTTTCATAAGCGAAAAACTCAACGGCACGAGTCATGTGTAATTGAATATCTTTAATTGATAATTTCATACATGTTGCTGTAAGTTGAGTAAGTGACGAATGAGAGCCTAATTCCTTATAACCAGTAGAATGAGCAAGACTCGCTAATGTAAGAGCCATACGAAATTGAGGATCATTACTTAATCGTTTAGCACTAGCAGTACGTAAAACCAGTCGATTATCTTGTTGCTGTCCTGTCGATTGTTTCGCTGTAATTTCATATTCGTTTTTAACATCATCAATCTGTTGCTGTTGTTGTTTAACTACATCATCAACACCTTGATCAATGGTTTTGACGGTATCGTGCATTTCTTTGATAGAACAATCACCGCCTGATAGCATTTCACGATATAAACGAGATTTTTCATCGGCTGCGGCTTTTTGAGCGTTTTCTTTCTCTTTATCTGCCGCTATCTGCAATCGTTCTTCTTCGGCTTCTTTCTCTTGGCGTTTCCGTACACATTGTTTGTAACAGTCGGTGTCGATACATTGGTTAAGCAAGAAATTACCCCACCGCATCGGTCTGTCGTCTACAACATTCACTTTGTTTTCACAGTTTAAGCAGCCTCCGTTATATTGTTGCTCACCCACAGCATCAGTTTTAACTTCAATACGATCTGATTCTGGTTTTACATCCCACAAAATCGTCTTTCCGTACTTTTCTTCGATTGCTGATTTTCGTGTGGTAGCAACCCACTCTTTAGCTTTTTTATCAAAACAAGCAGGGTTTGAACATTTCTGATCTGAATCGTTATCATCACAAAATGCCATTAGTGATAATTGTTCACCCGTATTATGAATACAAGTCGCGCACTCGGTCTTATTGAATGGGGCATTAGCAAGTGGCAGTAAACGTTTTGACGCTCGAATCTTTAACTCTTTGACTGTGTACGTATTTGGATCTTTGATGATTGCATCAAGAGTGATGTTTTGCATTTTTTCATCAAACGTTGATAACACTAACGCATGACCAGCAGTAACAGGAGTTGAGGGATCTGCTAATGCGTCCAGAACAGCTTCGGTGCAACGCTTTAACTGTAAGCGGTCACGAAATACCGCTTCACTAACCCCGAGCGTTAGAGCTGCTTGCTTTAAATCCCCATTGGTAAGCGAATAATAGGACTGAGCAAGATCAGCTTCATCAACAATCGAAATATCAGAACGCTGTTTATTCTCTGCAAGTTGAGCTTCTAACGCCTCTTTGTCGTTGTAGTGAAAAACAACGACTGGTACATTAGAAATACCAAGTTGTATTGCTGCGTTTCTACGACCGTAACCAGCACAAAGTTCAAGGCGGTTTTTATTAAGTGGATTAGGACGAACGGTTAGAGATTGAAGAATGCCCTTTGTTTTAATTGAATCAAGAAACTCCTCGCTACGAGACTCATTACGACGGTGATTTCCACCGATAGATAGATCATCAATGATTGTTGGGTCAACTCGTATAGCAGCACCATTAGCAATCTTAGAAAAGTCAAAATTAGCATCTGTAACAATATTCTTGTTCATCGTTAAATCTCTACATATCCATCAAAATAAGGGAGGACGTTGCCTCGTTCTGTATCTATTTTTACATGCTTTTTGATCTGCGCTAGTGGGTAGGGGAATAGTGTTTTTTGTTGTAGTGTGCTTACAGTAGGTCGTATCAGGGGGTGATACGATTCGTTGGTGCATTACATCGTATCAGGGGTGATACGATTCGTTGGTGCATTACATCGTATCAGGGGGTGATACGATTCGTTGGTGCATTACATCGTATCAGGGGTGATACGATTCGTTGGTGCATTACATCGTATCAGGGGTGATACGATTCGTTGGTGCATTACATCGTATCAGGGGTGATACGATTCGTTGGTGCATTACATCGTATCAGGGGGTGATACGATTCGTTGGTGCATTACATCGTATCAGGGGTGATACGATGTAATAAAAAAGGTCAGACAAATACCCCGACCTTCCTCTGGATGCGTTATATCTTTCATCATTAAAAGGATAAATGATAAGATTAAGAAGGGATTCCACCTTGCACAATCCAATAAATTCCACCAATAATTCATTTAACATCAATGAGTTACGTCAAAAAAAACAAGTAGTGCAAATAAAAAAGGTTGCCTATAGGCAACCTCTCTTCTATTTGTCTTTATCGTTGCGTTCTATTTCATCTTTAAGCTCTTGCTTGATAAATTGCTCAAGCTTATTTGTAAATTCAGCAGATAAACGACTAAATGTATATGTTACTTTTTGTTTTTCTTTTTTGACTTTCGCAAAAGTATTTTTGTCAGCAAATTTTTCAATATCATTAAATTTAATCACAGTTTTTTTTGGTTTTTTCGCTAACAAATATGCTTTGAATGTTTTAATGATTAAATTATAGGGACTATCAAAATCAGGTTTTTTATAATGCTCAGCTATATCAATTTTTAATATCTCAATTTCATCATCTAGCTCATTACGATCTATAGCTTTCTCTTGTGCTTTAATCAGTACATCATAGTCTGCATGAGATAATTCACTAACATCCGTAAATAAAGCAATGATACGTCCATCTACCATCACTGCTTTTAGCGCGCGATTTATTTTAGTACGACTATATCCCAATAATTTAGCTATCGCATCTTGCGTAATACCAGGTTGTTTTTGTTGATATGTTTTGGCCATTTGGCCAATTTCCCAAAGATTATGCTCTTTGGCTGTTTGTAAATCTTTTGCCAGTGCACGAGCATCAGATAAGCTGATCGGTTCATCAGTTACCCATGACTTTAAAAATGGAATTTTACCATTAGAGAGTATGACTCGCTTTCTACGTCTAGAACCATCGGCATAGTCAATTTTACCCTCTTCATTATAATAACCAATGGCAGGATAATGCTGTTGAATCTCCATGGAATCGAGATCTGATAGTGTCACTGTTGTTAACAATGATTGCTCACGTCCATTAATTTCAAAAGTGACTGTCGTTTTTGCTTCAAGATCTTCATAAGGCACATTTATTTCATAAAACGTGCGAGTCTCACCAGATTTTAACGTCCACTGAAATGATTTCTTAGATGTGAAACGATCGCCAAATCGTTCTTGTAACAATTCTAACTGTTGAGATTCAGTTAAAGCAGAAAAATCACTCAAACCCTTTACTGCCGCTTTTATTTTTTGCTGCTCAATATATTCAGGTGTTGCAGCAGATGCAACAATGCTACCTTGACCGCGAGGTTTTGCCATTATTTTGACTCCCATACAGTAACTATGTCTGAGTGTATTTTACTTACAACTGAATACGCATTTGTTACTGCAGATGCAAAGGATGATTTAGTTTTAGGATATTCGCTTTTCGATATATCAAACAACGTACACATATAAGATGAGCACTCACGTACAGCAATAGAGTGCTTAAATTCTGTCGAATACACATGTTCCCCAAAAAACTTATGTATTTTGTTCGCCATTTGAATGTATGCAGTATCTTCTTTATAGTTTGTAATCAACACACGAACAAAATCGTAACCTTTGTGACCTCCGGCTGAGTCCAAAATATCAGCAACTTCATTGATGCACTCAAAATAACCACATGTTGCGTCCATGTCATTTTCTGTTGCGCCAAGAGGGAAAATTACAGCACTTGCCGAATAATATGCATTTAATGTAATGAATGACAACGAAGGAGGGGTGTCAATAATAATAACGTCAAAGTCATCTCTAACAGCATCTATTATGCGTTCAAGTTGTTTATATGGACTATCCAAGTGACCAGCAGCTAATTGTTTATGAAACCAGCCATCAACGCCTCTATCTCGTTGCGATGCAGGACAGATACGCAGATTTGGAATTGATGTCGGTTGAAATGCATCTTTAATTGCATCTACTTCTGTTTCATTATCATCCAGCTCATAACTATTAGTGATTAAATCACCAATAGATAAATGATCATCCGTATTTTGAGTGTAATACATCGTTGCTGTTGATTGGCCATCAAGATCGATCAATCCAATACGATATTCCTCATGATACTCAGTCGCTAAACCACTTGCAGTTGTTACAGCTGTGACTGTTTTACCAACTCCACCTTTTTGATTCTGAATAACAATAACTTGGCATTTTTTATCAGCACGTTCAAATTTATCGTTAAACTTTCTTACATTTGATGGGAATGAATTACGTAAAGAATACACCTCATTAATATCAAGCATCCAAGCTGAATGGTCATGACGTTTTGGATCTATTCCAAGGTGTTGAACATAAGAATCAACTGTACGATGACTAGGATTTTGCAGATAGTCTAGAGTCTCTTGCTTTGTAAATGTTCTGGGCGCTTTTTGATTGCCTTCAAATAATGATGAATTTCGTGCCTCTCTATAAGCACGAGCACCTTCACTTAACTTGCCAAAAACGTCTGTAATTTTACGTGACATGATATAGCTCCAATGTAATGATGAATTTATAGTACCACACTTTAGTAAGTTACCAACAAAAAGTGTGAGTATTGATATAAATCGTGAAAATGTGATTTTAACGAAAACACGCGAAAGTTCCAGGCCGAGGTGAAACCCATTAATTACGAATCAATTGATATTCAGTTTGATACTATCAGAAAAGTACACAAGTACATTGTGGAAGAAATAGATGAAACAAATTTGTTGTCATTAACATACATTTTAAAGCGCCTAATTCGTTGTCCATCATTACTGCCATTCAATAAGAGTTCTGAAGTTCGTAAGGCAATAACGGAAGAATGCAAAGAGAAATTACAGCAATATTTTTAAATTTATCGTAACAGAAAAGCCGGACTAATATTGAGTTCGGCTTTTTTGTCGGCATCATAATAAATCGTAAGTCTCCAACCATGATTATTGTTAATAATATTTTGGTTGCAAATGAAGCGTTACCAATCATTAGTTAATCAATAATGACTACCCATGAATAGTGGACGACTACCCATGAATAGTGGGTTGCTTCACATTCGCATAACGGCTTGCAACCATTGATCAAGATGTTGCTGATTCGATGCTTGTTGTTTTCTGTCTTTTATGTTTTGCTTGTAAATGGGTAATGCCGTTTTGTAGAGTCCGTCGTTATAATTTAAACAATCCATACCATTAATGGCTATTTTAGCTGTGTATTCCATTGGAGGGTTTAAAGAGTTGAGAGCAACAACAAAACTATACAATGAGCTGTTATCCTGCATCTTTTTCATTTCGTTAACTGTTAATGTTTTTAAACATTTACGTCTGATCGTCTGATTTATTGCTGTAAGTGCATTACTACATACAGGGCAAGTTTTACCAGTGGTCTTGATGAATTGAACCTCATTTTTAGACATATCTCTAACAAGGTGTGGTGTCGTCAGTGAACTACATCCACCTAACAATATAGCAATCGATACAGTTAAAATTTTCATTTTTAAACGCTATTCGTTGAAGTTGTAGTAATTGTTAGTTAATGACTAAAAAAATGCAATTAAAAAAGCCTAAGTAATAGCAATAACCGTTACTTAGACTTTAATGTTATCCGTTCCTGAAAGTGCAATTGTAATTAAGCTACTTTTTGTTTCTGTTCTAATTCATCATCCTGAATACCTATAAGTTCACGCTCTACCTCAATAAGACGTTTACGCACACCGATCAATTTATCAAGATAAATAAATTCTTTGCCAATATTTTCATTGGCAGTAACAATGTCTTTCAATGTATCTTCATGAAGTCGTTTGTTAAATTCCAAAGTGGACGTTAGATTATTAAGAATAGACATAACTACATTTATTAGTTTAATTTCGGTTACATCTTGAATTTCAATCGAGTAACTTGTTTTACCTGTAACGTTAACCGTGTATTGATCTCTATTCCAATTAACAGTTTTTTCAAAATTAATATTAAATCCCGCGATAGTTAAAACATTACCACTCTCAACGTCACGAGTTGAGTGACCAGCCTTATAACGGAAATCAAGCCATTTCATAAATAAATGCTCTGATACGTCTTTCTTGTCTTGGAACATAACATTATTAAATGTTGCATTAATTATTTTACTATCAGTATTCTTTGCCTTTTCGTAAGACTGAATATCAGATTCAATATCTTTTAGAGTATTAATAAGTCTGTTTGCTAACGCCTCATTTTTACTCAAACTATCTTGATAGTGGTGTTGTTGTTGAGAATGGCGTTTTTGTTGTGTTTCAAGTTTAGTGATCTCCTTGTTAAGCTGCAAATGCTCAAGAATAAGAACGTTTCCGCTGATTTCTGCCTTGATTTCAGCAAATGTAAGTGAATCGGATGCTATATCTGAAATAGTACGCTCGTCTAATTTTGCTGTTCTAAAAGCCTCGATCCACTTACTTTTATTTTCTAACGTTTGGTATAAGAAGCTATCTAGGCTGTTACGGGTAGCGTAGTAAATAACATTAACTTTAAAGTTTGCAGGATCACTTTCATACAATGTGTTTCCTTGTCTGATAATACGTCCTGCCCTCTGTTCCATATCACTTGGCTTATAAGTTGGGTCGAGCATATGAACGGCAACACCTTTTTTATTGATATTAGCGCCTGTACCTAACAGTGTCGTACTAGCAATAACAACACGTTTAACGCCTGAGTTTAATTGTAAGTGTAATTCTTCTTTTAATAGTGGTGTCCTGTAATCTTGAGCAAAAGCGATCTCATTTTCAGGAATATTTCTGTTTAGTAACTCTTGCTTTAAATCATCATAGATCGAGAAGTTGGAGTTAACGGATTCAATTTGATCAAAACCGATTGTATCTAGTTCGAGCAGTGCCTTTTCATCCCCGTTATCGGCTAATGCCTTTAATTTTATGATTTTGGCTTTAAGTGCTTTTTTATCTTTATTCGGAACACTAAGATCACAAAATACAATTTGAGTTCCTTTTTCCGCGTTGTATTGTGTGTAAAGTTCTTTGACTTTATCAGCACAAGCAATAACTTTACTGTTTGAGTTTACAGGGGCGCTTGAGTCCAGTATACGCATGTCAAGACTTGCACATCGAGCGTGATACATGACGAGTAACATATTATCGTTATTGATTGGTGAATTTCTAAAATCCTTTGCTCTGTCTGCTAATTTATCGATAAAATATTTTTGTGTCTCACATGGATCAACAAAAATTGTTTGTGCCTTACCACCTTTCAACGGTGGGATCATTGGATAACCACCATCTAGGCAAGGTAGGTATTCATTAAGCTCACTTGCCGTTACTGTTTCAGCTATACACCCATACATTGCTGATAATTCAGGTAAATTATTAAACGCTCTAAGTCGTGTTGTCGGTTTAAATCCTGTTCCTGATGGTGATATTTCAAATTCAGAAGTTACGGATGCGTAAAGATTCGCCCATGCATCTAAGTGATGTAATCCCATATTTTTTAGATTTTTATAATCCAAGAAGCGCTGAACCGTAAAAATTTCAGCAATACTATTTGAGATTGGTGTTCCCGTTGAAAATAAAACGCCTGCATGTTCATACTTGTCACTTAAAAATCTAATTTTGCAGTACATATCGAAAGCAAGTTGAGAACCGTTAGAGTTTCCTAAACCACGAACGCCACTTAACGCTACTGTTTGATATTGTAGGTTTTTATAAGATTGTGCTTCATCCGCAATAATTGAGTCGAACAACAAATCCTCAAAATCTAGTTCTGTTGTTTTCGCCTTACGATTAATTAAGGTGTTAAGTTTGAACTCAAGATTTTTTAAAGACGTCTCCATTTTTTTCACATTGAATTTTTTTGATGATAATTTTTCAACTGCGTCTCTAGTTGCCTCTATTTCTTCTTCGAGAATTTCCTTTTCCTTGCTTACTGGTAATGGTATTGCCTTAAATGTTGATTGTGGGATAATGACAATCTTTGAACCTGTCTTGATCTTGTTCAGTGTGCTGATACGATTTTTTGAACTCATATCGTCGGTAGACAATACTAAAAGTTGTTCTGTAGGGTAAAGGTGTAACCACTCTCTCGCTACCTGTTCAACTAGATGATTTGGTATGACAACGGCAGTACGCTTTTTTAATCCTAGTCGGTGCCATTCGTGGCAAGTCGTTGAAAACATGTAAGTTTTGCCTTTATGTGTAAGCTTTTTTTGTTAGCCGTTATACTATCCATTTTAATTAAATTAAAACAGTAGGTTAAGTTTGATTTTTTATTTGTTCTTAACAAAAAACATCAAAAATGTAATGATGTTCCTATATTTATTGAAGTGAAAAGTTGGGCGTTTTTTGAGTTTTATTTTTGCAGACTGAGGTGAGCTAGTTGCTTAAATTATACCAATCTCATTAATGAAGTGGTTATGTTTCAAACATTAGATTCCCTATCGCCCTCGCAGGTATTCGCTGTAGAGAATGACGAAAGAGGTCAAAAATTTATTATGCGTGGTCGTGGTATTGTTGGACTGAAGTGGTGTTTTTTATCTAAATAATCTCTTTTATGATGCTTGTTTTGTTAGTACAAGCATCACTGTCATAATAAATTCTTTAGTAGCCTGTCATAAAGGCAGATATTACACGCTGTTTAAAAGTGCCTAACTCTATTTTACTAATTGATTGTTGTGTAATAGATAAATTAGAATTATTGGTAGCCGTAGAGTTCCATTCAAAGCTAATATTGTCTAAATTTACTATTTGCATTAAATCATTATCATTTAATCTATCTTGTTTTTTATACTTATTGTATTTAAGTTCTTCATTCATTTTTGTTAACGAACATGTATTAGGTATATCTCTTTCAATATTCTCTGAGAATTCAATGAGATTCTGTTCGGCAAATGTAAATAACCACGCTATTTGATTGGGTGCGTCGCTTACTCGCAATATACGACCTAAAACTTGCCGAAAATATAACTCTGTTTTTACAGAACTCATGTGGCAACATACTTGGAGTCTAGGGATATCGGTCCCTTCACTAATCATACCAACACTAACAATCCATTGATTATTATTTTTACGATAACATTCAATTTCAGTTAAAGGATCTTCGTGACGATAAGTAACGATAGAGACGGTTTGGTTGTATTTCTGACATAAAATCTTTTTAATTGTTTGAGCATGTTGTACTGACGACGCAACGACTAAACCTCCAGCATTTGGTGATTGTAAACGAATGCTAGTTAATTTTTTACATGCAATATCAAGTAGATACTCTATTGCTTCTTGGTTATGTATAACACTTCGATAAGACGTTTTTGTTTGTTCTAACATTTCTAAAATAGAAGAAAAGGATTCGACTTGTTTATTATTAGTAATGGATAAATGTTCATTATCAATTAAAACAATTTTTGGTGCCCTACATACATTATCAGCAATGGCTTGTTTTAAGGTGTATTGATAATCAACAATAAGTTTGCCTTCTGGATTTCTATATTCACTCAATACAATTGGTAATGAATCTGAACGCCAAGGCGTTCCAGACATCGCAAGTGTAAATGTCGCTAATTTCTGAATTTTAGTTAATACTTGTTGTCCCCAAGCATTACCTTGTTCGATTTCCGAACCGGAGCAATGATGGATTTCATCAAAAACAACAAAAACCTTATGATTTTGTAATGTATGCCAAAAATCATCATGAATATATTGTATTGATTGATAAGTTAATGATTGTCCAATTGAACCTAATCCACCATTAAAAGTGCAATTGAGTGTTCGTGAAAAAGTCTGTTTTATGCCATCAGAAATAGTAAGTGAAGGAGAGAAGCATAAAATAAGATCAACCATATCTTCTGCTAATAAACGAACTGCTATAGTTGCCGCTAGAACTGTTTTTCCAGCTCCAGGTGTTGCCTGGCAAAAAAAATGATTTTTGTTCGATTTGTATTTATCAAGTGCAAGATCTATACATTCTATTTGCCAAGCTCTTAACATGCTTGTTTGCCTTCTGAGATAACATTGAGAATATTTGATAGTACATTTACTTTTCCAAGTAAGTGCGCCGCACGTTCTTTTGAGTTATCAAGCAATGGAATAACCTTTGATTCTAATTCAGGAAAACGACATCTAAGAGCCTTATATTCTTTAATTTCTCCAAGAACGATCTCTAATTCTCCTTTGTACTGGTTACGTTCAATATTCAAAATGGAATAATCATAAGTAGCTTGTGTATTAGCTTCAATTTCATCTTTTTGGGTCGTTAAAAACGATTTTTTAAAAAGTTCAGTTTGGAAGTAACGCTTCTTTTGTCCAGAGCCTTCACTTCGTAACCAATTATTCTTTTCAAAACGATATATTTGTCGATAAACTTTTTTACGTGCTTCTTCTAAATCTGAGCTAATACCTTCAGTGTTAATAGAGGCATCTCTTAATTCCATTACTGTAAAACCATCAAGAGCATTTTTAATCAATAACTTAGTCATTAAAAGACTGATTTTATTAGAACGTTTCATTTATTACTCGTAAAATAAAAAACTCAGGATTGCTGAGTATACAGAAATCAGTAAAACTAAGAAAATCTTAATAACATTGAGCTTAGAGATATGAACAATAAGTGTCGTTTCAAAACCCACTCCCAGTGCGTCTCAAAGAGGCACGTAAAAAAGCAAAACTCTCCCAAAAGGGATTGGGAGTAAGAATTGGTATGGACGAAAGCTCAGCAAGTTCTCGAATGAATCAGTATGAGAAAGGAAAACATGCACCGGATGTGCAGACTTTAAAGTTAATCGCTGATGAGTTAGGTGTTCCGTTAAATTATTTTTTCTGTGAGGATGATTTATCAGCAAAGCTTGCTCTTGCGATATCAAAATTGTCTGAAAAGCATAAAAATCAATTAGTGGATATCATTGAAAAAATTCAGTTAGATGAGAATTAAAGTTTTTATATTTCGGTGATGAAGTTAATTGATCACTTTAAATGTCATATTGAACCTAGTGACAAAAGGGAAGAGGTAAGTCTTGATTGGTTTACGTACGGGATTAAATAAGTATTAATGAAGTTTTATTTATTTTGTCTGTTTGAAGTGGTTATATAAAAAATTTACCAGTAGATAATAGATTGATTATCTACTGGTAACATCATGTTAATTTACACCTAGCGCTTTATATACAGCATCAATAGGATCGCTATAAAAACTTACTTGGAACTTGGTGAATGTTTCTGCTGGTACAGTTGGAATATCTGCTGCAGAAGCCATTGGAATAAGAATTTTAGTAGCTCCGGCTTCTAATGCTACCTGCATTGAGCCTGCAAGGTCCTGTACTGGATTAATTACGCCACCTAATGTCATAGAGCCAAGCACAACCATAGACTCTTGCATCGGCTTACTAAGCAAGCTGGAACAGTTAGCGATGAGTGACGCTAAACTTGATTTATGTGAGTTACCTGACATTTGTAAATCAACAAAGTGCAGATGAAACTCATGATCTGAATATTGATTATTTGCTGCAATACGTGACAAATTCCCTTTGAAATAATCAAACCCAACTTTTACTTGTTCTTTTGCTTCCATGTCAGAACTAAGACCTGATGTTGTTAATTTTCCATTACCAGCAGTCTTTTGGGTTTCAATGCGATAAACACCTAGTTTACCTGCGGTACCTTGGCTAACAAAGTGGATTACACCTGCATTTGGTGTTCCTGGGGGAATAATTTGAGAACCGCCTTGTTCAGGTACGTTAACAAAGAATTCTTCAAGGGACTCGTTATCAATATATGAAAAATTAACATCGAAAAACTCCATTCCACCAATTTTTTTCAATTGTTCTTTAATTCGACGACGTACTTCTAATGCATAAATAAGACATGTACGTACTTCATTTTTAGTGTATTCACCGTGTGGGACAAGCAGTTTTAGTAGGCCAGATGTTGTTTTACGGACAGCAATAACATCACGTTGGTTTAAGTTATTACCAAGTTTAAAGAACTGATCAATCGCGTCAGCAAAAGCATGTTTACGCATTTCACGCATGTATTCAGCGAGGTAATCAGTGATAAGTCCAAAACGATTCGTGAAAAACTCAGGGCGCATTTTAGGTATTTCCCAGCCAGGGATATAGGCATGGAAGCGATCAAAGAAAGCAGCATCAATCATTTCAGAAGGGAATGGAGCTAATAAATGACTAGTTTTAACCAGCGTCTCAACACTTTGGTTTATATTACCGACGAAAACCATTGATGCTTTGGCTTCAATAGAATCACGGCCACGGCTAAATGAACCAGATGCCATATAATCTTTCATTATTTGGATGCCGTCTTTATCTTTGAAGCGAATACCTGCTACTTCATCAAATGTAACTACATCCCACATACCCACTAAACCAACTTGGCGAGAAGCCATGTTATAGAAAAGGTTTGCAACGGTTGTTTGCCCACCAGATACTAATAGTGAGTTTGGTGAACATTCTTTATAGACGTGAGACTTACCTGTACCTCGCGGACCAAGTTCACAAACGTTATAATTGTTCTCAACGAAAGGGATCATACGCGCTAAAAGATGCCACTTAGCCCGTTGTTCTAAGTTAGTTGGCTCCATCCCAATTGAGCGAAGTAATAAATCAAGCCATTGATCCATTGAAAAATGGCGACGAGCATTAAAGACTTCGTCCATATTCATTGATGGCATTTGAATTGCTTTAAGGCTAAAAATTGAGAAAGGAGATGTTTTCTGTCCTTCTTCAAAAAAGTAGCTAAGTGTAACAATGCACCAAATACCGCCAGTTAGTAGTTTTTCATTTTCTTTGACGATATTGGCAGGAATAACAGCGTCTTTAATACCTAAATTAGATAAACTAGCTTCATAGATATCTTTCTTTTGATTTAGCTTAACTGAAATTTTATCAATGACTTTATGTGTTCCACGCTCACGGATCAGTGACTTTACTTTTTCAGCTTCATCTGGACGAACATAATTGTCTGTTAAGATCTTCTTAACGCGACTCATACCAGCATCAATAAGATCGTTATCCGTTGCAGAACAATACATACCGAGTAAATATTCGAGTACGTAGACAGGGACATTTGCCCCTTCTTTAAGTTGTTTTGTCAGATCTTTGCGTACAACGCGACCTTTAAACTCAGTTGTTATTAGATCATCAAGATCGATATCTTTCACTTCTTTTATCTCTTGCGTAATTTTCTCTTCGTAAGTTTGAAAGATAGAACTATCTTCATTATCAATGCAGTGAGAATGATGATTATCGGTTGTTTTATTATCATTAATCATGAATATGTTCCATTAAAAAAGGTCATCAAAATCATCTTGAATAGCTAAATCGATAGTGACTGAATGTATCGCTAACGGCTCAGCTTGTTCTGTATCCCACATAACTAACTTATAAGGAAGAGTACGATCGAACCCAGTGCCGTTTAACGTTAAAATAATATTGCGTTTACGCTCATCTGAACTTGCTGCAGTAGAGTCAAACATTATTTGTGTTTTGTTTGAAACTATATTTTTTTGTGGGTCTTCGATCCAGATTTGTAAGTTACGTTCTTTATATTGTTCACCAACTGGATTTGTTTGAAGAAATTCAATCTTTTCGCTAAGTGTAACTAATCGCAGGTTACTACTTAAAGGTACAACCCCAACTTTTTGTTTTGCTGTTGTTTTTTGTTTATCTGTTTTTAAATGATTAATACGTAAAACAGGTACACAGATTTCTTGCGGCATAATGCCACCATGAATAAATCGAGCACCGCCTACAAAATTAAATCTATTTGAACCACGAGGAACGATAAATTCAACATTATCACTATTGCTTGAGAGGTTAGCTGTTGTTGCGATATTACCTTTCCAATAGAAGTTATCTTCTGGTAGCTCTTGTCCAATTAAGTAGCGTTTTTTAGCTTCAATTGTACCAACAGGTTTTACAGATAATGCAGTTTTATCTGATTCTGTAACATCACTAGATTTAAATAAAAATCCATGATCTGCCGTAATTAAGATTCTATTGCCGTTAAGCTTATTGATGATCCGTTCAACAAGTAGTCGTATTTCTTCAATCGTAGTAGCACATGCATCAAAAGTTTTATGCTCGCTACCGGCTTTATCACCTGTCATATCGATTTGGTCGTGATAAATATAAACAACCTTAGCATCAGCCACTGCTTTACGGCCTTGTTCATTCGTCCATTCAATAACATCTGAAGCCTTAACTGCAATTCCTTGGTACTTCTCAAGAATAGCATTACGATTTTCAAGACCATGAACACTTAAACCATCTGCTTTATATTTAATGTCTTTACCAATATGAGCAGTTAGTTCTTGGTGTGGAAGTAGGGCGGCCATACCCAACTGGGTATAACTAGGAACAACGCCAAGTTGTGATTTAATAGTAGATTTAAAGCGTTTTTCTTTATTGATCTGCTCATGTATATCATGTGCGACTTCATAACGAAGTGCATCACTGATGATTACAAAGACGCGTTTAATTTGAGTTGATTGGAATATACGCTCGACTTCATTGTTATAGAAATCGTATTGATTAAATACACCATTGATCTTCCAATGATCTAGCAGTTTTTCACTATCGACAAGCTTGCCCCAAACGATAGCAAGATCATGTAAGTACCAATTGACATAAAGCTTTTCAATATCATCAACTAAGCCGAGAGTTTTGAAAATATCAGAACCTTGGTGGGCTATTTGGTTCGCATTTTCACAGAAATTACGATAAGCCATATCGAATAAAAATAGGTCATTTTCATAAGCTTTATATAGATCTTTAGCTGATTCATAATTAAAGCCGTCAATATACTTTTCTTTTAACGAATAGAATTGCTTAGCAGCTTTGATCGCGAGATACACATTACCGTATTTTGTGTCGACATTACTTAAGTTAGTTTGGCACCAATGTGTTTTTAATCGATGTGAAATTAAGTTATTTAAGTCTTCACTATCCAATGTTGAAATCTGCTTGATTAAGGATATCGATAGCTGTTTATCTGCAAATTCGAACGTTTCAACTAAATGTAGTTTTTTAGGATCTTGAATTTGTTTTAGTTTATCAGCAATTTCGTAATCAGTTTCGATCTGATGTGCTAATTCATTATAGCTATTTTGATACGTACGACTTTCACGGTATTGGATAACAAAGTTTACCACGTGAGCACGTCTTGCAGAGTTCATTCCCACACGCTCGGCGGTATAGCCAGCTTCAAGCTGCTCAAGGGTTGGCATCGGTAATAGGTGAGAAGTGAATCGACTTATCACATCATCACTTTTAGCACAGCCACTATTAATAAGTGATTGATAACACTCAGTGAATAATAGTTTTACTGTAAGATCTTGTAATGAGGGTTCTTTTGGAGAGTCTTCATCATTTGATTCAATGATATAGCCCAATTCATGATAAACAAATGACCAGAATGCATCGGTTAAGTTGAATTTATTTAATTCAGCGAGTAACTCTTGTGATCCGAAATTATCTGCCAGTTGTGCGAGTAGTGTTTGTAAGATATTGCTAAATGTAGGTGTATCAATTTTTAATACGGCAGCAATTAATGCAAGCTCAAGTTCTTGCTCACCAGCTGACGGAGGAAGAATTTTTTTCAGACGAGTAACGCGCTGCTTATTCGCAAAAAACGTTTTGTATTTGCTAATGACAGGGCGGAACTCCATGTTCATACCAATATCATTAAGGATCATTGAGCTGTTATCGGCATAGAATTGTTGCGCATAAAGCCTAATATCGTATAACCAATCTCGCGTAGGCTCATTGGGCTGGCGATTGCTATACAATAAAAAGGCTGTTTCTGGTTCTAGCAACTCAATACGATGCTTAACTTCAAGATGTGACAGCGCATCTAAGCTAATTACTTGAGTATCAGTGTATGGTGTTTCTAGTGCTAGATTTTCAATAAGTTCATTGAACTCACAGTCTGTATCTTGCCAAAAGACAATACGATTTTTTTTAAATTTGGCTAGAAGGCCGCTAATGATTTGATCGTTATTCATTGTAGTTTTGCATCGCCTATCAGAATGGCTGAATTAAAGTGGTAAACTGAGTAAGTTTACCACTTTGATAAATGAAAATCGCGGTTGAGTTACCATGTACCAGTTCATGAAAAGAGCGGTATTAGGTTGAAAACTACTCTTTTATTTTAACTTATTGATTCACTAAAAAATCCAAATGTAATAATTTAGCTTTGAATTGATCATCGCCTAATTTTATTTGCCACCGCTCTTCCATAAAGTCGAATAGGTCTAAACCTCGAGTAAAGATATGTTCTGGCAACCACTCATCTTGTTGAGCTATTTCATTTTCAGATGCTGAACCGTTGTAATAACCAACGCCATTTCCGTTATTCTTTTTATCGTTAAAAGGATCATTTTGTAAACTAGCGTTTTTTTCTCGGCTTAAAGGCACTAAATTACCTAAAGAATGGGTAAGGTAACTAGTTTGTATCTTATCTAAATGATTAAAACGTTTTTGCCAGTATTCGTTACTACAATTTTGAGGGAAAATATGCTCAATAGTTATATTATCTTTTTTTGTAGCTTTAAGATCTGACCATATTAGTTTATGAACTGATTGTTTTCCACGGCTAGTAAGCCATTGATCATATTCATATAAAAAATAACGTAGGCCATCCCATTTAAAGAAACCACCGTGATCAAGTTCGTATTTTTCTGATATATGGTACATAAACTTTTCTGGGTCATAGTAGTAGTGTACCCAGCTATCAATATTATCAACTGCAGTATTAATATGTATATCTTTCGTGACTAAGTCTCTTGCCATTGAGAAAAATTCTGTATCACCAGTATTAGAACGTCGACGACTTAAAGAGAAAAGTGAAAAATTGTAACGCTCTGCTGCAATAAGTAATTTATTAATATCTTCGATAGTTTGTTTTGATACGAAAGCAGCTAATATTAACGGCTTGAATGATCTAAAACTTAATCGTTCAAGACGATTTAGAAGTTGTTTATTCAGTTCGTTATCGTAATCTGTTAGTGAAAAGTATGGATTGTGGATATAGAACCAATGACGAATCGATTCTTGCAAGCTCGTAACATAGTCACTGATATCATCAACAGTAATTTGATCATTTTGCTTTTTAGGATGTGTTACATTTCGCGCAGTAAATTTGTCATTAAGTAAGTATTTAATATAATCATCGCCTTTATTGCGAGTATATTTAAAGTACATTGTCCAGTGGTTACGCAAAAATAGATTTTCATCTAGTGGTGCATCTGGGTTTTTACCCAAATATTCATACATTGTTTTCCATGCACTATTTACTTTGTTACGAAGAACAGCATGTCCTTCGTGATTATGAAATAGTGTAGAAAGATAAATAAGACGGTTTTTTAATAATTCTAAGCTTGTTAGTGGTTTACCACGGTTATTCATTGTTTCAAATGTAACAAAAACATCGATTTCTTCATCAATTTCATACAGATTAAACTTTAATTTTTGAGTTAATTTTTTATATATTAATGCTATCTCATCAGACGTATGTTGAGATAATTGGTTTAAAAAGTATTTTTTTGCGGCAATTAAGTTCTGTGTATATAACGTTTCTTGATGTTGGTTGCTATGAGAATGCTCCTTAAAGATCGCTGTTTTTAAATATTCGTCACTAGGGTTATCTTTTTCGTAGCCAAAAATAAAACTTTCACGTTGTCTATCATCAGCTTTAAACAGAATATATTTTTGTCTAATGCTATCTAAAGATTGATAATTAAGTTGTACGCTTGGGTCTATAGATTCAATGATAGCTTGAATCAAGATCATAGATGTTGTTAAACGTTGTTGACCATCAACGACATAAAAGGGTTTATAACCCATCCCATCAATAATCCATTCATCTTGCTCCCATTTTCTCCATAAGATTGAAGTAACGGGTTCAAGTGTAATAACGCCAGTATAGTGGACTCGTTCAGGATCTAATTGGACAATGTCTTCCCAAAAGTCAACAAGTTGCTGTTTAGACCAAGCATAACCTCGTTGATAATCTGGAATTCGCAGAATTCGTCGTTCACAAATATCACTTAAACTTTGTAGCTTCATTGATAGGCTCCGAACCATTACCCGCTGGGTATGTTTGAATGTGAGTTATAGTAAAGGATTATGAGAGTATTAATTCTTTTCTAGTTAACAGTATCACGTTCGGAATGTGTGTAAGTATATGATTATTAATAATTCAAATTGAGGTCACAGTTAAATCTTAAATTTATGAAAACATGATGCTTAATTAAATTTCTGTAGAAAAGAGCAGTAAAAAAACTGCTCAATAAACAAACATTAATTGGCGTGTGTTACGAAGCTTTTTTGATAAGGATACTCACGTTTTGCTAACCATGATTCGTAGCTATTCTTACCATATTTAGTGCAAGAGGATTTTCCTAGAATGACAGAACCAAGATGATAGTCTTTATATTGATGAATTAAGCAGCCGCAGTTAGGAAGATCACAGATATCATCATCACTCGAATAGCATAGTGTTTCATTTGTTTTCCAAGAGTAGGTGAAAAACGTGGTTTTGAATTTAGGGTTACAGCCACATATTGCTCTTAGTGTTGGCACTGAAGATGTATCGGCATAATAAATATCGATTCCCATATCAGCAATAGTCTCTTCTGGATGCCAATGACAGCGTACTGCTTGTAATGTTTCATTTGCTTTAAGTAAATCTAAAATAAAACGTTTCTGTCTTGGGGATATTATTGTAATGAGTTCTAACAAATATTTGATGTTTGTTGTATCAAGATCTTGTTTTTGTACTGTTTGCTGAATGATAAAATCAGCTAAATAGTGAGGGAATAACGCAGTACTATTTTTTTTAATTAACTCTGAAATAATGGGAATCAATAAACTATTTTGTTTAGTGATCAGCATTTTTAATAAATATTCTTGATCTGTTTTAGAACATAGTTTGAGCAACAATGGTATTACGTTTATATTTGCAGCATAGACAATTAACGCAGTGTTAATCGTTAGTTGTGTGTGTGCATTGTCTTTTGATGACAAGAAATAATCATAAAGTGATGAAAAATAACATACATTGGGTGGTGTGTTTAATTTTAGATAATTCAATTGTAAATCAATAGGATGGTATTTTTTAGGATCAAAAACACCATCAATTGATAGCTCAATCATATCCTCATTTAATTTGTCAGTATGGGTGTAAACTCCTATTAATACTTCATTTCCATCAGTAAATGAGCTGTATTGAGTTCCTTTACGTCTGCCTACACCAATTACAGATTTCACATCAATATCGATACCATTAATATTGTAGTCTTGGGGGGAAAATTGATTGGTTTCATTATAATCCAGTACAGGTAATTTATACTGATTTGCCCACCGCTCAACGAAATATTCAGCATAGGTATAAGCTATGGTGTTGTGGCGATCCCATCCCTTATCTGGATTACCAATTTGTTTTAATCGGTATTGAAGTTGTTTTTCTTTTGCTACTGATAAAAAGTCATCATAAGTAAATATAAGTTGCTCATTGTGAACGTTAATATCTGCTTTCTGTTTAGGTTCAAAGGAAATGACTTTTTGCTCTTGGAGCAACTTGATTGATAAAGCCGCTTGTTTGATATGTTTTTTGGGGGTGTTAGTAATTACGTCCCCAAGTTCATTCCATAAAGATTCAATACGATATTTAGTTTTAGCGCCTTCTTTTTTGCAAGAAACCTCTGCCCATAATGAAGTCCCAAAAGATGGTGTATTTGTAAGGATATTTTTAGTGATGCGGTGTGGTACAAAAATATCTTCTGAAATAGTTGAACTACAAAATGTAGCAAATCCAAAACCTCGATCTTTAGCGAATAAACCAAAGTTGGATGCAAGTTTTATTTCAAATAAATTCGTTTGCTGTTCAAAAAGCTGTTCGATAGGTAAGTTGATTGATGAAGGGGGTAGAGCTGGTGATTGAGAACGAGTGATCATATTACATATTCCCTATTGAATATGATTAAAGAAAGCACAGCCCGAAGGCTGTGCATATCCAATACTAATTAAATTAATCTACTTAATCTTCTCTGGCGCTTTGCCGTGAATACCTTTCACATCTGCGAGTAAGTTACCGAACTTGCCGTAGTTCACCTTAACGCCATCATCAAGATCTAAAGTGATCTTCATTTCAGCAAGGTGCTTCAACTCTTCATCAAACTTCACCAACTCAGCTTGTTTCTTATCGATGGTTTTCAGTTCCTTGTCAATCGCACGTTGTTCTGCGCCCGTTGCGGTTGCTTTTGAATCTTCAAGAATGTTCTTACGGCTTTCTAACTTGCCCATCAGCGGCGTAACGTATTCGGTACGCATACGTGATAGGGTACTTTCGTTGTAACGGTGCAAGTAAACCAAACACTCAAACGCTTTCTCTTTACCAGAGCTAAATAGCCAGTAAATAGGGCGCTTCTTGTACGTCTTCAAATGGTCTTTAAAGAATTGGGTAGAGAAATAACGACGGATGGTATCCATCGAGCTTTCACCTTTCTTCGGCTTAATTGCATCAAGGCATAAGCTTTCAGCCACAAAGTCTATGTTTTCTTGTAGGTGCTCTTCACCCCAAACCGTTTTCACAAACTCACGGAAGCGGGTAGTGGCATCATCTTCAAACAACCATTCTTCATCTGCTAATGGCACGATACCATCGTCATCAGCAGGGAAGGTTTGGTATGCGCCTTCTGCTACAAGTTCTTTGAAGCCATTGTTGCCTGAGTGGGCGTAGACTAAGCCTTCGCGATCAAGGGAGTAGCGGCCCATAATATTACCAAGATAGTAACTAAGTAATTCTGATGCAATTTCACACTGTATTAATTGTTGGGCTTTAGGGTCATTGAAACTTAGACCAAATCTATGCTGTGTATTACAGTGCAAGGTTATGTCATTAATATTAGGGGAGTTGTCGTTTTTAGGTAAATTGTATGAATCACTGAAAATTTTATTATTTTCTTCCTCTATATCATAAATTTCTTTTATCGCCTTTTCATAAGATGATATTAAGCTCATAAATAAATTTTTAATAATCACTGAATTATTAGTATAGATTAAAGGATGTTGCTTAAAGTTAGGGGATATCTCTTTCGAGTCCCAATCACTTTTAGTTATAGCAACTGCACTTTTAGCTAATTTATTTGCATTCGATTTAATATATGATTTTGATAATGTCATTTTTTTAAAATCGCCAGCTTGAAAGTGTAGCGTTGGATTAAGTATCTTTGACCATTCATTGGCAAATTTTGTGTTTAACATAGCTAATCCATAGAGAATATTTTCTTTGTGTTCAAAGAAGGCTGATGGTCCTGCAGCATCAAAAATACAATCTTTGGGTAAATATCGTGCTGATAATTTTCCAGATGTAACGTCCGACCAAGTAAGTCCTTCTTGAAAAAAGAATTCATCCCCTCGTCGTCGAGAATTTTTTATTTTCCCAATTTCCTCGCCATCATTTTCCCAATTTATTAGAAACTCAATATTACCGTACCATTTTCTAAAGGAACCTCCTTTATTATATGGGAACCATTTTATATTTAATTTTTTCTGACAAATTTCGGCCCAATGTCTGACAAACTTATCATTATTAGTTGTTTGAACTCCATTAACGGCTGATGCATATTCAGACATACATGGATTATCAGTGAAAAATTTAAAGTCTTCTGAGTTAACCCAATAAGCTATAGGGCTTCCAGGGATCTTTTTGAAATCATCAGGTTTCGCATTAAAGAACCAACCACAATCCTTATTTTTTATAGCTTCTAATGTCTTTGGACCTTGATTTACTGCCCCTTTGAAATCAGACAGCCGAATGTAGTTACCTTTATAATTAGCAACATGGCCTTTAGTTAGTGTGAAGGTACAAATAGGCACAGTTGCACCATCAAAGCCTGAATATTCTAGTTGTATCAATGTTGAGATTATCTCGTCGTCAATCAATTTAGCTCTAAGTTGCTCATAACTTGAGATAAACATCCATACAAATGGAGTCATGAAACCTAACTCTCCGCGCTCGCGAGTAAGTTGTAAGTTGCGAATGATAAATGCCGAGAAAAGATCTTTTTCATAACCTTGAAAGTTATCTTTTAGATATTTTTTAACAAGAGGTGTTTGGTATTTGCTTCCCATGTAAGGAGGGTTTGCAACAACAACATCGTATTGACGAGCTAGAATAATTGCTTGTTCCACAATTGGTAGTAGAGTTTCTGCTGCATTTTTTTCGGTTGGCTCACTGCCTTGTGCTTTATCAACAAGCTTTTCGTGCAGATTAGTCAGAGACTCTAGATGTTGGTTATCAACCTCAATTAATGAACCTAGGTTTTTGGCATCAATAAACGGCTCTTTTAAGTAGCGCAATAAATCAAGGTAAACCTTGTTCTTTGGCGATGCTTCCACTAATTCTAGTTGTGGCTCTGCAAACAGATCACCCATTGTTCCTGATTGTTTGTTGCCATCTAAATCTAAATCAGCCCACAGTTGGTTAATGTTTAGGTTTTCAGTCGACTGAATAGAGTGGATGTTTAATTTGATGTCACGAGAGAAAATGCGCTTATCATCCTCACGTGCTTTCATTAGTATGGCAAAGGCTGCCATTTGTGCTGCGCGATCATCAATATCTAACCCGTAGATGTTTTTAGTAAGAATAAGCTCTGGGATCTCACGTAGGCGATAACCACGCTCTAGGTAGATTTCACGCAGCACTTCATAGACTTCAACCAAGATGTGGCCTGAACCACAAGCAGGGTCGAGCACTTTGATCTCTTCAGGGTCTATGCTGGTTGGCGTAATCGCTTTTAGTTGCTCAATTACATCATCACTTTGCTCGGCAGGGGTGATGTAATACTCCATTTTCTCTTTTAATTCAGAGTCAGGGTAGGTAGCTAACCATTGACGACCAAGCGAGTTTTGAACAAGGTACTTAACAATCCAGTTAGGGGTAAATAGCTGAGTGGCAGCAGGAATGTCTTCGCGTTTAACGACTTTACCAATAACCGCATCTTTGTGTTCTGAGATGTAGAATTGGTATAGCCAACCAATCACTTCGATTTGACCTTTGCCTGTTTCACTGTCTTTCCAGTTATCCTCTGGAATGTCATTGATTAAGCTTTTTAATAGTGAATCAGTTTTGGTTAGGTTGTCGGGCAACAGTAATTCGGTGGCGTCATCCAGCTTTTCAAACATGAACGACATTGCTTCGCTCAGTTGATGGCACTGACCTAATAAAATAGCGCGGTAAAGTTCTTCTTCTTTGTTACCGTCTAATAGCATGTCGACAATGTCTGACTTGTTTAAGCCAAGATCATCCGCAACATCAGCAGCGTGAGGTAGAATCTCAAACCCTTCGCCAAATTCTGCATTTACACCATTGCTTAATACACGGTAGCCGTGATCAAGGTATTCGTTTACTTCCATGTAACGGATAGCCGTAAAACGGTTAAACCACGTAAAGGCTGTTTCATTAATGAACTGATTAAAACCGTCTTTTAATACTAATTTGTCGTTAGTGGTACCTAAGGCTTTAATGCGGTTAACCAATTGGTTACGTTGCTGGCCTTGCTCACGGGTAAATACACGTCCTTCGATAATGGCGCTATCACCGTCGATAGTCATGTCTGCAATGCGGTCGGCGTATAAACCTAAGTGAGCGGCACGCTTAGTCACAGCGTCTATAAAAGCTAAGCGAGCTTTTGGGGCATAAGATTTTAGTTTGTTGGTGTTCATTATTGTTCTCAAATTTTATGTTGAACAATCCACGCTGTTATCAGCGTGGAATTTTTATACTTTATTATTTGATTCGCACTTTATGATTTGTCGTAATCAGTTCAGAAAGCTCTGTCTTTAAAGCAGAAAGATATGCTTCTAACTCTTGTTCTGTCTCTAAGTAACTGCTGTCACTTAACTCTCGGAAAACCGAGCCAGTGTCAACGGTAACAATTTTTTTCGCTCTTGGTTGTTTAGTTGGCTCGCCAATAGCTAAACTAGGGTTTGCTGTTTTTGTACCATAGTTTTGCGGTGGTATAGGGTCTAAATCCAGCGTACCATTCGTAGCTGATATAACAGGCTCTGGTGTTTTTGTTGTTTCTAGTGCTGCAATTCGCTTGGCTTCTTTATCTTGAAAGTCAATATAAGCATTAATAATGCCTTCTGCGTCTTTTACATGTTCTTCAGAGTTGCGAACTTCTTCATTCATTTCGGCAATACTGTTTAGATTTTCTAAACGTTGTAATGCTTGCTGAAGCGGGCGTAAGGCTTTATTGCTGATATCTGCCGGAGCTTTTGATTCGTCTGCATGTTGTTTTACTGCGCTAATTGCTGTTTCAAGTTTAGAAACGGCTTTTTTACGGTTGTTTGCCAGTAATACATCATTAACTTCTTTGACTGATTCAATCAACGATTGAACATCTTTTAGCTTGCGATACGGTCGTGCATCGTCGTAGATAGCTTCAAGTTTGTTTAATGCCTTTTCGGCAGTTTCAGATGCTTCAAGTAAATGACGGTTTTTCGCAAAATCGAAAGTAAGTGCTTTAGCAAGCGCCAGCCATGTTGTAAATTGCGTTTCATAGAAGGTTTCTAGATCATCAAAATCTTCTTCGAAATCTTCTAATTCATCGCCTTTGCGCAATAGTTCTTCAATGAATTTGTAGCTGCCTTTCTGTTCCAGTAAAGAGGCTATGAGTGTAATGCCATCTTCAATTTCTGTAGTGCCAGGGTACTTACCTGTGGTTGATTTAGTCTTAAAGTTTTTTAGCTTTGATTGCATTTTTTTTAAATGGGATATTGCTTGTTCAAACAGCTCTTTTTCTGTTACGGGTGCATTTTTACGAAATACATTTTTATAAATATTAGCGGCTTTTTTTAAGTTCGCTTCAGATTGCTGCTGAATACGGCGAATACGTAAGTTTGCACGTTTAGCTGTTTTATCTAGGTGTTCAAAGGCGCTGCGCAGTGCAACATCTTGTTGGTTTGCTTGTAAGGTGATTTTGTCTGCGACTGCTAAACGGGCAATCATTAAAATGACCTCATTATCGTTCCAACCATAAGGACGACGAGAGAATTTCTTAACAAGATCGCCAGCAGTTATCGGACGTCCGTATTCATCACTGATTGCAATGTGTTGTTCCATTTCGGCAATAGCACGAGGGTTAGCTTCAACATCAGAGAGATCAACATTCATTTGGCTTAAATCATCAACAATCAGTGTTTGCTGGATTTGTTGACGGATATCACCTGTGTATAGTTTTACAAACTTAAGCTTGTTAAATGTATTTTCAATAACGTGACAGTATGCGTTGTCAACAATAGCGGCAGGTGTTGCCCCTTTGGTATTGTAGTTTTTCCCCAGTACGTAGAATTCTGACTGTTTGAGTAATTCTTCAAGCTCTTCGACAATTTTTTTGCGTCGTGAACTGTTTTCCGCAGCTTTTGCACGGATAAGAATTTCCATATCAGCATCACGGCCTGCATTACGTTTGGTGTATTTAGCAGTACGAATGTAGGTACGTAGTTCTGTGAATAAACGTGATTGATCAGGTAGTTTAATCAAAATACCATCTGCTGAATCATTACCGCAGACAGCATCATTCATTTCATCGTAGCTTGAATCAATTGGAGATACGATTTTTAATAACAGGTCGTTATCGGTAATACGATCAAATGGTTGTCCATTACAGAAACGAGAAACAGGGAAATCTTGTTTGTTTTCTGGGTAACGGTAGTTACTGTTATTTTTTAGAATTTCATCAAATAGAATTTTGCTAAGCTCTGTTGTTTCTTCAGATGATTCGATATCTGTATTTTGGATCTCTTTTTCAATCTCTTTTTCTTCATTGGTTAAGAAAATGTATTCTTCACCTTGGCGAGCAATAAGATTGTTGTTTTCTAGGGCATCAAGGCTATCGGTAATATTAATACGCAGCTGACGTTTGTCTTGATCCACTTCTGAAATGCATAACGTTACGATGTTGTCGATAGTTGACTTCATCTCTTCTACGTAGCGGATCATGAACAGTGTTTGTAACACTTGGATCGAAAATGCTGAAATAGAGCTTTTTTCTGACGCTTGGTTGATGTCTCGAACCACTGCCGTGTCTAAGAACTTCTTAATAGAAGGGTAGAAGCTGTAAAGTGGGATCAGACGACCAATATTGTCATTAACAAACTGGTTTGTCGCAGTTTGAAAAGCTTCAATTAGAGAACGCTCACCTTTTGCTAGGTGTGTGCCAGCCGCACCTGCCTGACTAATGCCTGAGAATACTTTTTGAATAAGATTGTATTGGTATGGGGCAAATGGGTAACTAGCAACAAAGTTATCAGCACCAGTAAAGTTAGAGAATTCAGCTTTATTGGTATGTTCAAAGCTCAGCTGGCTACGAATGATATCGCCTTTTTCATTGTAGAGCGCTTCAAGAGCTTGCTTCGCTGGTTCTGTTTTATCAAGTAAACGCTTTTCAATTACTTCGTTAACGTTAGAACTTGATAGCGAGATACGATCAAAACGTTGTTGGATGCGAGAGAAGTCATTTTTACGAGAGCCTTCTTGCATTTTACCCAATACTGCATCGATATCTTCTTGTGAAGTTACAACTACCCATGCTCGACCTTCACAAATAGTACCAAGGTTTTCTGTGATAGTTTGTAGCTTCAGCATCATTTGTGTGTTTTGACCAATATACTGACCAATTTCATCGACGAAGAAGCAAATTCGACGTTCTGGATTGCTATCTAAATCTTGCTTAACCCATTTACAGAAGTTTTGAATATCAAGTGTGAATAATTCATCAAGTTGTTCAATTACAGATTCACTTGACTCTTTACTTTGTCCTGTAGCATATGAGAAGGCTTCAATTACTTCATCTAGTTTATGATAATAATTATGTCGGAATGTTAGCCATTCTTTCCCTGATAATTCGGAAAATTTATTTTGAAAATTTTTAAACGTACCTTGCTGATCTAAAGTTCTTTCTAAATTAGCAAGGTGAGGGTGATCGCCTGAGTATCCCAACTTCTCATTAAATACTTTTAAGAAAACTTTTAGAATGGCATCTTCTTTATCATCAGTATCTGCACGGCTATCTATATTAAAAAGAATAACGTTATTTTCTTTTTGAATAGCACGACGCATATCCCCTAATAGGATCTGGTCTTCTGCTAATTTTTCTTCGAAGAAATTTATAGCACGCTTAGTGACGTTTTGGCCGTCTTTTTCATGTGTTGTTTCTACATTTTTAAGTAGATAAGACATGATTTTAATAAAGTGTGATTTACCTGAACCGAAGAAACCGGATACCCAAATACCTGATTTACCAGTCATTGATGCTTTTTTAGGATCATCAACTGAAGGCATGTAATACTTAAAAAATTGTTCGATATGACTTTTTAGTTCAGAAGTAATTACATATTCATCTAACTCGGTAAAGATAGTGTCGTTTTCAACTTGATCAGCTTTAACAACACCGTTGATTGGGCGAGAGATATCTTTATTAAACAGAGTCCGTAACAACATATATGTTCCTTGCCAAAATTATTATATTTGTTTTATTTAAATAGGGTGTTTAAGCTAGCTTAAATGCACGATAGTAATTGTCAGAATCAATTCGGCCAAAAGGTTTTAGCGTAGAGCCATCATATACTCCTGGATAGAACATCACGGTGGGCACTTGTCCAACTTTAGCATGCAACGCATTGAGTAAACCATGACCTCGAACAATAGGCCAAACACTGCCAAGCCCGTGTAACATTATAAAGTCACAATTTTCAATGTTGGCTTCTTTTACAATAAATTCGGCTACACGATTTTGTTCAAGAGATGCTTTTAGTGCTTTAAAAAAGTAACGTTCACTTCTTTTTTTTTGCATTTCGAAAGTGCTTTCTAATATATCTTCATTTTTCAATAATTTAATTATCATTTCAAATAAATTGATACTAGCAAACGTCTTTCCTCGATTAAGCAGTTTCTTTTCAAGTAGATCTATATGCTCTCGAACGGCTAGCTCATGTTCGGGTTTATAGTCAAAAATATAGAAACCAATTTCGCCACCGAGTTCTTTGTTGTGAAGAAAGCTTTCACTTTCTAAACGAGATTGAATGGCATCTAGTCGTTGTTGAAGCTGCTTCATTAGTAGATTTCCATTGCTTGAATAATATCTTCTTTGTTCATATTGACTAATAAATTACGAACATCAGGAGTTACATAGACGTTAGTTAATAGCTTCGATCTTGTACTTTCTAGGAAGCCACCATCTGTCATAACTTTAAAAGCAACTTGTGCAATTTTGTATGTTGAAGATTCAGACATTTCAGCTAACTCTGGGTATAAACGGGATTTATCTTCCCAGAAGCTTTCCCAGTCTTTCATATCAAGGCTTTCTCTATACATACGCTTTGCATCCATGACAACTGTTCGCATAAAGTCAGCAAGAAGTGGCGAATTGATAAGCGTAGCAGCTACCATTAGTTGAGCTGCTTCTTCATGGTTTGCATCAGCTAGCGCGCGTAGAAAATTGTTATCCAGTGTCGCAATACGTTTTTTGATAGTTGCTGCATTACGTTTTGCAGAAGCGGGAGAGCGTTTTTGTAATATATTTTGCTCTACTATTGCATCATCCCATTGCTCTTTTGTGGGATCAGTAAGTAATAACTCTGCGATTAATTGGCTTTCTTTAATCATTAAGCTGCCACCGATTAGGTCACCTAAGTATTGTTTGTATTCTGTCATTTCGAGGTCCTATTTAGTGGTGTTAGTTATTATTGAACTCAAATTATCAGTGTATCCAGAAGCTAGATGCAAATTATCCACACCATAGAGTGTGGCTCTATTTGTTAGCCAAAGTTGGTGTTCTGCTGTGTTTTGTGTCGCATTTTCTGAGCAATCAATATTCCAACGTCGGAGTAAATATCCAGTTAGAGCAGCTCTAACTTCTAGACATAACTTTCCATTTATCATCGAATAGTCAAGCTCGATGGCTTTAGGGAACTTGATGTTATGTGGATGAGGGATCAGCTCAAGTGGTACAAATCTCATCCATTGTTTATCAGCAAGTATTGTTTGTTTTTCAGAAATGTTTTTATCTGATAACTCGGCTTTAGTTATACGAGAAATAACAAAGTCTCTAAATTGTTCGCTTTTACAATCATAAGCACGAATATGCCAACGTAAGCCGTTATCAACAATAGAGTGAGGTATTACAACTCTATTACTTTCCGAGCTAGTTAATGAAACATAACGAATCTTTACTGCTTTTTTGTTAAGAGCGGCTTGTGTCAAAGTGGCAACAATGTTGATGTTAAGCGTATTAAGCTGGCTTGGCATTTCAAAAGGGATACCTAAGCCATTAATAACGTTATCGTTTCCTGATAGCTGATTGGCTAGTTTACCAAGAGTTTCATTATTGTTGTGGTTAAATAAAGGGGTAAAACTTTTTGTTTGAAAGTAACGTTTTTCTGCGTTGTTATAAACTAAATTATTAGACGCTAACTCTTTGTATAAATTGATATCTCTAGTGGCATTTGATAATCCCATCTTGAAATGTTCTACAACTTCTGATCGCGTGAAGTGGCCTACAAACATTAATTTAAAATCAATGAATGAAAGCCTTTGTTTTTGAGCGTAGTTAAGTTGTTCCATAGTATCTTTTTATGAGTTATTTCTGAAACGAAGTTTGAACCATTTTGGGTCTTACGTCAATTTTAACTGGGTGAGTATCAATGATTATAAATGAATTTTTTTTTGTGATTTGGTACTAGGTAATTATTATTAAAAGAGGGGGGAGGTTCTGTATTTCTATGTGTTACCTTTTATAAAACGACAGTTTTTTAATGAACTAAATAATACAAAATAGTAACCGCATAGTTGGACTATGCGGTGTGGTAATTAATTATTCTGATACTGATCAAGATCGAACAATTTATCGCGAATAGCCCAAAAACGACCACTTTTGCGAGCAATAATAATTTCTGGTGGTCGTAATCGATGTTCATTGTTTGCCACTTTTGTAGGGGCTGTATCAGTAAATGGACGATGTCGATCTACTAAGTGTGGATTAATAAATTTAGTCAGAAAATCATTTTTTTGAGTCTTGGTTGCTAACTGCCAAACCTCGTTAATTTCATTGTTTTCATCGCCGATATAAACCACTTTAAGTTGTGGTTTGCCAAATTTATTCTTACCCGGTTCTAAACGCATATCATGGCATTTCATGATCATGGCATCTTTGAGCTTTAATGCTTCACGTAGTTTTTTATCGGGATCAACCATCACCGCATCACATTGATAACAGCGACGGGCTGCAATGTCGTTATCTGCGCCACATTCTTCGCAATATTTAGCGCGGAAACGATAACCACATTCTTCACGTTCGCCTGTATCATCATCTTCAAAATAGCCTTGGCAACGGCGACCATAATGTTCAACCAGAAAACCAGCAGGATCAAGTTTGCCCCAAAAGCTATTATTAAAACCACAAGCAGGGCAGGGAACCATGACTATTTCACTGTCGCTATTAGGTTTAGGATCGCCCACATCAGGTTGGTATAGGTCATAGCAGTTACCAGCATATTCAAGAATAAGGCAGTCTTTTTTACCTTCAAACAAACGTAAGCCTCGTCCTACAATTTGTTGATAAAGGCTAATAGATTCAGTGGGACGTAATACTGCGATAAGATCTACATGAGGGGCGTCGAAACCGGTAGTTAATACTGATACGTTAACAAGGTATTTGATTTTTTGTGTTTTAAAATCGTTAATGATCCGATCGCGTTCATCAAGTGGTGTATCTCCGATGACCAAAGCTGCATTTTCATGAGCGAGATATCCCATGATTTCTTGTGCATGATTAACTGTAGATGCAAAGATCATAATACCACGGCGATCTTTAGCATAATCAATTACTTGTTCGATAATCAGCGGTGTTGCACGAGCTGATTTTTCGATCACATTATCAAGATCCGCTTCTTTATAATGACCAGTGTTCGAAGGTGTTAGTGATGAGAAATCATAACCTAATACAGCCATATCCATGACTTTAGGCTCAGTTAAAAATCCTTCATCAAGTAAATAACGGATCGGTAGTTCAAAAATACAATCTCGAAAGAAATGATCAGATTCGCTTTTGACTTGACCACGGGTATGGTATTTGTAAATCCAACCGCTCCCTAATCGATAGGGTGTTGCGGTAAGTCCAAGCACTTTAATATTGGGGTTTATTGTTTGTACGTGTTTAATGACTTTGCGATACGCACTGTTTTCATCATCAGGTACACGATGACATTCATCAATAACTAATAAAGAAAATTGCTCATTAAATTTATCAAGGCTATTTGCCATTGATTGAACAGAAGCAAACACTACTTGTTGATCGGTTTCTTTACGACCTAAGCCTGCAGAAAAAATAGCAGCTTTAAGACCATAGCTTTCGTATTTAGCGTGGTTTTGTTCAACTAATTCTTTAACATGGGTGAGAACTAAAACTCGACCTCGTGCAATACGAGCTAGTTCAGCGACAATTAAGCTCTTACCTGAACCTGTCGGTAATGTAAGAACTGCAGGCGTGGAATATTTTCGAAAATATTCAATGGTGACATTGACACTATCTTGTTGATATGGTCTTAGAGTATACATAGATAGTAATTACTATGAATTAAATCAATATTCTAACCTAAGACCAAAATATGGAGAAGGTATAATTACATATTATGTCCCTTCGATTAAATAGTTCAAATCAAGATTAGGAATCCTACTTGCATTTTCAAATATAGTTTCAATCAATTTTAATTGTGATCCACATTGTTGCTCTAATATTTCAATTTTAGCTTCTAATTTACGAGTTTTTTCTTTTAACTTTATATTTTCAATCTCTAAATTTATTGTGGGGTAAGAGTCATTAACTAATAGATTTATTCCCTCTTTTTTTTGGTTGTATTTTTTAAGTTGATATTCGTTTTTTATACTAAGATAAGAGTTTAGTGTTTGTCTTGTTGTCTTTATTTCTAATTCGTTTGTGATTTTATTAATTAATAAATTCCATGTTAATTTACCATTCCATGATCTAATTATTGCTTGTATATTTCGTTGGTTTTCAGATGTTAATGATAAATATGCCATATCTATTTATTTAATTTAAATTTTGCTAATAGTAGTGATAGTTCCTTACTATCTTCCTGTTTATCATTGTTTTTTAAGTTACTTATGATTAAATTCAACGCCTTATCAACATTTATTATATTTACAGTTAATGAATTAACTTTTTTTGTTGTAGAATTTGATATTTTAAATTCGTTACTATTTTTAATGAATCTAATAAGTGAACCATCTTTTAATTCTTTGTCTGTCATGATTTCAATTAATTTTTTCAACATTTTTGTATTATAAAAATGAATTTTAAACCATTCTTGTAAGTTCTTGAAATTTCGGATTTGTGGATTTTTACTTACCTTATATAAACGTATTTTTTGAATTTGGTAATCTTTTTTTAATATATCTAATGCATTAGAATCGCCTTTTACATGACAACTATAAACGCACAATGTACAATGAGAAACAAAATCATTTAGATATATGCATGGTGATGTTATCAGATTTTGAGTACAAATTCCTGTGGCAGTGATACTAGCAGAATCATTATTAGTTGCTTTCTTATACTCTTCAAAAGATATCAATTTTATTTCCTTTTTATTAATGTCTTCATTGGTATTTATAAAAGCAATTTGAGATATTCTATCTTCATCTGGTATATGAATGTATTCATATGTTTGGTTTGAATTTTTTCTGCCAGACCACATACTGATAATATCTATTGGGATACCACTCTCTGATGCCTTTGTATTTAACCAATGACGGAATTGATGTGGTGTTATATACAAATCTGAACCTAATCCAAAGTGTTCAAAAATTGTTTTGTTTTTTCCTCTTTTTATATTACTAGTCCATTTTTTCAATGAACGTGAAAATAATGTACTTAAACTTGATAGTTTAGCAATGGAATAAAAACTTTTTTGAAAAGGATACTGATTACAGCCTAGATCAAGTTGTGCTCCATTAAAACAGAATAATGATTCAGATAATTTAATTTTATTTGATGAAATTCTATCATAAGGAAATAATGGATTAATTATATATATATGTTGTATCCATCTTTTTTGAAATTCTTCAACAGTACTATTTTTTCCTAATATATCAAACATTACATTATATTTTGAAGATACACACCCAATTAGAGTATTGAGGTTGTCTCTTCTATATCTTAGTTTATCACTATTCTTTAATTCACTAATATGTTTATATGTTTTTTCTTTTGGTTTACTGTCAAGTCTTATCATTTGCTCTTGATTTTTATAAAAACCTAAAATATAACCAAGTTGAAAGATATTTACGGGTATATTTAAATTGAATTTTGATATTAATTCTGAATTGAAATTACCTAATAATTTATGTAAAGGGCTAGTTGGATTTTCATAAAAACGACATAAAACCCTTGTTGATTCGCAGATTTTATTGAAAAAATTTAAAGTTCTTTCTATAGGATCTTTCATCGATTTTAGGATATGATTTCTATTGTCTTTATAATTTTTTGAACCTTGCCATTCCATCCAGTAGACTGTTTTTTCTATTTTTTGGTTGTCTTTTAATTGAACGTCTGTATATTTTGATAAGTCTTGAGTTCTTAATGTAAGTTGCTCTGCTGAAACCCTATTGGGTGAAGAAATAGCAAGTGCACTCATGCCGATGACATAATGATATCTAAGGCCTTCATAAATAGGTGTAATATCATCTGTTTTTCGTGGTATTAATTGATTAAATATACCACCTAGAGCTGATAGCGCTCTTTCATCAGGAAGTTTTGATTTTTTTCTTTCTTCACGCTCATCTGCATATCTAGCATTAACATCTTTTATTTTAGGTTTTATTAATGATTTTCTAATAAAACCATTATCCTGGCACCAATAAAAAAATTCACTGCCGTCTTTAAGTTTTCTCATATCGTCTTTAGAAGAATATATTTTATTTAATATATCTTGATTCAATAAGTGTAATTCATCTATTAGAATATGGAAGTATCTTCCTGAAATTAATATGTGACGAATTGATTCTTTATTTTTAAATGTTGAGATGATATGTAATGTAAATGCCATAGCGACCTTTTTTTTATTATTGTCTAATACTTCATTTTTGGTATAATTCTTGGTTCTTATGGGATTTTTAATTAACAATGGATTTAAAAAGTATATATTTTGCTTAGTACCATCTTCATATACATAAATCCATATATTATCATCCCATGATGCTCGTTTATTATCTTTATTATAAATATTGGTTAAATCATTATTCATAACTTCTTTTAAATGGTTATCTAAGTTTTCTTTATAAATATTAATCATAATCTTTATCCTTATTTAATTTTAATTGACATGATTCAATAGTTTTTTCTATGAGTTTTATTTGTGTTGATAGTCGTGATAGGTTTGAAATTGGCTCACCTAAACTCTTCCTTATGTCATATTTCCTATTGGCTTCTTGTAATACAGCATCATGATTAGCCGTAATTAAAGCATGAAAATTATCACAACCATAACAACCAATAGGGCGGCTAGATTTACAATTAGAGCAGGTATGATTACAATCATTTTGGCCTAATATAATTGAATCTTCATTAATAATAATATTCTTTGATTTATCAAGTATGTCTATTATGTTTTTAGAAAAAATATGGTTTATAAAATCATTCGCAATAAATTTTTCATCAATCATATTTCTTTCATTATGATTTAAATCTATATATGATTTTACTGCTTTTTCTGTTATCTGTGTTATTTTTGCAACCTCATTAATAGGAAGTCCTTTGAGAATTGCAGCTGTATTTATAGTGTGTCGCCATCGGTTATTTAATATGGGGATATTCATTATTTTTGATTTTTGATTAATGATTCGAGAAAAATATTCTATTGGGTAATGAAAGCTTTGACTTTTTTCTGTGATCATTAAAATGAATTCTTCAATATTTTTTGTTTCTATTTCAAATAAAGTATCACAGAAGAAAATAGGGCATAAAGAAAAAATAGATTCAAAGGTATCATCTTCTATTTGTCCGAAGTTTTTTTTAAAATATATTTTTAGGCTTTTTTTATAAGAACATCTATAGAATAATAATTCTTCAGAAATATCATGATTAATTATTAAAGGATATTTTTCAACATTTTTCCTGAATTTAAGATCACCTTGTTTTCCTTTAAACATCCTCACTTGTAGCTCATTTATATCAGAATAGTTATATATATTTTTTATCTCTATATCGTTAAAATTTGAACCTACTGGGATTATATCAATCCATTTTAAACATGATAATTGGGATGGTCTTCTTACTAATCCCATCATCAATCTTATAGCGATTAAAAGTCCAAGATGCTTTAATTTCTTTTTCATAAGATAATTCATATTATCTTTTGACTCTATTATTTGTTTCTCTATGGATTGGCGAATTTTGTTATTTAGTTTTGTTATTATTGAATATTTTTCAACATCAGAATAGGAGTGTTTTTTAGAGTCGTAATTTTTATTATTATTTACTTTGACAGTCATTAAATAATTGTAGGTATCTACATATTTTAGCTTGTTATGGTAAGTTAGATGTTTAAATAGAATTTGTAATGCCTTAATATTGTGATTGTTAATATTTGGTAATGATAGTTTAATATCTTTTATCGATAAAGATTTATAACTTTCACTTTTCAAACAGTAAGTCATATTTTTTATTGTGGATATAGATAAAGTAGTAGCTGCTTTTGCGATAGTTAATTTTATATCTATAATTGTTTCATTATCAAAATTTTTTTCTTTAAGGAAGTGTAAATTTAGACGAATTCCATTTCTTCCTACATCATTTAAAAGCCATGAATCATCTAACGCATTAAAAGTAAGCCCATTTGACGAGATAAATTCAATAGTTTCTCTGTTTAATATATTATTTGTTGAGTTATTGTTAATCATAATTTACCTATCTATATTTGATGTTATTTCTTCTTGTATTTTTTTCATTATCTCTTGTGTTTTTTTCTGTAAAGAATATTCATTATATATATTCCCCATCTTTGAATCTGGATTCCACCCCATAAGGAAATTACGGATTGATTCTTTATCTATATTTGTTGCGTCTGTATTGTTTATTGTATCTTCGAATAATTCATTCCATTTATGTCTTAATGTGTGTGGCGTGATATGTATATTTAATGAGATAGAGATTTTATTAAATATTTTATTATATGATTGCAATGAAAGAGGGGACCCTATCGTATTTTTTGTATTCATCTCTGTTACAAAAAGGAAATTATGTTTTTCTGCGTTTGGGGTTTTTTCTCTTACTTTTGTTATATAATATTTGATATCTTTCATTAGGTTTTGTGTAATATAAATGCTATGTTCTCTAGTTTTTTGTCTAGCTTTAAAAAGTCTATCATCTGTTTCATTATCATGATCTCTAGTTATTTTTATCTCATCAAATGTACCGTACATTTTTAAATCTGATATTTTTATATTTGCACAAGCCCCACGCCTTATTCCTGTTTCGATCAGTAATGATATAATTAAAAAGTTCCTAAATTTATTATGCTTAAATGGGTTGTTTTGTGAATGTGGTTGAATTAAATCAATTAATTCTTTAAATTTATCATCTGATATAATTTTTTTGTTTGATCTAACTTTAGAGTTTGTTTTTTTGAAATTATTATTTCCATTAGATAAATATTCTTTTAGTACTTCCCATTTTTTTTCTATTTTTTCATAGTCATTATAATCGATATAAACTCTTTTTATTGTTCTGTCCATAAAATGAATAAGTCTATTAATTCTTTTTTTTGTACTATCTGGCTTTAATAAATTATTCCGATAATTGGCCATGTGAATTAAATTTTCAACTTTTTTACTAGAGACTCTTTTCATACTTATAGTTGGTTTTTTTTCTGTAGATGACTTCGTTGCTTTATTTAAGAATATATCTATTTCTCTTCTTGTTAATAGCTCTCTGGAGATTATTCTTTCAATTAAATTAATCGGTGGTGATAGTGAGTGAAAAAAATTAATAATGTACTTTAATTCATAAGCATATGTTATTTTAGAATTAAAAGATGCTGTTTTCATATCTATATTTAAATAGTTTGATATATGATGTGATACTGGAATTTGATCATCATTAACTATTGAAACATATGTTTCATGATTACATTTATATACTTTAACAATCATTTAAATTCAAATCTCTGCTGTTTTAAACTATATTCCTATATTATTTTATGTTTGTAAATTGTTATTTTTCAATGTATTTTTAACGCTAACTGTTTATTTTAAAAGACGATTTTATTTTTTATAATATAATTTAAGTACAATAAAAATTAAAAGTGTAAGCATTTTTATTTTTAATGAATAACATTAAGTTTTTAATTGTAACCTTATGTTTTTAAAGTGTTATTTTTAAAGTATTATTTTTATTTTTTGTTTTTGTTTTTTATGATGATGGTTGTTATTTGGTGGTTGCTATTAATAATATATTTTGAAAACGTAAGAGAATATTTAATGGTGATTTTATTTTATCTGATATTTTTTGTTTAAATGTGATCTTGATTACTATTTATTTGGCATGCATCATTGTGAAATGGGATATACAAATGGAGGTGCTGTAGATTTAAGTGATCATCATCATATTTATTTTGGTATGTTGTCTGTAAAAATGTGGTATTGAAATACTACATATTACTGTTAGCTAACAATTTTCGTTCAATATTGGTATTTTTGGGGTGGTATTGTAGCTCCTGCTTTTTTGTATATAAGATTCATTACGGTATCAAATTTTTAGCCCGTTGAACCGTACTAGGATTACATCCTACTTGCATGGCCACTTCTCGGACGGATAAGCCTTGTTCTAACAGTTCGATAATTTTTGCCTTACGTTCCATGTTTGGCTTACGTCCTGAAAACTTTTTAGCCCATAGCTTCGGATCCTGTTTAATTGCTTGGCGTCCAGCTTCAGCACTGGCTAAACGATTTTTGCGTTCTGCTGCTGCCATTGCAGTGATCATGGTCAATTGAATATTGGTTGTCATGTCTTGCATATCATTACCGGAGTAAGCAAAGGTCATATTCTGATTAATGGTTTTGATTGTCACACCACGGTTTAACAGCTCGCGGATAGTTGTCTCTGAATCGTGATAGTCACGGCCTAAGCGATCAATCCACCAAACTACCAGCACATCATCTTTTCTTAATTTATCCAGTAATCGGCTTAATTGTTCACGCTCTGTTGCTGGTACTGTTCCACTACAAATATCGGTTGATATTTCGATACTAGGATATGCTTTTAAAATATCCGTAACTTGGCTATCTGTTGTTTGTGTTGTTGTTGATACTCGAACGTATGCAAATTCCATTTTATCTTTCCCGTCGTGTGCTTATGGTTATTATGTGCTAAATGTATCGTGTGCATATCGAAAAGTAAACACCAAAAGCATACGAAATAGGGGATATTTATCCGTATGCAGTAGGGCATAATTAAAAGCATACGAATTTTCAAGGGGTACCTATTGGGGCGTTCATTGTGTTGGTGCGATGATTTATGGATTAAGCAACATGGTTAACAAAATAATAATGCCTCTTTTTTATCGTATGTTAATGACAACAAATCGAAAAATAAGCAGTTTATGTGATGTTTGAGGTGAATTTGGATCCTGTTCTTTATCCCCGGTAGATAAATTTAGAACATGTGATTACATTGATATGCTACTTAAGATGGTCATAACGTTTCTATCATTACTTTGATAATTATTTCGACTCTGACAGATGGATTCGCTACAGCATAAATGCAATTTGAAGAATGAGCTGAATATGAAGCATCATTTAAAAATTTTCTTATTTGAAGTGTGCGTATCTGTTAAAAGGGTAGGGTTGACCTCTTCCTTTACATTATTCTTTACAGAATAAAGGTTAAATATACTTACCGCTACCAACTGACAAATCAGCGAGAAGAGTAGGTTGTTCAAGTGCTCTTCGAACACAAGTTAATTGATGTTTGCGTAGTTTTATTGACTCGTTCATGTCGGGTAAAGTTAGCATCGAACCATCATATTGAGGCTTCACCCATCGATTAAAACGTTCGTTATAAAGGTCCTGCAATTTAGACCGTCTTGTTTTGTCTTTCCAGACCCACTCCTGCCATAAGGTACGGATCTCGCTGGCGATACCCTCGACCTGTACGGTTTCATCTTTATTTACATAACGCTTACCATCAATTGTGTATGTCACAATTAAATTACGTGATTGCATCATACGAGTGATGATTTTTGTACTGGTATAGTTTGGCAGACCAAATCTTTGTGTGTCAGTTAAATACGGCACACCGATACACCTAATATTCCAGATCCCTAATAAATATTCAGCTTCCACACTCTGCGCGTTTAATGTTTCACAAATAAATTGGCAAACAATTTCTTTTGGGAGCCAACCCGCATTCATATCGACTTTAATATCAATTGCGTTTACTTCTTTTGGCTGAATTGCTGTTAATTCCGTACAATTTATTAAGTATTGAGAGTCAGTTTTCGCGGATTCTGTTGCAATTTTTAGTTTCGTTTTAACATCACCTGACAAGTATGAATCTTTAAAAACATATAAATTAGTTTGCGGATCTTTAAAAATGGTAGAGCCTATTAATTCTTGTTTTACATCTGTTTCAGATTTACCGCACATTAGACCGATGTTATTTAAATCGATGGTGTGAAATTGACTATATGTAATCCATAGAGCGTCTAAGGCGGTTTCTGTGTGTGTTGGTAACTTAAAAGGTGAAATGACACGCTGAGAAAAAATAGCTGCTTTGGTCGCTTTTGGTGGCGTGTAGATAACACCTAAACGCTTCGCTTGATCTTTAGTTACTCCACATTCAAAATTTAACTCTAAAGCGGCTATATTTGTATATGATGGATCTTTATTAAACGCCCGTTTATTCGTTGACTCATTAATAAAACCAAATTTCGAAGTAAAAGCATCATAGACATTATTAAGTTCATTGCGAATGGAGTTTAATTCTTGTTCGGATGCATTATCTAAACGCTCTTTTTCTAGTAATTTAGATAATATTTGTTTAATTGGGATCATAAGTTTAATTCGCTCTGCGCGTTTACCTGTGATCTCCTGACAAACCTCAAATAATTTTTCGCCATTTTCTGAGTCAGCAATACGAATGCACACATCATTTGATGTATTAACCGAGTAACCACCGACAAGAATATAATCAGTAGTAGTAACATCGGTGTAAATTGGAAATACAGCATCGAGAAAGTTTTGCTGTTTTTCGACGACGATATTAGGTTCTTTATAAATACCATCGGGAATAAGTGATTTTATGGCTGTCTGTATATCACCCACTAGATCTGTTGAGTTATTTACACATTGTATGCCTTTACCTGCAAAATTGCCGATACTGACCATTTCACCCAACACTTGATCGGGATTATTTATAAAGAAATTATTAATTTCGTATTGAACATTTGTGTCAGTGAATACAGTTTGTGTGTTTATCCAGTCAGCATAACCGTTGATATTTTCGTCACGTTGAAAAATAATAACATCCACTGATGCATTAGCCCCTGCGTGATTTTTAAAACATTCTATAGGTAGGCGTAATGCACTGACAATACGCCCCATTTTGGCAAGCTGTGTTCGAGCTGTGGGGTTTTTAGCGTCAAGAAATGATGTAGTGACAATGGCTGCCATTAAACCACCATCACGCAGCAAAGAGGCTGCTTTACACATAAAATAATTATGGATAGTTAATCCGTTTAAGTCTGAGTTGTAAACATCAAACACTTTATCTGAACCAAACGGGGGATTGATTACAAGTAAATCTGTATTGGATTTAAACTGTAGACTCTCAAAGCCAGTTTTTGCATACAGTTTCGCTGATGGGTATAAATGTTCTAATATCTCACTTGAAAGATCGTCTAATTCAACAAGAGTTAAATTAGATTCTGTAAGCATATCTTGAGGCATAGCATTAATTAAGCCACCAACCCCCGCGCAAGGATCAACAATATTGCCGCCATTAAACCCTGATTTTTCGATTGCTTTGAATAATGCCTTACTTAAAAAATGAGGTGTATAAAAGGCATTGGTGGTCGATTTTCTTGCAGCTATGTACTGATCATTGTTCATTAACAATTTTAAGGTATCGCGTTTGTCAGATTCTTTTTTGTTTGAGTTATCAAAAATAGAAGCTATAGCCCCCCAACCGCAGTAAGAAGCAAGTTTTTGTTGCTCGGATAGAGTAGCCGCACTATTACGCTCACGTAACGTTTTTAATATTTTTAGTGCAATTACGTTAGCTTTAAAACGTTGACTTGGTGTTGTCGGCATTGTTAAGGCCGAGGACAAAAGGAAATCTTTAGCCGCTGTTAAAATATAATCTTTCTTATGATTGCTATTATAACGATCAGTGAAGCGATTAAGATCTTCATCGTCACCAAAAAATAAGGCTGTTTGACCACTACCATATACAATGGTTTTAACATTTTGAGCCTGAGTATTTAAACTTGAAAACATAATGTACCTACGTATAAATAATTAACTTGTACAAATATTTTCACATGGTTTTCTATACGCGCTACCCCCATTTTATTAGTACAACTTATTGAATTATCGGCTTAAACTCGTTAATTATGTAAGTGACATACCGCAGAATAACGGGCAACTTTGAAGGTATAAGGGTAAGTGACATACCGCAGAATAACGGGCAACTTTGAAGGTATAAGGGTAAGTGGAATACCGCAGAATAACGGGCAACTTTGAAGGTATAAGGGTAAGCAACCATTAATGGGTTGTTGTGCATTTGCGAATTGCATTAACTGCCACCTCAACGGCGAGTGTAGTAATTAAGGTGATGAAAGCTAAAATTAAAGAAATGATAAGTATAATTGTTAGTGTAGATAGTAACCTAAAAATAAAAGTAAGGGTTAGTTGCGGTAATAGTAAGTAACTAACACTCAGGATTAATACCATAGCGATAATACCAGTAATACTATTATGAAGATCAGCTCTAGATGGTGACATGTGCAATGCAATAGATCCTGAAAGATAGACCCATACCACCAATCGCCAAAAAGAATCGTACGTTAAAAATGTAAGTAACTCTCTTGAAAGTTCATTGATAGTAAGCAGCATACAATTAGATATTGTCGTCAAACCACTGAGTTTTATCGTACTTACACTAAGAAAAATATTATTGATGTTTGAACCGGGAAGCAAGATGTTGTTCACTAAGTAAATCGCTAACACTCCACCAAATAAAGGCGCAATACCAATAAAACAACTCCCCGCAGTTTCGAATAAATTATTTTTATTAAATGAATGAACCACACTACCTAGAGTACCATCAGCAGAAGGACTGTATAACGAAATTTTATGTATTTTATGCCTAAATAATATACATAATAAACAGTGACTTAGTTCATGTATTGGTGTGCCAATAATAGCAGATGAATTTATACCTTTAGAAAACATTCTTACATGGATGCTAAAAGAAAAATGTTGCAGAGAGTAAAGTAAATACATTAAAACAATGTCAATTAATGTTGTTGTTATGATAGCTTTGTTCATCGATTTGTCGTCTTTATTGATTTGCAGAAGACATATTAACAATAACTTTTGAAATCGTGTTCTATTTTGATAGTCTATTAGTATAGTTTCGTATGTTAATTACAAAATCCACCTCATATTTATGCTTTTTGAGATGGTTTATCTGTTTTTTCTTTTTAAACTATGCGGTTGAATTATTTAGTAGGATATATTGATTGATGATTAATGAATGCGATGTTATGAATACTACAAAGATGGAGCTCTTAGATGTAGCCTCATCTTTGTGGGATTTTCACTGCTCTAAAAACACAAAGTCATTTTCTCTGCAAGCACGTATGATTTGTGGATGTTCTGTTGTGAGCCTTTATTGTATTAATGTTCATGGCCATACCACCCCCGTAATGATTAATGCTATTTGGGCTAAAAAGATAGCCAGCATTTTTAATTGTCATAACCATACCTATCTAAATAACATCATAAGCCATGTTCATTTAGTTATAATGAGCACTGGCGCGTATCAAATTAAATTTAAGTAAGTTGCTAAAAAATGAAAAAAAAATTAACAAGTTTAATTGTCGCTAGCGTATTCGGATCATTTTTGTGTGGAACAGCATTTAATGCGTACAGCTATTCGACTAAAGATTCAAAAGATGTAGATAAACAAAAGGTTGAAGTTAAACATGCAGCAATTGCACCTCCGCAGCTAGAACAGCTAATTAAAAATGGGGTGGTTAAATTAGTTGAAACCTTTAAACATGGAAATTATGTTGGTTATCTAGTTGAGAGCGATGGAGAGTACCATCTGTATTGGGCTACAAACGATAACATGGTCATTGCTGGACCGTTAATCGATGCTAACGGATACAATATTACAGATCAGTATTTGAATGAAAAAATGCCTAAACCTGATTACTCCGCAATTTATAAAGACATTTTGAGTGATAAGGGCGTAATTAATACTCATCCTGAATATAAAAGCGACAAAGGTACAATGTATGTTTTTGTTGAACCATTCTGCGGTTGGTGTGCCAAGTACCATCAGCAACTAGAACCGTTAATTAAAAATGGACTAAACGTTAAATGGGTACCGGTTTCATTTCTATCTGAAAAAAGTAATGGTGTTATTCAACATGTGTTCGACCAAGCTAATCCGTCTGAAGCTTGGGATCTACACGTAGATTCTCTTCATAAGTCTGAACCGATAGTATCTGTAGCAACAGAAGCAACCAAAGCTGCAATTTCAGGTAATTCAGAATTAATGCAGAGATTAGGCGCAAAGGGAACGCCAGCAACAGTTTATATGTTAAATGGCAAAGTGCATGTTGGCGGTATCATGGAACAAAGTAAGCTGATTGCTTTGGCTGAACAGTTAAATGCTGAACGTATAGGAAAATAGGATCGAGGTTGACGATGATTAATCTAAAGAACATTGTTTTGTCCACTGTAATCGTCGGATTTGTGGGTTTGTCGTTATCAACATACGCAAAAGCCATAACAGCAACAAATGATTATGATAGTTCTAAAGATTTAAAGATTGTCGGCCAAGATAATAATCTTAATAATGTCCGTGATGATGTTGATGAAATTATTGATGAGTCAGTAATTGGTAATCCACTACTAAAAACAGAGTTGCGACGGTATGCTTGGGCGTTAGAACAGTATATGCAAGCGCAAACACCGACACAGATTATTAATTATACATACTCAATGGATGCTCCTCGATGGTGTAGCATCGCATTAGGTATTTCTGATGATGATTACTCTGAATATGCCGCTATCGTGTTTAATCAAATGATTAATACAACTCAACGGAAACTAGCCGTGGCTAAAGTTGACATGCGATTAAGGAATTTAGGCTACGTATCAAAAAGGATGCGACCTTTTTCTGATTATTGTGAAAAGGGATTAATATAACCGCCGTTGGCGGTTTTTTTTGCATTATACTTGATTATTTTATATTTTCTCTTGCGATTTTAACGAACAACGTTATTATGTCGCCACAAATTTCAAGGTGTCAATTCCAACAATTGATGTCATATTCCAAGAATAGATGTCATAAACCTATCCTTGATACTCTCTATTCTCTTAAAGTAATTCTCACTAAAATAGCTAACTCGCTACCTAACACAAATGGATTGAGAGTGAGCTATGTTTGATACGTTATTCAAGAGTAATGGTAAAAAAGTTAAGTATATGGGTATGGTAAATATCCGAAAATATTTTGAGGTATGTCTAGGGAGTTATTATAATCCAAAGACTGAGTATGTCGTACTGTGGTATGGGAAAATATACTATTATCGTAGACGTAAAACGGTTCAAGTGTACTTTCTAAATTCTACTACCAAAAAACAAGTTGTAGTCGGAGTATCAATCAAATCAATATTAAAGTTACCTATAGGGTCTATTTGGGTTGATGGTATCTGTGAGGAGAAGTACGATTTTGAAACATTATATACCACGTTAGATGCATATAACGATAAGCAACAAGAACGCCCAAACCTTACATATACTAACCATTTTGGTATTTCAGCGAATAAAGGCGATTATATTCTTGAGCCTGATAACTATCCAGTTGATGACATTAAAACAGACTCTAATACAAACCTCGTTGTACAGACTGGTAATACTAAAATAGTTATCCCATCGGTTTTATTTTTTGTTGCACACTATGGGGTATCGAAAGAAATCAATAAAGTTCTAATTAGTTATCACAAAGAGGAAGCCGAAGAAAGGTTGAATATAAATGATAACTACGGTGATCTGATTACCATACCTGATCGATGTGTAATTGCCGACGCTGTATTCTTATTCTATTTGAAAACAAATAGTTATACCAAAAAAGTAGTTTGGAATCTCAATTCAAGAATGCTTAGAAATGATAGGCAGTACCTTTCTCTAATGGCTCAGCCTTATCATAAGCAAGAAATTCAACTTAAGATATTAGGTTTGAAAATTGATGATCAGACCATACTTTGTACCGAAATTTTAGGTATGTCTATGCCACAGGGATCTGAAATAGAGTACAGGATAGATAAGCCTAATTCTGCCACATACGGTGAAGGTGTTGAACCTCAAACATTAAAGTTTCAACCAATCTACAACACTATTGAATCTGATGAAATAATATTAGAGGCTCAAAGAGATGCTAATAATATAACCACTGCTGTAGTAAGGCATAGAATAGAGCAGATAGGTAAGATAAGGGCGCTTGTGAAGAGCGAGGATTTAACTTTAGATGAAGTTATAGATACTTGTAACTCAAAGGTTGTAAGGTTACCTCAACATGAGCCCAACACCTTTTCAGATGGAGAGGACGGCAATGCTAATGGTGATATTGGCAGGATCCAAGTTCTAGTAGAGAGTGGTGCGATTCATCCAATAAAGAACAACTTTGAGCGTCTATTACGTTATGCTCAAGATCTTAAAGTCACTTCGGGCTACTCACCTGTAGTCATAGATTGCGTAAATTTGGCTAACGATAATATATTTATTGGTGAGACGGTGCATGGCATGCATATAGCGCAGTATGACTCTAGTGTGGAAGTAGTTTTCGTTATGCGTCTGAGTTTTGAAAAACATGGGCTTTTTTATATATTTGATTGTCAGAAAAAAGGCAGCCAAACTAGCGGTATTGTTATAAAAGTAGCAAATGAAGATATCTTTATAAGAGATGCGATACGACGAATTTTAAGTCAGTTATTTAGAAATAACGGTCGGTTGGCCGATGTAAGTGAAATATCTGGATTTAGTACCATCAAATATTTTAAACACACGAACGGCGAGAGTTCCAATTGGGTTAAAACTGCAATAGATAATTGGTTGCAAGTAGTGAACTAATTGTTTTCTGTATTTGTGTAATTCTCTATTGAGCATTAAAATATTCCAAATTATTTGAGTAGGGGTGTGTAGAAGCATCGGGCTTAGAAATTGTTCGAAGTGCAGCATTTTGTTGATAATATAACCATAAAATATCACGAGCTTCCTAAGGTGAAATACTGTCGTAGATACAGGACAAAAAGTGGACTTCCACGCACCATGATGGAAGCTAGATTTCAGTATGCTAATCAAGGATTTTCACTCTTTGAGGTGTATGCTGCAGATATTGATACACGCCTATCGACGCTTATCGTTAAGGTTGACAGCTACGACCAACTTGAACGCAAAATACCAGAGTTTATGACAAAGGTAGTCAAAGGGTCCCCATCTTGGACAGATGTGGCGGCGCTGTTTGATAATTCCAATACACTCCATCATCCTATTGGCTTTTATGAAAAAGAGTTCAATGAAAGGGTGATACAAAAATGGTTGAGTGGACTGCAAAAAAATTGCTCTTATTCTCTGAAAACGAGAGTAACACCTAAACAAGTATCTTATGGTTGGGGTGATTGCCACATATCTTGATATTCTATAAACATTAGGGGCTGTATAGAATTCAAATCAGCGGCAGCCAGATAAAGACACAAGCGAGAATTACGGCAGCCTCATAGCTGGCTTTAAGCTTATCATAGCGTGTAGCAATGCCTCTGAAGTGTTTTAACCTAGCAAAGGCGTTTTCTACTAAATGGCGACAGCGATATAAGTACCAATCTAGCGTATCGTTATTGCTTTTAGAGTTGGACTTAACGGGTATTACTGACTCAGCACAATGTTCAAAGATACAATCTCTTATGTCGCTACTATCATAGCCTCTGTCTGCTACAACAGCCTTAGTCTCTTTTTTGATGGTACTTTTAATTAAAGCGTTGGCCATTTTAGAATCATGTACTTGGCCTCCTGTCAGCGCCACATGAACAGGGTTACCACAAGCATCAACCATGAGATGTAACTTGCTGCTATTGCCAGCAACGCTGGTGCCGATGGCTTCATCACGACAACTGGCAGCGCCTGTACTGTGCTGATGTGCTTTTACCACGCTACCATCTATAAATAACCATTCACTATCGTAGTCTGCTGTCATTATGGACATCAGTTGTTGCCATTTACCCGTTTTACGCCAATAGCGGTATTGATGATATACGGTAGACCACTTGCCAAAGCAGGTTGGTAAGTCGCGCCATGGACAGCCAATACGTATGCGGTACAACATCGCTTCGACTGTTCGTCTTAGATTGGGCTTGTTATATATGTTAATTTGTCGCAATATATCAGACAGCTTTTGCCATTGTTCATCAGTGAGCATGGTACGAGCCATAAGTAACGCCTTTTCTCTTTGTTGTGGTAAACAAGAGTGTAAGGCGTTGCTTATTTTTTTCAACTATCTCCCAATTCTATACAGCCCCTAATTTTACAGGTCTTTTTTATGACAACAAGCAATCAACAACGTGCCGAACTACACCGCCAAATTTGGCAAATTGCAAACGAGGTTCGGGGCTCAGTCGATGGCTAGGACTTTAAGCAGTATGTATTGGGTACGCTGTTCTATCGTATTATAGAACAAATAATCGCTTCTTTTGATTACTTCTATTTATTGGAGACGCTTACCATGTTAGTAGATAATAATGATAGTCTGATAGGTATAAAGGGGTGAGGCATTGCTACATCAACTAAAAGAAAATGGGTATGTTTTCATATCAAGTGATGCTAATAGCTCAATACTTGATGTAGCAAAAAGCGTTGGTGATGTATTCAAGATTCCAACAATGCCTTTGGTTCAGACTCTCACACCAAGACTTAAAAAAGATGAACATGAAAGTACGTACAGTGGTAACTTTGGGATCGATGAGTTCCCGTTTCATACCGATTTAGCACACTGGCATACTCCACCAAGGTTTTTTCTTCTAAGGTGTGTTACTCCTGCACCAAATGTTTATACAAAACTCATCGATAGCAGATATTTATGTGACTCTCTTGACTCTGTACTTGTTAGTAGGTCTCACTTCAAACCAAGAAAAACTTTAGATAGAACTGCCAATATATTAAAAATCAAGGAAGGCGAAATATTTAGATGGGATTCCATTTTCATTAAGCCTATCAATAATAGTGCCAAAAAATTAAGCTTACTTATTCAAGATAAGTTAAATATAACGGAAGCAGTCAACCTGAGTCTTGCTAAAGAAGGTGACTGTCTACTGATCGATAATTGGCGAATGGTTCATGCAAGAGATCCTATATCTGAGAAAGAAATGAATAGGAAAATAGAAAGAATTTATTTTGAAAAGGTGATAATTTGAATATTACAAGAACAGCTCATGAATGGTCTAAACATTCCTTTTTTTCTAAAGCTCAACGCTATGCTGAAAAAATGCTAGAGAAAAACCATTCTGATTGGGAGTTTGGATTTTGGTCTGCTTTAACGTTAGAGATACTAGTTCGTGCGTCTATCTCAAATATATCACCAACGTTGGTTGCTGATGGAAAGGACTGGAATAATATTTTATACGCTTTGGACAAGACCCCCAATCAGAAAAAATTTATTGCCAAATCTGCAGATATATCTGATTTATTAAGAAGAGCAGAGAGTCTTTTTCCTGATTTCACAACTGAAATGTTGAGCTTTAGTCTTATACATATAAACAAAAGGAATAGTGAGCTACATTCAGGTTCATTACCTTTTGACGATGTTAGTTCTTCCTCATGGATGCCAATGTTTTATTGGGTTTGTAAGGTGTTATCGGAATCGTCAGGAGAAACCTTATCTACATTATTTGGAACGGAAACTGCTGCCGAAGCGGAAATTCATATAGAAGCTTTACGCGATGCAAGTGCCAAATCTGTTAAAGGAACTATTCACGCACATACCGTCATCTGGAATGAAAAGACGGAAGAGGAAAAAGAGCAACTAATAGCACAAGCTGAATTACTCTCAAATAAGCATAGAGGGCACAGAGTACAATGCCCTGCTTGTAATAGCGTTGCTTTATTACAAGGAAGCTCAATTGGTGTGCCTAGAAACGAAATTGTCGATGACGGAATTGTTGAGAAACAATCTATGCTCCCATCCAGTTTTGAATGTACAGCTTGTGGTTTGAAAATACTGGGTTACTCCAAACTTGTAGCGTGTGAGTTAGGAAATACCTATACAGCTACTAACCACTATTTACCTATGGATTACTTTGGAATAGATATTGAAGAAGAAATGCGGGCTGCTATGTTTGAAGACAACAACGAACCATTCTAATGATAGCAGCAAAAGTTAATAATTATATAAAAATGGATTCTATAATGGCTAAAAACGAATATATTGATGCTGTACCTGAGGATATTGATAATCTAAAAACACTTGCTAATAATAAAATTAGTTATAAATCAAGAAATGAGGCAATTGATATACTTGAGAAGTACAAGTGTCGTCAAAGTATTGATATATTGTGGCGCTTAATGATGAACGATAGAGTTTACTCTGTTCAACATAAGGCATTTCTTGCATTACAAAATTTTGGCGAGCAAGTTCACCTACCTAGAAAGAGAAAAGGTCACTTAGTCAAAGATATTAATAAGAAGTTAGGGGTTGTTCAAAGAGCCTTCAATGACAGCGAATACTCACCTAATGAATTCCTTGAAAAATTTAAATCAATGTACCCTGAAGCTTACGACATATATTCGTATGAAAAAGGGACTAAAATGCAAAGCTGGGTAATAAATACTCTTAATAGTCTACCTAAAAAATAGCATACTTTTACGGAGTCAGGCACAGCTACATTGACTACTGGGAAAAATGATAAAATCAATAGCAATTATTCCTTCATGTTTATCTGTAAGCGCGCATTTAAGCAGTGCGCTTAGCTATAATCGAAGTCTAGCTGCACATTCCACGGCATTAGGTCGGTAAAATCATCATCACCCTCATCTCGATTCGGCAACGTTTTAAATAAATGCACAAAGTAGTAATAAGGATTGATGTCATTGGCACGGCAGGTCATCACAATACTATAAAGTATCGCGCTGGCCTGAGCACCATTAACCGATTTTGAGAATAGCCAGTTTTTTCTACCCGTGGTAAACGGCCGAATATCTCGCTCAGTAATATTATTATCAATCCCTAGTTCGCCATCTTCACTATACCGCATTAATTTCGGCCATTGATTAAGCGTGTATTTTATCGCTTTGCCAATATAACTCCCCGCCGTTACTTTACCTTCGGCTTCATCAAGCCACGCTTTAAAGTGCATTAATATGGGTAAGGCTTTTTCTTGTCGTAACTGATACCGCGCTTGAGGAGATAACTGTTTGTTTTTAGCGTGGGTTTCCAGTTTATATAATTGGCTGATAAAGCTGATGGCTTTATGCGCTCGACCTTTGTTTTTCGACTCTGCTTTTAAGGCATCGTTATATTTGCGTCTAGCGTGTGCCCAGCAACCAACAGGGGTAATGCCTTCAATACCGTCATAAACACGGTAACCGTCGCACTGTAAATAGCCTTGATAACCGGCAAGAAATTCTTTTGCGCAAGCGCGACTTCGACCTGCTTGGTAATCGTAAATCACGACAGGCTCACGGCTGACCTCATTGCTGCGATAAACCCACATGTAGGAATTGCTGCTAGGGTTGTCACCTTCATCTAACACTTGTGTACGGGTTTCATCGGCACATAAACTGTTCTCACTAAGCAAGTGACGTTGCATGGCTGCCACTAAGGGGCTGATTAGCAGGCCCGCTTTAATACACCAATTAGCTAATGTTCCGCGCGATAGTTCAAGGCCGCCACGGCCCAGTATGTCAACGAAACGATAAAGCGGTAAGGCATCGCAGTATTTGCCCGTAACAACCGCCGATAACGCTTCTGGACTCGCAATGCTGCCAGGAATAGGCTGCTTGGGTTTAGGCGCGGTGATTATTTTACTGGCCAATTGTTCATGCTCGCAATGTCTGCAAGCATATTTAAATTGTTTGTGCTTAATGACACTGACTTTCGCCGGAATAATCTTCACTTGCTCGCTGTCTTCACTACCACATTGATGTAGTTGTTCACCGCAACACTGACACGTTAACTCGGTTAAGGTGTGCTCAACCTCTTCTCGTTCAAAGTGCTCAGCCAGTATTTGTTTACCTTTCTTATGGTGTTTAGGCGGCTCAGTCGTTTTATGCTGCTCCGCTTCATTGAAGGTGCCCCGTGGGGCTTTTTCACTTTTTTTACCGTATTTTTGGGATTTACTTAACTTAAGCTCAGCAAGCAAGTGGTCAATCCGCGATTGCATTTCAACCTTATCTTCTTGCAGTGAAATTTTATCTTTTTCTAAGCCATCAAGCTTAGCCTGCATAAGTGCAAGCTGATTTTGTAGTTCGGTGATGAGAATAGTGTCTGGCATTTTAATAGCATGACACATGGGAAAGATCGTTCAAGTAAAAAAAACGATCTGGTTAATTTACATCACTGATAACCCTGATAAAGTTGAGTGGCGGGTTTTATTATTTACCGGTAAGCCAGATAATAACCATTGTAACTGCCGTTGTTCAATCCCCATGGCTACGTGTGCTTGAGCATGATTTGGCCATTGAAATCGTCCTTGCTCTAAGCGACGATAATAAAGCCAAAAACCATTGGTATCCCAAAACAAAATTTTTAATTTATCGCGTTGTTTATTACAAAAAACGAACCACGCTTGGCTTAAAGGATCGAGAGATAGGGTATCGCTGACAATAATACTTAACCCATTGATTGATTTTCGCATGTCGGTGAATCCCGTGACCAAGTAAACTTGGTGGGTGCAAGGTGTCACAGTACGCTCAATAATTTGGCGAGTGCTTGGTGCGCTAATGTCGACTCGAAGTCTATTTGATAGCCGTTTGGTGTGGTGAGTTTAATGATTGAAGGGTGTGTAAAGGCTTGCTCATGAATAACAAACGGGATCACCTGTTGCTTTTTAACCCTTATCGTTTCGTCAGAAAGGCGTTTACGCCAAACATAGAAAGTCGATGCGTTAATGTTGTTATCACGACAAAATTGAATGATGGCTAAACCACTCGATTTTTGCTGCTCAAAAATGCCTTGCCAGTGTTTTATTTTTTGCTGTTTATTCATAATTACCTCAGGTTAATATGCTGAGTAAATTATGCATAGGTAGCATTAATATTGGTATGTGGGGTTAATTGCGCGCTTACGTTTATCTTGATCACCATCTTTCAATAACTGATATAACTTATTAATATGAATTTAGAGTAAATAATGAATACTTACCAAGACATATTTAACAAAATGTTGTATAAGACTGTTGAAAGCGCCGATTGTCGTTTATCAAAAGCTGAGCTAGAATCTTGTATAAACTCTTCTGCTTCAGATTTCATAAATGAAACTATCCCAGAGTTAGCCGATACAATTGTCTTATCATTAAATAAAGAATCCAAAAATCATCTGAAATTAATTAGAGACTATGCAGATGGGTTCGTAGATAGAAATATTGAGAGATGGAAAAGCGGCTTTGATGCTTTAGAGATTTTTATTATTACATGTTCTGAAATAGGGGAAGATTTTAATAATACCAATAGAGACCGGGCAGCTCGAGAGAATAATGTAAAATTTGACACTTTAGTTCGCTTACATGCTAGAGCCTGTCATATTTCTTCAGAGATACTTTGGTTACTTAAAGGCGGTTTTGCTGATGGTGCTCACGCACGATGGCGCGCATTACATGAGGTAGTAGTTACAGCTCTTTTTCTAAGTACTCATGAGAACGAGCTTTCCATTCGTTATCGTCAACATGAAGTAGTAGAGTCTTATAAAGGTATGACGCAATACAATCACTACGAGCCAAGACTAAATATCGTTAAATTCTCTGAAGAAGAATTAATGGAATGTAAGTTAGCTTATGAAGAATTACTTAGTAAGTATGGGCAAGAATTCAAGACTAGTTACGGTTGGGCAGCAAACGTATTAAACAATAAAAAACCTAACTTTTTCAATATTGAAGAAGCTGTAGAACTTGATCACTTTCGACCATATTATAAATGGGCAAGCCAAAACATACATGCAAATGCACATGGTATTAATAGCAAGCTTGGCCTAGCTGAGGCAAAAGAAGACGTTCTGCTAGTAGGAGCAAGCAACTCAGGTATGACTGATCCTGCTCAATTGACAGCTTTATCTCTTTCGCAGATCTCAGTCGGATTACTTAATATATATTCGAATATTGATACTTTGATTACGCAACACGTAATTGAGAAATTAAAAGAAGATATTGGCGATTTGTTTTTCAAGTCTGAGTAAACGGAACGATTTGACTACAGCATAGTATAACTACGGCGAACCTATCAGGCTCGAGCCCATCCCAAATTCTGTGTAACTGCCATTTAGATTAAATGCCTGCTTATACGGTCATCAAACATAATCATAAAGCGATTCAGGGCAGACGTCCAGTTACGGATTGGCATCGACCACTTTTTAGACGCCTGCTGGGTTGCTAGGTAGACTACCTTAAACGCTGCCTGATCAGAGGGGAACACCTTACGCTTATTCACCGCTGTCCGAATCACACTGTTTAGCGACTCTATCGCATTGGTGGTATAAATCACTTTTCTGATGTCTTTCGGGTACTCAAAGAACACCGTTAAGCCCTCCCAGTTATTACGCCAAGACTTAACCACGTGCGGATACTTATCCCCCCACACCTCATCAAAGTTCTCAAGGTTGGCCTCTGCTATCTCAAGCGTATCAGCGCTGTAGATGGCTTTTAAATCAGCCGCTATGGCCTTTTTGTCTGTCCAGGGTACAAACTTCATCGAATAGCGCACCATGTGTACGATACACAGCTGAACCTTGGCTTTGGGGTAAACGGTATTAATGGCATCAGGGAAGCCCTTTAAGCCGTCGACACAGGCAATGAGGATATCTTGTACCCCGCGGTTTTGTAGTTCAGTGAGAACACCTAGCCAGAACTTAGCGCCTTCATTCTCTGATAACCACATACCAAGCAGCTCTTTTTTACCATCAAGTCCCACGCCTAGCGCCAGATAGACAGCCTTGTTGATGATCTGCTTGTCTTGACGTACTTTAACGACAATGCAGTCTAGATAGACAATAGGATAAACACTACTCAATGGCCGGTTCTGCCAAGTGGTGATGTCATCTAATATGTTATCGGTGACTCTTGAGACAAGAGAGCTTGATATATCAACGTCGTAGAGCTCTTTGATGCTCTCTACAATCTCGGTGGTGGTTTGACCCTTGGCGTAAAGGAATATGATTTTATCATCAAGACCTGAGATACGACTTTGATGCTTACGCACTAAGGCAGGTTCAAAAGCGCCATCACGGTCTCTTGGGGTGGATATCTCAAGATCGCCTGTGTCACTGCGGACGGTCTTTTTAGTGTGTCCATTGCGCTTGTTTGGCTTATCCGCCTTTTCATGTTTGGGGTAGCCGAGATGGTCTTCCATCTCAGCTTCAAGGGCAGTATCGATAAAGGATTGCATGAGCTGCTTTTGGAAGTCTTTGATGTCATCGAAGCTTTTCATGCTACCAGCCATTTGCTCAGCCAGCTTTTTAATATCAGATTGGTTAGTCATTGCTTATTCTCCGGTTGGTGGATTATAAGCAGTTACACAAAGTTTGGGAAACTCCCTCAGGCTCCTTCCTTAGTTCGGTTCCCTAGTGAGGACTTGAATCTAAGGCTGTAGGCTACTGATATCAACCACCTTCATAGGTTGTGGAGTTTCGGTGGGATTACCGGTGTAATTTCAATGTACATTAAGCAAGCTTTTCGAGAGTAAGTTCAGTTATTCTCGTTTATATCTTATTTATCTCTATATAGAGTTAAGTTTTGGGAAGCTGATTTTCAACTTTCTTTAATAGCAAATTGATGATAAGCAGCTCTTCTTTACTAATATTCTTCATCAAGTCATTCTCTAGTTGCACATGTGATGCGATTGCTCTATCGATCAAGTTAAGGCCTTTGGAAGTTAGTTTGACTAATAAGCTTCGTTTGTCCTCTGGGTTATCAATGCGCTCAATAAGTTCCTTCTTTTCTAAATGTTGTAAGCGATTGGTCATCGTACCAGAACTCACCATCATGCTATCAAACAAAACGGTTGGGCTCATTAAATATGGGGTGCCTGTGCGTCGTAATGTCGCTAACACATCAAATTCCCAATGTGATATTTGATAATTTATCTTATAGTTAGCAGATAGCTTTCGCATTAATATAACTTCTAACCGCTTTATACGGCCTATAGTCTCCATTGCTAACAAACTATCAGTAGCAAATCCTTGGTTTTGCCACTGGCTAATAATCTTCTGTACTGCATCTTCTTGTGTACACCCTTCAGTTTGCATTGATTTACTCCTCGTTATGATTAGAATATTTATGATTTTGGAGATATTAGAATGTCTATTTCTACTGAAAATTCCTCATAGGCAGTAATAGTAGCAATATTATTATCTTGACATCAAGATATATAATGATATTCTGACATTAAGGTCATTTTCGGCCGTTAGGATATTATATGACTAAATTTACAGAGCGAAATAGCTCTCCTTGTAGAAGTGTATGGTTAGTTCCTTTAATGTGTCTTCTAGTTGGAGGCGCGTTACTTGGTATCTCTACCAACGTTGCAAAATATGCGGGTGAAATAGGTTTGTCTCCGCTTGCCTTTTTATTTTGGTCAATTGCTGGTGCTGCCACAATCTTGTTAGTTATTGCGTTACTACGCCATGAGCTTCCACCTCTCAACAAACGCAGCTTTGAATATTACTTTATCTCTGCTTTGGTCAGCGTTGCAGGCTCTAACTTACTTTTCTTTTCCGCTATTCCCCATGTCGGTGCCGGTTTTGTAGCCCTAATCATTTCCTTACCACCACTTCTCACCTATCTTGGGGCACTAGCGTTAGGGATGGAGCGATTTCAGACTGTTCGAGCTCTTGGGGTTGCAGCTGCACTTGCCGGTGCAGGTGTCCTAGCTGCCCGTAAATTTTCTGCACCAGATGCCAGTGTGTTTTGGATTTTGATAGCACTCTGTGGCCCTGTTTTGCTCGCTATTGGTAACCTCTATCGTACATTGCGTTGGCCGGAAGGAGCGTCTCCCAATGCGCTTGCTCCAGGCATGCTTATTGCGGCTGTAGTCTTACTTGGCGCAACAAGCCTCCTACCTGACTTCTCACTTACTGTTCCACTGGGAGGTTTCCTGCCACTTGGTTTAATTACCTTACAGGCCTTCATATTCGCCGGTCAGTTTCAGTTATTATTTCTACTTCAAAAAACGGGTGGCCCGGTTTTATTAAGCTTATTAGGATCTGTTGGAGCAATTGTAGGTGTACCTGTCGCTGTTTTTTTACAAGGTGAATCTCCACCGGACGGACTCATTCTAGGCGCCTCTTTGATTGCACTCGGTGTAGCACTTGTTACATGGGGTGGTATGAAAATGATGACACTATCGAAACAAAAACTTGAAGTGCCTGATAAGACCTGAATTTAAAAAGTTTGATTTCCTTTGTAAGTTTATTCAATAAGCCTGACCAACCTTAATCACACGATATAAATAACATTCTATTTAACAAAATTTAAAAGGATAAAAATATGCCGCAATCCAATTCAGCCAACCTGCAACAAGCCTTCACTAAACGTCGGTCCATTTATGCTTTAGGTGGCAACTTAACGGTAAAACCACAAGCAATTATTGATATTGCTGAGCGCACAATACTAAATACCCCTTCAGCCTTCAACTCACAGACGACACGTCTGGTAGTGTTGTTTGGTAAGCAGCATAAGCAGCTATGGGATATCACCGAAACCCATTTACGTAAGGCGGTTGGCAGTAACGACTTTTCAGGTAGTAAACAAAAAATGGATGGTTTTCGTGCGGCTGTGGGTACAGTTATGTTTTACGAAGATAAGGAGGTTATACAATCGTTACAAGATAAGTTTGAGCTATATGCTGATAGATTTCCTATTTGGGCGCAGCAAACCTCAGCAATGCATCAATATGCTATGTGGTTAGAATTGAGTGCTTTAAATATTGGTGCAAATCTTCAGCATTATAATCCACTAATCAATAATGATATTGCATCAGCTTTTTCAATTCCTAAGCAGTGGGAACTGGTTGCTCAAATGCCATTTGGTAACATCGTTGAGCCAGCTGGCGAAAAAACCTATCAGTCAGCCAGTGAACGTATCAAAGTGTTTGGGCTGTAGTAATAATGCCTTGATGCTAATGTCAGTATGTTTGGACATCCTAAAGTCAGGTTTTCTCGAATATATACAGTAGGCAGAGCCATTAAGTTTTACGACTTTTTAGATTTAAAATGCTAGCGTATATTTGATTATTGCTTGGTACTACTGCAAAAGATAACCAATTAAAATCGTGATGATGCATCGACTCATAACTAAAAAAGATACATAAACAAGAGTGTGAGGTAGGAAATGAGTAAGTTTAGTTATAGCCAATGGATACTAGCCACCATAACAATAATCGTAGGTCTTAATCTTAGGCCTATTATGGCCTCGATATCTCCAATCGTACCTGTGTTAGCAAACGATATAGGAATAAATAATCAAACTGCTGGACTATTGACTACTTTGCCAGTTGCAATGATGGGCTGCTTTGCGCTTTTAGGTCCCAGAATTCAATCTAGAGTAAGCGAGTATATAGGTATATTAGCTGGATTGTTGGCGATAGCGCTTTCTTGTGGCTACCGATTTTTTACTGACTCTACATTACTTCTACTGATAACGTCTCTCATTGGAGGCATTGGTATAGCAATCATCCAAACTCTGATGCCCGCCTATTTAAAAAGAATTGCGCCAGATAATGCTAGCGTTTTTATGGGGTTATTTACAACAGGCATTATGGCTGGGGCTGCGATCTCAGCTGCTACAACCTCTCCTTTAGAAGGAGCATTTGGATGGAATATCGCTTTATCGATTATGGCTATCCCTGCCATATTGGCAATTATACTGTTTTTCTATTATATGCCACATATCAAGAGCAGTAGAAACGGCTATTTGCCTCTACCTATAAAATCTAAAAATGCATGGCTGTTAATGCTTTTCTTTGGCATAGGAACAGGCGCATACACATTGGTTCTAGCTTGGTTGCCATTAAATTACACCCAGCTTGGGTGGAGTAGAGATGCTTCTGGCGCTTTACTAAGTATTTTAACGGTGGCAGAAGTAGTTTCTGGCATCTTAATTTCTATATTTATCAAAAAATTCAACGATCGCCGAAAGCCATTATTTGTCACTCTATTGCTCATATTAGTTGGTTTAATATTGCTTATCTATATCCCCTCAAAGCTTGCATTTTTAACCGTTATAATTTTAGGTTTAGGGATTGGTGCTTTATTTCCTTTATCTTTAATCGTAGCGCTTGATTACGCTTCTAACGCCAAGCAAGCAGTGACTTTATTAGCTTTTGTGCAAGGTGGGGGATACTTAATCGCTTCAGCATTCCCGTTCATGGCAGGTGTTTTGATTGATGTTTCAAGTGATTTAACGGGAGCGTGGATTGGAATGATTGTTGGGGTTTTACTGCTACTCACTATTTGTAATAAATTCTCTCCACGAGATTTTGTGGTTCGTTATTAGCATAGCTCAAGGGAAGAGGTTGATTACAATCAGGTCATTTTTGACTTTGCTTACAACATTGATGATCTCACAAAAATAAGGGTCGGTGCTCGAACGATAAAAAATATAAATTATTTAGTCGCCAATACTCAGTACGAAACGTGGTGTCAGCAGATACAGTTATACGAATGTCTAAGCTATCTGCTCACCAGGGCAAAATTAAACAACTTGGCACCACCTATTGGTGAGAAGTTAATAAGCTTACTTAGAAAATGTTTGACTGAGTGCTCTGTATCAGTCATGTATTACATAATATGGAAAGCAGTTGAAAGTGCAGCAGCCTTCGCACAAAAACCAGATATCACTCGAAAACATGCATCAAACGCTATTTCTGGTAACATTGAACGAGTTTTCGGTAAGATATCTAGTGGCAGTTGGCACTACCCTAACAAATCTTATCGCGATGCCAGTCACCCTCAGTCTGCGATGGCCAAAATATTTTTTGATTACGTGTTTGGCTTAGATGATTGTGGTTTTCACAATACCTTAGATGAGCTATTCAATCCATATAAGATGCAGCAAACTATTGAGAAAACAAGCTATTCAACTTTGGGAAGTGCGCAAATCACCAGTTATTCAGTGGCTATTGGTGATTTGAAAATAGTATAGATAGGTTTTTTTTCAGTATGACTGGTAATTATCCAATGAAAACTGAACTGCCCCTGTACTCTCTCAGGATGCTGAGCCTCCAACGATCGCCGGGCAGTTCAAATAAGATTCATATTGTCCTCTGTGTCTTTATAACCCAATTCAACCAACATATCTCTATTTAATTACAATATTCTAAAAGTTAGTCAGCTAGATGCTAAGTGGTGTGGTGTTTATTATATTTTTGGTAGCCAATACTCTTTTTGATCAAATACTGTTTTAAACATATCTTCATCGCATGGCTCGGTAGGTAATGTCCTAAGCGTCTTCACTTGAATATCCACCTGATGAAAATAACTCATACTCATCTGTATCCACATCAGTTCATCCTTGTCCGATAACGGTTTAGGTTGGTCATAAAGCACCATCATTTTCTGTTCAATCTCTTTCTTCTTGAGCTTTTGAACATCATCCTTACTAGGCTTGTTGCAAGCCAAGTTCAAACCGTAACTTTTGTTCAAAAAAGCGATGAAACCATATAATGCGCTGTACTGACCTTGCTTAACTAGCAAATACCCATCCAATTGTTCCTGACTTGGCGTATGCAAGCCTTCGATGTCGTATTTAGTACATAGGTCTATTGCAGGCTGCAAGGCTAATCTGACGGATTTAAGCGAGGTTTTACCCATAAGCAGTTTTTGCTCTAAATATTGATGATATTCAATGATGCAACGAGGCACTTTACCGTCAAGTTTAGCCAGCAAGTTAACAATGCGCTCGTCCTCTGCAATCTGATCTTTAATCTTGGGATCTACCACAACTTGCTTAGTTTTAATCAGCCACCGCAGTACCGTGAGGTACTCACGTAGTCCATTTGGCTTGAACTCATGTACCAGTGATTCATAACAGGGTATCTTGCCCCATAGCTCATCACAGTGAACAAAGAAATTGATGAAATGGGTATGTTTAAGAGTGGCGGTCTTGCTACCAAGCTCGGCCTTAAACCATATTGTAAAAGCAGTATAAGCTTGTCTCATCAGATCGGACGATAAAAGGTAGGAGTTAGTCCTTGTCTCAAGCTCTAATCTTTGTGACCAGTAACAGTCATCACATCTTTTACCCATACCCGCAGGCATAAGCTTATCGCAACTCTCGCAGGGGATCTCACCTAAGTCATGGCATTTTTGACACGCCATACCTTCCTCAGTATCAACAAGCTCTCTATACTTGTGACATCGAGGGCATGTCGCTCTAAAGTGCCCTTGATAGCAGGTGACACACACCGCCTGATCATGAGATAGTTTAGAGTAGCGACTAACACCTCTTTTAAACTTACCGCACTCAAAGCATTCCTTTTCAGCCTTAAAGTAGCCCTGATAGCATATCTGACAGACTCGTCCATACTCCGTATTAGCTCCATTTTTAACCGTCGCGCCGCCACAACGAATGCAGGGCTGACTCATACGACAAGATCTACAGACGGCAAAGTCCTCTTTTTTATGCAGACGATTTATCTTACCGCACTGACTACAAGGCTTTTTAACAAACCATATGCGATAACAATTGGCGCAATAGGTATCATCTTTATAGCGTCTTTTTATCTCAACGTTTTTATTACCGCAGGAGTTGCATCGATGTTTAGTCTTCTCTATGCTTGTCATAACTTTCTCTCATCTGCATCTTGCGCTTAAGTCTATTCCATGCCGTCATTACCGCTTTGGGTGAGGCGGGTTGTATATCCACTGATTGTGCTTTGTGTTGCCGCGTAGGTACTCTATGGAGCTGATCGCATACCTCGCTAAAGGCTTTAGGTATAACCGTGTACTTTGACCACTGGAAGCTGTTTTGGGTAATATTAAGAGCTAAGCAAGCCTTGATCCACTCATCACCGTCAACTTGCAATAGGTAGTAGGCGCACTCAAGCAATACCGCTCGTTCTTCTATCGGCAAATAATCAAATCTGAGTGCCGTTTTGGGTAGTGATAAAGCGCTAGTATCAATCTCTAGTACAGTCAGTAGCTTGCCGAACATATAGTTGGGATTGTGCAGACCTCGCCTGACTAGATTTATTAAAAATAGCAGGTACTCAAACCACTGAGCCATACTGACCAATTGCCCCAAAACAATGCCTTGCTTACTGAAAAAAGCCTGATCAGCAAGCAATTGAAACTTATCAAGCGCAGCGCTTGGCTTTATATCTGATATAGCTTTATCTATCTTATAAAGACAGGAGTGACAGCGATTGATGAACTGCTGCTCTGCACTTAAAAGCTGGGGCTGATAAGGCTGATTGCAGTACCCACAATCTACCTGCAAGAATGTCTTATGCTTAGAGCAGCAGACAGACCATGTAAAGCGCCATTGCAACTTAAGGTAAGCCTCTTTATCATCGCTCATGCAGTCAGGACAAAAGGGATAACCTAGCCTTGAATAGCGGTTGCGTTTTGATAAAGGTGCTGTCCAAAGTAGAGGTTTTTTGTTGTCTGATTTAACTGACGTATCATCCAAGAAGTCGATCAATATTTGATTATCGAAAGTATCGATGTTGTGACCTGCTAGAGTTGCAATATCAGATCTGATTTGTCCATCGATATGATTAAAACCTTTATCAACGTCATATGTCCAAATACGATACTTAGGCCAGTAGTAGTAGGTAAAGGTCAAAGGACTACATCCGTGTCTAAGCGCGGCGCGTACTAGCCAAGATGTTAAGCTCTCACCGTATAGAAAAGGTGTGGCAAAAGTCAGTGGTTTTACCCAATAATTCTGCGTAGCCCTTTGGTCGGTTTTAGACATGACTTGCCCCTGATACTCTCAACAGTGATTTCTTCTTCACCTGACTCAATGGCGTTAATAGCGCAATCGTTAATTAAACGCTTAACATCGCCAAGGTTGCCTGTGCTAATGCTATAGATTAAATTGACCTTTTCAGTCTCAATGAGTTTAGACGGCTTTTTAAGTGGTAAAATCTTCTCAAAACTACCAACCAGACGCTTAAACTCTTTATCATTTGACCATAAAGAAAGCTCAGCGACATCAAAGCGACTAGCGTGTTGTGGGTCAGTGTGTAGAATACGAACAGCGTCTTTAGTGCCACAAAGCACGATAGGCATAAGCAATTCGTTACATAAGAATTTGATAACATTCATAATGGCTCGTTGCTGTCTGGCTGTACCCGTAAGCATTGAATGAACTTCGTCAATAATTAGTATCTTGACGTTGGTGTGTCTAAAGGCGTTAACGACTTGGTATCTCAATTTATTGGCAGCATCGGTTGGTCTGTATGGCAGCTTAAACGCTTCAATAATAGAGATGTACAAATCCTTTTCACTGGCAGTTGGAGGCGCTTGGATTTTGACTATAGGTATAACTAATGTCTCATCAACCGTATGATTTTCTCCGAACTTATCATAAAAACGATTTATGATTGTGGTTTTGCCATTATTGGAATCTCCAATAAGCAGCAAGTTTGGCATACGATGTTGCTTTACATGGTTCATCAATCCCTGCATAACATCAATAACCTGATTTGCTGTGTTGTAGCCTACCCACCTTGGAGAGTGGATAAATTCAATCCTTTCTTTATCGGGTAGATGAGCGATATGCCTAAATTTTTCATGAATGTGGGTGTATAAAGATTCGCTCATCAGTCAATATCCTCAAAGTATAGATTGTCATCATTGTCATCAGACTCATCAAGGCTTGTCTCTACCGCCTTTTTGTTTAAAATCCTAGTCGATTCTGGCAACGTGTCTAGTATATCTACCTCTTCACTTTCATCTGATTTCAACTTACCGTACATTGTTTGCGATTTAGTATGAGATTTTTTACGCTGCTCACTTCTAAGTACCTTTTTAGTCGTATTTTTAGACTCTTCAACTATGGTCTGCATATCTTGTAATGCTTGATATATCAGCGCCTCGTTAACAGTTCCTGACTCCTGTTTGACTTGCTTATAAACTTTCCTATACTCCCAAAGGCTAATTGGCGGCAGAACTTGATTTGCTAGTGGTACAGGAAAGTATTGTAGTAACTCAGGATCATAAAACCATATTCTAGTAATATCCCTTGGATCTTGCCTAAAGATAAACTTAGTCTTATTACCATTGTCATCAGTATGATTAATGAAGTTGTTTAAGCAAGCATCGTAATATTGCAAGCCATCTATTGTTGTTCCATTCCTTTGAATAGTACGCAGGGCACTCGGCATAAAATCCAGTACCAGCGTATGACGGTCTGATGGGATTGGTGGTAATCCAATACCGCTTTCAAAGCCTTCACCAAATATACCTATGCGCCACTGTTCTTTAGGGCTACGTTCAATGCTTGAATGTATACTTTCGTGATAATCCATCGTGATGTAGGTCAAGAACCATTTTTCAAACTCATGCAAGGTTAAACTGGCATGTTTTTCAGAGTTGTATTCGTCTTTTTCTTTAATGTTAGAGAAAGTAGTGCCCGGCAATTCATGTACACGCTTCATTATAGTGCCAATCAATCGTTCAATATGACCACCATACTCAGGTCTTGCTACTGGCCTAAATTCAAGATTGATACCATGAAAGGCGCAAGACTTCTGCAAACTCTCAGCTCTAAAATCAGAACCATTATCGACGTGGATTTTTTTAGGCATACCGAAGACATTCCATTTCACATCGGATAATCCAAACTCAAGCAACAACTCATCTTTTGGTAAAATACTTCGTGAGATGCACATACTAACCGAAGTAACAGAGGGCGCATCTAGTGAAATATAATAGCCTGTAACCATGCGACTATAGACATCAATAGCCACTGTAATGAATGGTCTACCAATAGGTCTTCTATGCTTATCATCAACCAGTATCAAATCTACTGGTGTGTGGTCTATCTGAATAACACTGAGAGGGTAGTTGGCGTCAGGAAACTGACCTGCTTTAGCGGTGAATTTTTGTTTTGCACGTTTTCTCTGACCACGACCGCGCAATAGGTCTTTCTCTTTGATTTCTTTGATACGGTTACGGATGGTGTTCTTACTAGGTTTCTCAATATCCTCTACATAACAACGCCTATGAATCTCTCTGATAGTGGCTTGCACATTAGGTCTTTGAACAGTAAGGTAAAAATTATTGATGACTTCGCTAATAAGGTTTTCTGTCTCACCATTTAGACGTTTAGCCCCTTTTCTCCAGCCTCTTTTTTGATCAATTAAGGATCCAATTGAGCCTGTCGATTGATAAGCGTCAACCCATCGTCTAAGAGTACGACTAGAAACCCCAACTTCTTTAGATCTTCTCTCATAACCCTGTTCACCTCGATAGTTGTCCTCGCCATACCAGTCGTCCTCCATAATGAGTGGGGTGATAGCTAAGTACTTCTTTTGAGCTTCTTGCCATTCATCATCGCCAATATCATTAAGATCGATGACAACAGAAGTATTTGCACCGTCTATCACGTTATCGAAGTCATGGATTGATAAAACTTGATTTCTCAGTGTTTGCAAGTTTTTAAACACGGCTTGATTTAGATCATCAAGGTACTCGATAAGCTGGTACTCATCGTTATCAGTTTTATTACGATAAATGCCGCCAAGCACCATTTGAATATGGTCACGGCTATATTTACTGTTAGTGTCGAAATGAGAACTCATCCTTAGTCCTATTGGTTTGGTTACGATTTCAGTGTCCAACATGCCAGACCTCCATTTGCGGGTCTTTAACGTCATCCCAAATATCAAACCCGATTTGCTTATTTGCCATTAGGTGCCAAACCAGAGCCTGTCCATCATGTCGGTAAAGCTTAGATTTGAAGTACCTCTCTAAGATATAGTCAACACTAGTGATGCCACGTTGCTTAATATCAGTGAGTATTACTTCAACCTCTTCGTTATTAATTCTTATGGTTTCATAAGTTCTCAGAAAGTTAATGTTATCAAGCGCCTCATGTCTAATCCTGTCTTCATCGAATATGATGAATCTGATACCTTTTTCCTTACAATACAGTTTAGCTGCCTTCCACTTGTCAGACCAATCACGCCAGTTTAGTTGCCACTCTCGTTTTGGTTTAACCTCTGCAATAAACGACTTACCCGATTTAGCATCTAACTCCACATAATAATCAGGCGTATAACGATAGGTTCTGCCATTTTTATTAAAAGGTATCTTCACAGGCTGAGGTGTGATGTTCTTAACATCTTCCCGAAAAGCATGATAAATAATAAAATCTCTTTCTAAAGTCGATTCGTAAGCAAGCGGCTTTTTCTTGTAAGAAATGACACCTGAAACACTCCGTCTTGTCGGTTTTATTTTACGAGCTTGATGTTTGAACATTATGACACCTATTTCTGGTAATTTGTAAGAATCTGACACTTATTACTGGTAATATTTGACATTTAATCTAGGTAATAATTGGATGTAGATAAAGAAATGATGTCTAATTATGACACTTATTGTTGGAATTGACACAAGGTGGTGAACATGACCAAGTATTCATTAATGGATTTCGCTAGAGTTAATGGCATATATCGTGTTAAGGGTATTATTAACATACAACCACTACCTGATAGGTTAAAACAACGAATCTTAGATAATAGATTTAGTAAAGCCGGGCGCTGTTATGACAACGTGTTTGGTATTGTTAATAGTGGATTGTTCGATAATGCTCTATATGTTCTAGCTGTTGCCTCGAAAGTTTTACCTGTCCAACACGCTATTATTAAAATTGGTGAATGTTATTTCGATCCGACATGGGAACTGAATCAATCAGATTCCAATGTGTTTGACCAAGAAGGTCAATATTTAGTGATTGATGAGTGGGATAGACCCGCGCTTAATGAAATCATTTTAAAAACACAGTCATCGGACGGTATTTGTTACGCACCAATGATTAGCACGATTAGAAAAATATTATAAATTAAAAGGGATGTACCATGTCATTATCGCACGATATTTTAAGCGAAGAACAACTATTAAAAATCAAAACAGTAATATTAAAAAATATTAATGATAGTGAAAGTCGTTTAAGTACATATACAGTAATGAGTTCACAAGATAGAGATGGTGATCAGATTGATCGTGCTAATTTTGAATATGATAGAAATCAAAATATCATTTTAAAAAATAGAGATACTGTCCAAATAAAATTATTGCGTAAAGCGATGACTCTTTTAATTAATGACACGGAAGATTTTGGTTACTGTACAAGTTGTGGTGTGGATATTTCGTATCCCCGCCTACTGATCTGCCCTGAATCAATATACTGTTTAGAATGTATGAGAGTGCTAGAATTAAAGAATAAAATTAATCGAGTGGAAACCTGCCTTGGTTAATTGCGGAATTGGTATGTAAATATCACCCATTATCAAAATTATACATATCTGTTACGTATTAAAATGCTTGAATAATTATTTTATTCAGGCATTTTTTTATGAAAAAATCTCTTATAGCTACATTATTATTAGGGTTGTTACCCAGTTTAGCTAACGCAGAATTAGTTACGTTTGGTTTTACAGACTCCGCTAATAAACCTAAAACAGTTATACCTAAAAATATTTCATATTTAAACGCTTCTACACCGATCACTTACATTTTGAGTGGTGGATTAGATCGAAAACTTCAAATTGTAGTTAAAGATGCTAGTGGATTAGAAATTGATAAAATTACAAGCTCAATTATTAATATTCATGATCGAATGACCGTTAATGGTCGAGATTTCTATGGTAAGTCGATTGTGTCAGATAAAAAATTGAGTGATGGGCGTTACACCATTACAGCTCAAATTTTGGATATGAATAATAAAGCTATTCAGAGTAATGATTTTGCTGTGGATATTGATACTGTTGGTCCTGTCATTACTGGTGATATTACGCATAAAGTATTGGCTCAAGGCGGCGGTAATGTTGCTATGTTTGATTATCTTGAGCAACGTGAACTATCGGTATCTGGTGTATCAGATAGCAATAGTGGATTAGATAAAGCTTATTTCACGGCGAAATTAGCTGGAACAGATAAAACATTAGAAACCCCAGTATTATTAGATCCAGTTACGGGGGTTGCTTCATGGTTAAGACCTTCAGGTGGGACATACCGACATTTGTTTTATAAAAACCGATCCAGTTATGATATTGGTTTTAAAGTTTTTGATCGGGCGGGTAACGTTACAGAAAAACATCGTATTTCAGATTTTAACGGAGTCTGTGGAGAAAAGAAGATCCACAGCATTTTTAATCCAAAAACGAATAAATGGGATTTATATAAATCAGGTATGACGATTTATGCCAATCCATATAAATTCAGAGTTAGCGTACCTCGTAGCGAAAACACTCATACTTCAGGGTCTAAATTTGGCTATATATTTACCCCTGCAGCCAGTGATGAACAATATGCTTATTTTGAAGCGTCTGCGTCCATACCTCGAACCTACTCATATTGGGAGTTTACAACTACAGCGGGTAACTGTGGCTTAGTGAATCAGAGTTGGATTAATGTAAAATTAGCAAACGATATTGAACAAGGTCCTGCGTTCGTAAGTATGAAACAACATATCATACAGGATGACTCGTGGCATAGCGGCACAAACATTACTCGTAACACGCCCTATACGATTGATAAAATTGAAATTGGGGTTTCTCCTCGCTCCTATGAACAAAAGGTTACTATCGGTAGCACAGGCACATGTACTGTACCTGCCAATCAAAGCACTTGTGTAGTAAGTGGCACCCCCCATGAACATTTGGTTGGTCGTGGTTATATCCCGTATCCAGTTTATATTGCATCAAGCGATGGGAAGTTTTCAAATCACTATACGTATAGTTATGAATATTGGGATTTGAATGCACCTGTTTTTGAGAGTATTAAGCAGGATAAAGTTCATGCCGAAATGGTGGTCTATGATGCTGATGCCGTACAGGATTGGCGTCGTGGATGGTGGTTGCCGCGCGAAAAATACATATATGCTTATGACGTCAATAACCATAAAAAAATCAATTTAAAGCTTAAAGATAGTAATGAGCCGACTTATCAAAAATGGTGGGTTTCTTACGATTTAACGTCATTACCTGAGGGTGAATATAGACTTGACGCTTTCGTTAAAGATGTCTATGGAAACTCTCGAACTCAAACGATAACAGAACTCTTTAAAGTAGATCGTAGTGCGCCTAATATCAGTTTTAATAGTGAAGGAAAGCCATTAAAGGGAGAACTGTATGGGTTAGAGAATTTACGTATAACCTTGAGTGATGCTAATAAAGCCAAGATCACAAATATTAAGCTGGAGGGTGGACCGACTAAAGATAAGGTTTATCTAGCTTGGTCTGATTTAGGGGATAATATATATCGAGCTGAATACCCAAGATTATTTCCAGCTACTAATAACACTGGTTTTTACACGTTAGAAGTAACTGCAAAAGATGTTTTTGATAATACGGGAGTTTATCAGGAAAAATTTAAGTATTTCCCTGCAAACTGGCTGCAAGTAGGCCGCTCTAAAACGCTACCATCAAACACGCCCCTTTTGGACCGTAAAGATATTCCGGTAGCCACAATTAAGAGTAACGTACTTCGTACTGATAGTGGGGCTATTGCTACTGGTGACCAAGAAGTATTTTTCACTCTCCGTTCCGACTCTCCTTATTCTGTTGTTTTTAATGGACAAAATATTACTCCAGGAGAAACGAAAATGATAAAAATGAATCTTGGTGATACCGGTGAAATTAATACTTTTGTGACGCCGATTGGAAATGCTGAAGGTGAGGCAAACTTTATGTTTGATATCCCTCAGCTCAATTCTAAATTCAGTAAATGATGTAAGTTGAATACGATAACGATAAGATTTTACCACGATTTCAAAATTTAACGTTAAGCACCCTAAATTGACACCCATTATCACGATTATTAAATGATGATTTAGGGTAATTTAAAACTTGCGATTTTGCTATTTAATGGTTAATTGATTATGAAGCACATGAAATTAAAAAAAGTTGCTGTGGGTGTTACTCTTGCAATTTGTGCTGCTCATTCATCTGCTAAATCGATTCTTGTTACCGGTTCAATTGATGCTGTTTCACCAAAGGTCACTTTCCCTGTTGTTAAAGATCAACAGGCTTTTGTAAGTCCTTTGAATTTTATGGCAAAAGAGGCTCAGCATTCAGGCTGTAAATTGACGGGAGATCCTGCCATTGCTAAGGCTGATCACGGTAATGAATTGGTTTGTTTGTTTGAATGGACAGATTTACCTCGAGGACTGTCACCTGCAGGAATGGAGGCTAGAGGCTTTCTGCTCGCAGAAGGTCACCATAAGCTTAGTTATGATATTTCTTATTTCAGTGGTAGCCAACTTGAAAAGGTATTGATAAGTAAAGGTGAAACCACAATTGATGCAGTTGCACCAAAACCGCCTGTAATTAAGACGATTGTGACTAAATTAGATACAGGAGTGCAGACTGGCGCTATTGTTACTAATTATAAGCGCACATCAGGATTACGTGCGGTAACTATTACGGTTGAGCCTCGTACCTTTAGACAAGTAATACACGTTAAAGATGTGAATTCGTGTATTGTTGATATTGGTAAAACGTCATGTCTGATAGATATGACAGGGGTTAGTACCACAGATGATCAAGATAGTAGCAAAGGCGAGAAGCACATGAATTTGTGGGCTGACTCGGATAATGGCTACTTCTTGGATAATAACAATGTAACGCCATTAGATTATACGGTTAAATGGGATTATTCTGCGCCTAAAATTGAAGCGTTCGCAATGCAAGCCCTTAACGAAGAAAGTGCCAAGCCTGTGCAGGGTAATGTCGATGATACTTATTATGTTGTTGATAACGAACAAGCAAAATTAGTTGTATCGTCACCGCATGAAGGGATGGACGGTGATTGGTGGGTGCCTGATGCTGTGATCGAATTTATCCCAGATCCTACATTTAAGCCGAAAATTCCAGCATTTCAAATTAATGGCCGAGATTTTAATGGTGATGGTCAACAAGCCATAATTCAGTCTCAAAAATCATTTGTTGTTAAACCAATTAAGGCACCAGAGTTAGTTAAAGGAAAGTATGTATTCTCGTTTGATTTACATCAAGTGGCTGATGGTAAATTTATCCCTAAAGTAACAGTGCAAGACAAATACGAAAATAAACAAATTAGTACGTTGGATGCTGTTAAATTGGACCGTGAACCACCAGCCGTTACGATGTTCTATCAAGATGGTAAATTTAACGATTCAGGTAAAATTTATTACATGCAAGATTTAACTATCGTCGCTCTTGATACGTTTGATGGCGGTGCGATAATTAATGAGGCACGAATAAATGGCCAGAAGTTAATTCTTGAAGGGAAACAAAGCTTTGTTAAAGGCTTGGCCTTGCCTAATAATTTTGAATTAGCCCCACAACATGAGTATCCGTTAACGGTTAATGTTAGTGATAGTGCCGGTAATAGCTATACAAAAACATTTAAAGTGTTTTATATGCCAATGGATTATGAATTGGAATCCGTTAACAATACATTTTATTCAAACGTACAGCGTATAAAACTTAAAGTACATCAAACCCAAGGCGTCAATTGTCCGTTATATGAGTCATTGAGTGACATCCAGAAATACCCATATCAGTTTGGTGAGGATCAACGATGTGTTCTTGAATGGACTGGTGTGCCTGATGGCGCTGCAGGTGTGTACTTGCGCGGTCAGGGCATAATGACGGGCAAATTTGCGAAAATAAGTGAAGAAGTCGATAACGCAATTAATTATCGTGTTTGGATGTACGATAAGAATGGTCGTCGGGCATTAGCTGCAGATGAGACAAATAAGCTAAAAGTTATCGCTCCACCACCGATTAAGATGACGGTAAATCAGAGTCATTCATTAAGTGAAAACCGCTTTCCTGTACCATTAACAGGCGGAACGGTAACATTTGCTCGTGCATCAGGGGTTAACGCTGATATGCAAATTGCTATCGATGATGGTAATAGTGTTAAAACTCAGTTAGTTCGTCAGCGAGGCTTTGCTAGCGCGGATAATTCAATTGGTACGCGTATCCGTATGTCGCAAGGTAAGCTGTGGGAAAATCGAAAAGTAAATTTACATGGCCGATATACTTTAACTGATAAGCATTCTGCTGATGAAAATATCAATGTGCTATTTGTTCCGCCTCGAGGTATTTTTGCCAATATTCATCAAGATGGTGTACGTCAATTAGATAATGCTAACCCAACCGTTGAATTTAAGATGGGCGCGTATGACGGCAAGACGGATAGTGTTATTTACAATCCTGAAACGCAGGGTGCATGGACTGTATATCTAGCGAAAGAACGATTCGATCGTAAACAGCGTAAGACGTTTTATGATCCACTGACTAATAAAGAACAACTTGGTAGTAATGGTACATCTCGATTTACGCTAGATCTGTCAAATGTCGGTTATGAGTCATTTAGATACGTTGGTGTTGCAGAGCTAACGTCACCAGATGGAACATATCATCGTCAAATGACAACGAATAGTGGAGTCTATCGTGTGCTTAAAAGTGGCGCAATTGATGGTAACTTAACTACGAGTCGTGTGAGTAATCGTGTCCCATTCTCTATGAGCCTTGTTTATCATCCTGAATCACGAGCAGATAATGAAGCGAAAGGTCATATTGTTTGGGAGTGGAGCCGCGATGGTAAGACTAATTGGCAGAGAGATAGTCTGTATGATGATAAGATTCGATCTCGCCGCTTAATTACTGAACCTGGTAAGTATTATGTTCGCTCAACAGTAGAAAACCGACACACGCATGTTAAAAACATATCTGAAGTCATTGAGATTTTAGGTTATGAAGTTCCTAAACTTGAAGTTGAAGGCGTGCGTATGCTACATGATGGTGAACAAGGTAACATCACTTTGATGGACCATAAACATGTAGCTAGGGAAGGTGAAGGTATTATTGAGTGGTCTACTGACAATAAAAATTGGAAAGTAGGCGGTAATACATATCATATTACTGGCACAGGTAAACGAATGAAATTCTATGTTCGTATGAGCTATCTCGGTAATGAGCTAGCAGGCCGCCATGCATATGACTACTCACGATATACAGTGTTGGTGAAGGAACCTAAGCCTGTTCGTATAGGTATTCAACATCCACAACTTATCGAAACAGGTAAACCGTTAGATCTTGTTGCAAAAGTCGCTTTACAATCACCGGCATTAATTACTCCTATTGAAAGTGAGTGGATATTGCCTGATGGTAAGGTTATTAAGGGTAATAAATTACACTACGTGCCAACGGTAGAAGATGCAAAGGCAGGTGTGACTAAGTTGAAATTCCAAGCTTGGGCACAAGGGTTTAAGCATAAGACATTCCGTGAAGAGTCATTATTCTTACATACTTGGGAGTATAAATTCCCTGATTTCAAGGTTCATTTGAAATATCACACTCGTTACGCGCCAATGACAGCAACGGCATATTTACGCCAAACTGGTAAGCGTCTTCCTGTTCACATGGATTTCAAATATAAATTTGAGCCATTTGAGGGGATGAAGATCACTGAAGATCGCAGTAGCCGTGGACGGATTAACTTTGTTGTTGATAAACCAGGGTTATATCAATTCCATGTAAACGTTCAGGACGAACGTGGAAATGATAAATTGTACACTGAGTTCTTAGAAGTGTTAGATCCACCAGCACCAGTAGTCAATCTGAAGGGGCGTTATAGTACGCGATTTATGCGTGCTCCATTGGACGCTGTGTTTAGAGCAAGCATTAAACTTGGCCATCCAGAAGATCGTATTGAAGAATGTGATTGGTATTTAGATGATAAGTTGGTGGGTCAAACAAAACGAGTAACTTCAATTCCAGTAATGGATATACCGCAAGGTAAGCATGTCTTACGTTTGCATGTTAAATCTCAATTTGGTATTGAACATGATGAGTTGTTAGACCTAGAAGTTGCTCCGAACCAAAAGCCGACTTGTGAAATGAATGTTCGTCAATATGGTTCAGTGTCTCAAGTTTATGCGGGTTGTAAGGATCCTGATGGTAAAATGAGTACGTATACATGGTATAAAAATGGTGAGAAAATTCACGGCCATGCTGGTAACGTACAGCTCTTCTTGGATAAAGATGAGTCATCAGAAATCAAAGTCGATGCGTATGATGATAGTGGTGACAAAGTAACAAGTTCAATCGTAGTAAGATCTGAACGAAACTAACACCACGATAAAAATCGTAAGAGTCATACGATAAAAGCCACCAAATTTATTGGTGGCTTTTTTACATCGCATAACCGATAAGGCTTGTTGTTTTCGATCACTACTTCTAATTACATATCCAAAAACTAATATCACTCGGTGATAGTCTTATCAAACTCACCAATAAAATCGTAAGAGGAATACGATAAAATCCACCAAATTTATTGGTGTATTTTTGATAGCGCATATTAGAAACCATGAGAGGATTGTTATTAATTAATATATTTAAAGGTAATAATGATCATGTCACGTAGATATACTATCAAACAGTACGCTCAGACGTACTATAACAATAACATTGAGAATTTTGCACATGATGCCAATATGAGCATGGAAGATATTAGCGCATTACTTGATTCAGATAAGATTGTACTCGTTGAACAAGGAAAGCATACGTTATTAGATTCTTCTAACTCAATCCTGCCAGTGATCCCATTTAATGTTTATCTAAAAAAAGTCGAATCTTTAGTTGTTTGTTTTAGCTATGGTGATCATGATTTTGAAGTTGAAATTAATGATCCATTGCCGCGAGTGCTGGTGGGCGATGAGAGCGTCCTGAAATCATTAGAAATTGAGTATATATATGATAGCGTCTTAGTAAGAGTGGACTCGAAATTTGAGATCGCCATTGTTAATAATGAAATCGCGTATCATAGTAGGACTGGTGATTATCGCTTAATACCGAATAACGATAATAGTCTTAAAGATGCTTTTTATGTCACAGTAGAAGAAGCTATTCACAAGGCATCTAAATTAGGGGTTAGCGTGTTTTTTGATGAATTACCGATATGGACATGTAGAAAAAAATAATTTGTAGTTACTGTAATACGAAAAAAGCCAGCAATTAATTTGCTGGCTTTTTTCGAGAGTACAATGCTCAATACTCTTTTCGGAGACTAAAAACGTCATAACCGTCAACGGATTAACCAGACCCTCAAGTTACAACAGGTGCTAACTAGGCACCATACACCCACCTTGGAGAAATAGATGTTCTGTATATGAGTGCTGTTATCTAACAACACCCTAAATTCAGGCTAATACTATCAATAAACCATCTTTCTGCAAGCGGTTTTTTGACGAGATTTTAATGAATTGTGTTTAAATGACTAAAAAATACTATAACGCTATTCATTGAAAGCGAAAGATTGGATAATGTTTTTTATTATTATCTGATCTTTACAGGCTTTGCTGTATGACAATTACGACAACTTCTTTCGAAGGTGTTAAAACTTCATTTTTTAAAGAACGAATAAGAAAGCCAATAATACTTGGTGGAATTCTGGTTTTATCTATATCGGCATTTTGCAATCGCTACACTATTATTCCGCCAACAGGATCGGTGCCTTGCATTAGTGGTCTGGTATTTTTATTAGATAGACATGACATGAATATTCATGAAGGGGATTTGGTTACCTTCCTTGCCAAAAATACGCAGTTATTTGCTAACGATACTGTATTTACTAAGTTGGTTGTTGGTGATGCTGGCGATGAAGTTAAAGTAAATAGAAATAGCGTGTCAAATGCAGGGAAAGTGTGGAATACGGATATTACGGTTGCAGCACAAGTTTTGAAAATGCCACTTGATAAATTATCGAGAACTGAGCGGATAAAAGAGAATCATTTATTTGCGATCGGAACATTGCCCGGTAGCTACGATAGTCGATTTTGGGGAGAAGTAAATATTGAAGAACAAGTGGTAGGGAAAACGTATGTGCTCATTTAAAACAAAGACAATTGTAAGTGCCTTACTATTAATTATGACTGGTCAGGCATCATCGGCGGTATTAACTCCAGATGACATGTCCATGATTAATAAATCACAAGCAATAATGGCTGCAGCAGCAGAAGGTGACGCTCCTGATTGGCTAAAAACTTATGATGCTGAAAAATCAGTTGAAAATAATGGTTCGGGTTGGAAAAAGTGGAACCCTGTTGCAGAGAAAATCGCCCAAAATAGCAATGACTTTGTAACCAAATCTATAGCAAAAACATATGGTGTAATTGGTGATGAGCGCAATAAAATTCATACCCTGCCAAGTACGGTACGTGCAGATAGCCCACTTAAAAAAGGTGAGGAATTATACTATTTCATTTCGTTTAGCGAATCTGAGAAAGAAATAAAAGAAATCATGCAGGCTGCAGCTGATGCTGATGCTCGGATTATTTTGCGTGGTATGAGACCTCAAGATAAATATGTAAATCAAACATCGTATGCCATTAATGTAATGGGCAAAGATATTCGTCCAGTTCCTAAAGTGGCGATAGATCCGCGATTATTTAAAGTGTTTAAGATCACTAAAGCACCCATGATGGTTTATCGGAAGGGTGATAAATATGTTGTTGGTAGTGGCATTACAACAACTAATTGGTTTTTAAATAAAAGTAGAGAAGTTAAAGAGAATTATAAGACATTAGGTAATCTGTCTCCGACAAAACCAATAGTCGAAAAAGATCTTATTGAAGAAATTAAAAGTCGCGTGGCTAAAATTGATTGGGAAGCCAAACGAAAAAAAGCGATGGATCATTATTTTGAAAAGTTACCAAGCTTTTATTTGCCACCAGCTCAAGTTGATAAAACTTATGAAATAGATCCTCGGGTCCGATTTAACAAGGACGTGCGTACAAAAGCTGGAAAATTATTGGCTAAAAAAGATAGCGTCGTTAACCCTATGGACTATTTCCCAGGGAAGACACTTAATCTCTTCGTATTTAATCCTCAAAGTAATATGCAAAAAGCAGTAGTTAAACAACAAATGAAATTAACCAAAGGTGAGAATGCCTTACTTGTCACTGGAATTGATAAAGAAAAAGGTCTCAATTCTATCCGTGATATTTCAGATGAAATGGGTCTGCAGGTTTATTTACTACAAGAAAGAATGATCAAACGTTTTCAGCTACAGCACAGTCCATCAAAAGTGGTGTTGGGCAATGGAAAAATAACCATTACAGAATACGGCACACGTAGCCAAAACATAGCATTGGATGATCTTAAAATGATTGAGATTGAAGATGCCCAATTAATAAATAAAAAAGGATAATCACATGCGATTAGTTATTTATGGTTTAATTTTTGTTGCAGGCGTAATTTTTGCGTATAAATTTCCAGAGCAAGGGCACGAGTTAGTGACAAGAGCAGATATTGTTCTTAATTATGCCCACGCGTTAATTCAGAAGTAATTGTCATGTTATTACGACAAAACATTAAACAAGTATTTGTGGCATTTATTTTCGTAATTATCACCTTAAGTTCAGCGCCTAGCATGGCGAAAGGTGCTGATTTTTTATCAGATGCGGCATGTCCTGATAGTGGATATTTTAAGGGTTTGATTAATAAATTTTGTTGGTCATGTACTTTACCGATAAATTTAATGGGATTTCTTTCTTCTCCGCCAGATGGAGGATATAAAAATGCTTTTTGTCACTGCTCTGACGAACTAGGTGTTCCAAAATTTGGGTTTCATATAGGATATTTTTCTCCCGAAAAAATAATTGAGGTATCGACGACTCCCTGGTGCTCGCCAACACTCGGAGGGACGATGATGCAAAATAACCTGACCCAAATGGGTGCTCAGGGGATGGGAGAAGATGCTGATGATACAACCATGGCAACTTACCACTTTAATTATTTTGATAACCCAATGTTTAAGATGTTATCTATTTTTTTAGTTCCCTCTTGTGATAAAGACCCCGGTATTATTGACCTTGATATGGCTTACATGTCGATCGTTGATATTACATGGTATCAAGATATGCTGGCCTTCATATTTAATGCTGATGCAACGGCATTTGCTAATCCAATAGCTCAAGCCGCCTGTGTTGCAGATTGTGTGTACATTACCGCAACCAGTGACCCTAGTGATCTTAACTGGTTCTGTTCTGGTTGTGATGGGCAACTCTATCCATTTACCGGAAATGTTTACACAGATGAAAATGCGATACGGTCATCATCATTAATTGTGACGCGGGCACTCGCATCATTACATAGACGTGGTTTAGCTAAACAAACGTATGGTAAAAAAGCGATGTGTGATCGAGTGTACGCACCAATGATACCAAAGCCGATGTACAAAGTTTCAATGGCGTGGCCAAAACCAGAGGTTGATGGATTTGGTTTTAGCACTAGCGTTCCATCATTAAATGCTGATGGCCAACAGCAGAAAGATGGGGATGGTAACGTTTTAATGCACGATATTAATCAACATTGTTGCCATCCACTTGGTGATAACTGGTTGAAGTGGGGGTTAGGTAGAATGACTCCAGGGGGAGGGAAGGATAACACCTTCGTTTATAATATATTCCGATATAATGATTGCTGCGTATTTTATGGCGCAAAATAATTTACGTTAAGTGTAAAAAAGCCGAAAACTAATTTAGTATTTCGGCTTTTTTTACATAAAATTGTAATTTACATACGGCAGCTTACGAAATCAAAATTCATTGTGTTAAAGTTGACCTTGGTTATTTACCCATCACTTTACGCACAATGGTTATGATGAAATGAAGATGAAAGATATTGGTTACTCGATATTCCAGAGGGTAACGTCACTTACTGTTATTTTGGCGTATAGCGCTAACATTTTATCCGTGGCTTTTGCTTGGATATTGTTCGGAATGACGTTTGCATCAGCTCCAGCACTCGCTGGATTAAATGCCCCAGTTCAACCTGTCGCTACTTGCCCCTCTGATTTTCATCAGGTAGGTGGTGTATGTTTGCGTACTGATAAAGTCCCACTTCCTGCCAGTTGTGATGATGGTTTCGTGCTTAGTGGGGGAGTTTGTAAACGCCATGACGATGAAGAGGCTTCAGGTGTCTGTTCTGCAGGATGGGAGTATAGTACACATACAAGGCGCATGTGTTCTCAGGCATGGCAATCATGCTCAAAACACGGTCCATTCCACCACAAGCATTGCACTACAGAATATCGTATTGCTCAGCCTCAGGCGTTAAATTGCCCTCATACCAGTAATGATCCCTATGAGGATGCTAAATACTCTCATTATACACCTGATGTAAGCGTTGCTAACTGCAGCGATGTGTTAAAGGAAATGGGAGCATGTAACGCGCCACCAGCGACACCAGTGACGGTTGATAATTCATGGCACTTGAATGGATATCGCTGCTTGCGTGACATTACAATGATGCCAGATAAGCAATGTCCTGAACATTATAAGAGAAATGGAGACGCGTGCGAAAAAGTAATTAATGCACCAATATCTTATAACTGCCCTGAAAATACGTATCTTGATAACGGGCAATGCTTTCCAGGCACTCGTCCCGCTTGTACTAATGGATCTCATCTTGCGAATGGTGTATGCGTTAATGACACCAACCCAAGTGATATTAGTTGCCCTGCGGGTCAAGTAATAGATATCCAATCACATACATGTATATTTCCACGAAATGATTCCGAACCGGTAAAATGGACGAAAGAAGATTTTGACCATTTTTACAATGAAGGTATGAATTTAGGGAAATTAACATCTTCGAATATCGTTCCTCCTGACGTCACCCCCGCTAAAGACGGTAAGCAACAAAAAATGTCAGTGACGCCCCGTTTTTTGGACCCGACAGTAAAGGTGAAGGATCCAACTCTATATTCCAATGTTGAGTCAACCGGTGTCGATTATAATAACGGATTTGCGCCCCCCGCCGGAACTTATCAAAATGAAGATCAGCAAACGAAGTATGTGCGTGACAATATTTCACTAAATAATGCTGGTGTGAAAGCTGTACCTCATGGGAATAATGCGGAAGAAATCATTGATAACTCAAACCATACAGCTCTGGCCTATGGTTCAGTGATGGACACTCGAAATATAAATCCACCTCGTAAAATCAGTATGGATTCACCAATGTTTGCAAACTCAGCCGAATCGGTGAGTAATGCATTTAATCATAAAGGTGCTTATTTCGGGGATTGCTCTAAGGCCGATACTACTTTTGAGCGATTAGATCCTAAAAAAATCATAAAAACGACGCCATCTTGTTTTAAACCTAATAAGAGTAATTTGAATGGTTGTGTGCGTAGTCGAGAACCTATCCCTCCATCTATACAAATTATAAAAGGGTTAGAGGATTCTCGCGTATCGATGTGTGGGGATAAATGCATACAGTTAACTCTTGGTCGTACAGATGATAACTACCTGTCTCAAAAAGGTCAGTGTGGTGTTTACACCAAGGAAATTGTTGTGCGTGTTAAAGATGGAATTAAGCTTGATAGAGCCACGTTGAGTCGGACCCATTATGATGATCAGTTCCGATTGTATGCAGATGACAATATTATTTTTGATGGTGTACATATGCATTTTAATACACCAGATGGATTCCCTACCGAGAATACTCCATGTGAACAAGGGGTTAATCGTGATACCTATGATGCACGTGACGTATCACCTCAATTTAAACAAGCATTGGCTAATGATAATGAAATTAAATTCACGTACAAGGTTGGTGTGGGTGACGTTGGTGAAGCGTATGGGGTTGTTGATCTGCTTTTTGATAAACCACTAAAAAGCACTTGGGGCGATAAAATTACGGATTACCCCGAGGGATGTACTGAAGCATTAAAAGACGACACTAAGTTTTGTACAAATAATGGATGGAAATGTGATAGGGAATATTCAAGTGATGATCCTAATTATGGATTAGTTAACGTCTCAAAGGGTGACCGTGGTGATGGTTACGGATTGCCATCTGTTAATGGTGATGCTTTAGTCTTGGTCGCTCGTCGTGATTTCGATATCACTGGAGATCAAAGCCGAAACTGCGGAATGGTCGTAGCTACAACATGGAATAGTGCTGATGGTAATGATGATGATGGGATCTATTTTTGTGGTAATCGCGCAGGTATTGGTACTCATACGGAAAGTGACCGACAGTTGAGAGGTACTGAACTCTCTAATATTTTACCAGCAAAGGGAAAATGGGAAGTCATTGCTGCCCGTGTGTTTAGTGATCATGTTGTATGGTATCGATATGATACATCTCAAGAAAAAGTCGTTAGCTTTTCCAGTCGAATACTAAATGGTGGCCCATTTGATAGCCTACGAATGACGGGTTTTCGTATAGCACGAAGCAAAAGCCGTAACTCTCTTGACTGGTATCATAAAGCAACAGATCCGTTATGGTTGGCGTATTGGCAGGTCTTAAATGGAAAAAATGACACAGACTTGTCTCAATACCTATCAAAAATAGCACTGGAACAACCATGGCTACAATTTAAAGCGCTATTTCCATCAGATACCGGTATTCCTGTCTGTATGGACGCTCACGCGTTAGATTATATGTGTGATCCGCTAAAAGGGAAGTCGTTAAATTATGGTGGAGCTGCATTTGATTTTAAAGCCATAACTAATATGGCTGATGGTTGTAAGCAATATGACCAAAACAAAGACTGTGATGCGTTAACTAAAACGTGCGTTCCCGGTTGGTATGATGAAACAACCAGAACTTGCTATGCGTGGAATGAAAATTATTCATGTGAAGATCACTCTCATGCAATGGTTACTGTAAAACGAAAAAATAACACTTGTTTTACTGATGATGCGTGTATCGATGGCAGTTGTGATGTACGTGCTGATGAAACGAATGCCGATTTTACGAATGCTCTGTCTCAATATGCTGTAGCGAATGAGATTGGTGATAAGAAAAATTGTACAGGCACCGATCCATCAACATGTAGAGTGTTTACTGGCAAAGTTTCCATGTGCTCTAAAGATCCATTAGGCATGATTGATTGCTGTAAAGCGCCAGAAGGTGTTGGGCAGGGTGATGTTTTTGTGATGGCCTCTAACATGGTTACTGTTGAATCATATATGGCGTCGGAAAGTGGTCTATTTAGCACTACAGGCCTTGGGGAATCGTTACAAGCGACACATAAATATGTTGCAGAAACGGCAAAAGGTGCTTGGGACACTATCTCAAAACCAATTGGTGACATGGTAGATAAGGCGTGGAGTTCTATTTCAACTAAATTTACGGGGACTGCTGCGAATAGTGCCGGTAATACTTCTCTATCTATGATAGGTGATGCAGGAACAGCTATTGGTGATTTTGCTTCGGGGTTAATGACTTCACTTGTAAACCTTAAAAATCAAATGCTGCAATGGGTTTTTGATCAATTACCGGAATGTCTACAAAATTTCGTTATGGGTTTAGCTGAGTCTCTCGCTGGTACTGTGGCTGGTGGTGGTGCTGCGGGTGGTGGTGCTGCTGGTGGTGGTGGTGCTGCTGGTGGTGGTAGTGTGGCTACCAGTCAGGCAGGCGCAGAAGCTCTTAATACCATAGGCTCAAATATCATGGGGGTTGTGTCGTTTATCGGGTGGGCATATGCCGCTTATCAGATCGCAAATATGGCTTATCAGATGATATTTGCATGTACTGAAGATGAGCAAAAAGTAGGTGTTGATTTAATCGGTAAAAAGTGTTTTTGGGTCTACACTAAAAAGCCGAAAAAAGTTTTGGGTGTAAGAATGGGTAAAACTAAAAAATTCCATTGCTGTTATAACAACGTGTTAAGCAGAATCATTATGGAACAAGCATCAGCCCAACTTGGCTGGACTAAGCGGCAATATTATGACCAAGGTTGTAATGGACTCGATTTTACACAAATCGAGAAGGTTGACTTCGATAAAATAGATTTTAGTGAGTGGATCGATATGATGGCTCAAAATAATATGATCCCAGATAATAAGACGCAGGATGATATAACTAAGGGCAATATGATGAATGGCTTTGGTCGTATGTCCACAAAAGAGCGTATGGATGAGCGAGGGAAAGGGAATGTTTATGTTGAACATGTCAAGGAAATTAATAACTTAGATATGGGTAATAAGATCGATTGTAGTTCATACCCGCGCCCCGCATTTTGTGACACGCTAAATAGTTATGATCGTAATAATGGTTTGTAGTTAATTAAAAGGGTCGCCATTAAAGTTATAGGTGGTGGCCCTTTTACATTATTTTCAATAAAAGCGAATCTACTACATAAAATATGCTGTAATTAACCTACATCAATCAATGATTTCATTAACTTGAACGTAAATTTATAATATTGATTGAGCGTTATAGCTATGCTATGGAATCATTCCCTTTAATAATATTTGATGAGCCCAAAAGCGTACGGATACGCTTTTTTAGTGGGTCATTATTATTTTACATGAATTAACGTTAGTTATTAATTTCGCTTTATGGTTTTACAAAAAAATTCTTTTTTGTAGTTGATTGTATATATGGTGTGTTTTTCATTTGAATCTTATCAAATTTAGCAAAATAGTTAATTGGTGGGACGTAGAACAGCATGTTTTCTTTCTTATTGTATTTCATCATTAACATGATCGCTGGTGCGAGACGAACTCTTGTGATGATGTATTTCCCATTATTTTTAGTGTTGAATGGTAGTCCGTGTTGTTTATCTGCGTAACCCATAAATTGAAGATTATTAGGAGATAGAAACATTGAACATTCGACGTTTGGATCAGTGTAAGAACACCATGAACCTTTATAATTAAATTCTGATTTTGTTGATGTGGTAATCTCACCTTTTTTGCTCGCCTTAAAAAAATCTTCATACATAGGCTTTAATAATTTTTGGGTGATATCATCCGTAATTAATTTTCTGTCTTCAGAATTGTTGATATCTTTACCATTTGCAGGCATCCAAATGATTGCTTGAAAATAATTTTGGATTTTTGGTGTACTTGCATCCATAGAAGCCGCAAACAATAAGCCAGTTAATCCACCGCTTAATCCATTAGATAATGATCCCATCGCTATTTCAGAACCATAGATTGTTTTACCGCTAACACCGTCAGTATCTTTTAGATTGTTTTCGTCTTCGATATTAAACGGAATTCGATCGTTCCATGCTGCTGATAGAACGTTCATGGCATATGAGTTGTTATTGTGTTTAAAATTTTTAATCGTTGTGTCGGCTTCAACCTTACCTAATGCTGTTGCACAGCCTGTAGTGATGCACATTACCGATGCTAAGGTAACTATCTTAATAAGTTTAGTAATTTTCATGGTTATTAATCTCAAATTTGGGGGGCAATGTTTGCCGATGTATCTATTTTATTATGCTTTCCCATTCGCGCTACCTCGTATTAATCAGTTATAAAAAAATCGTAAGTAACACACAATAAAATAATGGTTCAACTTTGCAATTATCCCATAAATTCATGCATTACAGTGTGTTATTGCTCACTTAATTTATCGTAATGCGCATACGATAACAGTACGTTATTCCTCAACGACATTTTAATGGGTGCAGCTCTAATCAACGCTAACCATTGAAAGCGTGTATAATTAAAAAATTATCTTTTTGAGAGTGTCTTAATAGTTATGGTGGGTCTCACCGAAGATCAAAAATTAGTTGCTGAAAGTGATGGTTATACTATGTGCTGCGCACTGCCTGGCAGTGGTAAAAGTCATACGATTGTGGAGTTAACCAAAAATCTGCTTAGTAAAGACAAGAAAAATAAAGTGCTACTTATTACGTTTACTCGTGCTGCGGCTGCTGAGCTAACTGAACGACTAAATGAAAGGTTGGGGAACGACGCTTATAGAGCAACAGCTTCTACTTTTGATTCGATCTATGGGCAACAAGTTAAATGTTTAAACGGTAAGCGAAAAAGAAGAACTATCGTTGGTGGCGAACAATTTAATTTTATTGAACGAGCAATAAGATACTGTTCGCTAAATGATATGGGAGTTGAAGATGCTAGGTTTCATATTGATTATTACGGTCGGATGATCGAACCAAAACCCATACAAAATGATCCAACAGCCGAAGGGTGGCAAGTTTATAGTTCTTACATGAAATTACTTCAGCAAAATAATATGCAAGATTTTAATCTAATAGCAAGAGAGGCATATTTAGGTGTTGAAACTGGACGAATTGAGCCGTGGGATTGTACTCACATGCTCGTTGATGAGTTTCAGGATACCTCTGATATGCAATATGGTTGGATTCGCGTTCATGGGGAGTCTGGGATAAATATTACAGTCGTTGGTGACGATGATCAGTCGATTTATTCTTGGCGAGGGGCGCTTGGCTATGAAAACATGGTCACTTTTCAACAGGATTTTGATGCGAAAGGTTATGTGTTGAAAAAATGTTTTCGTTGCCGTCCAGAAATACTCGCGGCTGCTAGAAAGGTTATTGAGTACAATAGTGCGCGTGTTTATAAAGAAATGGAAAGCACTCGAGAGGCTGGTGGTATTGTAAAAGTTCAAGGGTATCTCACTGAGATAGATGAACTCCAAGGTCTATTGGATGCTATTAACGGTGATAACAGACAGTGGGCTGTATTGTCGCGTACTAATAAAATTTTAGATAAGGTTGAATTGATGTTAAAAGTCAATGAAATACCTTATGTTCGCTTAGGCTCTAAAAATTTATGGGACGATAATATTGCTAATATTTTTCTTAAAATTCTATGGTCTATAGTGCGACCAAAAGATAAGAGATTTATTGGTGAGATCTTGGGGTGGTTAGGTGAAGATGAACAGGATATTCAGTTAATTATTCGTGCCTTGACACATTTTAAACCCTCCTTTGGTGAGTGGATGCCTGACGCTACTTTGCAGTGGTCATCAGTGTCACAAACATTGCATGAAAAGTGGATGTTATGGGGTACTGATTGTAGTGGCAAAATACGAATTGAAGGACGAATAAAGCAGATTGTTGATTTATTGAAAGAAGGTCGTAAATCGAAGGGTCCTGAAGCTAAGTTTTTAGATATTCTAGGTGGTATATTAACAGGCATGAAAGCTGAGTTATCTTTTTGTGAACGAGTAGAAATATTAGCTAAAAATCTGGCACCGAGTACGGGAGTTAAACCTGACGAGGGTACTAAGACAGGTATCGTAACATTGGCGAGCCTGCATTCTTCAAAAGGTTTACAGTGGACACAAGTTTGGATGTTAGCTAGTAACCAAGGAGTCTGTCCGTCAACTAGGGCATTAAGTGATGGAGAGGTTGCTGTAAGTGAGGAACGACGGTTATTCTACGTTGGTATGACTCGTGCTGTCGATGAACTACGATTATCGTTTAACTACAACCCCGAGCAGGGGACTGGCGAAAAAAAACCGCCATCACAATTTTTGGGTGAAGGTTTTCCAACTGAAGTTATTGGATTAATAGAAAAATTAAAAGAACAAGCAAAAAATAGTGAAAATTGATAGTTTTTGTTGAACTTTTATCTTTATCTTACATGTCAAAGTTTATTGTTGACTTATTGTGTCCCCACTTATATATTACATCGCATATAGCGCAAATATAGCGTTGGTGATTATAATTCACCGTCTTAGCAGTTTGTTTAGTACCTCGTTAAATCGAGTGGAACACAAAGAGGCTAATGCCACCGCAAAGCGGGGTAACAATTATTTATCCCCATACATTGACGTGTAGATGGAAGATAAAATAGAGCTAGCACAGTAAGCATTAATTATCATTTATGCCTTTTTGATAGTTATTGCTTACTGTGTATTTCTCGATGTTGTTGTTATGATTGGTTATAAGTTTTATTTATAGAAGTTATAACCAATCGTTGCGGTAATAAGATTAGCTCGACATACCTAATTTATTGCGTCCTGCAATGATGAACGAAACCATAATCATTCATTTTTATCTCTGCTTTTTTTAATTTTTAAATTAAAACCAGCCTTTCATTCCATATCTTTTGGACACTGATTGTTGATATTTTATGTATGATCCGCGATAGCCTAACTTGATATCTTTTCAAACTTGGCACTTCCTATCTTTGGTCGTCAAAATCGCACAAAAGTAACCTAACTCATTACTTAAATCATCGAGTTAATAAAAAGTCTTAGATCAACTTTTAAAATATTGTATCTAATCAACCTAGTTTATTATTCAAAATAAACTCAAAACTAACCAATTGCTTTAAATCACTACTTTTAGGTATTGCTAACACTTTACCTTTTGGTGGATTGTTGCTTTTTATCTGAATTGTTGTGCTTTATTGCTAACTTTTCGGACTAAAAAACAATGATAAAATTTAACTGCAATACAATTACATTTGGTGGAACTCTTGGTAAAGATTTAGAAGTAAAAGATGGCACAAATGGATCTAAACCTTTTGGCTTCGTTTCATGTGTACAAACTACTTCTTGGTCTAACAATCAAGGTGGTTTTAACGAGCGCGCTACATGGATGACATTGAAATTTAATGACAGCATGATACAAAAAATCGATCGTAATGGTGGTTTTTTTAAAGGCGATGAAGTTATTGTTGAAGGTTATTTAGTACAACGGAAAGGAACAAATAACAATACTATTATTGAGATTCAAGTTCAAAATGTTATTGCTCATTTGCCTAAAGCCATTCGTGATCTTGCTAAACAATCTGGATACAATGCACCTGCTCAACCTGTTTACCCTGCTCAACCTGTTCAACAACAGCAGCAATATAGCCAACCTGTTCAACAACAGCAGCAATATAGCCAACCTGTTCAACAACAGCAGCCGCAATGTAGCCAACCAGTTCAACAACAATTTATACAACAACAACAATTTGTACCTCAGCAACCTGTTCAACAACAGCAGCAGCAATATAGCCAACCTGTTCAACAACAGCAGCCACAATATAGCCAACCTGTTCAACAACAGCAGCAGCAATATAGCCAACCTGTTCAACAACAGCAGCAGCAATATAGCCAACCTGTTCAACAACAGCAGACGCAATATAATAGCCAACCTGTTCAACAACAGCAGCAGCAATATAGCCAACCTGAAAATAATCAGCAGCAGCAATATTCGCAGCCAACTACTAATGTACAAAGTGAACAGCCAACTCCCACAGCAGCAGAAACTATAAACCAAGATGCTCCCGAACAAGGACATCCCAGGCAAAGTTCAGCGCAAGTGGTATCAATTCAAGTAGATAAACCTCAGCAACCTGTTGATGATTGGTTTAATACTGATTTTTATGGTGGCAGTCGAAGTTTATAATATTCGTATCACTTTATTGTTGTTAACTAACTAAAATTCCCTCGGAATAAATTAATTATTCCTTAGGGGGTATTGATTTATTTTGATGGTCTTACTAACTTTTCGAGATTAAATCAATGCAAAATACAACTATCGATTCTCAAGACATATCATCTGTTAAAGTTCCAAAATCTATTTCTGCATACCTAAAACGTAGAGCTAACAAATTACATCGTAAGTCTATGACCGCAAAAAGTAATGCTGTTAAATCTCGTCTTTCTACTGATGCAAGCCGCACTCGTAAATACGCCAATGAAATTTATTTTTCTTGGAGTTAATTATGTCCAGTGTGATGTTTGAATTAGCGAAACAAGTAGGTGGAAAAACTCATTTTTATGAATCTTATGAAAATGAATCAGGCTCGTTAAAAAAATCAATTTTTTTCTCTAGCATGAATACCAAGCGATTTGTAGTAACTGAACAACGATATAACAATATACGACGATTTTTAGGTGTTGAAGATGTATCTGAGTATTCCCTTAGTGATCTTAAAATATCTGTTAAACGTAGCCTATTAAACTAAATTGAGAATAAATAAATGAATAAACTTATCTGTGTTAAAAAAGAAGCTGTTATCAAACAATCGGAAATGAAAGCTTGCTTATTGAACGTTCGTGATTTTAATGAATTTGTTTCAATTGCTGATGATACACAATACGATTTTTTGAACGGCTATATTGTTGACATTAAAGAAACTTATAAGCGTTGTACTGAATCAGTTATTACTCTGTTTACCAATTTATTGTGTAAGCGTTTAAATAAATCAATTGATGAAGTAAAAGCTATAGATTTTATTATAGTCGATCTTTGTTTTTAACTTTATAAGCTATTAATTACCAATGCACTCGGGATTAACATATTAATCCTGACGGGTTATTTGTTTTTCCTTTTGTGCTTTTACCGCACCTGGAGGAATAACAATGACTACTCAAATTACTACACAGCAATCAATCTTCGATTTTTCATCTGAATTAAATACATCAATTCAAGTTCAAAAAAATCCAATTAAAGTTAAAAAATCCATTCAAAAAACTAATGTTATTAATCTTGTTGAAACTGATACTTGTGTTCTTAGTGAAACTATTAAGAATTCTAAAGTTATCGTTAAAACAGATTATAAAAATGCATCAAGTTCTTTGCCAGATCATCATCTTTTACTATGTGATGGTTTTAATGGAAAGACAGATACTCTGACTTTAAATTGGACGGAAGATGATATTAATAAATTATGGACCGGAATGTTAACTGAGTATTTTTCGTTACTTAATTACGCAAAAGAAACATCGTCAGATCGTCAAGATATTCTTCGTTGGATGTCTACTGATTCATTTGATGTTGTTTGTACTCACTTAAATCTTAACGCTAATGACTTACGAATTGGTTTGTTTCAAGCATTGGATAACAAAGATAGAGAACGTAAATTAGATACTATTAATAATGGTATTTTAACGTTTAACCGCTCTGTTAAATCTATGATGCTTGACCTGCAAATCACGAGCAAGGAATTAAATAGTCGTTTTAATATTAATAAGTTATCTAATTCTTTTATTACTCGTATTACTAAATGTAAACAAAGTAAGAAGAAGAAAGAGTTTATTAATGATGTAAATTCGCAAGAGTTTAAAAACTACTGTATGTCCATCAACCTTAATAGTTCTGCTGTTATAAATAAGGTAAATGATGCGCTAGGTAAAATTAACACTGGAGAACTAGAAGAAATTAATTCTGATTTTGGTTACCAGCGTTTTACTCGTCACTCACTAGAAGATTTTATTTCTTAATTTTTTAGTAAGTAACATACCGCTTCATTTCTTTATTACTAATCCTCATGGGTAAGTGCTATACACATTATCCATTAGGGTAGTTGTATGTGCATTTTATCCATGAGTAAAAAATACATTTACCAAGGAAATTTTAAAATGACAACTACAACTACTCAAACTAAAGCAGTTATCGATACTACCGTTCCTGTTGCTAACGCTCTTCCATCAGTGATCACTAAAGAATATGCACACGCTCTACCAATTGATGAACTTGTAGCTCTTCTTGAACTCAAGGATCCAGAAATTGAAGATGTTGTATATTCTGACCCACGTTGGAATGAAATGGTAACAGTGGATGCTGGTGAATTGTTTGATATTATCCCCAAAGGTGCGGTTCGTATTAAACAACGTAAATATCGTCATCCTAAATGTGTTGCTTCAAATCCGTTTTATATTCCTCAGCGTGATGTTTTACGTCGTGTACTTGGCTGGTGGTGTGCTCCTGAGCGTCCATTAAGTCTTTACCTTTATGGTGAAACAGGTACAGGTAAAACGGAAATGATTCAATATTTTGCGGATAAACTTAACTGGCCTGTGTCTATCATGCAAGTGACAGAATACAGTCGCTCAGATAAGGCCCAAGGCTCTTATGTGCTCCACAATGGTAAAACTCCATTTCATTATGGTCCTGTAGCTCAAAGCATGAAATATGGCTGGTGTCTAATTCTTGATGAACTAGATAAGGGTAACGGTGATTTTCATTGTAAGTTACATAATCCAGTTGAAGGCAAACCAATGCAAATTGATGACACTGGTGAGATTATTCTTCCAGCAGAAGGTTATCGTTGCGTAGGCACCGGCAACACATCCGGTGGCGGCGATATTTCTGGGAGATATTTAACGTCAAACCGTATGGATGAAGCTTTCCGTCGCCGTTTTGGTGTCGTTAAGTGTGATTACCCCGCTTATGATATTGAATGTGCGATATTAACAAGTCGAAATAATCCAGATAGTCCAATTTCGAAAAAAACGATCCGTCGTATGTGCCGTTTTGCAACAGAAATCCGCAAAGCGTTACAGGCACCAGAAATTGAAGCAAAATGTACAACTCCTGAAGAACTTGCATCAGCTAAACTTCCAGTGGAACGTTTAGGTTGTGCTTTTTCTACTCGTATTCTTGTCGCTTGGCATCAATATATTATGGTTTTCGGTCGTCAATTCACTCCATTAATTGAATCATTTAATTTTGTTTTTGGAGAATCGTTAGATGAGGAAGATCGCCCTGCTGTATTTGCAATTTTGCAACGCATCTTTGGTGAATCAATTAATCATGCTGACGAGTGGACTGAAGAAAAAAAGTAAGTAAAGGAGAAGATGAAGATGAAGGTTTTGAATATCCATGTTCACCATTGCAAGATGTTAGCTCATTATATTTTAATGGCTATAAATGTAATGTAAATGGGAAGGATAAGCTTTGGTACATCGCATTTGATAGTCGTGGTGTGCATACATTTTATTCTGATCCTGAAACACTTGATTCATTAATTTATTATCATAAATCATATGCTGAATTCATTAAGCCTCACGTGAATTCTATGGATTTGATATTAAAGTATGTGGATAAAAAAATAAGTGAAAAAGTTAAGAAAGGTTATGTGTTAGAGAATGCAACCGCTTCTTATGACATACCGACTAACTCATTCATTTAGCTTTAAATTAAACTTAATTAGTAACATCGCCCATCAGGACAACAAACAATCCTGACGGGATAAGTTTGTCGTTTTGTTGGGCTTCTTTTTTTTAATGGAGGAACTCAAAATGACAAATTTTACTAACAACGTAAACCCACTAGATCCGAATGGTTCTATCGTTGCATCTGCAGATCAAAATGCAAAAGATATTGGTGAACGTTACACTCGTTTGAAAAATGGCTGTGTGCAAGTTGGTTATGATATTAATAACTGGTCGGGTACTAAGACATTAACGAAGGCGAATGTGCGAGTTTATGATGATAGCGGTGCTTTAGTTGAGTTAGATAGCGACATGGCAACCCCTGGACGTAAGGCACTTCTTAGTAAAGAGAGTTTATCTTTTACTAATAAGTATACTGTTCGAATGGGTCGATTGTTTGCTAAATATGGAGTTAAATTTTGCGGCAACTGGTTAGTTCCTGATGATTTATTACCACAATTAATGTTAGAAGCTAATGTTCAAGTAAATGAATATTACGATTGCGTTAATAATTTCTGCCATAACTATGAGCATCTTATTCAAGAATGGGTTACTAAACATCCTAGTTTAGCTAATGTTATTCGTGAAGATATGTTGAGCGTAAAAGAGGTTGAACGTAAATTCAAATTGAAAGTTTATCCTCCAATTCGTATCGCACCGAAAGATGTTAATGATATGGAAGAGTTACTTGATGAAGCTACTGATGGTGTTTGGCAAAGTATTAGTAAAGAAGCGTTGGATATTATAGATACTTCATTAACTGTACGAACTGGCAAACTAAAAGGTACTTTAAAAGATGAATGTGGTCATAGTGTAGTAGGGAAGCAGTTAAAACGGTTACGAGATAAAGTTAATTCTTTGTCTATGATTAATGAGGATTTTGATGGCCTTGTTGATGTATTAGACGATTTAATGAAAAATGCATTACCTGACTCTGGACGTATTATTGGTGAACATTTCAAAACATTATTAGTTTATGTTGAAATGCTTTCTGATCCTAAACGTGCACAACTTCAAGCTAAAGGAATTAATCAAATCTCAAGTTTACTTGCTTCAGATCTTGATTATGACGCTTCTGCGGAGGTTGTTGATAATGTTGTAGGCGTTATAAAAACTCAACCTGTTGCAGTTGAACCTCAACCTGTTGCAGTTGAACCTCAACCTGTTGCAGTTGAACCTCAACCTGTAGTAGTTGAACCACAACCTGTAGTTGCTGATGTCGAAATCAATAATCTTCGTGATTCTTTGATTTCAATTGAAGATGAACCAGAAGATGTTGACGATTTTGTTACAACAGAAGGTTTCTTCTTCTAATTAGCTCCATAAACTAACAGCCCTCACGGTTAATTTTGACCGTATGGGTCATGATTTTCCTTGAGGGTTATATATTAATCTTTAAGGAAAAATCATGAACACTAAAACAAAATTAAGCTCAATCGAATTAGCTAAAAGAAAGAAAGCATTATTACGTAAATTTGCATTGATTCAACGAATGACTGCAGATACGAGTGGTAGTTTTTCACTTTCTGGCACTGGTGCATATACGTCAGGTAAACATGTAAATTTACCTATTGGTGATTTTTCTGACCCTGAGTATTTGGATATGATTGAGGGTATGCTAGATCACGAAAATGGTCATTGTAAGCATACTAATTTTCATGTGTGGAATGATATTAAATCTAATTTAGTTCGATCATTAACAAATATATTTGAAGATATTCGAATTGAAACAAAAGTCGGAATGGAATACCCAGGCGCTAAAATTAATCTTGAAAAGTTGGTTAAAATTGCTATTAGTCGAAAGATGTTTTCTATCCCAAGAGAAGATGACGACTTAGTTTCTTTAGTGCAAAAGTTTCTTTTGTATAAAGGTCGTTATCAGATTATCGGACAAACATCGCTTAAATCTTATAGTGAGATTGTAGTTCCGTTATTAAAAAATGTATTACCAAATTCATTTAATGATTTGAGTGATGTATTGACGGATGCAACCAATAGTAAAACCACAAGTGATGCAAGATATTGTGCTGAACGTGTGATTGCTATTCTTCAAAAAGAACAAGAACAGCAAGAACAACAAGAACAAGATGATAGCTCTGACGATAATTCTGATAGCAATAGCTCTGATGATAATTCTGATAGCGATAGCTCTGATGATAATTCTGATAGCGATAGCTCTGATGATAATTCTGATAGCGATAGCTCTGATGATAATTCTGATAGCGATAGCTCTGATGATAATTCTGATAGCGATAGCTCTGATGATAATTCTGATAGCGATAGCTCTGATGATAATTCTGATAGCGATAGCTCTGATGATAATTCTGATAGCGATAGCTCTGATGATAATTCTGATAGCGATAGCTCTGA
>NZ_NPIB01000020.1 GCF_002849605.1 Photobacterium carnosum
TATATATTGCAGCATTACAACACTAAGCGGGGCCATAGTTATAACAACTATTTACCGCCAGTGGTGATGGAAGCAGCCGCTTAATTTAAACACCTATAAAGGTGTACAGTTTTACTTGACCACTTCACTCGCTGCATAATTGTGTCTGGAATTCAGCACGTTTGTACTTCACCAAAACTTTGCGACAGAACCAAAAAACGTTCTCAGTTATTATAAATATTATTGCATGGCTTATTTTTACACTTGGCGTATTATCACCATTGACTCCTTCTTATGGGAAGCCAACATTAGGTTCTATAATAGCTTTTATTTTGTTACCTATACTTTTATTGGTGATATCTTGTAATTGTTATGATCATAAACTATCAAGGTTTATCGTAATATTTCAAGCTTTACTTATTATTGGATTAACACTCAAATTGTTTTCACTTTATTAGTACAACCTAATAACATATGCGAATAATTATCTAAAGGGATAGCAGAAAAATTCAGCTTATTTGTAACAAGTCCACTAACCTTATCAAAAGACCACTTAAGTTGAGTCGTGTAACAAAACCGTTTGTAAAGCATGTGTCAACAGTTAATTAAAATAAAAGGCTGGTTATAAATAACCGAATTCGGTGCAATGGAACAATTAAGAGTTATCGTAGCTATTCAATAAAGCCAAAAAGCAGCAAAGTCTAATGACTTTACTGCTTAATTGCATCCTTACTATTACCACAAACATATTTATTATTTATTATTTACACCAGCACTTGCTATTGTTTTATTCATATTAACAGACGCTGTTATTGGTGATTCACCTTTGGTAATACCTTTAGTAATCGTATTTAAAACACCACCAACGGTAAATGGAACATCTAAACTCGCCCCATAATTATGGTTATATCCATGCATATCTTTATTGATGACTTTAGAATCACCTATCAATACTCCACCATTATTAGTACTTATTTTTGCTCCCGTAAGATTAGTGCCACCTTTAACGTTAAGATCTACCCCATTTTCAGCATGAATTACTGATTGTTCAGTAACTAGATTATTATTCACAACATCAAAACTGAAACCAGCATGCCCACTATGGCCTTTTATTTTATCTTCAACCAAAGCACTTTTCACACCATTACCAATGGTACGCGCACCACGATCCCACAATGCGGTTTTTTCCGGTGCTTTTTCTATTATTTTTTCTGGTAATGTTACTTTGTCTTGTGCCTTATTAAAACTTACGGTGCCAGCGGTATCTTGTGATTTATCATGGCGACGAGCAAACGCATTATATTTTTCAGTCACCTGACCAGCACCAGACTCGACGACACTATTTAATTTTTCATTCAATGGTTTAGAGTAATGTACAGTGCCAGCTTTAGATAATTTAGTTGTGATACTTGGTAATTTAGTATTAGTGTGCCCAATACCCGTATCAACATTAACACTAACTTTATGCTCGCTATCATTACGACTTTCAATATTTAAATTACCACCAATATCGCCATTAATTTTACCTCCATTGAGTACTCCGCCAGCAATACGGGTATCTTTTTGACTTATAATAGTAATATTATCTGCGTCGATCTTAGCATTCTGGTTGATTTTTTTATCCAGTTTATCAATACCCACGCTTAACCCAGCATTTAAATTATGTGTGTCTGAACCACTATTAGGATCGACTTTACCTTGACCATCTTTTTTAAATGACTGACCAACAACCGCATTACCATTTATGGCTACATCCCAATTATTCTTATGCTCTGTTGTCTGTGCTGATTCAAGAATAATACCGCCTTTATTCGCCGTTAAAGTAATATTTTTACTCTTAACTTGGTTACCCACCCCATGAATAGCATCGTTATCATTCGATCCTGCATTGATACTAATTTTATTATTACTGCTTAATTCAGAGCCCTGTTGTTTAACCAATGTTTCATCTTTAAATGGCTTTGTTGCAACGCTCAAATAATCATCAATTAGATATTTCATTTCCATTTTTATATACTGTTCGATTCATACTTACCTTACTGATAATTAACACATGCCTTACAAAGCCAATCTGACTAAACAACATCATATTAAGAAGCATATTTATCAACAAAGTAATTATTCAGATTATAACAAAGCGCTTAAAAATAGAGGGCGAATTGATATTTGGATATCAGATAACATCCTTGCCTGTTGGCAAGATGATTATCGAACTCATGACGGTACAGGCTCCAGTGTAAAATATCCTAATAGCACCATTGAAGCTTGCTATTACTTACGTATGGTATTTAAATTTCCATTACGTCAAACGCAAGGTTTTATCGAAAATATTCTTGAAATGCTAAGGTTAGAGACACTTCAATGTCCAGACTATACGCTGTTGTCTAAGCGTCTCAGTCAATTAGGTTTTAAAACGCCAAAATTCAAAAAATATGAAAAAGCAGACGATGATATTGTTGCTATAGCCATTGACTCTACGGGATTGAAACGATTTGGTAGAGATGAATGGCATCAAGAAAAACATAAGGTTAACGCTAAACGAAGTTGGCGCAAAGCGCATCTAGCGGTAGCAAGTAATCACCTTATTCAAAGCGCAGTATTGACCCATAAAAATGTTATGGATGACCAAGTTGTTGACGCCCTTTGTACTCAGATAACTAAGCCTCTCACGCATATTAGCGCTGATAAAATGTATGATACAGACGCGGTATTTGAAACATTAGATGCTTACTTTCCACTTGCTGATATTGTCATTCCCCCCAAAGATAATACGTTTGCTGATGAAAGCCATCATCCTAAAAGGATGACTAATCTCATTAGTTATTTTGCTCTGGGTGTCACTCGATGGCAAAGGTTTAAACACTATGGGCGAAGGAATGTATCAGAAACAGCAATGCAACGTTACAAAAAGATAATAGGTCCCAAGTTACACAGTAGAAAGTTCAGCAATCAACAACAAGAAATGTTAATTGGATGTGGCATCCTAAATCGATTTACTCAACTTGGGATGCCAAATAGCTTCCGAGTCGCCTAGTCATATCAAAAGACAACGGACTTAGAGTATTGCAACAAAGCCGCTAAAATGCGATGTGCTAAGTGGTTAAATTATTAATGTTACTGCCAATACAAGGGAAACACTGAGGTACAAAACGATAACGTTGATATAGCTGAAAGTTTAACTGTTACTTGGTGCTGCATTTAATAACTCTCTAAACAACAGAGCGATATTTATTGGAAAAAGAATACCTAGATGCACCAAAATACAAAGAAACCGACCAGTATTTATCACTGACCGGCTTATTCTGATCACTAACTAATGATGCCTCGCGCTTTATCTAGTAGCTCACCTTTGTAAATTGCACCATCTATCATTTCATGTGGTAAACCCTTGGCTTTAAGCTCTTGGCACAACTGTCCACGCTCTGCTTTTTCTTCTTTATCGGTCATGGCCAGTGCCAATATACAACTTGGCGGTATGGCACGAAATAACGAGACAATCTTGTTACTCAGTATCACACCCTCAGTATATTTCTTATCTTCTTTACGGCACGACTCCATCATTATTTGTTTTTCGCTTGAAAAATTTTTGAACTTAGCTATTCGCTCAATCTCTTTCTTACTTGCCAGCATTACTATGTACCACTCGATCATCGACAGCATTTTTTCAGATTCAGCAGGAAAATCGGTAATGTTTTGAGTAATCAGCCAAGGACTAACACCAAGTTTACGGAACATCTTGATCATCTTAATCAAGAATGGTGCAAGTAATGGGTTAATAGTTACCAAGTGTGCTTCATCAATTAGTAAGGCAATCATGCGAGCCAAATACTGATCGCGTTCAGCAAGGTTATTTACATATTGCAGAATACCCATAAAGGCAATCGCCATATGCGCTTCATAGCCCTCGCGTGTAAACGTTGCAAGGTCAATAATGCAAACGTCAACGTCAGGTATGCCATCACCCTCACTGTTAAATACATTACATTCAAATGTATTTGGTTCACACCAAAAGCCTAAGCCGCCAGCCATATCTGCAGCTTTCTTTCTACGTTCTTCGTTGTACTCACCATGTCGTTGATTGGCTATATCATCTAACACTTCTAGGATATGTTGTGGGCGAACCATTACCCCTGAATTATGGCAACGCTTTGCAGCATCAACAATGCTTCTACGTAGCATTTGACGGTCTGCACGACGATACGATTCGTATTCACGAACTTCACCACCAGTGATCATCATTAGAGCAATAATCTCTAACTCACCCAAAATATCTCGTTCTACAGTTTCATCATCAAGATCTATTGCGCTATCTGTAATAGCATCTTCTTCTATCTTGTCTATTTCGTGTGAGAAATCATCTACTGTGTTGATTTTGCTATCTTCAATCTCAACTAACTTGTAGGCATCTGCAAACAAACATAGTGGAGTTACTTTATCTGCACTATAGGACATTTTGGCTGTTTTCAGCCCGTAACGGCTAAAGTAATCACCAAGAAGACCAAATGAATTACCTGGATCAAATATAAACATTCTTGGACGATAGATCGCCATTATAGACGTTGCCAAATAACAACTTGTTGCTGATTTACCTGAACCTGGAGCACCAAGAACCAATCCAAATGTATTATTTTCACGGTCATTTTTATTGAACGGATCAACGCATAATGGAGAACCGCCCCGATTAAAAAAAACATAGCACGGATTTTTAGTTCCAAGGTCACGACCATAGGCAAAAGATAGGTTTGCTACGTGCTGACACCAAATTGGCTTATGGTAAATATATTTAGCATCAAATTCAGGATTAAAGGCCATTGGCAAGCCAAACAAGAATGCTTTTACCGAGTAAGGATCATGGCGGTCAGTAAGCGGTTTCAAACCACAGTTATGTAACGTTGTATATGCTGAAATACAGCGTTTCTTTAGGTCTTTTAAGTTTTTACCACGGATATACAAACCACTAAAGTTACGACAAATCAGATCACCACGCCCAACGCTTTGCGCTATTTGCTGTAATGCTTCACCTTTACGGCTTGCGCTTGTGCTACCACCGTAACTTTTCTCAGATTGTGTTTGAATAATTCCATCGAACTCAACTTGAGGACAGATAACAGTAGTGGACGATAGAATAGCTCCTGTAGGTAAGCGATCTAACCCACACGATACCGTTTCAGACCCACTACCTAACTCACCATCGACAACCTCACCGGTTAACTGGCCAATACGAGGAATCGAACGTAAACCACCAATACGCATAAAACGCATTGGCTGATCATCAAACCACCAGCAATTATTCTTGTTATCGCTACGCGGTGGTGACATTACCAGAGAGTTGCAAAGAGCATCACCAATTGGTAACTCCCCGTCAGCTTCACGCGCTAAAATGTCATCATAAATACGATGAAAGTTTTTCTTCCCCATTTCTGGATCTGGATTAAACAAATCCAACAACCATGAGAAGAATGTCTTTGGTGTATCTTCCATCACACGGAAGCCACCCGACTCTAAAGTTTGAATCGCGGTATCCATGACTTCATTAATTTCTTCTGCAGGGCAAAAATCCACATCGTTTGCATTACTTTGCGTACAACGCCTGTAAATGATCAGTTTAGTTTGGCGATAACCACCAACAAAAGCGGATTTTGTTACCGCATTATCTATAAAAATACCATCTTGATTATTGGCAATACCTTGCAAGTGTTTACGCTGCATATCTATATAGTGTTTTGTAAATTCTGTTCCTTGAGCGTGTGGTGCAGCGTAGGACTCCATTTCATCAGCTATACGGTCTATGTTTGGATCATCATAACTAAACTGCTGAATAATCCATTGTCCCTCATGCCTCGCATACTGATGAAACGACTGCTCTAAAAATTCAGTCAGTTTGTCACGATAACGAATTAGCGATTCAGTATCACGCCCCTCAGTAGCGACAGGTTCAATAGTGTAAACCTTAGCGCGTGAGAACATATCTTCTAGGATAAACGTCTTGGTCGTATTGTCGTAACCAGCGTAAGGCAGCAAATCAACAAAAGATGGTAGGTCACGATCATAGATACCTTGTACGTCTTTTTTCGTGACAGGCTTTCTTTCTGGTTGGATATTAGTTTTTTCCTGATCAGGTGCGCTTTCAACAGGGGTTTTATTAGCCCCACCTACTGTTAACGCACTCATTATTTTTTTTAGCATTTGTTATTTCCAATTAGATAAATTAACTTCGCCTGGGAGCGCGTATTCATCACGTTCCAACAACTTAAACTCAGTGACATATGCTGGAACAACAATGTTATCTCGCGTACTCATGTGAGTATTTACGAATAGGTACATTGTTGGATTCTGCAACATACGAAACTCAGGCTTTGGTGTACCGTGGTTAATATATGGTGTGATATTACGCTCGGTTGGTGTTGCTACACGTTTATTTACGAAATGACGGCCACCATCCCATAACTTCCCTACTTCACCGTCTTGACCACCAGCAGAGTGATTATCGTATATCTCTTGCATAGTCATATTATCAGTTGGAAAAAGGTCTTTTGGAGCGGCTGTACAACCAGACATTGCTAATGTTGTTGCGATAATAACGCTACTAATCAAGTGTTTTGTTTGCATGGGTATTCCAATCCTTTACGTAAGATACTTTTCGAGCTTGTGAATGGTAATCAATAGGTATTTGCTTTGTAATGTGAATGCTAATTTTCACATTTGGCTTAACATAGACCATTGCAAATGCTGTTTGGCGTATATCTTCAATCCATGCATTCATAGATTTAACAGCAGCATCACCGCCAGTCCCTAAAGCGTATTTAGTCGGATCGGTTATAACAGCGTTGCGATTATCGCCTGTACCCGTTACTTCTTGAGCAGCAGCAGCAAAACCACTCGCCACACCGCCTATAGCAGCCAAGCCACCCTGTAGAGAAATGAAACTTGCAGCGTCAGAAATGTATTTACCACTAATACATGGAATACCGTTATCAGTTGAAATCCAACCCACACGGTCTTGTGATACTTGACCGGCAGCTTCATAAGAGGTGCTGTTGTTTCCCCCCTCTTGATCTAAATTGCTCGCATTAAATGACTGCACACGACCATCGTTAAATGTGTATGTACCACTCACAATGTCACCAGAAACACATTGGCCAGTGTAGTTCCCTTTAGCTACGCCAGATAACACCATCGACTTCAAGTTAGGAATGTAAATACCGTTACTCGCTAGATTATCTGCGCCTACCAATACCTTGAACTCAAACGGATCAATTAACTTGCCTTTAACCGGCACTCGACCTAACAATGCGGTCATAGTTACCGCGCCCATTAAAGTAGAGTCTTGAGGGATCGTGCCAAACTTAGTTACATGATCAATCTCTTTACCGTCCTCAGTCTTTTCAATCACTTTTGGTTGGTAAAGACGATTACCTGTATTTCGTTTGAATACATCTTTTTTATCTAAAGCAAAAACTGCAGTGGGTTCTTTGTTGTTGTTTTCAGCTTTTAGCTCTGCATCACTCGGTAGAGTCCATCCATTTAAAGACTGACTTTCTGTTAGTTGATACCCGTTATCGGCGTTACCAGCCACAGTGCCAGCGTTAATGTTGCCGTTTCCAAGATTACTTGATGTATCTACTCCGTAATCATCAATATAACTAGGTTGTTCGACATGAGTGCGATTCGTAAAGTCACGCAGTTGGTTTTCCATATCGAGTAACTTATTATTAACAGCATCATCAACATCTAATGCACCTGTCGCATTAATTTTGTTTAAAACAGAATTAACTATATCGTCAGTATTAGTCTTGTTATTCCCACCACGCTTAACATTATCCAGTTCAGACGTTAACTGACGGTTTGCATCTTCCAAATTAGCTAGTTTTTCATTCTGAGCTTTAGAAATAGCAACAAGAGTCGCCACTTGTTCTTCTGATGTTGTTTCAAGGCCGCCAGCTTTTTTTGTTGGCAGATCTGGTGCGGCAGCTTGAACAGTCACGTTTTTTGATGATTCACCGCTAGGCATTACGGCTATCACAGCAGTTACAACAAGTGCAGCACCTATAGCTACAGTTAAAGGACTTAATTTCATTGAATTACCCTACTGACGGATCAACGTTTTTAATTAACGTCTTTATGTCGTGCTTCGTGATCAGATATAAATAACTAAAATTGTTTTGCGACGATTTTGCACCTAATGCGTAGTACGGTTCTGGTACTGAGGCGTAGCTAAAATCAATCGCTATGTCGTCAAAGCGAACGTCAACAGGAAACGGCATACGATTACGTAAAGTGATAACGTACAAGTTCATATCGCCAGCCTTATACGCTGATTCAATGCGCGAATGGAACACGTTAGTAGATCGTCCGTAGAACAATTGATCTAGATTGAGCTTTAGTGCTGGCAATTGCTGAATCTGAGAGTTATTTGTCCAAAGGCGGCTAGGCATGAAATTACGCATAGCTGCATAACGTATTAACTCATTCGGTGATACGGCCTCGTTAGGTATAACAGCCGCAGCAGCCCCACCATCGCTGAACGCAGCATTTGAGCTTTGCTCCTCAGGAAGTACACCAACAGGCATTGATGATTGCATTGCTACTTTACTAGCGTTGTCATTTTCCCACGGCATTACCACTCGTATTTCATCATCCGTACCTTTTGCCGTTGGTGATGAATTAACAGTGAATTTAATGATCTCGCCAGTTGTTGCGAGTTTTGCTTCAACAGGTATGTTCTTTAGTGTTTCGTTAGATTGTATGTAAAGGACACCAGCAGCACTATCTACTAACAACTTACCCTTTAGTTCCACTGGTACGCGAAACATGGCGTTATCGGGCATACGTACTAAACGTTGTTGTTCATTTTTAAGGTTGATCTGTAATGGTGCACCATCCCATTTCATAACCTCAGTTGCATTAGCAGAAAGACTACATGCAGTAGCAAGTAATCCTGATATTAAAAGAGCGATCTTTTTTTTGTTATTCATAATTAACCGTCTAAACCTATACGAGTCGGTTCACCATAGAAACCGGTAATACGTAAACCAGTTGGGTTATTCACTGGATCGAAATCTGCTTTCTCAACTACGATTGGGTAACGAGCTAAAATGTCTTTTGTTTTTTGCCCATTAACACGGTTTACAAATTGCAGATCTAAATAAACAACCCACTTAGAGGCACTTAACTTAAAGACTTTCTTATCATCAAAACGTGCACCTGCCATTTCACGAACTTCTTGGCTAACACCACGAGTCGCAATAGATTTTTTAAGCTCAAGTTTGATCATTGTTTCTAACTCTTGAGCGAACTCAGGTGTTAAATAGTTTCGATAAGCAATGATGTTTTTTTGAAGACCATTGCTAATATCATTTGTGTTGAATATTTGCTGCATTACATATAGGCCAAAACCGTAAACAGAATACGCAGGTACATCACCAATGGTACGAGTCGAACCGCTTTCCAAGTTAGGCGTTTGATAGAGTAATATAGTGTCAGGTATACGATATAAGCCGTAAATAGTTACACAAAACAAACCAGCCAAACCAAAACCAACAACACGTAAGGTTTTAATGTGATCGCGTGTTTCATCACTAAAACGCATCATTTTTTTTGGTAATGAACGTTTAGAAATATTATTTTTTAGTGGTGGCGCGGTTTGATCTTTCGCGCTATTAGATTTCGTCTTCGTCATTAGATTTTCTTTTAATTAGATCAAGTTGAGTGCCATGAATATGCGATTGAGTGTCCCAAGATGTATCATCAATAAACCCACTTGGTATTTTGATTTTGAATAAACCAAAAATAGAAAGTCCTTGAAGTTGCCATTTTTTAGTTAACTCACCTACCAGCAAATAAGATGGACGACCTTGTTTCATTCGCCCTATCTTTTTGCTGAGTAACCATCCTTGGATTAGTCCAATGGCAATACCGATAGGTAGACCCATCAACCCAAGGATGATCAAGCAAATCAAAGCAAAACACATGATCGAACCACCAAACACCATGCCCAACTCTGAGGACGTTAAACCAAGCAGAATAATTGCTGCCTCATCTAGATCATCAAGTTTGGTTTGTTGAGTATTCTCTCTTTGTGTTTGCATAATAGTTATTAGAACGAAAGGCCAAATGAATCTTTAGCTGTGCCCATGATCCAAATAACAGCAATAATTAGGATAATGGCTACAGCAACGTTCAAACCAAGATCAAAGAATGTTGACTTACCATTACGCCAGTTGTTGTATGCAGCGATAGTGTTTTGAGATACAACAACGAATGCGGCAAGTACGATTGCTGCGATAACTACACCGGCAACACCAAATACAATGTTCTTACCCGTTGCTATGTAATCTGATGAAGCTCCCCCTGGCACATCTGCACTTGGAAGTGAACCACCAGCAGCATGAGCTTGGACAGAACAAATAGTGGATAGAAGTAATGTTGCTGTACGCACTTTTGTTTTCTTAAATACGTTTAGTGGTTTTTTTAAATTTTTCATTTCTGATTCCAACTGAAAATGTTTTTTATGTAAGGTAATAAAAGGAAAAAATCATCAAGCAAAGCCAACGTGCTATTAGTTCTATTGCTTCATCTGAATCAAGTCTGTTTTTCGACCAAGACTTGTAACAAGCGGTGAACATCATTGCGCCTATGATTAGATAAATAATCACAAAGATGCTGGATAAAATAATTGATAGAGAGCTTGATTGTGCCGCCCCCTGAACCGTTGCATTCCAAGCGTCTATTGCTTTACTCATAAGTACCTATCCTTGAAATTGTGAACCGCCGTTGTCTAAAACAGAGACAGGCACAGGCTGCAAAGGTCGATACAAGAAATCATCAACTTGCTTTTGAAGTTTTAGAATTTCGTTTTGAAATTTGGCATAGTTAAACTGCGCTTTAGCGCGAGTATTAGCGGAGGCTTGAGAGGCCGTTGCTAATTCATTTATCTTTGCCAGTTGAGTTGATACCGTTTGCAATCCAATACGCTCACGCTGACTATTTGGACGCAGAGAACCACGATCATGAGCAGCTAAGGCTGAGGTAGAACTACAAACAAGAAGTAAGGCTAATACAGCCGTTTTCATCTTCATTTGTTACTCTCATTGTTATTTGATGCGGTAAGGTTAAAGCGGTTTTAATTTAAGGCTGGAATTAGTTGGTAAACGGTAAATTGGACAATTAAAAGAAGTGAATTGAGCTAGGGAGTGTTGATTTTGTAGTTTGCAAAAACAATAAAAGCCATCCTTAATAGAATGGCTTTAGCTAACTTATTTAGTTTACAAATATTTCATAAGTTAAAGGGTAAACTTCTGTTCGCTTAGATTCGCAAGCCGACCAGCGAGTTAACTTATCACTGCTCTTTTTACTTAGAGATAAAATAGACATAAAATTGTACCTGTTATCGAACATACTTGAATCGCGCATATGTTCAGGTATGTATTGCTCAATTGTTGGATTATCCTTATCAATAATCGCGCATTCTTGAGCAATATTTCTGTTCATTTTTATATTATGTGAATTTTTTAAAGATATAGATGTATTAGGATTCCAATATCTAACGCCACCTCGTATATAGAATAAAATCCTCAAATATTTCGGAGTTTTGTTTGTAAAGCCTAATTCACTCACATCATGACCTTTTCTATTAGGTTTATTTTTTAATAGGAATCGGCCAGAAAATAGAATGGGCGCATTAATTTGTTCGCGCTGATTAGCAGACACCGAAAAATAAGGGGCTGTACTTGAGCCGTAGTTACCCTGTTCATTACTACTGCTGCTTGATCCCCCTGGCATAAATGCGTGAATCGTAGGTCGAAGTCGAACCAAAGCATGATCTGCACTGTTATACATTACATCTTCTTGAGGTATACCGTTGTCATTTTTAACAAAATTAACCATTCTGGGTTGAAAGCCAAGTTGGGAATTAATAAACTCTTTATCTCTATCATACTTATCCCATACAGAGTCATCGAGTGGTGTTTTTTTATCTGTTAACGAACCATAAACATCTAGACCATCAAAACGATAACCAAACATTGATTTTTGTTGATTGTAACGACCACTACCATCATCCCAAGCCGTACTTGCAAAGTTCATCATAAGTTGCCTTGCAAATTTCTGATTACCTTTTAAGGTTAGAGAGAAATTCGTAGGTGTCCCCTGCATCTTATCTAATGGAATATATACCTGATATAACAGTCGATCTTGAGTATATTGCTTAACATCAATATCACTTGTGGTCTTATCAATAAATCGTTCTGCTTGTGCTGTACCAGCTACGTATTGCAGTGACGGCATTGTTGGTATTGTTCCATTTTCAGTCAAATACTCTTGTCTTGGAATGATTATATTGTCCGAATATGTCGGGGAGGTATTCATTACCCCTGAGTGATCTTTTTTATTTGGATAGTAAACAGCGTTTGCATAACCAGAGATAGCAATAGAAGAAAATATTAATGCATTAAGTGTCGTTCTAAGTATTGTCATTTTAACCCCCAACCACTGTCAATTTAGCCTGATTAACAAAAGTTCCTGATAATTGCTCACCTAATTCATCATTTTTCACAATAGAATTTAAAGTGATTTTAGGTCTAACAATATACTCATGGTATTTCTTCAAACCAGTCATGCTATCGCCAGCCAATAGATTTACACTAACAGCAGACTCGAACACTGAGCTTTTACGATTGCCACGATCACGGTTTGGAATAATGCTTTTTTCAAGCATGACAACCTTTGATAGAACAACCGTATTGGTATCAACATCTATCAAATCAAACGCTACTGACGTAGGTGAACGCACCATCGTTGATGCGGCAGTGTCTCGACCAATTAATCCCCCCATAGTCATTGGCCTTGAACTTGAATTTTGAACATTAAACTCCACTTCAAATCCAACTGAAAGATACCCTAATTGACCCGTGTTAACTCTAGTATCAACACCCCAACGTGACATAGTAGGATCACTCTTATCAACGAACCTCGGAACGTTAAGGTCGTAAGTATTGATTGATGGAATAGCCATTCCACTTATCTGATTTTTAATATCTTCATCTTGAGAGAGCCTTTGTGCTGACTCTTTTGCTTTAGTTTCAAAGTTATTAAATTTATCTTCTGACACATTCGATGCTTGTGCCAACGTTGATAAAGAAAAAGCCACTAAAACCGATATACTTAAAATTGTTTTTTTCATAATTATTAAATACCTAGCCACATCATGTCTGAATATTTCGTCATTAATGATCGTGTCCAAATCTTATATTGATCCACCCAAGAACTTGCTGCTTTTTCGGCATAGGGATTTCCGGCTTGTTTTTCTTTTTGTAACCAGTCATTTGATAAATGTTCCGCGTATTTAAGCTCACTAGAATCCAAATCAAAATTATTGTTCCGAATTGAATGTGGCATTGATTGTGTATTTAATATTTCAATACAAACCTTAACCGGTAGCTCTCTAACACCTAGATTAAACGTATGTGCCGCACTGTTTTGCATGAAATATTGAGATTCACCAACTTTATTCGGACTACCTTTTACTTGTACTTGGGGTGATATGTACGAGCCTAAGACTTTAAGACCATCAAAGCTTGATATGGTCATTTTTATTCTTGTAGTTACACCATTTTTAATGACGTTAATTACGCTTTGTGAACGTACATATAAAAGACCAGATTTACCCGTTGCAGCACTTCCATAAGAGTCACAATCCCCATTAGGTTTAGGGTAAGGTGCAACCTGCCCCGAATACAAAATCCAAGTATCAACACCATTAGGTCTTTTAATTTCTTTACCATCTGTAATTGGAACTAAGTTATTGTTGTAATAGGAAACGCCACCTGAACTAGTGATCTTGTTACGATAAAAATCCGTATTATTAGACTCAGCTAGTGGCGTATTTTGATCATATATATTACCAAACCTATCGCGCCCAAATTGGCGTGAAATAGGATCTAAATTTCGTTTGTCATTCAACGTTCGCTGCAAATATAACTGGCGTTTCCATTCACTCTCATAACCTTGGCTTGTGGTTTTAGGTAACTCTTTTAATGCGTTTTCAGAATTAAGAACACCAACAAACTTTTTAAGGCTTTGTTCCGAATGTTTTTCAGCTTTAAGTTTTGCAGCCCAGACTAAATCAGCTTTTTCTTTAGCCGCAGCTATATCATCATCATATGTGTTATTTCCTGCATAACTAAATGGGCTTAAAGCAATGGCAATTAGAACGCTTAATCTCTGTGTTTTAGTCATCTGTTAACGATCTCTGGCATGAAATTATGTAACTAATATTTGCACCAAGTGGTACTTCACTTGCACCTAGTTGAGCTTTATCGTGTGACGCTTCGTGAGAGTAGTTAGTTGTTGTATTTGTATCACCCCAAAAACCATTTTGACCATTAACATCACGACCATAGTTAATAAGATAAAAATGAATCCAATAGCGGTTATAGGTGTATTTAATGTCACTCGTTAAGCCAAAAGTTGCTATGTTGGCAAACGCATTGTTAGGCATTTCATTTTTGTCCATCATTGCATTAACAAGTGGATAAATGGCCGAAATAAAACCACTAATCTTTATGTCTTCTGCAGTGTATGGATTAGAGCTAGATGCCGTTGTACCATCCATCTTTTTGCACAATGAAAAATCTAATTTTTGCCTATCTGAAATATTGATGCCGTCAATGCTACTCGTATGACCAATATCAATAGAGCGAACACCAGCCGCCATAATTAGACGGTCACTACCTAGCTTTGTACCGTCAGTTAATTGAATTTTCCCATTACCAGCAATAAGGGTTTTATTACCAGTGTCCCAATCAGCCTCCAACTTGACCGTACCATCTAACTTTAAGTAACCATTAGATGATGATGGCGTGTAACCACTGGCTATATCAATAGGTACTTGAAGCCACGTTTTATCAGCCTCTATGACTATTTCTGAACGGACAATCATCGAAGACACACGCTTCACTAAAGCCCAATCTCTTTTTTGTGATGGACTCAGATTCTTAATAGTACGAACCGATGATTGTGATAATGAATTACCGAAATTAAAGTCTGTAACATCAATTTTAAGTAACTTCCTTTTATCATTATCTGGATCTGTAATTAAAACCATGTCCCCACCAAATGCTGATTTCGTTACATCATCACAATTTGTTGCCGCCTGTTCTGGTGTTGGGCTTTCAACGCAATTTGGTACAGTACCTAATTCAGCAAGATCTTCTAAAGAACTTGGGAATTGTTCTTCTGGTGTTGAATCAACACCGTTTTCTTGATCTTGTTTAGACTTGATCAACTGATATTCTTGAACGTAATTAAGTGTATTTGTGATATTTTTTGCTATAAACAACGCTCGTTCGTCATTTTCTTTTCGATCAAAAATACGTTGTTCATACATAGCTACAGCACTTGCACCAATCAGACCAGCAAGAAGCAACGGCAATAAAAAACCTTTTTGATTATTCATATAGTTCCTTACTTCTTGTTACGGCACATAGTCATATAACCCATTAAAATAGAAGCTTTTTTAGATGATGATGTTCCTCTATCGGCATAGCTGTTATAAACCTCATATTTGTCTGAATAGGTACTCAGAGCAGTAAATGAAGTCCAAAGTATCCATGAATCGCCATTATCAATTGGGCGTGAATAAACAGAAGAAATAGACGTAAATTCATCCGAAACTAAATTGCTAGGCGCAATACCATTGAACCAAGTTAAGATCTTTGGTTCTGTATCGCGTTTGTCACAGATTGGTTTTGGTACTAATTCCCCTGAAAGCAAAGTACCACTGTCTCTGATCAGGCCATTAGAGACTGATAATTGTGTTTTACCATCTGTAGTAGTTAACGTTATATCCCTAACGTCTGTGATCTGTTTATCACCAACAATCCAATCGCTCTTTAAAGGTTTAGAACCATCTGCAGGTATGTATAAATCGCTATCCACAGTTCCACCACCATCACCACCGGTATTAATAGTCCATGTCTTAGTTGATAGTAGGGAATATGAAATTTTGAGATTAGTACCATCCACTGTTACATGTGGAAGCTCTTTACTTGCAAGACCAATAAATAAACTTCGGTCACGCTTCGATAACTTTGTCATTGGCACTAAAATAGAATGAATTTTGCCGTCATTTTCAGAGATAAGCGTAATCTTTTCACCCCAAAGAGTTTTGTTAATATGAGTACAATACTCAAGATTACCGCCACCACTTGCCTCACATGAGTAGTCATAACCGTTAGTGATCATATCCTCTAATGAGTTAGGTACTCCCATCTGAAAAACAGCACTTTGTAATAGGCTTCCAGTCTCATTTAATCGCTTAACTTGAGTATTATAATAATTTGATAGCGACTGATTCTTGTGCTGCTTAAATGCGTAAATTCCAACTATGCTGACCACAACTAAAACGACAAGTAATTCAATAAGCGTAAAGCCTTTATTTTGTAATTTCTTCACAAGTAACTTCCAGAATATAAAGTACAGCCAGTATAAAACTTGTTTTAACTAACCCTTTTTTTAGACGGTTAACTAATAATTACTTGCTGGTGGGTTGAGACTGCAAACTGCAATTTCTATTTAGAAGGGAAAAAATAGCGACCCGAAGATCGCTTATTTTTGTGGAGAGTATTACTCGTAATTTGACTCACTATCAGGAACAATTGGATTTATTAAGCATGGTGATAATGGTGTTTCTGAATTGCGAATGTAAACAGAAGACAGTGGATACTCAAAGGCAATACCATCACTAGAACTTAATAACTGGCCATGCAAAGAATTAGCAAAATACTTAGACTTATCTTTGAATGCATCACTAAAGAATACTTTTATCTGAATCTTATTTAACTTAGTGCGTTTGTTATGATCAGCTTGCATTTCGGCTTTAGTGAAAAACTCACCTTTAACCGCTTTGAATGAGTACGAGGCTTTCTTAATAATACCTGATGTATCTATTGAGTTCCCTTGACCATCATTGATGTTATAAACAATTGGATTACCCTCTATATCTGTACTCTCAAATAATTTACATGAAGACATTAACTTAGTCCCATGTAATTCTGCTTCTAACCTTATGTCATCAACAAACTCTATAACCTGTTCTTTTTCAATATAAGGCTTAATCACATTATTGATAACTGCTGGAATTGTAGCCCCTAAAATAATCACAATTACAATCACAACCAGTAATTCTATCATCGTGAACCCACGATTATTTTTCATTTATTCTCTCCACTAACTCAATTTCTTGGAGTTTATACACATATCAATAAGTGGCTGATTTTAGTTGCTTCAAGCAAAAAAAACGGTAATAACAAATAGTCATTACCGTTCTTGTAAAGTAGCTATTAAACATCTATATCAATCGTTGTGCTTTTTCCATCACGACCACTAGCTTCAACTTTTCCAAAGCTACCGCAGTCTTTTGCTTTTGTGCAGCGTTCAACAGAGCGATATAACATGCTGTTTTCTACCGCGCCTACTGAGTCATAATTAATTTTGGTTACTGCAACATTAATATGCTGATTTCCATACGCTCTTGATGATGTAATAACGTAATCACCACCAAACGGATTCGCCCCTCTACCATCATTATCAGTGCCGCAAATTTCAATTGGCAATAACTGTTTATCGCACATACTAGCCACAGAAATAGATTTATACGTGTATTGCGAACCACGCCACAGAGGGGCTTGAGAAATCATTACATCTAGCGCACTGTTTACACGATAAGTATCTAGTTGAGCGATAACTTTTGGTTTAACTGCATTGCCAATAATGGCAAGAATTGCGATAACTACTAGGACAATCAATAACTCAATTAACGTAAAACCTTGCTCTTTATTTTCAACTTTAATATTTGAACTTTTCATAACCAACACCAAAAAAATTCGAAAAAAAAGGCGACTCATAGAGCCGCCATTTTTGTTATGACCTATCTAAAATTAGATAGTCATTGTGATAGAACCAGCAGTACCTTTCTTATCAGCAGATGTTGCAGGAGTACCATTAAACTTAGCTGAATCGCCTACTGAATGGTCTTTCAATGTGTTCGCAAGTTTTTTACCAATAGCGCCAGGGACTTTAGTCATTGTTAGATCAATTAGGTTTGCATCTTCTGCGTTAACAGTTAACGTGTAGTCACCACCAAACGGGTTAGTACCAACACCATCGTTAGCTGCGCCACAAAGCTCTAAAGATAACTGACCAGAATCACACATGCTTGCTACTGAAATGTCAGTAAAGTTAGTTTTTGCGCCTTTCCAAGCAAGGGTTTCAGCAGAAATAGTGCTTACAGCGTTAGTTACTTGGTACGTAGATACCATATCCATTACTTTCGGCTTAACTAAGTAGCCAACAAGACTAAGGATAGCAATAACCACTAATACAATTAGAAGCTCAATAAGAGTAAAGCCTGATTGCTTGTTTACTACAGGGTTCATTTTTGCTTTTAGTTTTTGAGCGAAAGTCATTGCTTTATTCCGTTTTTAATAATGTAACGTTCGATAATCGAACTAAGAAAATGTAAATCAAACAACGTTTCATGTTGTTGTTTCGATGTGGTTATTTTAGGGAATATCCAAAAAACTCACGCTTTAGACTGCAAATACAAACAAACACCATAAAATGATTTTAAATCAGTAAGTTACATATACAAAAAAAGGCACAACCACTCATTTAAGAGTCATTGTGCCTAAAAAACTTAAATTAAAGTCCGATCATGTTTAATGCACTTACACCAAGAAATGTCACAAGAATCATACCAGCCGTATAAATCATTGAAAATGCTTGTAAAATAAAACCATATCTAGTCACTGCTGCATCTAACATTTTTTGGTGCTGCTGCTTAGACATATCCAGTACAAATCCAATCGAGCGACTGTTTTTAGATGTTAGCACCTCAATTCTGGCTAATTCTCCATCAGTTAACAAGCCAGTAGCCATAACTGAGCCAATTGAATTATTTTTACCACTTCCTAATCGAGCAATCATTAACTCAACATGTGATTTTAAATAACCAGTCGTACATTTCTCGATTAGAGGCAAACTCGCATTAGGCGCAATATTTGACTTAAACATTAATGAAAGACTACTCAATAATGTAGTTGCGTTATAAATACGATATTCTTTAAAGACGGGTAAGTTATCGAATTTTGAACGAAATTTACTTGTCTTACGCCCTAAGAACTTGCCCCAGAAAAAAAAGAATAAGCTAAAACCTATAACGTAGTACGATGATTGGTACACAAACATATAACCAATATCATAAGCAATCTTTGATATTGGCGACCAGTAACGCAAGTTCACTTCTTCTAACTTTGGTTCAAATATGAAAAGAAACGCAACCACATTAGCCGCAGTACCCAGAAATAAAAGGAATAAAGAATACGCATTCGAGCCTAAGATCTTGCCAATAATCCCCCCATTATTTAATGCATCTACCGCATTATCTAATGCTTCATCTATTTTTCGATTGGATTCACCAGCACGAATAGCTTGAATAACAACGGGTGGAAACCATCCCTCCATCGCAACAGATAAAGGTTTAGAAGAGCTCATTTTTTCAAGCATATAATTCGCAGGAATAGCCTGTTTTTTTGAACCAAACTTAACGACCTGTTCTAAATGCTCTTTTGGAGATAAATTGCAGCGTAATGAAACCGCCATATCTGATACGAACTCAATTTGTATCTTTCGCTTAAAAGTACGTTGAGCAAACCATTCATTTGAAAACTTCTTAGGCATTAATGTTGCCCCCTAATGTTCTCATTTCATTAGCAATATCGTCATAACCAAATGATTGCTTCGTTGATGCATCCATATCATTGATAAGACGACAAGCCTCATGTATATCAATAAGGCCAGCCCCGATTTTTTGAATGGCGTGATCGCGTGTGGTCATGTAGTTAACGGACTTCAAATAATCTTGAATACCAAGCAAATTACCATCTTGTACAAGACGACGAATAGAGTTGTCCATTACCAATATTTCAGCAATAACCGTCTTACCTTTAAGTCCTGTATAGCTACATTCCACACAGCCTTGATCATTTTTAAAGCGCAACTTATTGAGATCACTTTCGCCACCACAGAATGACTCTACCAACGCCAACTGTTCCGTCATATTTTCAAAACGCCACAACACATCTTTTTTATTACGTTCTATCGCTAATTTTGTTTGCTGTAAAATTACTTCTTTATGTTCCTTGAGCTTATTAGAGCAATGAGGGCAAAGTTTATTGGCCAGCTTTTGATTCAAGAATCCATTAAATGAATCACTATCAGCGACTTGTTCTGGACTCAGCTTAAAGAACTTTATCAACATTGTGATACAACCAAGCGCAGAACCTGTGTGAACTGTGCCAACAGCCATATGACCTGTACTTGCAAGGCGATAGAAAATAGATGCTGATAATTCATCACGGATCTCACCAAACATCGCCACATCAATATCCTGACGTAATAATCGTTTACCAAAGTCTGCAAATGAACCACGGTAAATATCGTATTCATCCTTAGTACCATCCATATCAATCTCAGTTTGGGAGAATTTTGAGTTAAGCCATTCAACTGGATCTTCAAGAGTGTGTACGTTGATATTGTTTGGTAGTACATCAAGGAATGACATAAGTGTTGTCGTTTTACCCGAACCAGTTTGACCACTAATTAACAGGCCACCGTAGGGCATATTCATTAGCTTCATTAACTGTTTAATTTGTTGCGGTAAGAAACCTAGTTCGTGCGGAGTAAGAACGGTATCACTGTACGGATCAAGACAACGTAAGTTAATTTTCGCACCGCCTTTAATTGGCATTGTAGAAGCACGATAGTTACGTAACTTGCCCCCCACTTCCCAACTAAACCGGTTTTCATCTGGTACGGACTCATAAAATGAACCACTTGAACCCTCTGACGCTAAAACTTGGAAAACTTGGTTGCCAAGAGATACACCATAATCACGGTTGCGCATAACTTTATGTAAGCGAACTAAGCCACTAGAGCTACGACCTCGAACAAGAGTACCATTCGACATAATGCTGATATGAACATCAGCAACACGCTCTTGATAAGCCACGTTCAATAGCTCATTGAAGTCAATTGCAACTAAAGACTGTTCTTCTGAGTGTTCAGTAGAGCCACCCAATGATTCAGTAATATCCGATAGCAACATATCGTCAGGTAACTGCAAAACCTGCTCAATTAGTTCTGCCGTTACTAATTTGATATAAGGAATTTTTCCCGTTTCTTCAATATAAAAATCAAGAAGATCATCAACAAACGGTGCAGAGAGATCGCGTGTAAAAATAGTGCCACCACGACTAAGATAAGCCATTGTGCTTTCTTTACAGCGTATTAGAAGTTCTTCGTCACGGTAAGCATAGCGGTCGGATGGGAGTAACTCTGACAGTACAAAAGTTTCTAGGGTTGCGTTAGATTCAGACATTTCTATATCCAGTATTTGAGATTGAAACTATGTTACGCTCAGATATAAAAACGACTCGATTTAGTATGCCAGCCAAAAAAAACGGATAACATTACTGTTATCCGGCTTATAGTTAGAAGTTTAAAATTTGTATTATACAGATTTACATTTTGAAGAATTTTTCTTACCTGTTTCGCGATAACAAACTTGCTTATCTGTAATATTAGTTACGCGATATTGAGTACCATCAATTGCACCACCGATAGCCACACGTTGATTTTCACCATTAACATTTAATACTGCATTGCGCGTACCGTTAACTTTCATGGTCATAACAACATTAACGGACGATGCATTAGCTGTACGAACTAAAGCTGCTTTACTTAAATCAGCGTCATTTGAATAAACGCTATTGGTGGTGGTAGTGGAAATTGGCTGGCTTGATGCCATACCGAAATCATCAATAGCTATACCACTATCCATCGACTCACGTTTAACTTCAATTTGCTTACGCTGCAACTGCATTACAACAAGGTTTGACTGTGCGATTGAAGCATCAAGTTTTGCATTTGCAACGTCATGTTGCTTTTGTGAAAACTGGTTATTGAATACCTCAAGGTTCTTAACTTGAGCAGGTAAAATCATTGGAGCATTAACAGCATCCGGTGCTTGCACCTTTTCAATGATCGTAGTTGTCGCATGTTCAGATGATGAAGAACTATCACTGTACCCATCACTATCGCTGTCCATTAAAAAGAATGCAGCACCAGCAACAACAGCACCTATAATACCAATCGCTAGTAATGGATTAATTTCTTTGGGTTGATTCTTATTGTTACTTTTCTTTTTGTTCTTGCTCATGCTCTAGCTGTCCAGTTAGTTTGTATTTTTGGGAAATAGTGTAATTACCAAGATCTTTATTGTGTTTGACGACTAAACCAACAGACTCAATAGGAACATGGGCAAGTTGATCGTAAAACGCTTTGATCTGAGAAAGGTCTAAATATTGACCTGTAATCTGACCAGCCATTACGCGATAATTTGTTTTCTTCGCATTACTTTGGAGCGTGACCTTAGTGAATCCCGAATGGACAGCTAGATCGCTCAATTGTGCGTAGTTCATTTCCGTGTCGATGATGTAGCGTTTAAATGCGCTCATGTAATCATCTTTGTACTTAGGAATGTTCAAATTAATCGTGTAAGTAGAACCTTTGATATTCAACTTATCTTCTGAATTATTACGTACCCACGTAACCAACTCAGTCAAAGATGCATGATTAAACTTAGGCTTTAGCGTTAACTTAAACGCTCTACCCTTAACCTCTGCAGAACTAACTTCCCATGATGGAATATTGCTGTATTGCCCAATTTTGCCAATTACAAAATTAACATCTTGAGTAACATGAACACCTTTAATATCGTTTCGATACGCCTTATAAGGATCTTCAACAACACGATTTACAATTTCCCGTTGTCTCTCTAACTTAGCTGTTTCATAAGCGGTATATGCAAGGAATGAACAACCAATAACAAGAGCCGTTACTGAGGCAATGAATATTTTTTCCATGCCTGTTCGATAATATTGAGCGTTAGCTTGCGCAACTGTAATCGGTGAAAAATCAGTAACTTCGTTTTGTTGAATCGCGTCAGTTATTAATTCAACTTTGACACTAAGATCTTGTGATTCAATAAACGCATACAGACCTTTCCAAGCGTGTGCCTCTGAAATGACTAGTGGTACTTCTAATCGCTCACAAAAGCGCATAGCTGTTGAAAGAACCGCATCTAAACGCCCTGACAAGTCAGCCTTAATCTCACCATCTTTTATTGCAACGATGGTGACATTACAAAGTGAAATGTCAGTCTTTGGATTATCTATTACAGTATCAGCAACGTTAAACCACATTGCGACACAGCCACTCGCGTTAACATTTGAACGCAACCACTTAAATGCTATTAAATCAGCATATAACGGCATTACAACGCCACTTTCAATCTCTTTCTCGTCACTAATAACAGACGTAACCAGTACGGATTCATTTGTTAATTTAATGATTGAAGCATGATCCGCATCCGAAGAAATAGCTTTACGAATGCGAAAATTTTGAAAGGACGGACTATTTACATAATCACGTATCAGTTTCATGTTCCGACCTTAAATTAAATGTGCAGTTAGCAAGACCATTGTTTGTGTATATTGATCTTTACCACCATTACCGCCAAGGTACGGGTTATGGAACGATTCATCTGATGATGCTTTAGCTGATTCCTGATTGTAACCAGTCAAGATAAGTGTTTGGCCATCTAATAGCGAAGCAGACTGATTGAAACTATTCTCGTCCATTTGAGGTGATGTTAATTCAGCCCCTTGGTACTTAAACGTTTTAAACTGACCCTGCTCTGAAACCGTGCCACTAAATTGAAGCATAATTTCATCTTCGACCACTTTAACAAGTGAGCGCATTGAGAAACCAGTAACAATAACTTTTTGTTCGATACTTGAGATAACACCATCGCTAACGTTGCTATCACCAATAGCACCAACACCAACACTTGCGGCATACGCTTCTTTATGTACCGAGTTTATCTCACCAACTTGGTTATTTAGAGCCGTAAGACTTGGTTCTGTGCTTACAGAAACAACACCCTGTTGGCGTAGAGCCTCAATGAACAATGAAGTACCAGCCATTGAGCCATTTGTTGATGTTGCGCTGAATTTAGCAAGGTTAGTTAAGCCAGATACCGCAGCACTCGAACCGCCACTAGAGAAATTCAAAACACCATCTGTAGCTTTCTTAACAAGATCTAAATCAACGTTAAATGAGTTGGCGTTGCGTGATGTGAAAACAACAATTTTCGCATCAACACGTACCATTTGACCCATTTGTTTGTTGATTTGACTAATGTACTTGCCAATGCGCTTAACGCTTGCTGGCTTACCAGTAACAGTTATAGAGCCAGTTGCTTCATTAAGTGTTACTAACGAGTCACCGCCAATATTCTTAATTGTTTTAACAATATCTTTAGTAGGATCAACGTTGTTAGCTTGTATATTAGAAAACTGATCAGAATCAGATGAAAACATACCGCCAGTCTCACCGCCACTATCACCAGTTAAATCCGCCCCTGATTTTTTACCGATCAAAAAACTGTTTGAACCTGCAAATTTCATTAATGGAAAAGACTTGGTAATCTCAGCGTTAATAGAAATTGCTTCACGTTCGCTAGTGTCAATTTCATAGCCAGTTTTAGCTTCAATCGCATGAAAGACTTCTGAAAGAGAAGCCCCTTTCTTATTTAATGTGATTTGCTGATCTAACTTCGTCTTATTACCCCAAACAAAAGTAAGACCCGTACTTTCAGAAATCTGATCCATTACCACTTCTAATGGAGCTTTCTTCACATTGATAGATACAGTAAATGAATCGACCCAAGACGGCTTAAACTTAACAGGTAGCGATACTGCAAGGTTTACTGGTGGCTGTTCAATAAAGTTAGACTTAGCAGCCAAGCGTGCTTTGTCAACCATACCGCCCATAACTTCTGCTTTGTTTTGCTGCACTAAGTAATCAGTAGATCCACAACCAGTAAGAACAGTAGAACTACCAGCAATTAAAGCTAAAGTTAATGCTGATTTAATGAGTTTATTGTTAGTCATGTTCTTACCCTACTTTGCATCAACAATGAAAATTTCTTTAATAGACTCGACCAACTGATGTTTGATCTTTGTATTATATGGTTGAAGCATTTTTGTAAGAACAGCATCAATATTATTTTCAGCAACTACAGGGTAATCAACGCTGATTGGGTAATCTTGTGCCGCTAACCAACCGCGTTTTTGATCTAATTTCCAACCAAATTGTTTCGCAAGGTTTTCGATGTTGGTGCTTAAACGTCCGGCAGTCATATTGTATAGCGCAACGTTATCTGCACTGTGTAGGTGGAAAACAACCTGCTTAGAACCAGGGAATATTTTAGCATTGACTGTTTGGCCGCCTAACTCTGTTAGCTTTGTAGCAACGCCATATACAAAATCATTTACTGACGCTGTATTTAACTCAAAGTTAGAAACCGCTTTAGAGTTTAAGCTCTTTGCGGTTTTGTCGTTCAGCATCCAAATGGGGCTATAACCAAATTTGTCTAATTGTTTAATTACAGCTAATGAAAGCATATTGCCACTATTTACCTGAATTGATTGTTTTAATGGCTGAATCTTAGTTACTGTCGTTACTGCTTTTAATGATTCAGCACCAGTCATTCGATTGTTGTCCAATGCCGGTTTTGTGTCTAGCGTAGCCTTGGTTGCAACTGATTTTAATGGTGTTTTTGTTTGTTGATTAAAGCCGTTACTGAAATTTAAAGGGGTGGTAATAATAATTGGTTGGCTATCAATATTAATAGTTTCATAGCCATGATTATTGCTCATTGCCGCCTTACCATCACAAAGATTGTTAAGCGTTACTTTAATTGAATTAGTATTTGCGGTGGCTGCTAACTGAGGGATTGCCGTATAAACACTATTAAGCGCGTCTTGAGCGTTACTTGTTGATTTAATTGTAACGTTTTTGGTAATACGTAATTTAGTTCGGTCTATTTTATTATCCCAATCAACCGTTTCGAGGTCATACATTTTTGCTAGATAGTTTGTTGCCGTTTGTAATGACGCGCCTTTCTCAAACACAACAAGATCGTTTGAAACCGCTGCTACAGGGCTATTAGAGACAGAAGAACACCCCGTCATAGCCACGATAGCAGTAGCAATAACACTGTTTAGTAATTTACGTTTTGGCATGATTCGCATCTATTTGTTATTAGTTGATGCAAGTAGGTTAAGTTACGTTTTTAAAACCACTTTAATTAGTGTGTAAAGCTCAAATTATTGATAAGTGAGAATGTAATGATCAAAAAGAAAATAACAGCAACATTGTTTGCCTCAATGTTTTTATTTCCATGCTTGAGTGTAAATGCAGAAAGTGGTGGTAATACTCATTCGATTTTGCAAACTACAAAATCAACTGCACTTCAACAGGTACTTACATCGTTTGGCGATATAGCGATTAAGATCCCTGCAGATAATAAAGAAACAAATAGCATCGTCATGCTGTACGACAACCAGTGCAAATATTGCAACGAGTTCCTAATGAACATACCCACTCTTAGCTCTAATGGTATAACTGTATATGTCATGCCATTTTTAAATCATGGTGCATACACCCCTGAATCGAAATCAATGTATTTAGCGTGGTCAACAAGCAAACCTCTAACTTCTTTACTTAGTAAACAGTTTCCAAGCAAGCCAGATCCAAAAATAGCAGAACGCATATTTGAATTTACCAAATATGCCAAGAACCAACTGAATGTAACCAAGACACCGTATCTTCTTTTAGAAAATGGAGAGTTTATTGATGGTTTAGTTTCACCTTATAATTTAATCACTTACCTAAAATCAGCCAGCTAGCACCCACCTACTATGGACTAGTTAAAATAAATTTTATCAGTGATATGAAAACCCTTATGCCAGAAACGGAAACGTCAAATTGAATATATAATTCAAGAGAGAGAGTGAGCTACTTTTAATCGAGTAATGATTTAAATAGCTCACTATTTTTATATACATTAATTATTAATTATATTCTTTAAATTAGTTAAAGCATTAAAGCGTGTTATTATATCATCAGATTCAATTAATTTCCTTGCTGCTTCCATTAAATCATTATCACTATATATTTCTTTTTCATATCCAAACTTGGAGAATTTTCTATTTAACCCACAAGCATATATTGTAAAAGAACCCTTTCTTTCTTTATGATCATCTTTGCTAATGAAAAAGCCATTAAATTTTTCTAAATGATTATGCCAAACATCAAAGTGTGGATGAACAATTAAAAAAGATTTAGAGCTTCTTGGGTATTTTATAAATTCTTTTTTTAATGTATTAGTTGTATTTTTATTTATTTCTTGATCTCGTTTTATTTGATTGCAGTCAGCACAAATTACACATAAATTTTTAGGCTCAAATATAAACTGAGGGTAAATTGATTTAGGTACTATATGTTCAACATGTGCATTTCCAACAGCAACAATAGATAAATCTTTTTTACAAAAAGCACATTCGCCTTTCTGTAAGTTACGATAATAATTTCTAATATAGCACCTTAAATCAAGTAAACTATCATCACCCCAGTCTTTATAACTAAATGAACTACAATTCTTTTTTGTAGCAATCAATTGAAGTTGTTGTTTGCTAAATATTATTTTCTCTTTTATATCAGCCATATATTTTATACATTTCTTTTAGTGTTATTATCAAGTCATAAAGAGCCGAGTCCTTATCCATATCCATTACTATTTTAATTAAAAATTCATATTCTTCTCTTTTTTCATCACTTATAGATTTATACTTACTAATATGAGTAAATAAATTCATAGCTATTCTAATTAAGTATTCATTGTTTGGGCTATTTACACCAAACACCCTCGCCATTTGATAATCCATTGACTTATGGTGAACATCAATACCTTTTATTGGTTCAAGTGGGTTATATGATATATTTGTAACAAATGAATTAACTTTAGATAAAGATGAAACTATATGAGGTGAATGTGTAGCTAAAATAAAGTGACACCAACGATAATTATTAAATAATTTATGTAGAAATGGTATAAATTCAGATTGCCATTTTGGATGTAAACTCAGTTCTGGTTCATCTATCAATATAATTGAATTGTTTTTTATTTCACTAGCAATTGCAGTTATCATATGAAGATAACACAGCTCACCAGAACTCTTTTCTGATATTTTTGTTTGAACCATTTCTTTTGAATCAAAAAATGATAGATCATTAGCTGAAATAACATCTAATAATAAAAGTTTCTTTATTGCTCTAAGTGATTTTTTATCTTTAACACTTTGATTATAATGATACTTAATGTTTTTAATTTCGTTTTTATTTAAAATCAAAGTATCAACAGTAGAAACATCACAATTATAGCAATAGGATAAGAATGAATATATGGCATTTCTGATTATGTCCTTTTCTCTTTTTATTTCATAAGACTCATACTCCATTATAAAAAAAGAATCCACGGTACTATTAATATCAAACATTTCTATAGTAGAATAACTATCATTTTCTCTTATTAATTTTGTTTTTATTTTTACAGTTAGATCAAAATGCAAATCACACTCTAAATTTAATTTATTTAATGTTTCATCAACATGATTTGAATTATTAGCAATAAACCTCAAAATAGAATAACTAATCTGTTTTGATTTCAAGTCATTTAAGTTCTGCGGTTTACTATTATATGATACATTATAATTTGATGATGCTTTGTTGTAATAAAACTGCGGAAGTTTAATAAATGAACTGCTTATCTGTGACGTAATATTTTCTTCTGGAAACTTGTCAAATAAACAATTACTAACACTAATTATTCGTTGAGGCATTGGTACCATATGATGATAACCATCAATCATTAAAGATATATCATATTCTATAATGGAATCGTCTTTAACTTTTGTCACTTCACCTCTTGAATAAGAAATATAACAATTCTCAGTATAATTAAGGTAGTGAATCGAGCCTTCTTCATTATAATTTTTACTTATATATTTTTTGTTGTAAAAAGCTTTATTAGACAAATCGTTATATTGGTATATTTTTGACAACCTTTCATTAGTAGATAAAAATATATTACAGATTTTACCTAAAAGCCTACTTTTACCAGAAGCATTCACTCCAATTACAACAGAAAAAATATTTTCATTATTTAAAGGAGTATCTGTACAAAGTCTAATTGATTCACCATCAAAATCAACTTGCTTAATTATCATATTTAAATCACTCGCATCATACCAATAAAGCATTATTTACATACATGTAAGAATATATTTTGTAATTAAAATATTGTGTATCACATCGGTTCCTAATTCCTTTTTAACGAAAAACAGACTGAATTTACACATTAAATCAAAAGAAAAATATTCTCTATATATTTTTGTTAAGTCTTTATTTTAAATGATTTTCATACATGAAAATTATGACTCTACACAACTCTGGTAGTATATATTTCAATATTGCTAAAAATCGTATTCATCAGTTGCTTGGTAAATCATTAAACTTCATTTATCTCCACTCAACATCATATCGTAGCCCTGTAGTGGAATATTCGTCTTTAACTGCTCCACCTCTGTATATCGTCCAACCTTGCTGTACCATTTTTCCTTATATGATAATTTCAAAGTTCTGGTTAGTGTTCTTTAGATGCATCTGAAACAAACCATAACAATTCCCTCGCAACAACCGCATTCCAGTCACTTAGGCGCATAGTCAAAACGTGTTAAAATAGTAATTAACAAAATTACTTATCACTGTCTTTTACTGGTAGAGCTATGAATTACGAGAAAAGCTGCCTCGCTCGCGTGAACAACATCGAATGGATTGATTTCTACACTCTTGAACAAGAGTTCTTTGAATATCTAGCTATAAATGGAACGGTTCTAAAAAGTGAAGATGGTTTTGAGCCTCAGTATCACAAAATAGAATTTCGCGGAAAGAGAACAATTTACGCGCCACCAATGTATGTGCGATCTGTTATCTCAGTAGCTAAATCAGCTATTCCTACAATTCGGAAATATAAGAAAGACCTAGAAGCCGCATACAGAATTGCAATGCAGTCTATAAACAAATCATTCAAATCATTCCCTAGTAGATTTCCAAGCATTGAACCAGATCTATCTCAAATCAACATTTGGAGACAGGCTGCAACTTCAAGCAAAATATTAAAGCATGGTGACGTTGCACCCATTTGCCGTTTCTTCACCGATGCAGATAGCCGCGAGAACGCAAAGCAAACTGTTGACCACTTAAAAGTTAATTACAACATTCAAGCAAAACTACTCAAAAGTAATATGTCGCTTCGAGGTGGATTAAGTACCGAGCCATGCGTCTACGTAACTGCACCAGTAAATGAATTACTATCACATTTTGGTGTGAGTTCTATTCGTAGTAGACGAGAAAGCGGTACTCAGTATCGAGCTCATTGTTATGCTGCAGATGAACGAGGATCTTTTAGGATTGGTTATGGATTAGTTATTACCACTGGCCACCCAGAAATTTATGAGACTGTTCCTCAACGTGAAAGAGCACATAAAACAACATTGATTAAAAAGCCGTTGTACTTTTCTAATATCGGGAAAATTGCCGGTCAGTTTGTTGAACTGTACGAAGAAGACAATAAATAACAGCCAAGCTATGATTTACGATAACTAATTATAAATGATGTTAATTTTTAATGGTTAATGGTAATTAACAGCGATTAATCATCATTATATCTAATTTACTGTAAATCACACTTGTATATAAAATACACTAAGCACATTTCACCCACAACCAAGACAACTACTTAAAAGATAATATTGTAATATTTAAAAAGTATTAAATAAATATTACTTACAATATAAATAAAACTATAAGCTACTGTTATAAAGGGGTTGTGAGAGTTAAATTTGAAATCTACAATATTATTTACATATTACTATAGAGATAAAGCAATATTATTTGTATATTTATAGCGACAAAAAAACAGGTCGCACAAAATGAAAGGTTTGCAGAAAATGCTCGTTCTAAACAAAATAAATACAACGATGATCCCATTTGCTCACGGACTGATTAGCATTGCATCTATAGCAGCATTGTTTAATAGCGGTATCTCATTTAGAAACGATAAGCCAATTGAGTTCTTCGTTGAAAAAGTCAGTAACCAATGTGGTTACAGTATTCCTAAAACAATTCTGATCAATGAACCTAATGGTTATGGGCGGTTTTTACACGCGATTGAAGAACAACATACTAATGAGTTATTTGCGGCTTATGAATTGGTACACATCAACTTAGAGTGCCAGGTCGAGCTTGCATCATATCTAATTACACTAAAGAGAAGTAAAATCACTGGCAGTGAAATTGAAGATTATTTGATGAAAGGCAATATTTTTATTGCATGAGTTATGCACAATTCCTGTAGATTAAAATTGTATAACGTCATTGAATAGGCTCTGTATTACTGACACAACGAGGTGACAAGTAATACAGAGTTTTTTTAGTTAAATTTCGAGAAATTTGATACAGCAGCGCGTATACCAACCCCACTCAACAATATGATTGGCAATAACCATAGAGTTGGATGGTTATCTGTCGGTGCAACCAAATAAATCAACATGAATCCTACTAGTGGAACACCCACCAAGTGCATTGAGATCGACCATTTTAAACCACTATCTCTTACGCCAGTGTAAATGCGTTCCTTCCGTAGCACGAATCCATCTGCAAACATGCATAACCAAACAATAAAGAACAAAGGCAATGAACTAACAACATACGACATTTTAATGATCGTTGTGAATACAACAAAGATTGGAATATATAACCAAGCCCTCATTCCAACTTGCGGAGTTAGCATTAACTCTTTCATATTTGTATTAAAAAGTCCTGACACACCATCCATAAAATAACTTGTTACAGATAATGGATCGATCATGTATTTATGCCCTGTTTTATCCAATGATAAAAATTCAAAATATTTGATTAACACTAATCGGCTATGATCTATTCCTTTGTCTACAAAGCCAAATATTACAGCAACATACTCCACACCTATAGCTATAATTATTAGTAAGAATGAAACAATAACTATTTCAAACGCCAGCCTAAATAAAGCACCAATACCACCTGTATAACGTGGTGGCTTCTCTCTTTTTTGTGAACTGCCTTGTTGTGAATTTCCCTTGTTTTCTTGAGCCATAATTACCCTCCGTTTACGATTTTCACATAAAAGTTAAATTCATCATTGATTAGACAATCAGCGATTAAACAACTAATCCATGTTGATTTTGTAAACAGCAATATCGTTACGCTACGACTCAATTAAAAACAATATTGATATGACTGTTGAATACAGAATGGATGGGCAATTACGCCCAATAACCGAATACAAAGCAGCTTTGGTTAGCTCGTTGGGTACTTACGCCCTAGCTGCAGTTCCTAGCCTTGCTGGTTTACCTGCATCACTCAGCTATACATTGGCTGTAGCTACCGCAGCAATGGCTGGAACACAGATTGTTAATGGTCGCAAGTTAAAGCGTTATCAAAAAAATCTAACGCGATTAGAAGCGTTCGCAATGACCACAGAAGAATTACCTGTTTCTGAAACAGAGTTCTATCTCGGCAAAGGTTTTGATTGGACTCAAGTACATGCCCAACGCGCCTATGAATGCCAAAAGCAAAACGGTCGGAAGTACATCAAGCAATCACCCCTTTATTATAAAGCGCGTGAATTAGAACGATATGCAGCAAAAACAGGTAAATTGCGCCTAATCGCAGACCTAACAAGCTCTGGAAAAATAATTAACGGAAAAAAAATAGCTAAACGCCTTAATCGAATAATTGAAAAAAGACCGGCACTTAAACCACTGGCTACAATCAGTAATAAACTCAATTACATTAACTTAATTGATAATCCATATGCGCCACTCCCTCCCGTTGGTGGTGAGCCTTATCTACATGGTGTAGGTGCAAGTGAAGAAAAAGATATGTTCATGGAGCTCGGTGGCCGAAATGGACATACGCTTGTTATGGGCACTACCCGTGTGGGTAAAACCCGTGCAGCAGAGTTATTCATATCTGCAGATATTGCCCGTGTTGTAAAACGTAAGATTACTTATCGTGGGTATGACGGTTCAATTGTCAAAAAAGTAGTGACTGAGCCAGAGGCAATGGTTGCAGTGCTTGATCCAAAAGGTGATGCAGATTTACTTGCTCGTTGCTACTCAGAAGCAAAGCGGCATGGACGCGAGTTCATTCTATTTCACCTTGGCGCGCCAGACGTTACAGCCCGTTATAACGGTATTGGGCACTTTAGCCAGATCTCGGAGTGTGCGACCAGATCGACGAACCCGTTAGGTGGCGGCTCAGATAACGCATTTAAAGAGTTCGCGTGGCGATTCTCTAATGTTATTTGTACTGCTTTATGCCGACTACGTAAGCGTCCTAGTTATGACCTGATCCGTAAATACATCATGGATATGGAAGTGCTGTATCTGGAATACTGTAAAATGCTGATGGTTGAGCTAGAAATTGAAAACTGGCAAGAACTACACGAAGACTTGAAGCAAACAATGAAAGGTATTCCAGCGTCATTAAAGGCAATGTCACGCGAATCTTTAGCTTTTTATATGCTTATTAAAGAACAGCAAGAAGCCGGTAATATGAAAGATGATCCGGTATATGAAGCTGTACTTAACGCTGTCCGTTATGACCCAAGTTACTTCTCTAAAATTACAGCTAGTTACTTACCGTTCCTTGAAAAGCTATGTAGCGGTGACAACTTAAAAGTATTGTCTCCCAACTATGATGACTTAGATGATCCTCGCCCTGTTTTCGATTGGACTCAAGCAGCACGTAAACGTGCCGTTGTTTATTGTGGTTTCGATGCCATGACAAACCGTGACGTAGCTAGTGCATGTTCAAACGCCATGCTCTCTGACCTACTGAGCTTATCCGGTAAAATATATAAGTCAGGCATTAACTATGGTGTAGATGGTTGTTTATCAACTGAAAAACCTGTTTGTTATTTGCATCTTGACGAAGCAAACGAAATGGTTGGTGAAGAATTTATGCCAATTTTGAACAAAGCTGGTGGTTCAGGTATGCGCGTAACTGCTTATACACAATCAAGACAGGATCTTACAGTTAAACTTAATGACAGAGCCAAAGCGGAGGTATTGGAGTCTAACTTCAACACCTTAATAATGTTCCGTGTCAAAACCGAAGATACAGCTAAGTTATTCACCGATCAGCTACCAGAAGTAGACCTGTATGACACAAAAATACAAAACGGTGTCACACCTGATTCTGGAATTATAGATGATGGATTGGACACTAAAGTATTTTCAACTCGCGTTAGTGATTCTGTTGGTACAGCCAAAACCCAAAAACTCATTACACCAGATCAGATCATAGCCCTCCCCAAAGGACAGGCATTTTGTATTGTCGAGGGTTCAAGAGTTATCAAGGTACGATTCCCGTTACCAAAAGAGAGCGCATCCACACTACCACCTGATATTGAATCACTATGTTCAGCTATGCGAACCAAATACAACTCATATGACGGGTGGTGGAATGAACCAACGTCACATGTTCAATAAAGTAAACTTGTAATAATCAAAAATAACATTCAGGAATAGATTTTGAAAATAACAAAAACAATTACCTCTCTATTTGTTTGCATTCTGCTTTCAGCATGTAGCACCCCTGCTGAACATAGTGAGAGGATCAATACTAAAATAAACGAAGATAACCATATAGTAAAAGACCTTGAAGTGACCTATTTAGTTTCTTCCGATAAATGCATTAAGTTCTCACAGTCAATAGTGGAAATTAAAAATCTAAATAGCAATAAACCCATACCTAAGTATTTATTGAGCCACGAACGAATTAATTGCCCTTAATAAACCATTCATAAAATATTCATTAAGACCGCTCTTTAAAAGGCGGTTTTTTTATTGATTAATCACCATTGCCAGCTAGTAGCTATTTGAAAAATCAAGATAAAAAATAATTACACATATTAATAGTTACAAATCAATTAGTTGATACATTTCAACAAATAAACCATTACTTTCTTATACCCCATCAAATATTTACTACAAGAATGAATACCCACCCAGCATTACCACATATCGCCTATCTATATATTCAAAAAAAGTTTTTTAAATATTTCAAGTTTATCCAAAAACAATATAGGTAAAACTTAATACAAATCAACATTCACGATAAAATACCACTAGTACATCATTATGAGAATCACGATGCAGCCACTAATACTTATTGACGATGATGAAATTGATCGCGTTCTAAATATGTCATTACTAGAAACATTTGGCATTAGCACTACGAACAACAAAACACTAGCTCGACAGGTGTTCTATTCAACATTCAAATATACAAACCGACTCATTGGCCTAGCAAATAAATATGGCTACAAACTAGAAGTTAAAGCCGTAAACCCTAAAAATTCCAAATATGAGCCAGGGGAACGTTATAGAATTTCATTGAGTTATAAAGTGATAGGAATTGATCCAAAAGAAGTATCGCCAGAGTTCAAAGCAGAGCTAAAAACAGAACAGTTACGCTTCGCACAAGAATCACTTTATCAACAAGTGCGTTTAGAGAATGAATTATTCGTAGAACGACTAGCGGTAAAATTAAATAGATTTAAACGATTAAATGATCTTATGTCTTTAAACACTATCGCTGAAATGAGTGCAGAATGCTTTTCACGCAATAGTAAAAAAGCAAAACCACGGATGATCTGTAGAAAGTATCTAAGACAATACCTCAGCAATCCAAATCGTGTAGCTAGTGCCAAAAAGCAATTTGAATCAAGCCCGTTATTTGTTGAGTTTAGATCTAACTTCATTGCCGAAATTCAAAGGCTATCTGTACTACTGGATATTTCATTTATTGAGTTCAAATACCAGACAGTAAAATACATAGAGGATCAAATTAAGCAACAAAAGGTAATTTAAAAAAGAGCTTCGGCTCTTTTTTTGAACGTAAAATATACAGCCATGATTTATGAATAATCATGATTATTTAGATATACTTATCAAAAACCGCAAATATTGATGTTAATTTATTATTTTCAGTTATCCATCACTTTTAAAGTTAATCGTATACGCTGACGACTTCACGATTAACTTTAAGTAACAACTTCTCCTGCGCCACACCATCAAACATGCCATACGAACGCCTCAATCGCTCTGTACAAGTCCCAAAGCTCTTATCTCGACAGGTAGTTCAGATTATCGTTAAAAGCCTTACATCACGCTACAGGCTGATCTTATCATTCACTTCAAACTGAAAAGATCACGCGCCGTAGTCACTTCCCATATAGCTCTAAAACGCCCCGAGAATAAACCTAAGGCTTTATTGCCCCAATTACCCTATCAAGTTAGCACTATCTTATTGGTGGCTCTTAGAATCGCTTACAGGGGATAATTTAAGAAAAGATCGGTAATTGATCTTTTAAGATCCAATTCAGGATCTTCTGTTGGGATCGTGTTTGTATAACTAGTTCGCAGTGTGTTTTTATTTTTGCTGTTTTAAATTTTAAAAAAATGGCTCTAAAGATCTTTTATTTATTTTTACTTTAAACTTTAACGCTTTAATACTTTAGGTACTTTAGGCTTTACTTTAAGCTTTACTTTACACTTTAAGCTTTGTCTGATTTTAAGTTACTGATTAATATTTGAAATAAGGCAATATACAGCAACAAGATCCCGTTGAATAGCAACAAGATCCCGTTGAACAGCAACAGAATCCCGTAGATACAGCAACAGAATCCCGTAGATACAGCAACAGAATCCCGTGATACAGCAACAGAATCCCGCGATACAGCAACAGAATCCCGTGATACAGCAACAGAATCCCGTTGAACAGCAACAGAATCCCGAAGATACAGCAACAAAATCCCGTAATTTAGGGTGATAAATACCCTTGTTGGTTTTATTTTAACCGTTACCGCATGTGGATAATGAAAAAACATAGCAACAAAATATCGTGGTTATTCATTAATTCCCTCTCGAAACGAAAATACAGCAACAAAATCCCGAAACTTGATGCAATCAAAAACAAAAAACGGTCATATTTTCCGATAGTGCTCACAAAAAACACTAGGAATAGGCCAAAGAAAGATACAGCAACAAAATCCCGAAAATATAATCCTTGTAGGGGTGAAAAATCAGCGGTAGATCACTTGTTGTTCAAAAAACAAGCGGTTGTTTTAGTGGGGCTGTCAAATACAGCAACAAAATCCCGTTAATTTGCCGGTTTACGAAAAAAACCATGCCGATTTTGTCTTTACTGTGGGTGTTTCTTGGTTGATATGTATTATTATTGTTTCTGTAATGTGTATTTTATGTGACTATAAATTTAACAAGTGGTTATTTATCAATAAGTTATATTTTATCAAGTCTAGCTTACATGATTTCGTGAACTTGTAGATTATCGGCTTTGATGTTGTCATATCTTATGTGATCTAAAACACGTTATTTTTCATAAGTATCTGAATATAAATGATTATATTTGAATGTGGTTTTTAGGTGTTAAATATGGCAACACTGGCTGTGTTCAATGTTGCTTTATTTGTTGACGATACATCTAACTCATGTTGAAATGACGTTCTAATAATAAAAATCTTTAAGTTTGGGATGACTATGAGTAATAAGCTAAGTGCTACAAGTGAACAGCCACAAACAATGCTTTATCGTATGCCAGAAGAATTGAGGTATATCATTCCTGCTAAGTTTTTATTTGGTCGCCAAGAACTAAATAAAAATCAACGTAAGATTGTTGCGTTATTACTTTTACAAATTAAGCAATGGCGTGATGAATTATATGAAAGTGATCTAATCAACGGCAAAATGTCCGTTACTGAATTATCAGTAGATGAACGTAGAGCTCACTACAATAATTTTCGCCCAGATCCAGACACAATACCTAAACACCATTTGGCTGTTCGTTTTCAGCAGGACATTATTAAGAAAATGTTTGGCAGTATTGATTACGAAACTCATCGTATTATTGGTCGAGCATTAAAAGGGATAATGGGACGAGTAGTACATGAACAAGATCGTGATGCCGCAGGTAAGCTAGTCACTAAGATGTACGTGATTATTCCAAAAGCTGAAATTTCCGGTGGTGTATTAGAAATATTAATCGACCGTGATGCTGCAATTAAACTTATTGATCATTCAAAAGGTTATTCTGACACAGATCTTTCTATTTGGACTGAGCTTGATGGTGGTTACAGCCAGAAATTACTTGAAGTAATCAGCAAGAACAAACGTCATGTAAATGGCATGACTATGAGTATTGAAGACTTCCGTTTTACGTTCGCGTGTGATTACAAGACGTATTCACGCAAAGATGTTGAGGATGCTATAAAGCGTGGTGATGATAGTGTTCGCTACGGTGATCATGTTCTGAAATACAATCCGAAAACAGAAATTTTTGAAAAAGTTCCCCTTTATCCTCGTATGCAATCATTACAGCATCGTGTTATTGAGCCAGCATTTCAGCAGTTACTAAGTAAGTCACAAGGTTATTGGGTTGCCACGGACAAGCCAGAAGCTGAGGGTGCAGAACCTAAAGGTTATGAACTTATCCGAGTTAAAAAGAAAATCACAGGCATTCGGTTTTGTTTGAAATATGTAAAGAATCCTGTTGTTAAGGCTATTAAAGAGAAAAAGCAAGAGGCCAAGGATGAATCTATCCCACTACTGGAAACAATGTCGCCAGTCATGAACTCGCTTGCGCAGACAATTATTGAGGTCAATAAAGTATCGGCAATCCTTGATGTTAAACAAGAACAAGTCAATGCATGGAAACTGGCAATTGACTCATATCTAACTACAAGAAAGCTTATCGAGAGTATGACAGATAAGCCTCAGCCGTTTTTCTCTAATGACGTAGACGAGGCAATAGAAAAATTCTATAAATACTTCAAAAAATAGCTTTCACACTAAAAACGCTAGTTAGCGCGTGACAACGTAATATGAGCCAAATAAAAGTACGAGGCTCAACATGAAACTTTACGCGCTAACTCTTACAATCATTTTTTCTATCAACTTTGCTCATGCCGGTTCTGGTGCTGTCGATTTATCGGGTTTAACTGCTCCGCAAAGTGTAATTGTTCAATCACAACTAAATCTATTTTCTGAAATTGCAGAAAGCAAAATTACTTTTCGAAACCACCAGCAGTATTTCAAAGATTTACAAACTATTATTTATTGTGGTTATGAGGCATTCAGTAATAATCAACTAAAGTTCAGCCAGATTACGAAAGTGAATGAAGATTTTATTTTTGATACCAAGTTGCTAAAAAATAAATATAAAGTCTTGATAGCTAATCAATTGTCATTACCAAATGACCTGTCTATTTGCACAAAATTTCATGATACTCAAATAGCTTTAAGCTACGGTAATGAAGTTATGGATGAACTGTTTTAATACTTAAAATATTGTTTTAAAATATTTTAAAAATATTACGTGTAGAAGTGTGATATATAAAAATCAATAGGTTATATTAAATTGCCATGATTAGTAATACTGCGTTAATACTTTATCTATATTATTGTAGATGTTAAAAAAAAAGCCTCGCTATCTGTAGTCATACAGAATGCGAGGCTTTTTTACATGTGTGGCACTATTACTTCAACAAGTAGTAGTGCTTAGGCAGCGTACTTAAAAGAAGTAAAACTGCTATTTACGAAATTAGATATAGCTTCACCAATCACCTCACCGGCCTTAACAAAAGCGTTAAAGATAACGGACTGTCCAAGAATCTCATGTGCGATAGTATCAGACACACCGTTGATTAATCGGTTAGGTATTGTTTTGATCCGTGCATGTTCGTTTGGTGTAAACAGTCGAGTCAGTACATCATCAAATTTAGCTTTAATGTACGGCTCACTTGAACGGCACTTGTGATACACCCTACTACACCGCAATACTTACTGTTTTCATCTAAGAGAGTACGACCAAAGCCTTTACCAGCCATTTTATCACGTACCTCTTTATCAATAATATATTGAAACGTTTTCCAGCGAGTAGAATCTTCTGGTACATCATCCATTAACTCACCAAGTAAAGGCACTTGAATATTAGTATTAGGTACGATTTCATCAATATCGAATAAATCAGCTATTTCTTGAAGCATAGCTACTGCACAAAGACGATTTCTATTCTCGAATGCACCAAATTCATTTCCATTAACTACTTTCGTTTGTACCTTATAGCCTTGTTCCTCAAGAACTGAGCGGATAACACTAAAGCTCAGTGTTTTTTCATACTCAACTACATTTTCAATTAGAACGATTGGTGCTTTTAAGGCGAAGTTCAATGCATAGTGGAACATTGTTCCAGCTTCCGCATGTTGTTCAGCAGCAGAGAGCTTGTTCTTCGATTTTCCAGCAATGCTAGCTCCGGTACAAGGAATGCCCATTACGCCTATATCATAACGATCAGAACCGTTCGAGTTGACGTATTGCACTTTTGATTCAATCACGACACTATTTTCATCAAACAAGTGAGGATTGTTATTTAGTGAGGCATCGAGGTAAGCAGACTCACACTCAACAGCTAAAGCGATTTTAGATTTAATGCCAGCGTTACTCATACCATCATGAATTGCACTATCAAGCACACCGCCACCGTGAAACAGTGAACAAACACGTAATGGTTTACCCTCTTTTACACGATTAACTAATTGAGAAAGCATTTCTTTCTTAGCGGTATCGCTAGTCGTTCGACTAACAATGATGCCTTTTGGTGTAATAAGAACACGTACATTTTCATCAACATTATAAGCATCTAATTTAGAGCCAGTAATTTCGATGATCGGTAAGTATTCTTCACGCTTTTTACGCTTACTAACAATCTTGTCTGCGTTAGCATCACGTTTGATCGTTAACTTATCACCAGCAGTATCAACAGCGATGTTTGCACCCACATTGAAGCCGCAACGCGCAAGGCGAACTCCTTCAAGCCATAGACGCTTTTTGCCACGATTTAGACCGATCTTAGTATTGATTAGAAATTTCATTAGATTGTTCCTGATAGATAAAAGGTCACTCTGGAGTGACCTTGATATTGGATTATTGGATTTTAGAGATTGGGGATTGAGTGTTACTGCGGATCGTTTTGAATATTTTGCGCTAGTTTATCTAGCATAGTTAATCGGTGTTTGTACTCACAACGTAAGCCATTCACGCAAGTTAAATATTTTTCGTGATATTCCTTTATGCCACCCTGTTTGTAAGCGTCCAACACAATGGAAATATCATTACCAATTGGTGCGATGGTTTCATTGGTGAAATTTACATTTGAGATTGCATGGTATGGGTTATCACGATCATCTTCCAAAATGTCGAACTCAACTTGACTCAATGTTGGTAAGCCATATTTGTTCGGAATGAAAGATGATTTTGGGTACTTGCCATAGTCATACGTTGCGAACCTAAATAGAGGCTCTATTTCAAACTCAATTTCAGCTTGTGTAAGCCTTGTATGATTACTTAAAGCAAAGGTATCGCTTGATGAAAATGATTCGTTATCATCGTATACAAGCGTGATTAGAACGAATTTAGGTGTGATATTAGATAGAGGCATTAGGTTTTTCCTTTTGGGGATTATTAGATAGATGTTTGTTTAGCCAAAGAAAAGTGCTTGTAGCTCGTTATAACTTAATTCGCAAAGTACCTTATAAACATGAATCGTGAGGTCTTGTGTCGCTTGGTTATCGTGACTGTTATTTATCAATACTGATACGCTGTGATCAGTAAATGTAACGCCAGTTCTTGAAGTACAGACTGTTGAGTAAACACGATATTCGTAGCTATCACGATTAGTAAACGGGCATGAATTAAGAAACTCAGTTCGTTCGTAATCGTTAAGATCTGATTGCCAGTTAAAAGCAAACAATGCTGCTAGCTGTTGATGTTCTGTAAATGAATCAACATCAATGCCCTTTTGTTGGGCAAGGCTGTTAGCAGTATTAATCTCTTTATGGAAGTAAGCGTTGGGGTTTAGGTAATTATTAAGCATGGAGGATTGGCTTATAGATTGCTGGAACAAAAGCTAAGAACTTAGCCCTGGTAACTACGTTAGACATTGTTGTTTACAAAATCAAAAAGCACGTAGGTAGTCATGCTTGTTATAAAAACCATCAAGCATAGATTCAAACTTGCTTTCAACTTCTATAACTTCATCATTACTCATGCAGGTAAGGTGATCGTTTAGATAATGCGCTGGCATATGCGATAACACATAGTTAAATGTACCATTCACATTAAATAATTCATTTTTAAGTGAAAACTCACGATCAAAGATATTCTTACACTTGTTGAGTGCTGCGAGTAGAAATTGAGAATCAACATTATGGAATGTTTCTGCAATTTCAATGATGTTATTAATTTTAGAGTCGATAGACATAGTAGTATTTCCTGATAGGGAATTTAACAGATATAGGTAAACGCATGAACTGAATGTAGTTCATGGCGCGATATTGGACAGTTGGGAATGTTTAGATAGTTTAATAAGTAGAGTGCGGGGCTTTCACCGTCTGATGCCGTTATGAAGAATGGTAATGATAATAGCTAGCGTGATCATTGGCAAATAGTTTAAATAACCCCTCGTTTTAGGGCTAATGATTAATTCCAGAACAGAAGTAACTTTACTTTTTTAAATTGTATTGCAGCAACTTAGCTTTGCGTTCTTTACGTATTTCTTTTGCTTCTTTTGTGTTGCCATGCATAGTTATTGGATCGGGTTCTATATCTAAATACGCTTGCATCATTATCTGGTGTGTTTCTAGCACTTTTTTAGCTGCTCTTGAAACCATCTTATAATGAATGCCAGATCGAGCTGCAGCAACACTTGAGCTTTGTCCGTTTTTTGCCGCCCACAGTACCGCATCACGATTTAATTGAGGTATATCACGCAAAGAGTGAACAGCAAGACATGCTGCAATATGTTCTAATTTTATTCCACTTAATCTTTTCATGTTTAAACTTTTTATCTAGTCTTGAAATATTTTCTTAATATTTAAGAAGTATTGTAAATTCACTATTTTTACAAATAATCATTGAGTTAAGTGATCTTACAATACTACTAAAGTATTGTATTATTATTTATCCAGTATTTTTTAACTACTGATTAAATACGGATCTTACATTTTAAGTAATGGAGCTACCCATAAGTAGCCCATTTTATGATGTTCTTTTGATAATATTGTCATATTAAATTTCTTGATTATTGATTAGATAATTTTATAGTTTTCAGTAGGCAAACGCATAGCTGTACGAGTGTTCAAATCACCCCATAGAGATAAGCGTTTAGAGTTACCTGCAAATTTAGATTTGCCGTTTACAATTACCCAGACACCCACATCGTTAAACGAATACACCTGCTTTAAGTCTACTCGTACAGACATAGGAAGAACCTCATTCTGTATGTTATCCATTATAAGAGGACGAGCGGATTGATTAGAATAGTAACCTAGTACCATGTGCGGTGTTATATCGTTTGCAGTTGTGTATATTAGGCGTAGTTTTTCTTTATCAACACCCATGCGAGTTAGCACTTCTAACTTAGCAATTGCGTAGTCCTCACAATCACCCATACCCACACCAAGAAATTCAATAAGTGAAGCCCAGTAATCATCCTGCCCCCATAACACTGAATCTTCGCGGTAAAAAAACGCATTAAAGAAGTCGTTAACTACTATTAACTTTGTTTCAATAGGCGAGTTCGCATGTTTTGCCATGAGAACATTTAGGCGATCAAGTCGTACTTGTGCGTTAGAGCCGTACTTAACAGTGTAATTTGCGTTAGCCGTAAATGAATTAGCCGCCAATACTGGTGCGGTTGTCGTTATTAATAATGCGCCAACAATGGCTTTTCTTATTAATTTTAAAAAATGTTTATTTTTCATATTCTTAACCTCGTTCGTCATAACAATATAACTATAATAATTTTTAATTTTGTTTTCGGTAAGCGTCACCTAGTCTGATTTGTAAAAAATATAAGAAAAAATTTTACTTTAATTTTTCAATTAACAATTTTACTTTTCATTTAACACATCTACTTTTAAGTTACTGTTTTTAATTGGTTTATTTTTTATTTTTCATCGGCGTAAATTTTTTAGATACAAAAAATGCGCCCAAGGGCGCATCGTGGATTTTGAAATATTTAAAGTTACTCAACGAAATATCGGTAAGTAATAATAATTAAATCAATTATTAGTATTGTATTAATATTACCAACTACACAAAAACAATGACTTATGGTTGTTTTTATTTAAATGTAATATTTTTACAATATTTATGTAGGGCTACAAATATATTTAACAGCTATTGCTATTGTATATATTTCAACTCAGGTAGATAGAATAGTTGCCCTTGGAGGGGTTGGGGTAGTGTGTGATTAAACTCAACAGGTAGCATTACTGGTACAGGTTTTTTATCACCAACCATTGCTTTGCAAAGTGCAGCTATACGTCTTTCAACGCTAATTGACTCATGCTTACGTTCGCAAAACGTCATCCAAAAATGCGGCTTGGCTTTTTGAGTTAAAAAAGCAGGATCAATTCGACAAAGTAAATCATCTAACTCGACAATTGCATCATCTTCATTCATCGACATATAGCTTGACTGCTCACTTGTTGTAAATGCCAAAGCTGTTCCTTTAAATATTGCATTCCAATTATGTAGATACACACTAACAGAACGATTTAACAATTCAGTCATAGCCTCATAGATAACAGGTTCATCCCATTCGCTATCAATATCATGTGACTTGAAACAAACATCGTTAACTACACGATTATGCTCAATCATGTTTTTAGATAAGCGAAGTAGTTTAGTGCCTAGCAAGTTTGATTTCTTCTCGTTACCTATTAATGCTGGCGTTCGGCAAGTATCAAAGTGCGGTGTCATATAGCCGTATTGAGCCGCAAGGTTCAATCTATCCATATATGCCTGACCCGACTTCTCACACAGCCCTAAGAAATGCACTCTACGCCACACAGGACGCTTAACTTTACTGTTAGGTTTGATTGGTACTTTCATTTCCAGCAATCTTTCTATATCTGATAATGAAAGGCGTGGATGGATCTTATCTAAACCCTCAAATCCAGTATCAATACTCAAACGTGAGGGTACGCCAAGCGTGATATTTGGATGATAATTAAGAGCTTCAAGCATGTTAGTCGCATGATTAACAACATTCCCGCACTTATGTACAACGATCATTACTTGGCAACGGTTTGCCAGGGCAATTATTGCTTTAGCATGATCCGTAACGACTTTTAGGCTTTTCGTTGGAAACAATATGTCGTCAGGAACGACTAACGATAACCTACTCGCTTGTTCTACTGTCAGGCGATCTATGATGTTTTTGTAATTAGCAAAAACATCATTTGGAGTGACGTTTTCACCTTTGTTCATCGCTGTAATTACACCGTTATCAATGAATGAATATTGTGACTTTAGCGAATTGGATATGAAGTAAGGTAGGAAAGGTTTGGAGTCAAAATAGGCGAGTGACGTACCGATGTTGCAGCCAGCAGATAAATAGCCAATTGCTTCGTCAGCATTTGCCACCCCAGAACGGAAGATAACAGGCTTAATGCAAGCCTTGTTAACTATGGCATTAACGATACCTTTCACTCGACCACGCATATAGCCAATGCCACCACAGTTACGTGAGACATAGAGGTAATTAAGCCCTTTAAATCTGGATGTTAAGCCATTTTCAGTTAGGTGATCGAATGTATGTTGATACTTTAGCGTTAGGCATACGTAACAATCACGACCTTTAGTTAACTTTTCTTTAAGTAGTACGGTTGCCGATTTCTTGTGAGTCTTAATAAACTCGTTCATTTCCAAAGTGCCAATATTGGGCATTTCAAGATTGTAATGTGCAATTTGTGCATCTGCAGTAATTAAACCATGCTTGGCTGACATAATTAAAACATCTGCGTATTCACGTATATCACGACAGTTAGAGTTAATCAGAGAGAATATCTTTCCCTGATACAAATCATATGCGGCATGTACACCGAGTTTCTTTAAATCACTACAGTTGATGATAAGTAATGGTTTTGTATTGTTCATTAGATAATTCCATTGATTTTGTTGTAGACGCAATGCGTTTGCGCTATTTGATTGGGTTGTTGGTGAAAATTAAGGTTGGTGGTTTTTATGAGTATGCGCTTGAGAAATCGCTACTCATTTTTTGGTTCGATAAGTACAGGGGATATGGATAGATTTACTTGAGTTAGATGCTCAGATTTGATTACGGAGCTTTCACCGCAAGATGCTGTTATTGAGCAGCTAGATTAATAGTTAACAAATCTGATTACAATATGAACTCAGGCAAAAAACTCACATTAAATCGCAATAATTATTTGTTGTTAATCATAATTTTTTGTAACTAATTATGTTTTATATAAATTATTAGCATTTTTTCATGATTATTGATAAATATTTACGGTTTTATGTAAATCATGGCGGTATGTTTTTTGTACTTTAATGATGGCGGATTGTAGCGGAGTTGAATGAAATAACCCATAAAAATGGTGAACTTACTAATCAACAGTAAATATCACTGACGATTTATGATGTAGTTATCAAAATGAGGAACTAAAGATGATTATGTCTATTATCGCTGGCGGCTTTGTTGCTGGTGGCCTTACTTCTATCGTTGCTAATCAGTGGCGAACTGTTATTAATGAAAGTTTGGATGCTGGAAAATTAATTAGCATACGTACAGTCGTAAGCTGTGTTGTTTTTGCCGTATATGTCACCGCACTACAAATTAATGTTGATTCAACTAGCTTCTATTCATTCGCGCTGTTTGGCTTGATGCTATGGTTACTGTGCTTGCTAGATTACGACACCATGACTTTACCCGACAATATAACCCAACCGCTATTATGGGTTGGCCTATTGTTGTCTTGTACTAAATACTCAATGTTATCGCCAGTAGATGCTATATGGGGCGCGACAATTGGCTATATGTCGCTATGGTTATTGAATGTATTTTGTGTTTTTGTATTTAAAAAACAGGGAATGGGACATGGTGATTTCAAGTTATTTGCCGCAATTGGAGCTTGGCTTGGTGCTCAGTCATTAATCGCAACAATGGCCGTAGCAGTTATTGTTGGCTTCATTACCGCATTATATTTTCTCGCATCAAAGAAACACAAAAACGGGGCTTTCCCATTCGGAATCGGTTTGGCTTCTGGTGCAGTAGTTTACGTTCTGTGCGGTGACATTGTTGATATGTTTCTATCACTATTAAGTTGATTATTCAATTAACCAGAGCGTCCATCAAGGGCGCTTTTTTCAAAAAATATTAAAGCAATACCAAAAAACAACTATTGCAATACTTATATAATATCCATATACAACTATTACAATACTAATTTAATACTGCATTTTAACCAAATCTTTTTCAAGTTATTGAATTTTGGTTGTTAGGTTCTCGCTTGTAATATTTGAAGAATACTTTATCAATACTTCTTGATTATTATTTTAGTATCTTTTAAATATTAAACTTAGGTTTATCTTGTGCTGTTACATGAGTCGTATATGAAAATTCAGTTGCGATTCATTACTTCATTAAAAGTTAAATCGTGGGCATTTCAATACCATTGATGTACTAAATGTCTTCGCTCAAAGATATTAAATTAACATAGCCATTTCTCAAAATTGAACATTAGGTTATATATATGGGCATCACCGTTTTAGTAATTATTATCGTAGTTATAGTAGGGTTAATCGCTTTTTCTGCATTTACAACTGGATCTTCATCTCAAGCACCAGTACCAGAAAAAACACAGGAAGAAACACCTACTGAACCAGAATACCAATATAAAAAGATCGACTCATTAGTAACAACTACAGAGCTAAAGTTTTATAAAGCCTTAGTACAGGCCACTCCTAGTGAGTATGTTGTTTGCCCGAAAGTTAGAATCGCTGATGTGTTAGATGTTGGTGTAACACGAAAAGGAAATAGAAAATTATGGCATCGACACTTTTCAAAGATCAGTCAAAAGCACTTCGACTTTGTAATCTGTAATGTTAGCGATATGAGTTTTGTATGTGCCGTAGAGCTTAATGATGCAAGTCATAATCGTAAAGACCGTGTTGAGCGTGACGAGTTTGTTAGAATGGCATGTGAAAGTGCCGATGTTACGTTACACGAAGTATTACCAAAGCAAAATTACGATATTGAAGAATTAACATCAATGATCGTTAATCAACCTAAAAAGAATGATTAACATCAATGATCGTTAATCAACCTAAAAAGAATGATTAACTCATAATCAACATTTAATAACGAAAAAGCCCGTTACACTCCACAAGGAATGTAACGGGCTTTTTTTTACTTAGTAATTTAGATTGCTACAGGCTACATGCAAGGCAAGCCATTTCGCCCTCAATGTTTCCTTTAAGGATTAGCTTTCTGCGTTGTTCGTTCATCATTAGATATTTTCCAGATAGGATATTGGAATATTAGATGTTGAAGGCGAACATTTACGTTCGCCTTGTTAGGGATATTGCTTAATCACTTAATCAATCAGATTTAATTCTGTGGGAAGCAAAATTACTTCTTCAAGATCTATTGGCAGGGTTTCAAATGTATCAATAGGTTGATTTTCATCGCCCAAGTAAGAACATTCAAATTTCAAACCTTTATGGGTAATGACAGCTTTTACTGTGTCAGGGTAAATATGTACTGCATCATAGAAATCTTCATGTTTGGTTACATCCGTCCATTGAAACATTGTCAGATCAGTCACATCGTAACTAACAGTGGTATAAGCCATACAAGCATATGTATAACGCTCATACAGAGCTTCTATATCATCTTGAGATAAAGTCACACGAACAAACGTAGGACACTCAGCAAATGCGCTTGTAGCCAAAATAGGTGAAGTAATTACAGTAGATAGTTGTGTAGGCATTTAAATAATTCCTGATAGAAAGCCACCAGCAGAGTGCTAAGTGGCTTATTGGATTGGTTGTTAATTAAAGCGCAGAACCAAGCATTAAAGGCATGTTCTTAGCTTCAAGTTGAATGTTAGATTTAAACATGCTTTCAACACTTTGAATGTCGTAACCAGTTTCTTCCGCAGCTTCTTTTGCAGAGCGTAGCCAGCCTTTTAAGCGACCGAACTCAACATTGAATTTTTGCATGAATTTCTGATTGAACTTGATCCAAACGTTGCCATTTAGATAGAACTTAACTTCCATTAAAATTTCAAGATCACCGGTTGATAGATCTTTATATTTAAACTCGTTCTTTTCGCCTCGCTCCCATTTAAACGACTGTGCTTTAGGGCACTGTTCGTTTTGCAGGAATCCAAGATTATTTGAAATAGTTAAAATGTTATTGATGTTATCAACAGAGCGTTGTTGTAAGCCGCAGTCACTATTACTATATCGCCATGAACCATCAGTTAACCCACCAATCCCATGACATACAACACGGTAGTCAAGTTTGTAGTGAGAGTGTTCAGAAGCACAGTTGTAACGCCACTTGTCTTTAACAAGCGTTTTATCATTACTCTTGTAGTTCTTAGCTGATTCAAGGCTGTAAATGCTTTCAAACACTTCAATAAGCTGACTATCAAAGTAGGTATTGCAGTTTTTAAGCACCCATATACAAACAGCAAAAGCATTTTGAGCAGTAAAGTCGATACTCATATTGTTTTGCATGAGTTCTAACAATGCTGCGCGTGATGTTGAAGTAAGGCGAGAGGTAATATCTTCTAAGTTGTCGAACAACTCTTTCCAATACTTCTCTTTTAATGAAGAAACTTTCATGCGTAATAATTCACGAACGTCTTTCATGGCTACGCCAATCTCACTTAGTAGGCCACTATCTATAGAAGTAAGGGATTTATATGTTTCAAGCAAACGAGTCATATCACGATTGTAAAATTGTTCTAATGACTTCACCAGACCTTGCTGATTGATTAGATCTGAACGAGCTTGATCTTTTTTTACCTGTTCCTCGGCCATTTCAACCTTACATTTCTTAGAAATGTCGCTTTCAGTTTTACTTGGTTCAAATTCATTTTTAAACCATAGGCTAAACGCATCAACATTTTGTTCAACACGGTAATCACGATAATATTCATGGCTACGTGAAGAAAAATCGACACGAATTATGTCAACAATGGCACGGGCTTGACGATCAGCATCTTTGAAGTCGAGTAACTTCAATCGCATGGCGGTTGCGCCTCGATCTTTGAGTGTACGTTCGATTGCAGTATTTGTTTGCCAACGGTGCGGAATTACAAAATATGCGTGTTCACAATTAGACTCTCGAATAATCTTACAAGTCCATGCTTCGTATTCAAGGTAAGGTGGATTACAGAAGACCATGTTTACTTTCTTATCCATTAGGGTTTGCTCATGAAAATCAGTACCAATCAGGAAAATACTTGCGTCCATTGATTGCTGTAGCAAGGTCGATTTTTCGATAGCGTAACGCTTACCATCGGTTAATTTCATCAACGCTCGACCATCACCAGCACCCACATCAAGGATAGATTGCTTAATGTATTTGCGAGTTGGATCGTCACCATGACCAATTTCACGAACTTTATATGTTTTGATGATGTCACTTTTGATTACATCAAGAATTTCGTCAGTCGTTGGATACCATTCAAAATCTTGTTGCTGCTCTTTCACTTGCTTTAATAGTCGTTGTGTAGCACTACGATTGTTAGTATTAAAAGATCTTGGGATATTGGCAATTGCATTCATTATTAGATTATTCCAGATAGAAAAAAGCCTCAATAAATGAGGCTTTAGTTAGATAGGGGGTTGGGGTTAATATTTAGCGGCTGTACATCACTGATATATCTCTGAGCAATGTTGCGCATTGGCAAGGACTCATTGATTTAAACCACTCGCTAGCTTGGTGTCTAATACAGTTTATTGACTTTAAGTTGGCGTAATTGGGCTGCACTGTTTTATCAGTCACAGCAATGTAATTAACTAACCATTCGTCACTTAACATCGTTTCTTTATCTACTGTAGGTAAGTCTCTCGAATCAAGCAAAACGCTTTCAATTGCCACAAAAAGCGCGGCAGTATTATTGTTAATACAATCTCGCTCATAAGAGCTAATATCAACTTCGTTCAACTGACTAAGAAGTACGGTATCAATATGATGCTGTACAGCTTCGGTAAATATATTGTTTTTGTTGTTTACAATTTCAAACAGGAACGAGGTTGTTAATTGTGAAACGCCGGCATCAAATTGATTTTGACGTAGAAAAGACCAATAAACATATTCTGCAGGGCGCGATGCCTTTTGGATATATGACACAAACGTTTTTAAACGGTGTGATAAATCACCTTTCTGCTTGCCCTGGCACACGTTACGCAAGTATTTATAACTACGAGTTGAAATGGAACGCGCATTACACAGTATGCTATTGCTCGTACCATAGTCACGCTTACGGGCAGATGTTACGAAGCCCGTGGCACTTAGGTTTAATGTTCTCTTATCAAAATCATTATAGTAATAACCGATATTGAAGTATTGCTCAGTGCAGAGCGACATATACGTAAACGCGAACTCAATAAAAGCAAGGTTTAGTATATTTGAACATTCTGATTTAAAGTCACGCTTTAATATGGCTTTAGCTGCATCAATGCCGCTGGCCGTATTAAATCTAAAAGCATATAGACGTGCTTTACTTTGAACTGAATCAATATCTGGTTTTGCGACCATTTCAAGATCACAAAGATTATTAACGATAGTAGTAAGAGTCTTCATTAGATAATTCCATATAGGTAAATTGGTAAATAAAAGCCCCGTTTGAAAACGAGGCTTAGATTGGTAGATTACTGCAGGTATTTTGATTCAGTGCCAGTTTGTAAGTAGGTATTGTTTACTTTACATATAACACTTGCGCGTACAGCAACCTCTAGCGGAACGCTATCGACTTTTGACCACGCTCTAATAGTATTAACCTTAGATGTTAGCACTGGCGCAAGCTGACAAGGATCATCAATCCCCATTAGCTCGGCAAATCGGTCATAAGAATATTCACCTAGTTCAAAATTAACTTTATTGTCTAAGTGATCTTTGTATTCTTTGAACGATATTTCTTGCATAACAAAGAGTTCAGCCTTGGATGCATCGAGCAAAATAAAACGCTTGTTACGCATTAAGCCCTCAAAAGACCAGCCCTTGTTAAATGACTGTATTTTCAAGTGAGGTTCAACACGCGCTAAAATAGCCAATAAACCATCAATTGATAAATAACCGTGCTTTGCATGAATGTGGTTATTGAAAATAATTTCATTACCAGCAAATAACATTACTGTACCGGCACTACATATCTTTAAATATTTAATGCCGTAATCCTCTTTTAATTCAAGAGCGCGGCTATAAATATCGTCAACAGTAGAAATACGGACGGAATTGCATTTACGGTTATTTGCATTAGTGGTTATTTCAGTGTTTTTTTTGTCAAAATTAAAGTAGCACATTAGATAATTCCATTTTCCACAGTTTACTTTTCCACGCATTAAAACGTAGAAAGTAAATAAGGATATTTTTAGTTAGTTAAGGCAAATTTGCGGTTCGCAAAATTACCCATTAAGAGGTGTATTAATTCGCCCGTATTGGGTGATTAATAGATTTTGGGGAAACAATGAACTCTGATTCGTTACGCTCGTCAGTAAAGTGAATAACATCACTTTTATTGATCGTTATTTGCCAGATTTCAGGGTTTTCAGGTTTGAAACGATTAGCGAACCATCGTGCTTTTGTTAAATCGTTTGTCCAGCTCAAGCCATTTAACAAACCACCACGATATAACGTGATTTGTTCAGGCAAAGATTGGAAATATTTATCATTCAAACTCGGTGAAGTACCAAGGTGGTTAAATAGCCATAACCAAATATCTAGGTTTACAGAGGGATTTTCAGAATCAATCCAGATGTGTGAGATTAGTTCCCACTGATCCAAATGTTTTAACTGAGAAAGTTCATCAAACTTATTTAGCAGGTATTCAAGTCGGAATGGACGTTCAACAATACCTAGTTGCATTGATAGTGATTTGTCTTTTATGTGTTGTTCACGCGCACTTACTGCCTTATTTATGTAATTGTTCATTTCTGGACAATACAAGCTAGTCAGAAGTGGATGCCTGAACATGGCCAAGCCATCACTATCGTCAACATACTGTTGAAGTTCTGGTTTGAGGTTGCAGGGTGTAGAAAATAGATCGGTATTCATATTAGATAATTCATATAGGGAAATTGGTAAATCGCAGACGCGACAAAACGGTAACGGGATAGTTACTGTTGGATAGGTATTAAATGGATTGGTTTTAGAATTGGAATACGGAGCTTTCACCGCAAGATGCTGTTATGTAGGCTTTAGATTATATCAAGTTTGATCGGCTGACAATACGAAAACTGCATTAGATTTTGTAAACCACAAAAACAATACTAGCCCCAAAGGGTATTGAGAAAGCAAAAGTAGAAGGCAAGTATCGAGGCCGCCAACCTAATTTAGCGTCACATCACGATATTCTAGATCAACTGACGTTAGGATTGTTATTCGCAGATTCAAGAGAAGTTAGGTTGTAGTAGGGCGACGATAGCAAAAGTTGTTAAAAGACAGATATAGCAAGGAAGTGAGTGAATACGTCAATACTGTCGTTATCTTTAGTCTTGAAACCAAAACCTTTCACTTTATTAAGCGTGTTGTTTATTAGACATGTGATGTCCCTTATATATATATGATTAATTAACCGCTAAAATGAGATAAAAAAGTGGTTAAGTTATTAATGTTAATGAATAATAATAATGTTGATGCTGCTAAAAATTGAACTGTTATTTGATGTTTTATTAATAAATTTTAATCAATCAGAACACAGAATTATTTACAGGGTCAGGTTTGATAATGAATAAAAATTCGTGGCCAATGTTATTTGACCACTTCACCCCACATAGTTTGAGTGTCGGTAACTAAAGTGAAAATACTAACGTTTATTTCTACAAATCACGAAAATACGAGTGCTTTGATTAAAGCCTTGCACTCGCTTTTTGCGTCTTCAATAAAAAACACAGGTACCAACCCCTATGGTATCGGTTTTCCTGCGCTTCAGTCGGATACAGTAGGCCAATTCATCACGGTTTATTGTCCTGAAGACGCTGATGTTATTTTGGTGCACCCTGGCATCTTATATTTACTAGCTAAGAAAAAGGTGTCTTGTGCTGGGGTTAAGTCAATCTCTGACATTACTCCAAAATACTACCGAGCATTTATTCGTGACCGAAAATTAGAAAGAGGTGCGCCAGTTCAAGCAATGAAGCGTATGGTGTCATCAAATAAAGAAGAAAAAGAACAATTGGCTAAGGCATTAATTGGGCGCTATTTTCAATCACCTTTACCTCAAATTAATTTATCGAGTCAATCAAGCCAGCGCGTTTTTACATTAAATATCGGCGTTCAAGATAGTCATACATCATCTAATCAAGAGGTATTATCTTTTAATTCGTATGGCTTAAGTAGTTATAAGAATCCAATGTATTTACCTGTGGAGTGCATGGAATGAATTTTATTGCTAATAGCCACCAACAAACATTACTCGTTCATACACAGCAAGTAACTAAAGTCGCTTCTTCTATTTTTCAATCATTGAATGTAGAGTTTAATGATTCGATGAATGGTGAAATGGTGAATAAAGCTATTGAAATAGCGAGTAAATGCCATGATTTAGGTAAGTTGAGTGTCGATTTTCAAGCATATTTACAGCAAGATAATGCTTATCAACCTGATATCGGAGAAGGTGAGTTATTTTCTGCGCAAAACCCACTTCATCATGAAATTAGTTTGCTGTTATTTGATGTTTTATGGTCACAATTAAAAGAGACTATTGAACCGCAAATATTGCGACAAGCAAAACACCGTCAACTTCGTGAAATGATCCGTTATGGCATCTATTGGCATCATGCCGAGCCTGTTCGTGACGTTGATCCAACTCAAATATTACAAGAATATGTTGAAGATAGTGATGTATTGAGTGCATTAAGTGATAACACGACATTATTTTGTTCATCACTTTTCCCCGAATTAGATCTAAATATTACAGAGGATAATATCCTCGATGCTGTAGATAGGTTTAAAGTTCCTTCATTTTTTACGTTATCCACCAGTGATAAAGGTGATTATACTCAATGGCGTAACAGCTTTACTAAAAAGCTAGATGACAATGTGTATAATTTCTTAACCCGCTTCTGTGTGATTGCGTCAGATCGCCATGTTTCTCAGTTTAATGTAGCAGAAATCGAAACGCCTTATGCCTATCGCCAATTTAATGATACTGCGTTACAACAGGCAATTACTCGTTATATAGAGAGTCCTGAGTTATCTGGTCAACGTACTGAAGATCAAAAACAAGCTGCACATGATCTTATTGATTTTGATGGTAACGTTATTGTGGGGGCGGCTGGTTGTGGTAAAACACGAACAGCATTAATGGCATATCAATACCAGCGTGAGACTGGTGGTGAAAATAAAGGCATTTTATGGGTATGTCCTCGTGTTGCTGTGGGTTTGTCGGTACTGGAAGAAATTAAGGAATCAGTACCTGATGTTAAAGTAGGATTGATTTCAGGTGAGTTAAAAGGCGTTTGGCGAGGTGAAGAAGAAGTAGATGCTGATCTACTTGATGCTGATATATTAATTGTTACTGTCGATCAAGTAGCGAAATGGCTAACGACAAATAGTGCTCAACCTAATTTCATCGCCTTTATGCAACGTTATGTTGTATGGGATGAATATCATGAATTGTTTGCCATTCAGACGTTATATTATATCTCTGCGCTATTAATGCGATTAAAAGAACATCAGGTTAACGCCCATGTCTTTATTTCTGCGACTCCTGAACCATTACATTTACGCTTAATTTGTCGCAGTGATGCGAGCTGGCAATATCCTGTTATTTTGCCATCATTTAATATCAAGCCTGTACACTTGCATTTCGAAACTGAAGCAGAAACGAATAACAAGGCCACGCTTTATATCTTCAATACGGCAACTAAAGCTCAAGAACATGCATTAGAAAGTTGGTTGAGTGAACGTGACGATATTGCCTGTTATCACTCTAAGTTTATGCCAAGCGATAAAAAACAACTAACGCATTCTATTTTGGCGCAGTTTGGTAAGCATTCTACCTCTCTTGATGCAACGTTATTTGCAGGTCCTATTGCACAAGCCTCGTTAAATATCTCTCGTCAGTTTATGACAACTGAGTTGAGTCATCCTGCGAATATCGTGCAGCGTATAGGACGTAATAACCGTTTTGCAGAATACGATTGTGCGACAACCACATTATTAGCCTCTAAATATCAAACAAAAGAGCATGTGAGAAAATTCAGTACTGAAGGCACTGTTGTCAATACGGGTGCGTATAAACTGAAGTTTACGCAAGACCGCATTATTTCAACGCATGAGGCTTACTATAGCCAATATAGTTATGATTTCTTTAGTGTACTCATTGCCCATTTCAGTGACGATAATAATAAACCAAAAACATTAACAGGTAATGTCATCACATTAACGTTAAATGAGCTAAACGCATTTTATTTAAAATATCACATTGATGCGACAGGAAAGGATGGTCTTTTAGTGCGTGAAACGCGTGAATTTATTAAAGATTCAATGCGTTGTTTGCAAGTATTAAAACTCTTTAAACCAACTAAATTAACCATTAAAACCGCCAACCATTCAGAAGTTCGTGTGTCATACCGTGGTGCAAGTCTATGGGCGACTATGGCACATATCACCATGTCAAAAGCAGAGATGACAGTTGGTCAATTGATTGGCTTACCCAGCGATAGTGACCATCTGGTTTCTATTAATGAGCGAGATGTGGCTGATATTAATTTGGAACAAAATCTTGCTCAAACAACTGAGCCTGAATTTAAGTCATTAAAGCAAAGCGTGAAATACCGAGCTAAATATGCGGGTAATCGCGTTAGTAGTCATCTTTTAGTGCTTGCTCGGTCTATCGATAGTCCTTTGGTTTGTTCTTATTCTACAAGCGAAAACAGTGCTGGTCTGTACTACATCACCGCAAATAATTCACAGGGAAAAACCTTAACTCTTGGCTTTAGAAAGCTAAAAGATGGTCGTCGCTCTTTAACATTAACAAAATCAAAGTGAGTTAAATCATGAGTATTAATTATATTGAATTTACCCTTCAAGCATCGGGCTTTGGCTGTGTAAACACTAACGGTAATGTGAACCCATATACAGGTAAACAAGGCGGCGATGATGGCTTTAAGAACCGTATTTTTGCTAAGCAGCGTAATGGCAAAATGTATATCTCTAGCAACTGTATTCGTGGTTACTTTTTCGAACCTGATGCAAAAGGCATGATGCTGTCTAACCAAGGCGGCTTTAATAATAATAAAAGCGATAACGGTGAGCTTGTTATTAGCAGTAAAGACATGCCGATGATCTCTCAAAAAATTGCCAGTTCTTATTTAGGTCTTATTCGTGGCTATATGCTGACTGAAAAAGGTGGTGATGCAATTAAACGTAACTCCCCATTAATGGTTACTGATTGGATCAATGACAAAGGCGAACCAAATAAAAATGAAGTAATGGTGAACCATTTAGCATTAGATGAAAATGGTAAAAAAGAAAGCAACTCATTATTTTATCAAGATACATGGGGTGACACGCTTTACCACGGCATGGCTGTGCTTTCTATTGAACAAATGCAGTTCATTGAAATGGATAACCGCTTAGGTCATCAAGCGGTGCGTTTTAGTCAGAATCCGAAAAAAGCGAAGGTTAACGATGATATTGAAACCTTTAAAGTACAGTTGATTGAGAACCTGAAAAATATTGGCTCACGTTGTGGTATGCCTGAATCGAAATGCGATGACATTGATGTGACTTATGGTCGCTTCATGAAAAAAGACATGCTTTTTTCTTACCCCGAAGAAGGGATTTTATTAAATAACGCTGCCCTTCATGCCTTAATTTTAGAAACAAAGCGTCGTTTGGATACGTTCGCCATTGTTAAATCAAAAGGATTTGTACGTACAGATAAAATTAGCGTGTCTATGCGTAGTACGTTAACCACAGAGGGATTTGAACAAGTATTAATGCCAGATACTATCCCTGATTATGCGCGTTTCTATGCATCCGTAGAGGAAAATAACGAGGCGTAATCATGTTAAAAGTGACCCTTGATGTGCATTCTGGCACACAGAAAATCGTGATGCCTGATAAGGTAAAAGGCAGTTATATTGAAAAGTTTAACCTTAACTTTAACCCTGATAATCGGCCATTGTTCTTACAAGGTATTTTATTGTTTCTGATGGGGGAGCGAGTCTCGTTGCACGTTGTCAATCAAGATGCGGGTGATGATGAGGTGTGGGCAAAGCAAAAGCTGGGTCTGTGTGCATTTTTAGATAAACTTGAACTTAAAGGTTGCTTACGTCCACAGGCTTCAAACTACAACCTTATTACCTTTGAGCAGCACCGTAAACATGGTGTACCTATGTATGCGATGCAGCAATTTGAAGGGAATACATTAATACCTATAACTGAATCTCGTTTAAATAAACGCTATGCAGAGTTCATCGATAATGGGTTGTTTGATGTATTTCGTTTAATGCCTTGTGCTGTAAAACCTATATATAACGGCTCAAAATTAGCAAATATCATCACACAACCTGTTAATACTGATGTGCTGTTTAAAAGTGGTAATTGGCTGTTACATAAAAATACGCTGGTGGATTTGTTAGCAACAGTGCTAAACGATAAAAGTAATTTTATTAAAGGCAATTTAACCTACCAAGTAACAGATGCAATGTTAGCAACACTGAATCAAATATTTATTCCCGTTTCTACAGAGCATGTTGTACTGCGACCTGATGGAAACAGTTATAACCACATAATGGAGCATATTGAAGGGGTTCAAAATGGCATCGCTTTATTTAAGGTGAAGCAATTGGGTTATGACCTTGATATGAGTGCTCGAACACCTGAACAGCAACAATGGATTGATTGTGTTGATGAATCTAGTAGTCGTACTGCTGCTGTATTTGCTTATTTTATGTGGCAATACTTGAGTATGTATCAACAACTCTATTTGCAAGAACAAGCCAAAGGAAAAGATGGCACACCAAGCTGTACTAAATTTGGATTAAACTGTTTAGACTTTAAGGGTGAAAAAGGGTTAGAAGCCTTAGCTAATTGGCTGCAAGATCCTAAGAAAGCATTTAGTGATAAACCTTCGCAAAATAGTAATACCGAGTATTACAAAGGGGTTTTTGATGCGTCTAAATATGGTGTCAGTACACGATCACCAGTGCTTACACAACGTTATGATGGTGTGTTTGAACTGTACATAAAAAGTGATGTAGAAACTGAAAGATTGATTATGGATAAAATCAAACACAGTGGGCGTCATTATTTACGTGTAGGTAAGTTATGTTTAGCTGAATTAACGCAATTACCTGCTCGTATTCCTTCAAATTATTGGGAAACGGTTGAAGATGATGCAGCCAAGAAAGGTTAAGTGAAATACCCTTTTTTATTCTGTAGTTGTAACTTGTTGATTGTTAATGGTGTATTTGTTGCCCTTTAAAAAAAGGGTAAACAAGCATTATTTACACAACATTATGTTTTATAATGTTTTTATGGGTTTAATATCCAGTGTCCCGCCACATAGGCGGCTTAGAAGAAGAGCAGCCATTACGCACCTCAAGCGGTGTAGTGTCCCGCCACATAGGCGGCTTAGAAGAGTGCGTGATGCCCATACATCTTGCGGCTTTTGTGTCCCGCCACATAGGCGGCTTAGAAGTTAAATTAGATCTAACTAAACTTGTACCATTAGTGTCCCGCCACATAGGCGGCTTAGAAGTTACCAAAGAAAATGCTTTAAAAACAGCTAACGTGTCCCGCCACATAGGCGGCTTAGAAGGACTGAATAAAACTGCCCGTTGTGCCAGTACATGTGTCCCGCCACATAGGCGGCTTAGAAGATTGCGCGTGACAACGTAAACAATAACGCCCTGTGTCCCGCCACATAGGCGGCTTAGAAGACCATCACTAATTTCGATAAAGTAATTCATTGGTGTCCCGCCACATAGGCGGCTTAGAAGGGGTGCAGTTACTGAATATCATTTGGCTTATAGTGTCCCGCCACATAGGCGGCTTAGAAGCGATTCAGAAATGCCCGAATCGATTCGTAAATGTGTCCCGCCACATAGGCGGCTTAGAAGACTAGCGTTATCAGTTATCACACTCGACCACGGTGTCCCGCCACATAGGCGGCTTAGAAGTGAAGGTACAGATGGCGACCCTGAATTAGAAAGTGTCCCGCCACATAGGCGGCTTAGAAGGTAAAAACTCCAAACTTTGAACAGTATATGATGTGTCCCGCCACATAGGCGGCTTAGAAGGCGAAAATATGACATTTCAATGTTTATAGCGTGTGTCCCGCCACATAGGCGGCTTAGAAGTGGTACGACGTTTCGACCGAATTCATCGACATGTGTCCCGCCACATAGGCGGCTTAGAAGCATAGCCCCTAGCCAGTATTCTAATTTTTTTGGTGTCCCGCCACATAGGCGGCTTAGAAGAAGAACGATTGCTGATACTTATTGCTTGCAGTGTGTCCCGCCACATAGGCGGCTTAGAAGGTTCGTTAATTTCCCGAGCACAGTGCCGGACAGTGTCCCGCCACATAGGCGGCTTAGAAGTTCATAGCTACTACCGATAAGATCCGATATATGTGTCCCGCCACATAGGCGGCTTAGAAGATCATAGTTGACGATCAAGGCAATCCCAATATGTGTCCCGCCACATAGGCGGCTTAGAAGTGAGTTGGTCTTATACACATGAGAGTCAGATCGTGTCCCGCCACATAGGCGGCTTAGAAGTGGGGCAGACGGTAATCCCGGTGCAGATGGTAGTGTCCCGCCACATAGGCGGCTTAGAAGTGAAGGCGGTCTAAAGCAATGGATGAAAGACCGTGTCCCGCCACATAGGCGGCTTAGAAGAATGCCGAATAAATCATAAGCATTGAAGTGAAGTCCATAAATATGACGATTCATTTAACTGGTTGCAAAAATAATCTATCAAATATCTCTTTGGGATAGATTTAAGGCAAAAAAAACGAGCAACTAACCGGATTGGGTTAATTACTCGTTTTTCTGTGAGTTATAAATTAGAAATTATCAAGTGCAAGAAACGGGTTGCCATTGCTTGTGTTGGACTGACTATTAATACCGATTACCGGCTCGATAGTAACCGGCACATCTGTTTTAGGTTCTTTACGCTTAGTAGTCTTTGGCTTCTTAATTTTAGATTGTATTTTAGGTGTCTCAGCCTGAATGTGGCTAAATGCATTTGGGATCTTATTTGTACGATGCCCTGAGTCGAATATATACCAACAGTATTCGCAAGAATCAGTGCCATTTTTAGTGAACTTTGGGCGAGGAATAAGGATTGGTGCTTTTTCAGGAAATCCTATTTCATTCCAGAACGGTATTCTTTTCTTTGAACCAAGAAAATTAACTCGCTGTAAAAAGATCAGTGTTCCATCTTCTGCAAGTTCAGATCGCATCTTACGAATAAATTCCTCACTCAAACTAAAAGGTGGATTGGTGATTATTACGTCAAATTTTTTGCCAAAATCCGTTGTTAAATAGTCACGATTTTCTTGTATTTCACACCAATACTTTTGTTCTTCTGGTAAGTTGATAGCGTTAAAAATACGACTCTCTGTGCCACGACATGGCTCAAGAAAATCATCATCCTCACGTAGTTCTACCAACTTTAAAAGGGCATCAATCGCATTTTGTGGTGTTTGATAGTCATCATGTTCAATTGTATCTCCAGTGGTCGAGCTCATTAGATAATTCCGCGAATGGTAGGTAGAAAGCCATTCAAAGGAATGGCTTGGGGTTTTTTACTTAATTTATAGTGCGCCTAGGTGCACCATAAAGGCATTTATTTTTTGGATAGTATTAAAGCATTCAGTAATAAATTTGAGTATCGAGTAAATGAACAATCAGTGTCAGTGTTACTTTCAACTTTTTGGCGTTCTTTGAATTTCACAGCATCAATCTTTATGCTTTTATCCCCATCAATATCAAAATCAACAATTAGCTGTTTGAATCGAGGGAAAAAGTTGTATGTGATACTAGCGTTTTGTAAGTCACTCAACTCGCTAGCAACAACAGTTACATTGCTAAACTCATAGCCAGTAGATTTTATTGCTTCTATCAATCCACAAAAAATACCGGTATTCGTAAAGAAGTACGTGGTATCGCAAACTTTTGTTGATAGTAGAAATTTATCATTACCCGTTTGATCTTTAGATTTGAGTGTATGGCACTTATAACTAACTGCTAATTCATCCATTGCTTTAGAAAATGCAATGAGAATTACTGCAGAGTCACGAACGAGTAAATTAGAAAAACAAAAAGGAAACGATAAAGCATAAGGATCATTTAACCATCGCGATAAACACAACTTGTTATTGCTGTTTACATCCTCAAATATCTTAGATTCATAGTAACTAAGAAAGCTGAAAGCATTTTGAAGTAGAAACAACGAACGTGTACTCATGCGCTGTGGCATACCGCTAACATCGTCCGTAATATCGTTGAAACGAGATAAGGCCGATGTAGCAAGACGGTGACGCTTAATGTCTGAACTGTTCATTTAGATAATTCCGGTATTTGATAATTGGTAGGATTGTTAATGCTATAGCTAAACTTATTATTGATTTGCAAGCTCAGTGTTTTTTAGAGCAATTGCCCATACTTCATTTTCGATGGTCGTATCTAGTGGTGTGTGAGCTAATGATTCCATTAGTACAAACTCCCAACCTTGATCATCAAATAGCTCATTTGGGTACGGTTTATCTGTATTTTCTAATTCATCAATATCTAAGATTGGTTCACCATCACCTAATGTTTTACACATTATTTTCGCTGTCTCTTTAGCATCAATAATGACAAGACTTTCGCCAGCATCTTTTGCTAAATCTTCAAGATTAACAATGTTTTTTAATACAGTTAATGGATCTAAATTAAGTGCAAAATATGCATCAATAGCCAATGACTTTGATTCAGCCATAATTAGCGTTGTCTTTACTGAATTAGTAGGCGTGGTGTAAGAGATAATAAATGGGTATTTAGTAGACATTAGTTTTTCCTGTTCTGAAATTAGATATAAAAAAGCCCGTAAATTAACGGGCTGGTGGATAGGTCTGTTGATTACTGATAGCAAGGGAAGCAATCATAAACATTAGCATCACAATCAAACTCGATCATGCGGTAGCCAGCGTTTAGTGCCGATTGAGCGATAGTGTAGAGGTTGTCTTGAAGTAAGGTAATTTTGATATTCTCTAAATCAAAACTCTCATACATTTTCAATAAATAACCCTCATTACGCTTACCAATAAAGGCAAATGGCATTCCATCCAATGCATCATTACGTTGCTGTATTAACACTAATTCTTCAAGTAACGCTAAATCATTTTCTGATAAATTCGCTGTAGAAATACCTATAGCACGGTAGTTATCATCGGTGTTAACGAGTTCATTGATTGTGGTTTGATTAGTCATTGTAATTCCTTGGGTAAGTTAGATGATTGGTAAATTTAAGTAACGTTAATTAAACGCTCTTGCATGGTTAGGAGTTGTTTATTTAGAAATGTAATTTTCATTGTAGACTTGGCCAGCTACATACTCAGAAAGAGAAATACAGAAATCAATGTAAATATCATCATCACCATTCCAGTCATGTTCGATCTTTACATGTTCAATAAATTTCGATTGAGCTTCATTTGAGTTATTACTTTCGATAAACATTAAAATATTTTCACAGTCACTTACACGGCCAATAGTAACAAATGTATTTTTTGGATTAGCATTTTGGGTAGGCATAAAATTATTCCTTGTTGGATAGTTGGATAGTTGGATAAACGGGCTTTCACCGTCTGATGCATTAAGGAATCTATTTATTAACGCTTTAAGAAAAAACGTTAAAAGATAGAGGCTAGTTTGAACATGCAGTGCACATTCAAACCAACCTTAACCCCCACAAACTTTATCTCATATTAATTATTTGGTAGTTCGTGGTACATATCTGTTGGTGCAACACTGTAATCCCCTGGAGCTGGTATACCTTGGTCAGTTGGCATGTCATATCCATGTTGAGATTGCGATGGTGCTGGTGTGTTAGTTGGATTAGCCTGTTGATTACGATTACGACATTCAAGCATTAATACTCGATCAATTTTGAAGTCATTTGAAACAGCACGGTTTTGATTGCGATCTTCATAAGAATGAGTTTGTACTTTAGCTTTAATTAAAAGGTTATCACCTTTATTAATGCCGTACTTGAATGCTTTAGTTGCAAACTTTTCATGTACAGAAATACGAACCCAAACAGTAGGATCATTTTTACTTTTTTGTAGAGCTAGGCTAACTGTCATCCATGCATTATTAGGATTTTTTTCAACCTTACCTACAGTTCCACCCAACAAAAACTCATTAGCAATTGATTCGCCACCGTTACTTACCGATAGAACATCTATAACAACGTATTCAGTAATTGTTAACTTTGAAGCGTTATTACCTTTTGCTTGAAATGAATTAATCTCAACCTTTGCGATAATTGCAGTTCCATTCACAATAGCTAAGTCTTGTACCAGTGGAGTGTTGATAATTAAACGAAGTAAAACAGGTTTAGGTTGATATTGACCCTCTGCAATAGGTGTATGCTGAACCCACAGAATAGATTGGTCATTTCCATTATCATTAATCTGAATAACAGAACCACCTAAAGTACCCTCGTTTGAATTGATTTTCATGTTAGACCCTTAAAATAAAGTTTGTAGGAATTAGATATTAAATAGTGCGCGTTCATCTGGTGTAGCAATAGTTTCAAGGTACTCCCTTAACCAGATACCACTTTGAACGGCTTTAGTAACCACCAGCCCTTTGTTCCAGTCGTTAGTATCAACTAGTTCATCAAGTGAGCCAGCAACAAGCATGTTATAACCCCCCATGAGTGCAGATTTCACCGCGTCTTTAAAGGTTTTAAAAACATCGTGATAACTTGCACCAGATTGGGAGTAGTAACTTAAACGATATAGGTTTCCTTTCTCACGCTGATCCAAATATGGTTCAGGAAGAATAACGACCATCTGTTTAGTTTTACTTATTGGATCGATTAACTCTGGACAATTACTATCAGCATCCCATAACTCGTTAGCAATTTTAGATAGCTTTTCATCAAAGAATGCTTCTTCTTCAACGTGCCAGTCTTCAAAGCTAAGATCGCAGTTTTCACCATGTTTTCGCGCAATCATGCCAATAAAATCATCAAGGCAATTAAGGCGTTTTAAGCGATAAGTGAAAGTGCGTTCGGTTTGCCATTCAGCAAAAGTAATAAGTTCATCAACTAGGCGTTTGTGGCGTGGTTTTTTTGCATTAGACATTAGGGTTTCCTTGTAGGGGCGTTAGATTAGTTAAATAAAAAGTATTCACGGTGCGCGTTTATGCGCTGAGATAAGCAAAAGTAAATATCGCTTACCGTAGATGAAATTAGAGACTCATAATTGGCATTATTCAAAACACCAAGAAAGCGGCTTTCTACTTCCGAGACACATGAATTAAAGATAGATTGATCAACCATATTATTTTCTTCGTACTCAACCAAGGCGTTATCTATAACGTCAATACGGTCTAGGTTAAGTCCCAAGTTAAATTTAAAATCTGGATGCGTAATACTAGGAAATTTGCTCATAATTTCGTTTCGGATATTAAGAGAAAGTTCGGTAGCGTGACAGGGTTCAGTTTCAGAATATGACTTTAGGACTTCAAGAAGAATTAATGCTTCATAGATGGTTGGTGTAATAGATTTCATGATTATTCCTTGTTGGGGTATTGGAGGTTAAAGACAAATATTGGTTAGGTAGCTGTACAATTGAACGGTATCAAAACCATCATCAAGTGAAGTGCAGCCACGGTGATCAATTTCAGTCCAAAGGTTATTGTCAGCATCTTGAATCAAGATAATTTCAAACCAGTTCACTTCATCAAGACACAATCCAGTACGCGCACAAACAGCAGCATACATTTCATCTTTCGTTTGAAATGTCATACAGCCAGTTAAATTGTCAGCGTCAAAGTCGTTGCCGGTTACAGCAAAGTAATGATTGTTTTGGTTGATGATGTAGTGAGTGTTAACCATTTTGGTTTCCTTAGATAAGGGGGTTGGATAATGATATTGCTGTTTACAAAAACAAGCGTTTTTAGTTGGATAGGGAAGAACGGGAATGAGCTAGAGCTGCAAGCATACTTACACGCTGATTAATCCGTGAAATAACTTTATCTGCGTAAAACAACTCTTGATAGAAACCGTCACAATGGATCGTGTAACCATCCTTTACTGTTTGTAATATCGCCTCTGAAATAGAGTGATAAGCAACGCTAGATGAACAATGCTTATTATGTCGATGGTAAAAAGACACTTCGACTTTAAAACCATTTTCATTAAAGCAATCACGACACTTTGAAATAGTTATGAAGCTATCGCCAGTGTTCTTCTTTAGCTCAATAAAATCACTATTATTAGCCGTTATTAAAATACGTCTAACAATTCGTAATTTGCTTTGGCTATCAAGGGCTATTGCATTGCTAAATAACTCGCTAATGCTATTGGACGTAAGAATCTTGTCATTAGCAAACGACATAAATTCAGCGTTATTGATTAGTGTTTTTGCTGAGATGTATTGCTGTGGTTTGAACGTAAGTTCATTAAGGGTTGATTTCGCCATTAGATAATTCCAGATGTGCGAAAATCCCGTAACGGATTAACCGCACAGGTAAGTTGATAAAGGGGAGTTAGATTAGGTGTAAAGTTGGATAGTTAAATAATTAAAGGCAGAGGCTTTAACTGCATCGCTTTCTAAAGAGGTATTAGAATAGCGTTAACATAAGATCGCGTCAACGCTGATAACTAAAATTGTTTTTGTAATAGGTATTATTACCTATTTTAAAATTCCTGCAGATCAAAGTGCTTCGATATTTGAACACAGATAAACCACAGTTGGATCTTCTGTATTGATGCCGTTAATAAAACCTTTCTGAGCCCAAAATTGTTGTGAATCACTATCAGTAGATTTGCACTCGACCAAGATCAGTTCAATGTTAAGTTGAGTAAAATATGTAATTGCGTGGTCTAGTAGTTGATTGCAATAACCTTGATTCCGCTTCATTGTTTCAGTGTAAGCCCAAGTAACAATAGCCAAGTCTTTTCGTAAAGGTAATTGCTCACAAGTCATTGCTGACAAAGTATTACCGTTGCTATCACAAAGCTCGAAAGCATATAGTTCTTGCAAATCATCATTGTTAACAATTAGTGGTTTTAAAACAGCATCACTATTGTTAATTGAGTATAAGTCGTGGGCTCGTTCACGTATGCGATTGATGTTATCCATGCCGAATGGCTGATTGCCAACATGATTGATTATTGAAAGATTGATTGTCATTGGGGTGTACCTAATTGGTCAAAGTGAACTTGCCACTGAGAAAGAAAAAAATACCCCGATATGTGATTCGAGGTATGTTATTAAGCAGAATTTTGAAGTGGCTTTGATAACTTCATTTTCTATTTATAAGCAAAACCAATTATTTGTCAATTGATTACAGTTCTTTATTTGCCAAGTGGCTATATGGCATATAATACTCTATGAGCTTTTGAATCATTTCTTGATCACCAGTAAATATCCAGTCAGAAATTCCAGTTTGTTTAATCACAAGCTGACCATTCACTATTTGCATATCGAAATTGCAATCTAATGCCAAAGAGCCGTATTTTTCCGTTCTGACAGCCACAAACTCACCAGTTCCGTTTTCAAATGGCCGTGAGAACATATAATCAAAACTTAAAGATTCTTGTGACGGAATAGGCGAACAATTTATATTTAACATCTGTTTTTTCCTATCTTGGGTTTCGTCATGCTTGTATTGATGATAAGTTCTTTACTTCATGTTATCAAGGTTAACTTCTTTTATAACAACGCACTAGGCATTGTCCCCCGCAACTAAAAAGCTATACACATTATAAAAATTACGGGTTTGAACACTTTTATGTTTTTTTGTTACACAACGAATTTTTTTAAAATCTCAATGATCTCTTTGTAAGTAAAATCATAATGATGTTGATACCTCATCAATATGATGTAATATTAATAGTATCTTGTGTCAACATACGGGCTCTGTAATGATTAATACTGCAGTAAATGATGTTGCTTTTAATGGTGATGCACCACTACCAGAAAACATCTTTAATAATGATAAGGTCTATTATCAAACTGTCGTTAAAGGATTATCTGGAAAGGTAATTAAATGGGCTGTTTCGGCAATGCCAAAGCAGAAAGAGGTGATTGTAAAAGCACTTGGTACAACGTCAGGCAATCTAAGCCGTCTATATTCAAAGACTGCGCTAGATAAGCACCAAACCGAGGAAATTCTTGACGTTCTTAAACTATATGTCGAAGTTTGTGATGTATTTGGCAGTACCAAGAAAGCTGATTTATGGTTGTCTATTTCTGTTCCAGCACTGCAAGGCGAAAAACCAATTGATTTAATGGACACATTCATTGGTCGAAAAATGGTACGCGAAACGGTTAATAAAATTCGTTTTGGTGAGTTTTCATAGTATCAAAAATAACAATAAGACCTGTATTAAGGTAATTTTTAATGATCACTAATTTATTTCGAGCCTCACCAGAAATATACTTAAACAACCTAGATGGTAAAGGTGGTAGTTATGCTAATGGGGCGCGATGGAATCCTGCTGGTTATCCAATTGTGTATTTAGCCAGTTCAGCATCAACGGCCTTACTCGAAATGGCTCATTACATACCGCATCCAGAGTTAGTACCTGATAATTATCGTTTGGGCAGATATGAAATACCGACCAATTTGATTGATACTTACGATAAGTCGAAACTACCAAAAAATTGGGATGAATATCCTCACCCGCAATCTACGCAGCAAATAGGTAAGGCTTGGTTAGATAATAGTAGTAACGTAGCGTTACGGTTGCCAAGCAGTGCAGTTCCAGGTGGTTATGATGATATTGTTATCTTCAATCCTTGTCACCCCAAGGCTGGTGAACTCAAGTTCATTGAAGCATTTCCACTAGCTTACAGTAGTAGAATGTTCAGTGGTTTAAGTAAAGATTAGAGAACATTAAAGCTATCCAAGTAATGCATTGTTTTCATTAAAAATGGTAGCCAATAACGTTTAAGTCATTAAGATTCACAATATCAACGGGCGCGTCTTTGTGTGCATTCTTAACAAGCCCATTTTCTTGAATAAACACATCATTAAACTTGCCAGTAATGTCATTGTTCCAATTCTCAATATTAGAGAAAACTTCCGTACCATTTAGAAATATTGCTAATTCTTGTCCTTTTTCTAATCTGTGTTTAATTGTCTCATGGTGAAGAATATCATTAAGGCAAGTAACAGCACCGCCATTATCTCCTTTGATAACCAGTCTATTTATTGCTTGTTCGTGCGTTAAGCTTTTAAATGGACTGCCAGCCCCAACGACATAAGTAGTCTCTATGCCGCGCAATTCGTTAATCTTCTGGTAATATTTTTGTATATCAGGCGTATCTAATTTTGGATACAAAGTGGAATTGGGATCATAGTTACTCACGCTACGAGTTGAATAAACATACAGATTCTCAAATGTTGTTATTTGACTAGCTATGGCAGAAAGTGTTCTTGCAAGTTCCATTTGCTCATTTGCACAAATATTATTAATTGAGCTTCCATTTTTGTCTATCGACTCAAAAACTCCGAATAGAGCAGTGCGAGAACCATTCCAGTAGAAAGTACCATTAAGCATATTAATAGCTGTACTAGTAGTAAATCGTCGTCGAAATCGCTTTCTAACGATTTGGTTTTGTTGGTTGTAATATTTGTTTGTAACCTCAACGAACACTAACGAATTACATTTCTGGTTCATATCAAAATATCCTGCACTTTGTTTAAATCAATCTTATTCCTCGAACGTTGTTCTTACAAGTGCGTGATGTTAAATATACAAATAAATACAACATGTTACATAAATATTGAGTTGGATTTTAATGCGCTTTTGTAGGTTTAAATATAGTGTTGCAAAAATAATTATATCTCACTGAGTAGTGTTTATTTCAAAATTAATACGCTTTTGTACAGGACAAGAATTGTTTTAATTCTGTATTGATTTATTCTAATTGCATAGCGGAAACCAGCATCGTTATTTGGAATTAGACAAATGTTAAGTTTAAAGAAAAAAGTAGAACTAAAAATTCAACAATTAGTTAATCAAGACAAAAAATTACAAGCATTCATATTGGTTGTGATTTTAGGTTTATTCAAACAATTAAAGCGAGTTGGTATTGTTGTTGGCATCTACTTGGCTATTTATTTCAGCATAACAATATTGAGTTATATTCTGCCATTCGGTGAGTATGAGCATGTAGATGGTAAAGTGAAACTGAGTGCAAACTTAACGTTTTACATTGTATGTTATCTAAAACGAGTTCCACTAAAAGCATTCTTAAAGCGTAGAAGTAAAGCGTTGATGGTTAAAATGGGTTTCGCTGCTTAATTTATCCCAATTACAACGTAAAAAACCGCCACTAACAAGGTTTATTAGTAGGCGGTTTTTTTATATAAAATTAAGAGTAAAACCTTTAATGCATTTGATCTTTAGTTGGGGACGGGGAAGTTTTTTTAATTATTTGCGTAGCCAGTCCATCAGTAATAAGCATTTCTTCTACTGATTGCGATGTATGAGTCAACTGAATCATATATCCAATTGAACCGTTTGAAAACTCACCATGCACTAATCTTATTTGATGATCGTTTACATTGGTGTTTGATTCTTCAGCTACACTTTCAACCCAATTGGTCAAATCTTTTAGTGTGTTAATTCGCGAGTTAGGACGCATTTAATTACCGCGCTTTTCTAAAGTTATGCCACATTGTAGCATTAATAAGTAACGAGGGTCACAAGACTATATACTTAGCCAATACCCATGATTTTCTCAACAAAAGCTGATTGGCTCAATATATAAACCAATTGAAGCGCACTTAAAGTTAAAAACTGAAAAATTAGAAAGTTATGAACTTCTTGCCTATCAATCTTAGTCGCCATGATGCATATAAATGTAGAAGCTAACAAGCAATTTAATATCAATAAATACGTTTGATTGTAATAAATTATTGCTATTGCTCCCCAGGCCATTGCATTAACTAATTCTACAAATGGGTAACGTGTACTTATTGGGCTTTTGCACCCACTACATTTGCCGGTTAATACCAACCAACTAAGTACAGGAACATTCTCTATAGTAGTGATCTGATGATTGCAAATAGGGCAAGCAGATCGCGGTACATTAAGATTAAACGGCTTACTTAGGTCAAAATTTGGATCTACATTTACTTCTTTATGTAACTCTTTTATATGAGGTAAAGCATTTTTTAGTGCATTTCGTTTTGCCATGATTGGTAAGCGATAAATAACGACATTCAAGAAGCTACCGACAGCTAAACCTAAACCCGTGGCAATAATTGTTGTAAGTGTCATTTCCATTGTCTTAATTAATGTATGTAATTCCTTATTTTTGTACGGCTAAACATGGCCACTGAGATTAGTTGTTAGACCCATTTAAAAAAAACCAGCTATCAACCTTAATAACTGGTAAACGGAACGGAGTCGTTAAGGGTTATGAAACATTTGTGTTCTGGTGTAACAATTTCTAATGAGATCTTTAATAATAAAACCTGGCACAAATAGAGTGGCAGAAAGTTTAATTGTTAAGTAAAACATTAGTTGGCAATTTTATATAAACGTGTTTATACAATAGATAAACACGTAATCACTGTGGCGATAGTATGCTTTTATATTGTCAGGATCAAGTTTTTGACCATAAAAATATAGATTTTGAGCTCATAACGCACTGATTTGTTGTTTTGTTTTTGTTGTTTGCAAAATCTAAATACTGAGTGGTAAGTATTTTCGATGCGTTTCTTGGCAAACACATAGAGGGCATTGATCGCTAAACCTAACCACATTATTTTAGTGAATGATTTTTTATATTCTGTTTTTAATGCGCACAATTACGCAGTTATTATGGGGTAATATATTTATCTATTAGGTAATCAGTGGTATTGTCATAAGACTCTGACTTTTGTAACGTGGCAAGAATGGACGTAACTTTAAAGGCGACAACCGTTACCAATAATGAAATATATGCCGTTGTTAAATCTACAATGGAATTTGTACTATCTGTAGCAGAAGTTTACAGATCAGAGTCACCACCACTCAATGTTGGTGAATCGAGTCCAGTAACATTTAAAAATGGTATTCGTAAATTCTATTCATCAGGCTATCAGTATTTATTAGAGTTGAATAAGAACATTATTCCAAATAACGGGAATATTTACTGTGCGAATATTGATGTGGCATACATCTTACTTGGTGATGTGCTTGGTGGGCGGTTAACTGGTGATGATATTTCAGAGAAGAATATTGCCATTACAGTTTGTGCGTATATGGGACTGCATACCCGAAAAACATCTAAAAATATTGTGGTAAACAAAATAATTCGCTCCCCAATGGCTTATTGTGAGTACATGACTGACAATGATCTTAAAATCATTGCCGTGACAACAGGTACAGCATACTCAACGCTTAATAAGTGGTTCTTTACACGTTTTACCTTGTTTGCGAGTATTGTTCACCAGTACCAAATACAGCGATTCAACTCTCAAATTCAGAACGTTATGACCGATAGGGTTATATGTAAAATCATACCAATCGTTGAAGAACTTAATCTTTAAAAAAAAGAGGTGTCTATAGTTGACACCTCTTTTTTTCGCCCCTAACACCTAACTCGATTCTTTAATTTCAGATATTATGCATTACAAAACTCTAATGAACGTGACGAAATTCTTAAATTGTCACCATTGTTAATTCTGTGTTTATTGAACAATTTAGCAATATCTGTACTGATAGGGTTCAATTGTCGCGTTATGGCATTAACCGGTCTGTTTACCAACTGCTCTTGTAGATCTGTTTGCGTAATATTACTAATATCGTAAAACTCGATATTATTGCTATCAATACAATTACTACCTTTCCCTGCACGAACGCGAATAATTGACTTACTCATCGTCCTATAAGCTGTTAACGACCATTCTTGATTGAGCATCTTAGTTGCAAAGCGGAAAGATTTATAACGTCCAACTTCAACCACCATCAACATATCAGCAATTACACATACGAATTGAAACTTAATATTGTTGCGTGGCATAAGCTTGCTCTTTTTCAGTGATTGATTGCTAATGTTTTGGCTTTCTTTTGACATAACGGTAGCGTAATCGAGCTCTGATAGGGACATTAGAGACACGTAAGCACAACCTGATGCTTCTCTGCCAATATTGCCGCCTTTAGGGATAGTGTGCTGTCTGATGATGGAGTCTAATTTAGCTCTTTGTTGCTTAGTTGAGTAATTATTGCTGAGTGACTGCTCAACATGCACAATCGTATTTAATAGCGCACATTTTGGTACATTTATAATTGATAATGGTTTGATTAAACAAAATGACGAGTTGCAGTTAAAAGCGGTAATATCTTTTTTGTGGGGTTTTAGTGTTGGCATTTTTGGTATTCCATATTTGTTATTAGAGTTTCCATATAGGGATTAAGTAGCCACATATCAGACTGTTTTTTTACTAATGTTATTTACAATGCTTACTTACAAATGGATTATCATTTCCTTGTATAGCTTTAATCTTCGCATTTCGAGTGCATTCCCATGACGTTACGGGATCTTGTTTATCCCACGCTTGCATCATCTTTTTTTGTTGTGAGCTTAAACGATACATAGGATAAGAAGACTCCATGTACATACTCGCTCTTGCCACTTCACCACGGCTATTTGCTGGTGGCTGCGCGATACGTTTTTTAGTGTCGTAACGGAAATCGCACGATCCAAATACAGACTTAGCATTAGGCATCATTGCCCAACGATAATTGCTATGCGCGGCATTAACTGAGCCAATCGCAGGGCTAAGATTATGGAGGTCTGCTTGAATATAACGATACTGCTTTGATACCTTACTTGCGCAGTTTCGACCTTTAAAAGACTTACCTTTTTTATCTACGCATTGAGGTGAACCCTCACGCCACTCCTTGAATGATCTACCTATATTTTCCATTGGTACTATGTGTTCAGCTTCCCAACGTAAAGCTCTTTTTTTCCATTTTTGATTAATAAATCCCGTTGGTAGAGTAATGTTTTTGCTGCTATCAAATTGGGCATCACAGTAAAGTGTTCTCATGTTAGCCGGTTGAGTGTAGATCTGGTGTTGCATTATTTTTTTTGCTTTATTGAACGAATCATTATGCGTATTACCAGTAATATCAGAAGCAAAAGAGCTCAAAGAACTAGCCGCAGCTAGAATGGTGATAGTTAATTTTGCAAGTTTCATTTTTTACTACCCATAAATTATTAATGAATATCTATTTCGATTATTAGTCACATTATCTTCCGTTAAAAACAGCATTAATCCAGCATCACTTGTGTCACCAGCGACATAAGCCGAGAAATAATTACCGTTTTGGTAACTATGGTGTTTGTTGATAAAAAATATTGGTGAAAGACCAAAAAAACGTAATGTTATAGACACCAATATTTTCTATTATCAACTCAACACAAAACCTCTACTTGCCGCAATTGAAAATATTTTGTGGCAACTTTTTAAATATAGCCACGCAATTATTTTTACTTTTAGGGCAACTAAAATCTCCAACTGGCAAAATGGATTCACTCACCAGATCGTTTGAGCAACGCTTAATTATTAATGACGAGTAATCACCAGAGTAGGCGATTTCATCACTCATTAAAGAACGGGGATTTTGTAATGAAGCATTGGAAGAACACCCAACCAAGGCCGCACTCACAATTACACCTGCTGCAATTGTTACTAAACGAGATTTGAACATTTTCTTTTATCCTATCTGTATTGTTGATTTACGCCATTAAAGCACATAAATACACCTATTACATTACTATGTTTACCTAATAGATAAATACCTTGATTAAATATGTAATTTAAAGCTATATTGATTTGCCGCAACAATGGAGCTGTTTTTTGTCAACAGCCATTTTATGTGTGGTTGTGAGAATGAGGATTATTAGTTGTTAAGACGGATACTGACTAAAAGCCGTATAGAGCTAATAAATCTTTATTATTAAACTCAACATGGAGAGAGGCTCGAAAATGAAGAAAGTTACTAAAAAAAGGTTATGGAAAGTTGTAGACAGCTTTCTTAAAGCTAATCGCCTAACGTACAAGCAGAAACTTTTAGCTGAGGCAATATTTTGGGCGATGAAACAGGATGGTAAATGTGTATTGGATTCATCTTTATTATGTAGTGTTGTGTCGGCTCATGTCACTACGATGTACCGGTATCGTGAAGTGCTAGTTGGTATTGGTTTAATCAGGCATAACCGCATTGGTATAAGGTCTACATATGAATACACATTAAATTTTGGTGCGTTGACTGAATATGGGCTTTACGACTTAGCTCCCATTACGTTACGTGAATTTAACTCTGAGGAATTAATTAGTATTCCCTTAACATTTGATGTTAATTTGCTAGATATTGATCGACCAGTAAAGGTTATTAACGTAGCTACACAAAACTTACTGGAGGCTACACCGTCAATAAATAATTAAATAACACCCCAACTTACACACGGAATTATCAAAATGACAAACAATCTAATACTACAAATTTATCAAAAGGGAGTGTAATTATGATTACTCTTGAGGAATTTATTAAACAAGAACAAGTCAAATTACAATCATTCGAGGCGTATTGGCGCAAGAATGAAATCATAAAACCAGAGTTATTTCCTAGTGAATTATTAGCTGGCGATTGGGATGAAATGCTTGCCATATATAGTGAAGAAGAATAATTACATTTCGGCAACCCCATACAGCAAAAAGCCCGTTAATTAACGGGCTTTTTTAATGTGTATTCTAAGCACTAACATAGCGTAATTGGCGTTCTTTTGCCTCACGTTTAATTTGTAATTCTTTGCGTAATTTCAGACCAAACTTATGTGTTAATAGATTGGCAAATAAAACAGTATTGTCGCGTGTATCAATGGCAATAAATACGCATGACTTACGGATTACAAAATCATCTGTATTTGTAACATCGTATTCGTAAATTTCAGATTCAAGATGATCTTCAAGATCAGTGTGCTTTGCATTTTGACGTACAATCCACACTCCCATCTTTACTTTACCTTTGACCTCTTTAACACCTGCAGCATTAAGACTCTCAGCTACGTCATTGATAAATTTTTGATCGAGGTTCAGTTGGTTTTGCATGCTTGTAATTCCTAATCATATTGTTTCGTTCTGCAGGTATCATAATGGGAAAAGATAAAAGGGCAGGGAATAGACTGTAAATTACCTACCCCCAGGTTTATTGTTTAGCCCCAAATAGAAATTGCAAATAACAGAAACTATTACTGGCCAAAGCCTAAGTTTGTTAAATATGCAGGATAATAGTTGAGTCCAGTATCGTCGTGGATTTGTTGACCGCTAACAGGAATAACATATAAGCCTTGTGCGCGTTCTAATATGTTCGCGTATTGTTCATCCGAATGAACATCAACGAGCATGACAGTGACATTCTCACGCTTAAAACGCTTAATGTTTGCGTCTAACCATTGCATTGAGTATTGGTCACTTCCAATAATAGCCAAAGAACTTGTCATTCCCTCTAACGGCTTTGCTAACTTGGTATATGTCATGCCACTTTTGGGTTTCATGCTAGGTGTGACCACAGGGAAAATAGCAGCAAGTGCTTCATCCATAAGTTGTTGCCTATCACCTTTAATGTTCATTTCTAACTCTGCTTTTTTAGCTATTTCACTCATTCTGTCAAAACGTATTACCCCTTGCGCTTCTGCTATACGATCTTTTCCCATAACCTCAACCAGTGTTTGTGTTTTTAGTTGTCCAGTTGGAAGTTCAGTAAGTGCGTTCGCGTAAATTGGCGTTATTAATAAAAGGTACGTTAAACCCAATTTCGTAGTACGATTTTTCAAGTAAATATTCCTTTGAGGTTTCAAGTTTCTTCATTAAAAGTAAGCATGAAATATCTAAATCATGTGCAGCAATGGCTTTTTGTCTCTCAGTGGTACAGCTATCAGCATTAACCATATTGAAATTGTATTTGGCAAAATCGTATTGCCATTGAAAATACTTAATTGCATCAAGAGCTAAAGGTGCTGATTGATTTAAGATATTCTCAAGCGAAAGAGGTATTCCTTTTTGTTTGGCGATATAAAATAGGTTTGCACAACTAAAGCAATTAAGGGTTTGTTGTCCTGTTAATAGTGATCCTGTAATTTGTTCTGAAATCTCATTCTCACATGCACTCTCATAATCAAAATACGTACTATCAACACACTCTTTTCGCCATTGGCGATGTTTATTCAGAGTAATGCCAATACCTAATTCCAGATCAATAAGGTAATTAGCTGTTTGCGCGTCTGTATTGGACTTGTACCAATATTCCCAACGATTAATGGCGTAAAGAGATCGCAATGTTTTTATTGAATAACTTTTGCCAATAACTTGTATAGCTACATGATTAAATCTTTTATGCCAATGCTGTCCTGTCGGTAAATTGTAGCAACTCATATATCTTTTTTTATTACTCAATTGAACCACTGGTTTAGTTCGCTTATAGAGCGTCAATTCAGCATCAAGTGAGGGTAGGACATTAACTCTACGTGAAGCCTTGCTATCGTGGGTATAAACAACATACATACCGTTATTGCGTTTTTCTAATGTATGAAGCTCACATGGACGCAAGCCGGCACTAATTATTAGTCTTGTAGCCAGAGACATACGATCAGATAAATTTTCAATGATTTGTTTAATCTCGCTAGAGGTATAGCCATTCTCTGTGTTGCTGATAGATAATTCCATTATGTATATTGCCGTAATGTTTTTGATAGTTTAAAGGCTAGTGCGCATTACAATAATTTTAGTGTGTCGGGCTTTATGGACTTTTATCGAAAAAACCTGATACGTTAATCAGGCTTAAAGATAAATGGTAATTATTTGATATATCCATTTAAGAATAGGAATAACATAAAAAACAAAACTGCAGGTATAAACACAATAATTGTACTGATGATGTGTTGCGTTATTGTCATTTTGATTTTGTTATTTTCAATGTTAAGTTTCATCAAACCATGAGGGATTGTAAGGCGTAGAAATGCAAAAATTGCAACCGATGTTAATAGCCCAAAGAGGGAACGAAAGATCTCACCAATCGATAAAGTATGTTTTGACAAAAAACACTGGCTTATAATGAATAATGACTGGGAAAACATATAGCCATTCACTACACAAAATCCAATAAACAAAATCCAATTATCACGCTGTTTAAATCTACCGGTTAAGCAAACCTCCTTAATGTATTTCAATAATTCTTTAAAGGTTGGTTTCGCGTTAGTATATTTACTCAATGCTTTACTCCAAAAAAAAGCTGCTAGTGATCACCACCAGCAACTAATTAAATTTATTTTATCGAATGATATATTTCAGAACAGAGCCAATTAACACCAGTGCGATGTAAACCCAAAAAAGGCTAATCTTCGCTACTACAACTGCTTTAATCTTCACGTACTGTTTTGTAGTTAGGCTCTTACCACCATCAAGGAACATACGGAGAATAGATTTAAGACTACGATCTCCCCCAAAGCCGTAATAGATAAATGCTAAAAGGTGGCAAACGGTCAGTGCAGCAAAAACAGTAATACCTAGTGGGATATTACCCAATAGACCAATCACAATTAAAAAGCAGAAGTCTGTAATGATACTTACTTTTTCGGTTGGGGTTTCGTTAAACTCAATTAACCCCTTTAAATCAAATTTAAAAGATCGATTCTTCTTGGTTTCTTCATTATTATTTAATTTTTCAGCAGTGGTTTCTACATTCTCAATATCAGCCATGATCACCTCGTCGTCACGTATCTTTTTATTAGTTTCAGGCTGACTTTCTGTTGCTTTAAAATCGGTCATTTTTTCTCTAATTAGTCTCGTAGCATGGGGAATGTTGTCGAATGGAACTGTAAAAGTTATGGACTGTTTTTCTTACATTGGATTCAGATGTTTCTAGTAGGGCTAATGTCGCCTCTTGACACATTTGTAAGTTCAAATCTTCTAAATTACCTAGACAGTAAACCTGATGTATTGCGGCCATTTTAGTGCGAATAAAATCATGATTTACTTGCTTGCTATCACTTGCTAATACCCAATCAGCGGTCTTGCACATTAGAAACATGAAATCCTCTGTTTTATCAGTAGGGTTAAGTAGATCTCTTTGCTTTTGTGTTAGTTCTTTCGTATTTGAAGTTGTGTATAAAGGTATAAGTGTCATTGATAGCCATTCCATTGATGTCAGATGAAAAAGGCTGTAAATAAGTAATGTTGCAAACAGCCAGTTTTCTTTTTTGTTACATTCTGGTAGCTAATATAATCGTCATTAAAAAATACGGCTTAATTAGTCACGCAGCGCAATATTCAAAATTTGACACGAGGGTAATCTAAGAGGTTATTCGTACCAGTCTTGCTATAGGTAAAGCAGAAATTAGAGCAAAAAAACTGCAAACGGGCGTTTGCAGTAATAAAAGGGTTAAGCATTACTTCAGTGGAAGTTGCTCGAACATATCAGCCTTGCTTTCTGACATTTCGTTTAGTAATTGCCGTGAGATATATGCAGCACTGTAGCAGTCTTCATTCTCGTTAATGGGCATCACCAATAACATGCAGTGACGGCCATAATCTTTAATGGTTTGTATTTTGGTTACGCAGCAACATTGAGCGAACTCATGAATGGCGTGTTGAAAGTCATAAATGAATAAGCGTGTATTCAATGTTTCATTACTTAGGAAATCACTAGCTGGCTCAAACTCTCGCTCAGGATGATTAAACATTTCTTTTCGATATACCATTTCGACTAGCCAATCCAGAAATTGAGTTACCGTGCTTAACGTATTGAGTGTACTACGTGCGTTGATATTCATTGCTGGTTGTGTTGTTTCTCGAACCAAAGCATGTAACGTTGATTGTGAAACAGGTGTTTTCTTATGCATGGTCATGTTATCCAGATCTTTTAATTATAAGTACGAGCTAATTTGTCTTTGTATCGCTTCTTGTATCGTGAAGCCGCTTTCTTGTTTCCAGGGGAGTGATAATAAGCAGCAGCATCAATCCAATTACCACGCGCTATATACTCCTCTCGCAGTATTTCGCACCCAACACGGACGTTAGTTTCTGGTGCAGTCATTTCCCATAAAGATTTAACTCTATCTTTATGCCAACGCCAATTCACTTGCATGATGCCAATATCAAACAAGAGTTGTTTACGGTCTATAAGACGTTGTGCAGCAATATAAAGCGATTTTCGATTAGGGTAGAAATAGGATTTGCCTTTGTGGTTTATCGTCCACGCCCACGGTGACGAACGCCCATTTTTCAAACCTGTTTCTGTCTCAGTTAGAGCAATGGCAAACAAGTTTTTAGATGGTACATTGCATGAACTAGCTATTTTTTTAAATGCCGATGGTACTTGAACTTTTTTGGCATTTGCATGGGGTACTGTTGAAACACCAAGTGCTAGTGCTAATACAAAATAACGAAATTGTTTACTCATTTAACTGACTTCCTCTATCGAACAACACCATTTTTATCCAATTATTATTTTCTGGTGGAATTAGTGCGTAATAGAAAAAAGCGCGACCAATAAAAATTATTAGCCGCGCTTTAGTGGTTGGATAAGTGTTTAATTAGATAGGTTAGTTGTAAGTTTGATTAGATTTTGAAAACTACAAAATCATTTATTCAAAATGGCTCGACACGACTTTTACCGGAGAGAACGCACAGATAGTATTTACATCATACTCAAAACCACCTGTCGCTTGCTGCACTGGTGTTTCAATTGCAGCCACAATTAGCTGTAATTCAATATCGCTAGATAACAACTCAAGACAAGGGATTACATCACTAACATCACCGAAATCACTCATACCGTTCTTTAGAACTGCAATACATGTATTAACGGATAATTGTACGTATTTGATATGATCTTTAATTTCAGATTCAGGAATATTGCGCTTTTGCCCAAAACCAACTTGAACACCGCGCTCCCATGAAACTACTTCTGTGTCATTCGATAAGTAATTGGGAAAACTCCCCATAACCTTTTCTGGTGCACTCGGAATCATTTGCTTGCTTCTTCTTACACACTCAATCAATAAGTTTAAAAAGAAACGATCATTTTGTTTTTTACCAATCATTACGCCCATCCTAAATATCCATTTTTGAAACCAACGGGTGAATGATATACGTCCTCTTGATTCATGCCGTTTTTAGTTGTTATGGGTATTTTTGATGATTTATTGATGCTTAATTTTTAGTTCAATTCAAATTGCCGAGTGTCGATCTTTTTAGGGTTTTACAATTAAGTGCAAACAAAGCCTTAAAATGAATACATAGCCGAATAATCAGCATATCAATGGTAATTCGCCAGCTAAAACCCATATTAAAATGAATAAAAATATTATTTATCTTAATTGATACTTTTCAATCGCTATAAAGCAATTAAAATAGCTGGTGGTATAAAACGTATTCTTTTACCCCAAACAATACAAATGTGATGTTGATTAGGTATTCAGTTGGCTGTTACATTTTACTTAATTAACCAGATAATACTCATATAATCATGAATAAATATATATTTAATGTTTTTTGTTACCTATGAAATATTATTGAAAACTTTAGCTGAAATAGATTTTGTATTTAACATCTTTAATTATAAATAAATGAGCCGTTGCCTTTTTACCGCAGGACTCGTTTACGTTTCGGCATAATATCAGCAAAAGTGCCGCCACTGGCTAAGATAGATAAGCTATCGTTTATTTGTTGGTAGCACCAATTATGATCATATAAGTCTCGTTCCGAAATTAACTTTTTCTCAATGAATGCATTTCGCTTGGCCATTTCATCAAACCATAAAAACTTTGCTGTTATATACAAATGATTAACGTAAAAGTGATTAACTATACCAGCATGTAATTCGTGCGTAATCTTCGCTATGTAGGCCGTAAGTGTCTTAAAGTAATCATCTATTGTGTGTGGGATCTTCGTGGCCTTAATCGGGCTTCCCGTGTATTTTATCGGTATTTGTAATGCTAGTGTGTACTCGTAACTACGAACAACTTTGCGACATTGCATTTTGATAAATAGAGGGACGCAGTTATGTATGTAATCTGTTTGAAATACAATTGAACTAGGTTCTTGATGATTGGATATAATGTTAGCTAATTTATGCGAGTAACAAGATTCAAGATCAGGCTGTAAAGCTAGATGTTTAGCATTTCGATGATCGCTACAATCAGGCATTTTTAAATGTTCAATGTAGTACCAATCCACAGCCTCACATATAGAATGAGTAATACCTAACTCCCCAATACGAAAAAACTTATTTGATTTTACGTAAGTGCGGCTAATTCGGAACGCTGGCGTGAATGTGTCGCCTTGACGATAGCAATTCAAAATAAGGAAATCGTGAATAGAACTAATCATCATAATCATATACCGTCTGTTTGCTTTGTTTGTGTTGTTCTATTCGCATTAAACATGCTTGTTCAAATGAGCTTCGTTCTGCAAAAAATGCGGCACAACGATTCAATTGGCTATCACGAAAACTAGGAAGTAGTTTGATAGCATCTGATAAATAAACCATTACAATCACTGGCTCTTTACCAGAAAAGCACAACCATTCGTAATCGTTTTGCCAACCAGCAAATTCATCATCAAGCGTAATATCAAAATCAGCAGCAGAAGATACAACGTCACTTGCTGGCACAACAATAAACCTAATGTTTGTAGATTTATCACGAATACGTGAATACGCCCTACGTGTTAAATAGTCGATTGATGATTGCATGAGATTTATTATCTCAATAGGTTCTTTAATTAACTTGCAGCTTTCTGTGTTTTTTAAAGATCTTGCCATGAGGGTTAATTTTAGCTCGACACTAGATCTTTCTATCTCAATATTTTCCATAATCGCCACCAGCAATGAGTATGGAATTATTATGATAGATAAGGGAAGTTTAGCGGTGTTTAGTTGGGAAAGGGTGACGGCCTTACTCAATGGCCATGTTTTTAAACTCGAATAAAAACCTTTAATTAACCGGCACAAAATGAAAAAACAAGTTTTTCACCTCGTACCGGTTTAAGTTTAAATCAACGCAATGATATTGTTTGTGTTTTACCATTACTACTTACTGTCATGTAAGGCAGTGAGCGAGCCGGTTGCTTTGATCCGTTATCAACGAACGATACACCAGCCAATTTATTTGGGTGTTTGCTTGATAATGAATACTTGAACTGCTTAGTTGAAGCATCCGTTGCGTTGTAAAAGTGATATTTAAGCTGAGTGTGCGGCTGCTTGGCTTGGAGTGTTCGACCCATATCAACTAAACACTGACTATCGCTAACACATACACTTGGATCAACGTAAATATTAACAAGTTCAGTATTGGCATTTCCGGTATCGTCCATAACAATCGTGTCTTTAAGAGCAAACTCTTTCTTCTGCTCCCAATTCATCCAACGAGGGCTGTTTGGATCGTTCTGCTTCTCAACTTTAATCATGGTTATAGCAAATGCCGTTTCTAAACGTTCACGCTCAGTACGTTGTTTATAAGCTAGTTTAGCGTATTTAGTTCGTTCTTCTTCCGTTTTAGCCGAATTACCAAGAGCAATTACAGGATCTATATCTGGTGTCCATTTACCGCGAGGGGTGTACTCCATAATGTACTTATACTTGGCATATTCCTGATTGCTCAAATTGAAGTTTTTAGCCTTAATAAGATCTTCTTTAGTTAGACCAATATTCACATCGTTAATACTAAGGTTTTGGGCAATATTACTTACAGTGTTGCTATATGATGCTTGGCTAGTCACGGTCTTAACAGAACTTGCTTGTGCCGGTACAGAGACAGCAGAAAACAATGCACTAGCGATGAAGAATGATAGTTTTGCAGATTTCATAATTACTTCCCTAATTACGGAGCTTAACTAAACGATTATTCGGTGCAATAAACGTGACTGAGTGAGCTTCAATGCTTTTAACGACAAAACCATTCACGTTATAACCAGGGTAAATAACGCGAAAACCATCTGGCGACATTAACGTAGCTGAGTATTTGTGATTCCACATATCAATGCTGGCTAACGTAACACCGTTAATGCGATAGACTTCTTGGATCGAATTAGTCTTAGGTTTTCTTACTATCTTCTTGTGCTTACGAACAACGGGCTTTTGTTTGTACGAACTGGACTTCTTGGCCTCTTGTTTCTTAGCTTCAATGACTTTCTTAGCGTTAGCCTGTTCGATACCATCAACTTTCGTATTTAGACGTATAAGGGCATTATCCGTTGAAAGTGACTTCTGATTAACAGCCGTAGTTAAGGTTTCTACCTTTTCATTGAGTGCTGTTACTTTATTTTCGTTACTGCCATTCATTTGGAACATCGTAAGCTGATCACTCGATAGCTTTTCGATAGCAGCCTTGTTTTCTTCAACAATTTGCGACTCATTAACGGCACGACTCTTAATACCGTCTAGTTGCTCTTGTATGAGCGCAACTTCACTTGCATAACCCTTGGCTTGGGTTTGTGCGTTTAAGCCCGTATACACGCCACCAGCAGCAAAAAGTAGACTAATACCAGTAACACACCAAAGTAGGACGTTGCTTTTCCCTGAACTTGAACGATTAGGTTCTTCATCATCCGGTATTTCTGTGTAAATAGGTTCAGCAACTTCTTTTTCTTCTTCTTCGAGGTACTGGTTTTCTAAGCTTTCATCAACCTCAGCATCATGGGCACTCTCAAGCTCAGGTTTAGGTTCAGGTTCTTGTCTTTCGATCACTTCACCATCACCACTTACATCTTTACCATCACTCGATACTTCTAAATCAAGATCACCGGTAGGATGCTGTAGCTGTTCATCTTTATTATCGAACACTGCAAAATCATCATTCTTATCAGTTTTACTCATACTTCCCCCTAGCGATTATTGCTACCAACAAGAAACTTATATGACTTTTCTTTGTGGATAGGTTCAATGCCAACAAGATCTGCAGGGCAGATGATTTTTACTGTTCGCATGACAGGATCTACACGGTAATCAAAACCATCACCGATTAACGTGTCGATTAAATTACGAACGGTTACTTGGCTAACGCTACGTTGCACCAGTGGCAATGGTAACTGCATAAGACGATTGGCACTTGCCGTTAACTGACTAGGGGCAATAAGCGTGTAACCCGTTCGTAAGAGTACGTAATTCAATGCTTGACCAACCGTAGATACGTTCTGTGGAAAAGTAATTGTAGTTACAGTGAGTAGGGGATCTTTTTGCTCTGCAGATGCATCAACGTTAATTAGCGTTAAGCCATTTTCTACGTATTGTGGCAAACGATCTGGATTGTCGATTAGATTGGCGTTAGCTGTACTAGCCGCACCTACTAGTAGTAATGCCATTGTTAATTTAGATATGGATAACTTCATTAGTAATAAACCTCATTATTCGTGAGATCATTATCAGGGAAGTTTTATTTGTGAGCCGTTTTAGTCACTCAGCCGATATATTGTAGTTGTAGTAGAAGTTCATGATTTGATATTGCAAACAACAAAAACAATCTATTTTGCAGGTTAATATGGTATGTGAGCGAATTTGGGCTGCTATATGTAGGTCATAGGTTTTTTATGGCCGCTGGCTTTTTACACTCCAGGGGGATTAGTCTAACTAAGTTATGCCCCTTTATTAGTTAAACCTAATATTCATTTATATCGTATTAACGTGATTTCGGATTAGTTTGTGTATGTAATCAGGCTTATTAAATATACTGTTAAGTTTCATATTGGGATTACGGCAATTTGATTACATAGTCATTCATTTTTATTCGTGACTTGGGCTGAAAAAGTTGATTATGTAACTGTTTTTTTGTCTTATGATTTAGATTTTGTGGTAAAAAGTCAGAAGATTATTAAGGTTGTTAATCTGGAGAGTACTATGCCAAAACATCATTTTTTATTGACTTACTCAGTATCTCCCAACGGAAGTGGGGATAAAGAAAGCCGAGCAGCCGATAAAGTTAGACGAAAGATCACTAAATTAGAAGAATGGCGAAAGTTAGATAATGTAGAGACTGCTTTTGAAGGACAACTTTACCTTGTTTCAAATGATGTCGAAGATAAAAGAAGTGAAGCAGAAGAAGATGTTACTAAGGTTTTTAGAGCTGTAGTTGATGAACTCGATGCATATTCTGATGTTTGGGTTAATGTAGCGTTATCAGTTGATAAGCTTGGTGCTTGTATCGAATTTAGAGTTTAAGAACCTAAAACTTAACAGAGCATTTAAGAGTGATTCCCAACGCTTAGCATTTTTAGTCCTATCGTTGGGTTTCGTGTTTAAGGCATTATGCTTAGTGAAGTGGTCAAGTAAAACTGTACACCTTTATAGGTGTTTAAATTAAGCGGCTGCTTCCATCACCACTGGCGGTAAATAGTTGTTATAACTATGGCCCCGCTTAGTGTTGTAATGCTGCAATATATA
>NZ_NPIB01000021.1 GCF_002849605.1 Photobacterium carnosum
GAAGTAAAAGGAACATTAGCCGAGCTGCACAACAACGAGCCATGAATATAGCCTTGATGAAAGAATCTGACACAGTGTGACATTTCTATCTGGGAGAGTTATGTGACATTACTAACTTGCACTAACATAAGATCATTCATACAAATCAGCCTTTACGTATAAGATTGGCAAGGTAGGGATTAACTTATCAATCGAACCTTGTTCCCAATACGCCCAGGTCATTACGTTCTCAGGTGTAGGCTTCTTCCCCCATAACCATTGCTCACCAGAGTAAACAAACCTTGCTTGTGTGTTAACGAAGAAACTTTTTAATAATGACCACAAGCAAACTATCTCAGGCTCACCACAATCATGCACAGCAAAACGAACAATAGGCGTTCCAACAACGAGCTTTCCATACACAGTGCAAACACTTGACGCATGACTATATTCAATCGGTAGCCCCTTAAAATAATCTTTAGCTTTTACCGATAGCTTTTTTACAATTCGTGGGTTAGCAGAATTAATCATTAGTCACTCGCTTAACTGACGCTGACCAGTCAAATGTCTTGGCACTTACTTTCTTTAATTGGCGATTCAAACTACGTGACTGCTTTTGCATTTTTAAGGCTTCTTTTACCTTTGCTTTCTTTAATATCGAACGACTACGAATTTTGATTAGTTGAGAAAATTTAATTCTAGCTGTAGGGCTCATTACGTTTCTCCTTTGTTCTTATTAGATGATGTAATGGTAATTCCAGTTGATAGGTAAAATGGTTTTAGTTAGTTAATGAGATATTGTTTATAGTTTTTGAAAACAACAAAAACGAAACCCACAAACTACAAGCGTGGGCATCATCTTTTAATTTATGCTGGTGGCCTAAATCGAAATATCTAAATCAGTTGATAGATACTCAATAAACTTAACTAATGTAGATGGACTGTAATTATACATAATCTCTTTACCTGAACCGCTCACAACCTCACAGATAGACCATAACTCCATGTATTGAACTTCCGTCATGTACTCAAGTGGAAACAACGATAGCGCATATTGTGAATACAGCTTTAGCATCATCTTGATGAACGTTGAATCATCATAGTCAGACATTAGACTTAATCTATGTGCCGCCTTGTTGTTCGTTAAGATTGCTGCACCTAATAAATATTGGCCAAGTGAAACGTCCGAGTTAACCATCTTCTGATTTGCATCAAACGTTTCTTGATCTTGAACCTTGATAAACTCACCAACGCATTTCAAATCACCCAAACCAATGCCATTTGATTTAGAACAATGCAAAGCCTCCGTAACACGATCACACACCACACTTACATCGCTTTCTAGCCAGTCATGCGTATGTACCTCAGCATCAATCTGGCAACGTACAACCTCACTATTTAAAAAACGTAAACTCAAATGAATTAATGCATAGTTGTATGAACCATCCTCACCAGTTAAACCCAATCCATCCAATAACTGATTTGATAATTGCTCATACCAAACAAGAAACTGATCACTTGGTAAGGTGAAGTTAATCGCACTAACCAATCGCTCAACCTTTCGTGCGTACTTGTTAATGATTAATGCATCTTTACTTTGTGTCTCAGAAAACATATTTACTACGGTCATACTCTCACCATTCTATATTTCTAATAATTCAATAAGGGGCTTGCGGATAGGGTAAGGGACACCAATAGCTACTAGCTCGTTCCAATCTTTATCTAACTCGCTGTGACTTAATGAACAACTTATACCTGTCTCTTTTGCTTTCTCGATTTCGTTTAACAATAAACAACCATAACTCTTTGATGCAATGTCATAACCTCTCAACACATAACCAAGCACGGTTAATGCAATGTCATACACAACCATTGAACCCAACTCACCAGTAGTATTAACACCACCAATAAACGACAACTCATTTCTTGTGACCATGTTCCTTATGATTGTTCGTGTCGTTTCTTCACATGATTGTGAGTTAAAATTGTTAGATACAAAATCATCTACTCGTAATGAACCACTTAATATAGGGCTAAGTAATACGTCATTTAGATTTGATGTTCGCAAAAACTTTAAGTAACTAAAACTACCTGACTTAACGTACTTTGGCTTAAACAAATCTGTGGCCACATAACTTTGTTTAGTACGGCTATAACTCACAGTTTCATCACTATTAATTAAATAACCCTTTATGACACTTTGTACTGTGCGCTTACTGAAACCAGTTCGTGACGAAATTAACTGAATTGATATTTCTTTTCCCCAAAGTAATGCCAGTTCAAAATGTGATCCTATGATTTCACTGTTACTCATTTCTTAAATACTTCGTTGCCTTTCATCCCCCAAGACTAACTGCACGACGAACTTCATCAAGCGTCACCTCTGGTAACTCATAAATAAAACAAAGAAATAAATTACTAGATTGATAACACCATAACAGAACAAGAACATTCAATAGCAGAACAGCGTTGTGGGCACGATGAAAACAAACAAGATCAAGAACAGAATAGTAAAAATGAATACGGTAAATTTTAAATAATTAAAACTGTAAACAACAATGGCCAATTACCACCAAGTAAACCAAGTGTCTTGTGATCCTTTTACCTATCTATTTTGTGCTGGTGGAATGTAGGTAAGGACAAAGTCCAATAATGCAAACAACATCATTATTAATTCGACACTAATAAAGTAATTGTACTGCTAACATCAGTAACTAGAGAAAGCACTGATCACAATCTATTCGACACCAGAGATAGGGTAGCACTCAATATTTAATCTTATATACCTTAAAGAATTAAAACGCTGGTTTGTGCATGTGGGAGTTGGAACAAAGAAACTTCAATCGAAATTTAGATCTTCATCATCTAATAAAACAAGATAGTTAATCTTGTATAAAACAAAATTAATTATTCAGATCATTTATCAGTAATTGTGCAAACCCTATTTTTACTCACTTTTGATGGATTTAGACCCAAATATCTAAAATCTACCCAAATATAGATCCTAAACATGATCCTTTATTAAAAATGACACTATTTTTAGTCGTAAATTACGCCTGTAAGACACCAATAAGCGGTTTTTGGGTGTTTGGTTTCCCGATGGTAGCTATATAGCACTTAAAGTGGCTTAGGGTCGCCCTGAGTGAGTTTTATGTAAGTGTATCTGTTCGTTTTTGTAGGGTTTGGGTATCACAGGTTAGCATTCCAACACAGAACAGCTTAATCAATGTGATCGTGCAAGTTGCAAGATCAATTATGTTTCGTTCACCAACCTTTGTAAATTACAACTCACAAAAACATACCAGTTGGTTAAATTTCACAAGAGCAAGAATACTTACTTTTAAATTCAATTTTTTCTCATACCGGTTACTAATTATTTTTTAACTCTCAGATTATTTTTGTTCAGCAACAACTAAAACAAGTTAAGCAAGAACAGCGTGGAATTATAACTTTTAAAATAACCAAAATAATTCATTGATACTCAAACAGGATTAACAACCCAACTTTGATCCTTGGCTGCCAATTTTTAGATCACCCAGATAACTTTACATTCGAGTTTTACGATCAGTCGCTTTTAATAAAATTGTTCAGTCGTTATCACTGTCAATACAGGCCAATTATTAAAAGTACCTCACTTACGTTCGTCACCAATGAAAACACTTACGATCAAAAAAGAGCCCTCAATCTAAATGGGCTAAATTTTAAATAGGTATATAAATGGTTAAATACGGCTTTCGCCAAAACTCCCTCAACAAACCAGTTTGGTCGGTCGTTTATTATTTATCTTAAATAAATAAATTTTAAATAGGGCAATTTGAAGCATATTTTTGCATTGAAAACGCGGCAAAAGCGGCATGGTAATTTCGTAAAGTGGCATGACTGGTTTCACATTTAGGCATGGTTTGATCGTAAAACGACATATATTTGTCGTAATTTGACACCAAAAAATCATAAAGAGGCATGAAATTTCGAGGTGTTTAAGATTGCTTTGATGTTGCTGATTACCTATTGGATAAATATTTTTCGTAATATTGAGTTTGTCTATTTTAAGCGATCTTCAATATTTCCTCATTAAAAGACAAAAGAAGCATTACTTGTTCATAACTTATTTCGCCTATAAAAACGATAATCGGCACATATTGGTTCTAAGGTTTATGCTTATCTTTGAAATAATTGAGCAGGGATATTCGCAACCATCAAAGATATTCGGTTGGTGATACTTGCGAACTACAAACTAAAACAAGACGGTTATGAAAGGTGATTACAGTGCACAACTTGTGTTAAATGGTATAAGTATGATCAGGGTTTATTGAAAACCACGTAGTGCGATTGTCGCTTTTATTGCTGATTTAGATTCAGCAATAAAATGTATTTCTTTGCTAAAGTTAGCATTGTGCATTGTTATTAGGACGGCTTTTTTACTGTTTTTTAGTGCATTTAAAAGAAAATAATTTGTGTCATTAAGGTTTTTTCGCGTAGGTATATGATCAATACGAATATTAATATGTTCATCATTAACCCCTCGATTTAATGAATCTCGCTTAAACTCACAAACACCAGTTACAAGGTCATTTACAAGATAATTGATCGCATCACTTTCTAGCATTGATAAGGTTTTGAATTTTGCTTTATCCTTGCAGCATGAAATTGCTTTTTCGTAAATATTCAAATTAACTCACTTATTATTATGGATTTTTAATAGTTTGTACGGTTACTTTTTATAGTTCCATTTACTCATTTTTCACAAAACCTCTCAACTTTCACTCTTGCTAATCAGAAAAACAAAGCTGAAATAATTGTTTAAAACATAAGAAGAAAAACAAAAAATGAACAATGTCCTGATGTGCTTGTTTGTAATAGAAATAAAATTATGTGCACTAGCAATAGCTATTGTTTGTGTAAAAAGACGAAAATATAAGAGATAAATGGTATTGGAAATGATGAAAGATACTAAAAGTAGGGGATAGTGATCTGGCTGTGAGTTTATCTTTAACGTTCGCCCTGGTGCTAACTCTTAGTCAAGATATAATCCACCAGCCATTCTCAAATTGAGCATGGCGATCAAAGAGCATTACAATCCTATATTGTTTCATTTGATTAGTTAGTAATTAGAACTAATGGTTAAGTTAGGTTTAACTGTAACAAAAAAGCCCTATCTTTAAATGAAAGGGCTTCATAGTGATTATGCGTTTAAGTCCGTTTTAAAATCGAAATCAGGCAAGCTAATGTATTCAATAATTGCAGACCAACAATTATCAAATCCATTACGTACTACAGCGTAAAATCCAGCATCATTATACAGTTCAATTTTATCTAACTGCATCGCGGTGGCCTTGTTACTCTCTGTTTTTACTTCTAGCTTCATTCCAAAGTATTTACCTTTTGCTACTTCAATATCTATATCCGGTGAGCCTGTTTTTTGCCCCTCAGCCAACATTTCCCAACCAACTGAATCATGCCTTAGACCACCATTAGGTACGGCTTTTGTTAGCTTATAAATATCAGGGTAGAAACGTTCTAACTCATAAAAAACACGAACTTGTATATAGTGTTCATAGTTGGCTTTTTTACCTTTTTTTTCTACTGTCTTTTTCCGTCCAGTCATTAAGATTGGATCTTTGGCTAATTGAGCTAGTGCTATAACATGTGGTGATTTTGCCTCATAGCCTTTAACGCAAATTGTAGTAGCCAGTTCATCATCATCTTTGATATAGGTAACTAACCAGTCGGGTAGATATAAGGTATTAATCCCTTGCTTTAATACAGCTAGATATTTTTCTGATGGTTTATCCGTTCTATCATTTCCAGTATGTCCACCAGCCCCCATACCAGCTTTTTCTTTGGCTTTTCTAATCCTTGCTACAGAAGTTGTGCTGTCACGACCTTGGAGTGAAGACAAATCAAACTCACGACCACTACCACTTTTTATCCCACGCTTTTTCATGTTCTGTTGCTTTTCTAGCAACTTATTTACTTCATCATTTGTTAGGCATAAACCAGCCATATATATAATTCCATGTATGATTTTTGTTGTAGCCTTGTATTGTTAAATAATAAAAAAATGATTCAAGTCGCGCCTATGTTGTAACAAAATAAAGTGGCCATTATATTTACGTAGTTTGCTGATACAAAAGAAGAAGTAAGCTATTGTTATGGTAATATTGATTCCTACAAAATTACTTCCTTATATGGTTTAATTAATGTCCCTACTTACAATACCTCTACCATTCTTTAGCTATTCGGATGGTAAGGAAGAATACAAATACCACGTTTCTCAGCAGGGTATTGATGTGAAATTATTCTTTGTTGAAACCAACCTTGAATACAACCGCTTCTTTGCTTGGGGAAGTACCCTTAAAAACAACAATAACAATGACGTTATCATAATAAGATTACTATCTCGTGATGATTACAGAGCTAGTTACAGTGCCAGATTTTATGTAAAAACAAAGAGCTTAAATAAGAATACTTTAGATATAAGTATAGCTCACCAGATGAAGCTATTGATCAAGCGCAATGAGTTACAGCCAATAGCTTTGTTATCGGATCAGGAACAAAGCGCGGCAAATGATATTGCCGTAATTAATGCTGATGAAACCATAAGAGAAACAGAAAAGAAGCGTTTAATATCAGCACGTATAGGGCAAGGTAAATATCGTTCTGACTTACTAATGGAATGGCAAGGCTGTGCTGTTACAGGCTGTACAGACGAGGCTTTACTTGTTGCTAGTCATATAAAGCCGTGGTCACGTTCAACTAACGAAGAACGTTTAGACCCTAATAACGGTTTACTATTGGTAGCAACGTTAGATAAGGCTTTTGATCGCTATCTTATTAGTTTTAATGATGATGGAACGATACTTATATCTAAGGCTTTTAAAGATTACGCCTTAGTCGGTATTACTTCTGATATAAAAATCAAAACCAAACAAGAACATGCAAAATACCTTGTAGATCACCGCCAGCAATTTGAGAATCTGCAAGCTATCTAGGCTGTAGCCGGTTAAGCACCGGCTATTTATTGCATTGTTTTTGCAAACAACAAAAACGATTAGTATTCAGGGCTCTCACTTGGCAATTCAAATTTTTCTGGTATACCAGAGTCGATTGTAACCATGCCTTTATCTTGAAACTCAGTATTCCAAAAGACTTCTACCTCCATTTCTTCAAACGTACTTAAAGCATCACCCCATGCACTACGCCATTCGTTGAAACATTCACCACGGAAGCTAGATTGCCACTTTTCAGTACGATCATCGTAGTACGCCTCCATTTCACCGACAGCATCACAGACAACTTCTTTAATGGACTCTTTCTTATCTTCAAACTGGCTTAATAATTCAGCCAGGTTATCTCCATTCTCGTTTGTGGTTTCCTGCAGTAAGGTTTTCAGCTTTTCATCTAGTAGCTCTACAAGCTCATGAATACTTTCACCGATTTTATTTAGTTCATTGTTGTTTTCATCAATTTGACTGTATTCATCTAGTTTGCGCATTTAGTTAATTCCTATTTATAGAGTTGGGTGATTGGTGGTTTTAACTAGATATATCGCAATAAATATCACTGAGCAAGAGAGGTGGAAAATGGTTTAAAAATGGGAAATTAACCCAGAAAACATGTTTTTGAGTTTTTATTTAACTTTGAGTCTCTATTTATCGTCCCGATAACTTTTTAACGATGCTTTTTTTCATAAATACCTGTGGTGTAGTGAATTTTAGGGGAAAAAAATTTATTTATTTATTTGGAATTAGTTAACTGACTGCTTGTTTTTTCATCAATACGTTAAAACAGATTCGCAATCTAGCATCTTTTTACATTTGCTAAGTACCCGTGTTTTTTGATTTAATTTATCAATGACTTACAATAATTCTGTCACATTCAAGAGTGTAGTAATATGACACTATCAAGTATGCTTACTTATGTCATAATCAAGGTTGAGCATAAATGGCATTTTCAATATTGTCTTAGGTTGTCCTGTTCAAGATGTATATGTGTGACACTTTCCTTATTCTTAACAGTTAATAAACAGCTATAAACAATCAGGAACAGCTATTGAACAGTTAAAAACAATTAGTTGTTGTTAGCTGTTGGTCTTATGAGATTTGATCGAGTAAGAGAGAAATACAAAGGGGATAACAACGTCTTGTTTGTTTTTCTTAAAGCGAACGTCGCTGTAATGTTTTGACTAAAATCTGTGTGATTCTTTGTCCAGATGGTTAATTTTTAAATTAAAAGTTTAGAAATAATCAAAAAGCTCTGAAAATTGTTGCTATCTCACAATTTTTTTTCTATGATCTTCTTAATCCCGAAAGGGCGTGTAGGCATCGAGTGGTGTCGGCAGCACGTAAAAACCGCTTCCAAGGCGAAACTTGGACATAAAAACCGCTTACCTTGACAGGCGGTTTTTTTGTGCCTGAAATTCAAAGAAAGAGTTAAAGATTCTGCTTAATGATCGGTATTTGATCTTTTATTCTTTACAAATCAAATTACTTTTGATTATGATGTACACCAATGCATGATATTACCAGCTACCAACTGTTCTTAATCCATGCATTGTTAATATCAATGTCAAGGAACTCTAAGAAATGTATATCCCACATAAGCTCTACCTAAATTACCCCATAGATCATTTAGTCATCTACATTAACGCTTACCCAAGCGATAATTTGGCTATTGATGGTGGTAATTTACATGATCACTTCTAGTTGCCTTTCAAACTATCAAGTAAATACCAGTAAACAACTGGCTACTACAGCTAAGTTTTTAAATGTTCATGGCAATGTTCAAAAAACTTTTACGGCCATTAGTTCATTTATTAATATGCACAAGGACGATGAATCATTCCTTAGCTGCACAGTTAAGGTTGATACGTTAGCGAAAAAGCGTGGTGTCAGTGTGCGTACAATTTTGAGACACACAAAGACTCTAGCAGAGAAAGGTATTATTGTTGTTATAACAAATAGCTCTCGCAATAACGCTGGCTTACCAGAGCGACTACCTAATTCATATCTTGTCATGCCTGATGTAATTGATTCTCTTATAGGGGATTACAAGGCGCGTGTGAAGATAGCTAAAGATAAAACGCTAAAACGAATAAAGGATATTCGCGATAAGGCGTTAGCTGTGATTGCTAAACGAAAAGAGAATGTCACTGTTAGCACCACTAGCGTATTTGATGATTATTCTGTTACGTTGTCACCAGAAATTGATAAGCAAGATAATGCACCAGTACCAGCAGAGGCCGAATTAAGCTTGGATGATGCTATCATTTCAATTCATAACGATTTTGCTAAGTATGCAATATACGAAAGTCGTGATCATGCCTTTTTAACACTCCCTAAATCTCATTTCATAGATAAAAATAATGGCATTGTTTATAACGTTCTAAATAAGAACGAGCGTAATATTGCTGGCTTCATCAAAGGCAGCGATGGATATTACTCGCTACTAGAAATGACATTACTATATTTTGGTAATGTCACCGATAAAGCAGTAGATGAAATCAGCCCATTAGCTCAATCAATGATCGATGAAGTTAAAACCCTTTTCTTAGCTAAATAGTTTTGCAATAAACAAAATCTATTTCTCTGTTTTAAATTTATTTAATGTAATTGCGTGGTACGGAATTACTTAATTTTATATTTAAACACAGAACGTAATAACTAACGCTGGAACAATTTATTATCTAACTTAAAGTATTCATATCGTTTTTAAATCTGGATTTTAATTATGGCCATGAATACTGCATTATTTATAGATGTTGAGAATGTTAAGCATCAACATGTAAGATTGCTGATTGCTCATTTATGTAAAAATGGGTGCGTTAGCGCACGGATAGCTATAGGTGCGCCAGAAAAGTTCATAGATAAAAGATGGAAAGAAACCGCAATCAATAATTCTCTGGATTGTCGTTGTGTTTTTAGTATGGTGAAAGGTAAAGATGCAAGCGATCATGTATTAAACGTTGTTGTTATGGACTTCATTAACGATCCTAGAAATAACAATGTTACTAACGTTTGTATTATGTCGTCTGATAGCGATTTTGCTGCAATAAGAAATAAGCTAATTCAAAGTGGTTTGACTGTAATCATTGCTGGCGACCCCAAGATTAGTTGTCGGACATTTGTTAGTAGTTCTGATAGCTTCGTAGATGTAACTAAGCTAGAAGCGATTAAGCCAAAGCAACCAGTTAAGCCAAAGCAACCAGTCAAGCCAAAGCAACCAGTCAAGCCAAAGCAACCAGTTAAGCCTAAGCAATCAGTCAAGCCTAAGCAACCCAAAGCACCTAAAGGGCTTCAAACGCACCTAGTTACTAAGGGTGAGGTTAACAGTATTTCAACTATAGATATTTGGCTTGAGCAGGTTAATAGCTTACCTCTTATAAGCCTTTTAAATTCAACCTTGGAGATAGAAATAAGTACACCATTAGATTGCGCTCTTGCACGTATTGTTCATCGAAGACTTACAACAGAACAGTACATGCAATTGTCTAAAAATCCCAATTATCATCTTTGTGTTGCCATTTACATAAATCAGCATTCACGGACTCTAAAAGTTACACCTTTGGGCAACGATAAATATCGCATAACTAAAACAAAATAATGTAAAACAGATAGTTATCTGTAATTACATGTAAAATGGTATTTATAAAGAATGAAACATGAAAGGCATTACATTGATGGTGATCAGTTATCACAAGAGATACTTCAACGCATTTTATCTCAAATAGGCGTAAAGGATAATGTTGCTATTACAATTGTGCATAATGGCACAATTGGTAGGCGTAGCGTGGCATTTTGTACTATGTGTAAAGCCACAGGGGTTGTATTGTTTGAAGCTCCCTTAATCAAAAATGGTACGGATTTTTATTTAATGGCGTTAATTGGTGGTGTTATAGCAAAAAAATATGATAGTGATATTTTCATTCACACAAATGACAAGGCATTAGCTAAAGCCGCAATAGATTATGGAGCAATGAATTTGTATATGGTTGCACAAGTTCTTATAAATAAAGATCAAAAATATTTAAGGAATGACAAGCCGAACTTTATCAGTTAACTGAAATTAGCCTGGCTTGCTTGTGGTCTTTGGATAATAAAAATGTCACTAACTATATTATTAGCTGACGTAATTTTGTAGTTACCAGTTAAAACCTATCGAATACTTCATATAAAAAAACAAATAAAACTTTTAAGGTAAAAACTGAGAATAGTGCTTCTAGATGCGCCATAATTTCGCTAAATATGGATTTACAGGCGTAAAAAAGCCCGTCTTTTGGACGGGCATGTATAATTTGATCAGATAGAATTAGATAGTCATAAATTAAGCCAACAATTTTCTATACCGCTTTTTCAATTGGGATGCGGTTGTAGCTATAGAGCGATTAGATCGCACAATCCGAATATATTTTTTGTCTTGGCAAACAGGGTATTCGACCCATCTTTAATAGTTTTATCGCCATTGGCGAATTTATAATGATACAGTTGACTATTGATATTAACAACTATATTTAAAATAAAAAACCGAACTAAGTTCGGTTTCTATGAGTAAATTAACGGCTATATTTTACTTACTTCGTATCTTCATTATTTGATTGTACCGGTTCTACATCTTCTGGACGATCTACAATACGAGGTGCGAACATTGTTGTTAAAGTACCATCAATGATGCCTTGATTTAAAACAAGGTGAGGTTGCAATTCTGCTGCTCGTTGAGCCACTTGATTGTTTTCCAGTACATCTTTGCGAGTGACACCAGTATGCTTCCATAGAAACGCTGAGTGATACATATTACGCAGTTCATGGGCAAGACCACCGTTTAGTTTAATTGACGCATCGCGTGGAATAATTGCGTGTTGACGGCAGAATAGATTTTCTAATACAAACTGATCTACCTCTTTCACTTTCCAGAAAATATGTCGTCCAAAATCAGTCTTCAAGAAAACATTAAAAACAGGTGCGTTTTCATCTTTAGTTAACTTAGCACCAACACCGCCAGTAAATTTCTCATTAACGGCAGTTTCTAAGACTTCACGACATTTCTTCATTAACGCTTCAAAACGATTAGAGGCTAAGTGCAAGTTATATAGTAATTGGTACGCATACGGATCATCGTTACGCGCAGCCATTACCACGTTAGCTAACACATCATCCATTTTAGTTAGACCAATTTGACCGCGCTTGAGGATTTTACCTTTTTCATCTTTAGTTGGCGCGACACCTTTATATAGACCAATAGCATTGTTGGAGTAAAACTGGATAGTAAGTTCACCTGTTTTATTCTTTACACGCGCATTACTGCCGCTTGCAACTGCTTTTTCTTCAAACAACGACATATCACCAAAAATAAGGCTAGCTGTTTGGTTAGATAGGGCATCGGTAGGTTGGTCTAAATTATCGTTCATTTAACAATCCTTAGTTGGGTAGTGAGGCATATAGCCTCACTGGTTTTAATTTTGATAGTTACAAAATTACTTTCTAATCTGTAACTTTAGAAATCTTCTAAATATGTTTTTTCTTCAAAATTATTATCACCCAACTTTTGTTTATCGCATGATTTAGTCTGTTTTTTACGTTGTTCACGTTTTGGTGAGAGATCTATATAAGTAGGTTCGTCATTTAACCAGTAGCGTTTTTGGCTAACAATCTTAAATGGAAACTGCTCGTTATATATAAACACAATGATTGGAGCTATACGTGCTTCATCTATAGCCCCTGTGCCAGTTATCATTAGTGATATACGAATCATTAAACGAACAAATTTCCGTGTACTGAATACGGAATTGTTAGCTTTTATTTGATTCAATAATTCTGTTGTTATTAACACCTCGGTATTATCTGACATACGAGTACGGTTAGATGTTTTACTAATCGCCTTACCAGTAAGTAAGCTCAAGTTTCTTGCACGAATAGAAAACAATTCCTCAATAGTGGTTTGTGCCATACCAAGGTCAAGGCTTTCATCTATCAATTCCCAATCAGTTATAGCTTCTGAAAGTATTTGAAGAAAAAGCTCAGTATTTTCTGACAAGAACCATGCACCACGGCTTGGTTTTATCTGACTAAAGCGATCTATAGCAATAAAAAAAGCGCGTTGATTCGATGAATCTAAAATTTGATCTGCTGAATCACTATTTATGCCGAACTCGTTTGTTTTCTCTTTTCTACGTTTATCTTGTAAGCTAACCAAGTATTCATTCATGACACTGGTGCTTAAAAGACTTTGTTGGCCTGATGATTGCGCATAACATGATTTTTTAGACATTGAAATTGCATTTAACCTCTAAATTAGTCAGTTAAATCAGATAAGTTAATGATATTTGTTACAAATTTAGTGCGATTTTCTTCATCTAATAGTGGATCTGCGTCTGGATTAGGAAGATCAATCGAAGCCTCTTTTAATTGAGCATAAGTTAAATCAAGGCTTTGCATTGTACGTACTAAATTAATCTCAAGATTAAACATTTCACTAAATTCCTTTGCGAGTCCAGCAGCGTTTGAACGATTAGCAACAACAAAACGTAGTGAGTTAAATATGTTTTGTGCAAATTGAATAGATGCCATTTTTCATACCTATAAATATTAATAAAATTCACGAAATGCTAATGCTAATTCGTCTTTTGTTCTCATTACGTTTCTTGCTGTCATGTACTCAAAAAGTGCTTTACGATCTGTTACGTCTTTCATTAACGTATCTGTCAGTGCTTTTAACTGCTCTTGCTTGAACATTCCAAGAAACTCACGTTTCAGTGCAATCAATACATCTGGTATGTTTGTATCAAGCGGTATGTTCTTATAAAGAGGGGAGCTAATTGCTAACTTCTTTATATAAATTAGTTCACGGTTATCAAGCAAAACCGCACTAATATCAATCAGTGAAAAATACAGCGTTTGCAAATTTACCAATAGCAACTGTTGTATATCTACAGACTGTTCTTTTATTGATTGCTCCCAAAGCGTTTCGGCCATGCTCGTTGTGAAATTCACATAAAAATGGCGAGGCATATCATCTGAATATACAACCATGTTTTCTAAAGCAGGGAATAGCCCTGTTATTACTTGTTGTAACTTTTCAACCTTATTTTTTTTCTCATTTTTTGATAATGAGCATTCACCACTAGCAATCCGAATGTAACCCTCTAAATCAGCAATGGTTACAAATGTCTGTTTGGATATTAGGTCTTTAACTTTCGTCTGAGCTTGTAAATCTAATTTTTGTAGCTTTATCTTAGCCTCAGACCCTCTCCTTAAACAGTTACAGTAAAGTTTCTGATCTGAAAATTGATATAGAAACCCAAGATTATAGTTATAGCGGTACGACTGATATTTCATGGTAAATTCTGGCAACCCAGACCTACGCATTAATTCGATAAAACCAGTATAACCAAATGAATTATTATTATTTTCAAACAGCTTAACTAATGCATAAATAGCACCAGCTAACCCTATCTTAGATTGCGATTCGCTTGTTGAGGTTAGTATTTTTATATCCTCGCATAATCGCGCCAACTCCGTTTTTGTATCGTTCATCATAACCTTGTTTTAATTTACGGTTAAACTGACATAACGAACAATACGTGAGTAGGATCAAAATTCAATATTGGGTTTATGCAAATCTGAATAAAACTTCATAATTCACGAAAAGAGGCTTATTAATAGGTGTTTTTTTAATCAGATGAGTGTTTTTTGACAGTTTTAATATGTTGCTAAGGCTGAGTTATAGCGGAAAAGGTATAGCTACAGATTATTAATAAAAAATATCAGTGACAAATGTCACCGATAGTCTCATTTAATGCTGCTTTATTGAGCTAATAAGACCCAAAACTTCGTTTTATGCGATTTACACGATCAGCATCAATTTTCGGTGAGGGTGTCAAATTAATGTCATTTTCTTGGGGCGGTTTGTTTTCAATTTGAGTCTGAGTAGGCTTATGGATAGGTGTTTCATCTTTAATATACGTATTAGTTTGTTCTTCTTTTTTGTTATTCTCATTGACATTTGTTGCTTTATTAATCGAATTTTTATCTTGATTAAGATTAACATTTTGAATAGTAAACAAGGCTAATTCAAGCAATAAAGCTGAACGAACGGAACGGCTTGTAGTAGGTATTGCCCACCCAAGCCATCCTGCATTTTTAGTCACTTTTGCAATATGTAAAATTACTTCTGGTGATAACTGAATATTATCAACGCTACCAGTTACAATAAAATTATGGAGTGATTCATTAAGGTTATGTATTTGGATTGGTTTTTGTTTGTTGGACATGAAATGCACCATATTGCGCCCATAAAAATGGGCGCATCATTATAATTATTATTTATATTTACGCATAGCTGACTTTGACCAGCCATTACCGGCATCAATAGCAACAAGAGTTTGGTTTGAATCTTGAATAAACTTTAATGCGCCATAAACTGCAGCCGTTGAGTTTTGAAGACCATCGTTTTCTACACATGGAAATACTTCACATAGTTCAGCGATACTTACGATCTCTTTTTGTTGATTAGAAAAGTAATTACAAACAGCATCAACTACATCTTTATCGTTCGCACCACCACCACTAATAACAACACCAGAAAAATGACGGAAATCATCACCGTATTCTTGTGTTAGCTCTGGCAAAATTGCATCAAAGTGATCTTTAATAACGCTTCGTTTTTCGTCACTAAAATCATATGGTGCGCTAGATAGACCACTATCGACAGCTACAGCTTCTTTCCAACCATTTAATACAGCACTTTTAGTGATATTCTCATGCTTTAATGAGTTAGCAACAGTACGGATTGCTGCGTCCATACCAGCTTTACGGAAAGATAAGCCTTGGTTGTCACCTTTGGTAATACAAGTTAATTGGGTATCGCCAAAACCACTTTGTAACAGCACAGCTTTTAAAACTTCGTTAGGTATACTTTTAGTTACCGCATCAATTTCAGTTACAAAGACTAGCTTCTCTATCTCAACATGACACTGTTTAATATCTAACATTCGAGTGTCATGAGTACGGAAGAAAATGTTGGAGAATAAAGCACGGGCACGTTCTAGCGTTTCAGGTGTCGCATTATTTTCAAATTCATCACCTGTAAATTCTGCAATAGTGTCGCTATTCACAACTAAGGCCAAGTTGATCTTGTGACTACCAGCACCAAGTTCAAGCACAAGGCGAGCAGCAATGGTGCGAACCCAATTCTCATTAGTAAAACGAGTACCAAACTCTCGTGATGCTTCACCTGCTGATAATGCAGCCTCACCAACGATAAATCCACGACGAGAATTGTTTTCACCCTCAACGATCATTACAGAATTTTCGTCTAGCATCTTACGAGCCCCAAGTAGGTTCGCTTTTACTAGTGATTGAGTCATACCTGATGTAGTAGAAAAGTTTTGCATTTTTGTAATTCCATTTTTTAAATTCAACTGCTTGGTAGAGCATTAACCAATCAGTTAAAAACGCAACAGCAAAATTGCTGCTACTTAGTGTTAGTAATATTATAGTAATATTTAACAAGGTCAATTAAAAAGAATAATCGTAAATCATGATTGCTTGTTTGTTGAGCTTGTTTACCTTAATGTAATGATATTAAAAGATTTAGTCATAACAAAAAAATCGCCTTGCTATAGGCGATTTTGGTAGTAACATTACTATAATTTTTAAATAATATTGCAGGTGCAATATTAAGGGATAATAGTAAAAAGGGATGGTTTGACATAATTTGAGTTGTCAGCCGCTTTTACTAAGGAATTTTTCTTGAAATAAACGCCTCGTAAAGTAATGTTTTCACCACCATGCTTACTTACCACCGCCTCACGGCAAGCATTTGATTTGTTATCAAGGTGAAGTAAACGAGCGTTCTTTAATTCCGTAATAACTCTCTCTACTCGTTCAAGCTTGATTTGATCACTATTACTTTCGTTATATGCTGAGATAGCACTCCATAGACAAACAAACCAACCATTCTTTGTGTTGTAGCAATAGTTAGATTGCGAAGTAAGTTTGTTATAACGAATGCTGCCACCAGCAATACCATTATCTAGCCAGTCAATTAGTTGCTCACGTTGTTTAATATAATCGGTGCGTTCTATAGTCTTTCGGTTGCGCGAGTTGGCATCTGCTAAAAACAATTTATCAATATCTATTTCTTGTTTGGAGTTGGTTACGATGTTGGCATCACTTCTAGCTGTATCAGCAAATATTGCATCAATAGCATCGGCACTATTATGCACTGCCATTGATAGTTCAGAAGTGTCTTCATCTAAGTCTTTATCTTTTAATTCTTTATTAGAAATAATATTCCCTGGTATTTTTTTCATTCGAGGCTTTTGAAATTTGACGTTATCAATATTAATTAATTCGTCAGTGGCAGCAGCGGTATCAACCTTTTTATCATCACCAAGTATTGAGGCAAAATCTAAGGCATTGTCATTAGTTGCTGGTTTAGGTTCAGCAGAGGCAGGATTAACAATCTTTGATTTGTTCTTGCCGTTTGCATTTTGCGGCTTTCTCTTGCCCATATCACCAAACATTGAATCAAGGGATGAAGCCATAGCCGAGTCAGTTGTATTTAATCCATCAACTGCAGGTTGCTTTTCCTTACTACTTCCGAGGGATGAAAAGGCGTTGCTCATTAGGTCTGAGGTTAAAGAGTTACAGCTATCACGGTTATCACTACCATTATTTTCAGAGTCAGTATTTTTAGTCTCATTTTTCGCATCACGTTTTGCGTTAAAACCGGCTTTAGAGGTGTTATCAACAAGAGTGATATTTCCCTCGACAAGACCAAGAGAGCCGTTTGGATCAATAGTATCAACGGCGACTTTTAGAAACGTCAAATCACCAGACCAGCTTTCATCATTTAATGTAATATTCATTGAATGAACAACATCATTGGTTTCTTCATGGCGTAGAGCAACACCACCATCACAGAGCAGAGAGAAGATTGTTACATCTTTATTAGGTATGCCAGTGCCGCCAGCATTTTTAACTAATGGTATTGCAGCCTCTACTGCGCGTTGAGATACAAAATAGATAAAATCATCTTTCAGCCACGCGCCAGCACCTTTACGATTAAGTGGTAGCGCACCAGATTCAATTAGTTGTCGGAACGCAATAACGAATCGTTCAGATAAGGTATGGCGAGTATTAGTGTTCTGTCCGTCTTTTGATGATTTACCTGACATTGATTTTTGGACTGAGTAAGAGTCGCAGTATTCAATAACTTTACCAATATCACCACCGAATTGATTACGGCCAGCAATAGTGTGCAACCATTCTTGCCATAAACGAGGTGTACGAGATCGAATCCAGTAGATCCCCTCAAATGGCACAATAGTTTGTACTAAGGTTGGTGCAGCACTTTCATGCGCTAACTTATTACGGACGCTGTTGTATCGCCACTTATATCGAGTTCCTTCTTTTAATTGAGATTCACCGAAAGGTAGCCAAGCACAAATTTGGTTTTTATCATTGAAATATACAACATCAAGATCTGTAACCACCTTACCGGCATCATGTAAAAGAGCAGCAGTAAAACATGCAAACATAAACACATCTAAAAACTCCTCCATTTCCGATTCAACACCTGTTTCGGTAAAAAGAAACTTTCGCGCATAAACCACTGCAGCGCGAGCTACGTCTAGTGAGTGTTCAATTAGACCTGTAGGGTAACTGTGGTGATGATATTCAGACGCAGGGAATGCTTGGACTAGAGCAGCATAGTTAGCAATAGTTTTACGGTAATACATATCAAAATGCATTTGGGACAAACGTGTATTGGAGTCAATAACACTAATTACATGCTGATGGATATTAAGTAACTGTTCTGGACTACAAGCGGTAAAGAACCCTTTGTCATCGGCACTTTTGGGATTTATAACCTTACTTATCTTACTTTTACTTACATCTACTCGTGCTACGTTATTTGAATTTTTCTTTTTAAATAATCCCATAATAAATAAACCTTTGATGCCACATAATCTGAGGTGATTATCACAGAGAGTATTAAGCAATGCTGGATTAGACTGTTTTCACCAAAGAATGATTGAGTCGCCTTTCAGTTTTGTGAATCACACAAATACAATTCAGTGTAGAAATTGTTAAAATTTGCCGTTAGCAATAATAAAAAACTATTACTGTACTGATTATTAATATTATAATCATAGGAATTACGATAAATTAAGTGTGTAAGTTATTGTTTTTCTATTGCGCACAATATTTATCACATATTAAGTAATATTAAATTCAAATTAATTTATCGCGAGGCCATGATTAATGAGCAGAGCTACGATTGTTACAATTGCAGCCACTAAGGGTGGTGTTGGTAAAAGTACAACAGCAATCAATTTGGCTGTAGAGCTAACGCAGCGCGGTAACAAAGTGCTGTTACTTGACGCTGATGAACAAGCAACTATTGATAGATTCCTGACTCACCGCACCAACTCTCAAAATGAGTTAGGTTTAAGTGATGAAGCTGATTTTGAATATGTAATTCAGCGTTCAAATATACCTAAATTTTTACGTCAGGTAATTACTCGTTATGACTGGATTATCATTGACACAAGCGGTAAGCAGTCAGAAGAATTTGTTATTGCAGGTGCGTTTTCTGACATTATCTTATCCCCAACCACTGCGTGTTTAGCTGATAGTGGTGAAATAGAAAAGCTCTTAGGTCTATTGAGGCAAATAAACACAATGAGAGAGGTGCAAGGCGTTGATGATGTGCCTTGCCACATATTTGTTAACAAGGTTGATACCCGTTCTTTTAGCACAGTGTACATGCCTGAACGTAAAGAAATGGAAGCCCTGTTCAGTACAGACGAGTTTTCGTGTATCAAGTTAATGAAAAGCTACATCACAGCCTATGGTGCATATCAGAAAATGTACCGTACAGGTATTGCAGTTGTTGAGACAAAAGAAAAAGCAAAAGCTCAATTTCAGGTATTCGTAAATGAGATCCTTGAAATCAAAGCACAACTGGATAATGAAGACTAATATTTATATTGATTTTGTTGTTTACAAATTCAAACCTGACTTAGAGTAATAAGGTTATGGCTAAAAATTCAATGTTCGATGCCGATGCGAACGACCAAACAGATGAATTACTTAAAAGAGCAGCTAAGAAAGCTGTTGAGAATAATGTAAAGCAAGTACAAGAAACTGGTGGCTTACGTAAACGTACAACATATTCTGACGATGAAATCAGAGATCCATTATCACTTGTAGGGCACGAAGCGTTGTCATATACAGGAATGGATTACATGCAAAAGAATGGCAAGGTCACAAACCTAATCATGAGCCCTTTTGCAAAAGTAACGGCTATGTCACGCGCAAAACTAAGTGATGTGACTGCAACTTTTTCTCAGCAAACGAGTCGTGAATTTGATCAGTATATGTCTATCCTTGGATTTACATTTCTTGTTGAACATTTTGGAGCAGAACGAGCTCTTGAGCGTTTCACGCGCACGGAAGTAGAGCGCATCCTAAGTGCGACTAACGATATTCAAAATCAAATGACTAGGGCACAAATGGCTATCCAAGAAGTGTTGCTATCCAATGCTGGTCAATTAAATGAAAATGACGCTCGCGTTAAACGCAATGATGATGAAAAGGATAAGAAATGAATAAGAATAAAACCAACCACCAACATCAAACTAGTTCACAGTTAAATTCAGAAGCAACACAAGCTCCACAACAAAACACTACTACGCCAGAACCAGTGGTTTCACGCGCTGTAGCAAAAGAACTTGAACGTGAGGATTTTTTAAAGAAGATTCGTAAATCACGCACATTGAAAGCATTATTACGGGATAGCCAAAAGTCTGAATTACAAGATTACTTAGCTATTTTTACCGGAGTAGTTAATGAACGAATTACAGAATTACAAGCAGTAGAAGATCAGCAAGTAGCTGAACGTAAAGCTGCAGAAGATACGATTAAAGAACTACGGGAGAAAGGAATTAACCTGGATCTCATCAAGGATTTACTATCAAAGTAATTTTGTTTAATACAAAAATGAAGCCCATCATTGTGGGCTTTTATTTTATCACTTGTTACGTTTTAAGAACTCACTCATTGGCAATGTAGCAGCATTTATTTCACGCGCATATCTAGCAACCATAGCTGGTGTTTTCAATCTTGCGTTTAGTTGTATCGCAATATTACTATGCCCATCTGCGACCAACTCTTGAATACCGCCTACACGACCTGAGTGGCCAGTCAAATAAACATCTAACCCTAAGAGTTCTGATGCCCGTTTAGTGATCTTATTGATAAGGTCAGGGGCAGGTTTTGTGGATCTGACTTTCCCATACTTCGTAAGACCACGCAGCAAATAACCAGTAGTAATACCAGATAAATTAAGCCAGCGTTCAATGATGCGTCTTGTGCGCTCTGAAAAAGGCACGTATGTAGCATCTGAACCGTCTTGGTCAGTTTTGCTTCGAGATATATAGAGCAGGGGCGTTTCACTTTCTAGGTTTATATGTTGAATTTCTATTGATACCAACTCAGCTCTACGCATTAGGCATTCCAGCATTAAAGATAAGGCAACAAGATCACGAATATCAGCAAGTGAATCAGATTCACTAAGCATATCGTATATAGTATCTAGTTGTTCAAATGTCATGCCTCTTGCCTGTCCCTGACCACCACCTTTATCTTTTCTATGTTTTATGAATACGGACTTAACCAGTTCATCTTGCATTGGGTTAATGATGTTTAATGCCTGATAAAACTTTGATACCGAGTTGCACCATCTTGCCATTGTTGCTGGTTTACATTCGGCTCTACGTTGTTCTGATAGGCTAATGAACTCACGGCAAGAAATATTAAAAGGATTGAGCTGGTGTTTATGGCAAAGGTCGATGTAAATGGTCAAATCATAGTTGAGTGATTTGATTGTATTCTCAGCATATTTGTTATTGATGATCTCAAGCCAGCGCACTAATGCAAGCTTCACATCATGGAGAGAAACATCATTACCGATTGTAGAAGTAGCGACAATATCGGTATTGCGGAACTCAGAACTCATACGGTCAACTTCAACGACAAGCGTTGAAAAAGGCGTACTAGGATCTCTAAACTTATCATATGTTGAAGCTAATTCACGCTGATTACGTATTTCTGTCACGGTTAGATTGTCGCTTAACCCCTGGCTGTTAGTGTATATAATAGGAGAGTTATTAGGTTTTTCCATGTGATACTCATTAGGTTGATTGGTTTGTAGCTATATTCAATATACAAGGATGAATCGGTATTGAATAGAAAAAAGCTTGATTCTTATAAGCATAAAGAACCAAGCTTTTTGTTAAGAACCGACAATAGTCAATCTAATATCAGTGTTCTTTGGTGTGATATAAATTAGACTGTCTATTGAGTAAAGAAATAGCTCGATCTTTGCTGATGTTTTACGCTTGGGTTTTATACCAAGTAATAAGCTTTTGGTTCGTCTTGGTAAATCTAATGATGTTTCTCGAATATTGCGCTTGTAGCTATATTGAGAAAGTTCTTCTTTACTGAGAGCATCATAAACAGATGTACCTCTAGATAAGATTGCTATTGGATTACTTATTTTTAGCTCACCATTGATATTTACAATCACATCATAATCATAAATGTTACCTAACTTGGCATCTATAAGTCGCAGATTGTTTTTAACAACATTATTTAGCTTTTGATTTGCCATTACAAAATCATTAATAAATTGGACAATCATGTTACGTAGATCACAAGCTCCTTTCTCTATACAAGAAGTATATGCTGAATCCTCGGAAGCGAAATAAGTTATTAACGCCGCATCCCAAATATTTATAAAAGCATTAAGGTTAAATTCAAAAAAAATATCCAAGTTATCAATTTCAACTATAAGAAATGATTTTTTCAACACCTGTTCTTTTTTTAGATATAACCCTAAAGGTTTTAGTTCCAACTCCATGTTTTTTAAAATCATATCAGGGAGTTTATACCCAAAATCTAAAGTTAAAAAATATTTGAGAGGGATTATCGAGCTAACTGGTTGAGCACCGTTATCACTCAATGACGTTCTCCGTTACGTTAAAGCAACATAAGTGAAATTATGTTGCGTGCTGATTTTCTTTTGAAATCAGTTATTTATTATGATTTATATATTTCATCACTAACATTCAGTATATGTATACTACAATGCATTTTAATGCATACAGTTATATTTGACAATTCAAGTTATAAATAAAACAATATTCATAAACTTTGAGGCATTGAGATTTTATTTTTAAATTTATTTAAATAAAAAGTAAGTGGTGTTGAATATATAAATTAAAGTTATGATCATATAATTACTTTTCACAATACATAATGTTATTTTTTTCTAAAAAAAGAGAATGATAAATTTTTACTACGATGAAATAATTAATGATTACTATATGAAGATTATTAAAACATTAAATTTACGAGGTAATAAAATAAACAAAACCATATTCAATAAGTTTTTATAATATAATATATAAGTTTAAATTTTAAGTGAATCATGGGTTACACTGTAACGCGGACAAAAAGAAAGACATGCAAAAGGTAAGTGTGCCTTAATGTTTATCTTTGAACTATAACAAGGAATAAGATATGGGAACGGATAAAATCTATATGTACTACCAACTGAATTGATTTTGATATAAACAAAATCTATATACGCCAACCATGATTAATTTCCTCACCTCAATACCGATACAACAAAGAGCCATTGGCGAATTATATTGGAGCACTCGTGGCTATTTTACGCCTATTGTCGGTCTTTAATATCCTATTTGTGTACTATATAAAGCCATTGTTGTACTTATGGTTAACGCCAACACAGAAAGCCAAAAACAACGCTAAAATCCACTTGTAACTAAAAAGACCATTCACGAACTATACAAATCGGCCATTTCGCCCGATTTCTTAACACAACATAATTTCACTTATGTTGTTTTAAAGGTGGTATCAGCCAGATACCACTAAAGGGCTATTGTTGAACTATAGATTATTAACCATATTGTGGCTTGCTACTAAAACCAACCTCGATGCTTACTTGATCTAAAATGATTATTCGTGCGTTCTTCTATAAATAGCCATTAACGATTATTTTAAACCCATTGTGTATCTATGTTGGAGCATTGTTCTTTTATAATTATCTATTGTAGATTAACACCAGTGACTCAAGCTGTTATAATTAGTTGAGCTATTTTCCCAATCCAACTATGGGTAATTGGCAGTAGCAATAAGCGGTGGTCAATTACAATGCGTGACACCGTAACAGTTTTATTTTAGGTTAACTTTATTGCTGATTACCTTAAACAAGGAATTAAAATGCCCCAAAATAACGACCAAAACCCTACTATTGAGTCAGAAGATCACTTGGTTTTACGTAAAGTAACCGGACGAAAGCGTAAATTTGATGATCCAGAACTGAAAAAGCACTTTGTGAATTACTTTTCAAGCCGCCTAACTAGTGATCGTCTAGCTAAATTCAATGAAGCTACAATAGATTTTGCAAACTGCAATTTCAATTCAATATCGTATGAGTTGCTATCAAATACTGAATATAAATCGTGGAATAAGTGCTGGTCGTCATATAAGGCGCGTAATTTTGGCGATAAAAAATATTTACATTATTTTTCAAAAAATACACATGATATTATTAAACAATTATCAGAAATGCCTCAATTTAAAGGCGATTCAATAGATAAAATAATAGTTAAACTTGGTATGCAAGAAATACATAAATCAGTTGATTAATAATTACCGTCTAATACAACTGATATTTATAGCCACTTATAACCATATTTTAATTATAAGTGGCGTATATAGTTTATTAGTCCATTAAATGGCGACTCAAAAATAATGTGTTTATATATTCAAAACAATCATTATATTTAACATATGAATCACAATCCTTTTTATATCTAATGTAAAAGCCCACTTCCTGTCGGCTAATAAATAAATGATAATATTGCGGCACACTGTCACAAAAAGCACATTAGTAGTTATTATCTGTTAGGTATGATTACACATCTTATTTAATACAAGGTTAGAGTTACACACTAATGAAATATCAACAGTTAGAAAATCTTGAATGCGGCTGGAAATGGCAATATCTAAACAAAAAATTCCTTGTTGGCGAAAATGCTTCACGCTGGATTGATACCAGTGAGATTCAACAAGCTAAAGACGAGTTAACTGCCATTAGTGCAGAGCCAACAAAGATCATCAACTGGATTGAAAAGCATATTTCAGACAATGCTAATAACAAGTTAAAGCAAAGTATTCGTGCAAAACGAAAACGCTATTTCGATTCAGAGCAGAAACATACCAAGAAGAAGTCGATTGATATTGAGTATGAAGTATGGGAAAAACTATCTACTTTTTCTAAAGAGATCGGTGGAACACTATCTGAGTCCATTGAATATTTGTTGTCTGAGCTGGATATAAACAACAGTTAACCATCTAATTGTATTAAAAACGTCAGGCGAAAAAAAACCGCCAAAGCCATTACAGCCTAGCGGTCTTTTCCTTGATTATGTACTAATAATAATCAATATGCTCTGTTCTAGTTACAGGGAAATGTTTAAAACCCTATAACTACGTTCATTATATGTCATGTGATTCTGTAATCAACACTATTAACTAACTTATATTTTGGTTTAAAAAATAAGATCAAGTCAGCCTTATGCAGATCGCAGTTAAAAAAACCATATCCCCCAGAGAGGATATGGATTACTTATCTGTTATAAGAAATAAGTTATTATAATTTAATTAGATACGTAGTGAACAATAAATGGTGATGTTTAAGCATCAATAATAGGTTTTGTCGTAAATTTAGTTAAGCATGAAGATGGATTATCAATATAGCGATTAGCTACGATCCAAAACGTGTCCACATAGCTATGTATCATTATGTATGCAAGCCTATCAGCTTGTGGCAATACAAGGTTAACCTTTTCACAGATAACGCCATAGATGTAACGTACAAACTGTTCTGGTGAATCACCTAACAGCGTAAATATGGCACACCAACGTTTAGTAGCTTTAGTCCAATTAATTGTCAGGTACTTTTCAGCAAGTGTTCTTAGTGAGATCCCCTGCTTTCTAACTTCTAGTCCTACCATTCCAATGGCTTTAATCATGTAATGCATACAACTAACATATTCCGCTCGTTTATTCGTTGAAGTAACTAGTGGATTACACCAGTCATTTGCACGAATAAATGAGAGCCAGTAAGTACGGGCAAGAATAAACAGTTGTTTATCATCTTTCGTCTCAATGTCATGCTCAAGCAGCGTTGTGTTAGCAGTAATAAAATCTCTGATCGTAAACAGATTACTATCATTTTTGCTTATTGTTGAACGCAAGGTGCTGATTAAAAGACGCAGTTCCTTACATTCATTGATTAAGCGATAAGTAATATTACTAACGCGCTTAGTTGGGTTGTTATTGTTGATTACATTTTTACTTAATAAAGAAGCAGTTAAACTTTGCATTAGATAATTCCTAGATAAGAAAAAGCCCCGTCATTTCTGACGAGGCTTAGTTGGATAGTAAGTTTTAGCGTTACTTTGATACTTAGTCGATCACCTTAATATGTTGAATGGGCACAGTACCTAAATCGGTACGGACTTCCTCAAACTTTTCAGGGTGTGCCAGCTTATATTCATAATTCTCATAGCGGTGCGCCCTAAAGAACGTCACAATTTGCAATGTGTTATCAGTATCGCTACGTCCGATCACTAACATGGCATTGTTGTCATGGTTATGCCATTGCTCGTTAGTATCTTTAGTTGCTGGTACTTTAACCGTCCATTTCGATTGCTTAATCAACTTGGTCATAAATGCCAGTGGGTTTCGGCCACCATCATTTAATTCATCTTGTGACATACGCTGTAAGAACTGATAAAAAGCATGGGGCTTTAAGATCAAAGATTGTGCGCCTTTGCGGATTTTACCGAAAATGTCAAAGTTGATTTGCCCGTATTCCATTGGTTCAGGAGCAATAGGCAATGCTCGTAGTTCAAAGTCAGACAATTTAATGATGCCGCACATACGTACTTTGTACATGCTCATAGTAATACGTTCAAGCAGCTTTGCCGCAACATGATCCCCCTCTTTAGCAAACTCTTTTAGAGAGTCAAGATTGTGGAATGCATCGACTAACAACTTGTTTTCAGTATAAACACGGACACGTTTATTAGGTTGGCATTGCATCTGAACAAGATTTAACGCCATAAAACCTGCATCCACGTAGTTAAGCTCACGGCCACGGCTTTCGCTCATGTTGATGCTTAATACAAAACTACCGAATTGTGCATTAACCATACGCTCTGATTCATTCGTTTCGATATAAAGAATATCGTTTTCATAGCGTGAGTCAGTAGTAGTATTTGTTGATTGATTGGTCATAGTTGGATCTTTCCGAAGATTGGGGCTCATATCCTCTGTTCTATGATGTTTAATATCATTGAATAAAGTAATGAGTGAAAAACATTGAACACCATCGCGCTCAATAGGTTTCGTTGGAATTAGAAAATTGAGTCCAGCGTATGCCGGTTCATTTGATTCGACTGTAACAATCTCACAGTCATGCTTGAATTTATCAATACGCTCCTGTCGCTCACTTGGAGATTGGAACTTGATAGTTAATTTTGATGTTTGCAAAACCGCAGCTAATTCATAGAATGCGTTATCACGTTTGGTTTTACGAGTGAAACTTTCTAATGTTCTGCGACCAATTGAAAGATAACCAATATCGGTATTAATGCAGAGAATATCTGAAATTTCATCTGATACAAATTCGTCATATCGCTCAACATCGTTATATTCTAAAACAAATGGTGATACGTGATTAAAACGCGCACCAAAGAACATAGTTGTTACTGGCGTTGCCACACTGAGCAGCACTTTAGAAAAATCAGTAGAGTCACGATCAGAGCTCAAACCACGTAATGAAGTAACCGTATCATCGCAAGATGCCATGATATGTACTTTATTGTTGTTGACCTCTTTAGTTATGAGCAAACGTAAACCTTTATCTGAACAAAGGATTGCATTTAGGGCTTTTAACTCAGCATATGATAAGACTTCATTTGGGTTTTTGAATGATATGTTTGTGATTTTAACTATACCAGCCATATTAGCCGGTCTAAGTTGTTTTCTGGCAATATCATCAGGTAGACGAACGTTCCAGTGAACCTCACAAGAGTTATATGTATGTGTTTGGGGATTTGCGGATATAGAGATAGTGATCATTATTAATTCCTAATAGGTTTTAAAAATGATTATAGCATTATCAAGTATCAGATCTTGCTAAGTTATCTATTCTCCTTTTGCCCTGGCACTATTTGATATGATTTGATTAAAAAGAAAACAGCAGCATGAATCATCGCACTATAAAGTACGGGGATTCATGGCTGTAATAAACAAAATTAAAGTAGTGAACGCCAGTTACGTGCTTCCATAGGAAAACCAAGAACACCTTTGGTATTGAATTGGTCTGCCCAATCAACGCCAGATTCGCCATTAGGGATTTCCATATCAGGTTCAAACGCAAACACCTTAACACCATAAGGCTTTAAGCGTTCGCGCAATGTATCTGCACAGATCTCACCAGTTTTTGAAACGTCCTTATCTTGGAAAATAAACACATACTCAGTTCCTTGTGCTGGCAACCAGTTGGCTAACATCGTTGCATTAATACAACAGTTAACAGGCATACCGGTAGCCACTGATGCAGCAAGTGTTGTTTCTAAACCCTCACCTAAACCAAGAACTTTTGTTCCAGCGTCAGCAAGTTGAATAGAACCGCCACTAATGTCAGTTAGCGGAATATGTGGAGTCATTTTCTTTGGATCTACTTGAGTAATATCTTCTAGCGCATAACCTTGTTTAGTAATCTCATTCGGCACTTTAGAAAGGTCTAACTTATTACCATCCCAATCTAAGTAGGTACGGTGAATACGTGTAGGACGACCATTTGGAGTGCGAATTTGAGCAAGTAACGCAGGGTATTTACCAGCTAATACAAATTTTGTTTCTTTCGGATTGGTTGGATTAGTCCAAAGTACAAAAAACTCAAGTGCAGGGTGTAAACGCACTTCATCATTAAGAGTACCGATATTACCAAGACCGCGCTTTACGAAATACTTACGAGCAGGTTCAGCGTATGGATGATCTAACGATACAGAGCTATTCCACATTTGAACCAAACGTTTGATACCACGTTCATTGTCAATCTTGTCTTTCTTAGCTTGTTCAGCCTTTCGAGCTTCACGTTTTGCTTCATACTCAGCTTGACGTTTTGCAGCCTCAGCTTTTGCAGCATCATCATTACCATTACCATTGCCATAAACATTACCGTCTAAATCGCAGTAATAACCAGCGAAGTAACCGATTTTCTTTACAGCATCACGGTATGAACATTTGTCAGCTTCCATTACTAACGAAAAGCCATTAGAAATTGTGCCGCATGAGTGACAAACACAAGTGCCAAATTCCGCACCATTTTTCAAGAAACGAAAGTTTTCACCAGATTTACCGCCATGAATAGGACAAGCTGATTTTTTAGAGCTAGCTTTGCCAACACCACAGGTATTAACAGCACTTTCAATGCTATACATTTGGCCAAGCACCTCAGCAAAATTGCCTTGGTTAGCTAGCATGATACGGATTTCCTCGGTTTCACGTTTTACACGATCAAGACCAGATTCTTTATAAGAGTTAGAGTATTTATTAGAGTTGGACATAGTTGTTACCTTAGATAGTTGGGAGGTTGGATTGGGTTGTTGGTAGAACGGACATTACAAGCTGATTTCAGTCCGAGCAGCTTATGGAAAATACTCATACGTTTGATGTGCTTGATTTTGTAAACAGCAATATCAACAAAGGTATAAGAACTTGCAGAATTAGGTTGGATTAGTTGGAAAGGTGTTGCAGGTGGATGGTAATGAGTGATTACGCCCTGTTGGGCGCAATCATCATTATTTTGTTAAGAAAAAAGAATTTGCTCAGAAAGTTTAAAAATCTCTGATGCAAGTTGATCTATTTTCTTTATGCTTACCGCATATTGCTCACCGAATAGTGGCTTAACTAACGTATTTGCATCACCAATACCAATACCGAAAACTTCAACACCTTGACTGGTGCGAATACGGTTAATTAGCTCAGTACAGCGTGGACGTTCGTCAGGCTCACCGTCAGTAATAACGATAATGATTTTTCGTGCTTCTTTACGTTGACTGATTGAGCGTAAACCCGACCACAAGCCCGTTAACAACGGAGTGTAACCACCGCCATAAGCAAGATGCTCACTTAAACGATCAGCACATTGATTTGCTGATTCATTAAAGTCTTTCACCTTGTAAACGATGTTACTACTTGATTCAGTACCAAACGTTTCAACACTAGTAGATACGAAATTAATAGGTTCAAGTGCTTTGATTAATGCAAGAGTTGCACTAGCCGCCACTTGGCCTTTCTCGTTTTTCATTGAACCACTATCATCTAGCAATATAGTAATCGCAGTATTTGTTAGTTTACGTGTTAGCTCTTGGCGGAATACTTTGTAATCACCTTGTGCCATACGTGTACCAGCATTACCGATCATACGTTTACCTGCTGATTTACGTGATACTACTTTTCGTTGTTTTGCAGCAATTAAGCCCTGTAAACGTTGACGAACAAATACAGATTGCGTGTCTGCAATTCGATGAAGTGTTTTTGCACCTAATGAATTGCCTTTAAGGGAACGATACGTGATTGCACTATTAACTTTAGAGTCCGTTGTATAATCACTTGCTTTAACTTTACCACTAGCTTGATCATCTTCACTTTGCTTTCCTAACTTTTCAGCAAGCGCATCGCCAGCGTCAGAATTAGGTAGTTCAGCATTACCGCTAATAATATCGTTTAGTGCATCAATAGCATCATCAACCTGCTCTTGTGTAAGAGATTTCTGATTGGCTGTTGAATCGTCAGACTTATAACCCTGATCACCCATATTGGTTGAATCAGAAGAATTATTGTTATCTGCATTTTTATCTTGGCTATTATCATCACCTTGATCGTCTTGGCTATTATCATCGCCCTGGCTATCACCAGATTGTGAATCATCACCTTGATCATTGTTCTGAGAATTGTCACCGCCAGATTGTGAATCATCGCTTTGACTATCATCGCTATTGCTATCATCATCTTGGCTATCGCCAGAGTCAGAATCACCTTGCGCTGTATCATCTTCGCTATCGTCACCGCCCTGTTGGTCTTGCTGTTGTTGTTGCTGCTGATCTTGGATTACGTCTTTTAGTTTTTCTAAAATGTCGTAAACGCGATCAGTTAAGTCCATGCAATCTTGACTACTAGCAAGCTGTTTAACACCATTTAAAACACTTTTAAGCTCTAAAACTGCGTCATTACCTAACTGCTCCACCAGCAATACTTCATTTTCATCAAGTAAGGCTTTGTAGCAAGTGTAGTTATTGGCAGCAAAGAAGCTGTAGGTGTAAATGAAGTTAAGAATTGGAGAACTCAAAGGCAAATTTGACGCATCTGGATTCTTCTTTTCGTCTTCGTCTTGTAACCAAGTACGCATTTCACTTAAACGTTTGTATGCACCAGCATATTCTTTCGATAATTCACGCTCGATGTATGTATCTTCAAAAATATTACTAATACGTTTTTTAAGTGAAATTTCAGACTTACTCTTTTGAGTGTTGATTAGATCTTTAAGTACAGCAAAGTTAGTGTAATTAATATGGCCACATTCATGCAATGCGTAAGCATATGCGGCTGCACGGGCTTCTGCATTGTCTACATCGAATAATGGGATATTGATTTGCCACTTACTACCTACAGGAGCGCAGTACGCACCAGAGCCGCTAAATGTAACATCAACGTTCAGGTCATTAGAGATTGCACCAATGTATAACGGTAAGCTGTTTAGAATAGATTGAGACATTAGGTTGTTCCTTATTGGGGTGTTGGATAGTTGGTAAAGAAAAAGGGCTAAGTAAAAACTTAACCCTCAATATTAGAAATCGTCTAAAATCGAAAATGCATCATGGCTATCATCGTTATTAGTATCGGTTTCTTCCACTTCTTGAATTTCCTTTGATGGTGTTTCTTCAACGGATATTTCTTCAATTTGTGGTATGTAAGTATTAGATGTTGTTTCAGTTTCAGCAGATAGGGATGGTTGTTGGATTACATTCAATGGCGCATTTGGTAGCAAACTTCCTTGCGAATCATCTTTAGGTTTAACGTTACTCATACCGAAGATTAATTGCGGTTTAGCCAGCATTGAAATTGCCTGTACGTAATCATCACAAAATTCATTAGATAAGCTCTCTTTTAAATCGTCCGGTACTTTTTCAAGTATCGCTTCAATAAAATCAACAAGCGGTAATGCCTTATCTGAAAGCATGGCATTAACCAGTAACTTATCTTGAACATCACGTAAAACGATCAAGTCTCTACGATTTATCGCAAAGTGCCCTTTCTCATGTTTACGTTTAATAAGCTGTTCTTGTTTATCAGTGAAACGTTCCGCGACTTCATCAATAAGTGTCTTTTCTAGCCCACTTACCATGTCTTGTGCTGTTCTAATTTCAAACTGTATCTGGCTGTCGATATAATCAACCGAGAACGCATTGTCCTTGATGATTTGACCGAAGCCCTTACGCTTTGCTTCTGCTTCACTAGCCCAACGTAAAAGGTGAATTTGGTAACGGCTGATGATCTCAGCTTTTGTTTCATACCATTCTTCTTGAACCTTTTTAAGTTGGCTCATTACCTCAGCATGTTTTACGTTAGGGATAATAAAACCATCACCAAAACGCACACCGTACTTAGATAGTGCCGCTACTGCAGTATTAGATAGGTTGCGAAATTTCTTGAGCAATTCAGGTTTAATCATAGACACGTTACCCAAGTGGGCTAACTCTTTGTCTAATTCATAATCCAACTCAAGATATTCACTTTTTAGGACGCGCTTGCCATGCCATTGAGAGATCTCAAGATAAACAGGGGTTACGTCTTTAGGTAAAGTAATTATTGAAGACATTAGATAATTTCCAGATTGGTGCTTAATAGTATTTTACATTGATTTTGTAGTTTGCAAAAACTATTAAGTGATGGTTGGGATTTAGATAAAAAAAACGCACCGTGAAGATGCGTATTTGATGGTTTTATTATTAACTTAGAAGTCAGAACCGAAATGCTCAATGCAAACTTCAATAGCTGCATTTTGCTCGTGCTCTGATAAATCATAAGCGTAAGCTTTTAAGAACGCTGAACGTGTACCACTCATACCATTAGTAGATGTACCTTTTAGTGTTAGCTCAAGCCAACGCTTAGTTGCACGAATACTTGGTGGAGTCATGCCGCCTGACATTGATACTGCCGCTTTGCGTAAAGCATTAGCGACTTTCACGATCATAACGATTAAAGCCTTATATTGTTTCTCACGTACTGAACTGTAATGTGGATTACTTTTGTCAAAATATTTACCAAGAATGCCGTTAAGGTACTCAACTTCAATTTCTTGCGGTAAGTAATCTACATACGTTTTCATAAAACGGTCTTTGAAAGCAGCGTTTAATTGGCCAGTACCGATGTAACGAGGATCTTCACCTGTACCGTTCGTATTAGAAGTTACGATAAGACGAAAGTTTTTATGAGGATTTAACCAAGACTCTGTTTGAGGTACATAAACAGGCTTACCGCCTAGCAACTCATTCAACTTGATTAATTCTGATGGAGACATAGCATCAACTTCATTCAGTATACAGATACCGCCATTTTGCATAGCAAGGTATAAGCCACCGTGAACAAACTTCATCTTGCCACCAGCACAAGGAATGTTATAGCCGAATAGGTCTAAAAATTCAGTGCGCTCAGAACAGGTTTCTGAATAACATTGCATTCCTAAACGTGCAGCAATTTGTTCAGCTACAGAAGTTTTACCAGTACCGTGGCCACCAATCATCCAAAAACCGTAATCAACATCTGTTAGGATGAAATTAGTAATATCTTGGAGAAGTTCAGCACGGAAGTAGTAATCTTCAATAACGGTAGGAATACCAACAGGTTTAATTTTCCAATCGTTAACAGTAAGAACAAGTTGCTCGTTTGGCTTTTTGTCGATGTTTTTGAATAACTCAATTGCTTTAACTTGCACTTTGGTCGGCTTAATAGAAGTAGGCTTGTAAGCCACTGAATCATTGCGTTCCTTTAGTGCTTGTTTCGCTTGCTCAGATACTAAGTTAGTAGCAAAGTTTTTAGCGAAAGTTTCAGCGAAAGAAGTCATTTGCTCAAGAGTGAAAGTGTTAGACATTTAGATGTTTCCTTATGGGGATATTGGATTGTTTTTTAAGCGTTAAAATTAATTGTGCTACACACAATGTTATCAGGTTTTGAACGTACAATAGCGTTAAGTTTTTCGGTTAAATAACTTTCAGTTAAATCTTCGCCGCGCTTCTTATCGACACTTACTTTAATTGATGAACTAGAATTAGCTCTATATTCATCAACGTCAACAGTAATGCCGTGAAGTAATTCTAAATCTTCAAGTAAGGTCTTGTAATCTACATTACCTTTACGAGTTGAAACAGAAACTTTAACACCAGCTAAAATGCCACTTTTAAAGTCACCAAAACAGCCGATAATTTGTTCTTGAATAGCGGATTGCTCTTTAGCATATTTCTTTGCTAAAGCCTCATATTTCTTACGTTCACGTAGTGTTACGACCAACTCATAAGTCAATTCTTCCCATTTATCAAAACGGGCATCATTAACAAACTCAGGTAATAACGCATCACGTTGTGGATCAAGTGCTGGTGGCTTACCAGATACAACACAGTTCCAGAACGACAATACTTCTTTGCGTAACCATTCCTGATAATCAGGGTTAGCCGGTATACGAAAAGCCATAGTGTTATTGCTGGCACGTTCAGTGCAGTAAAAGAATAAGACCGAATCAGAACACAACTCGTCAGTACAGAGCATTTGATACTGTACTTGCGTGTAATACATGCGGTAAGAAGACGAGAATCGCTTTTTATCTAACACCTCTTGGAACTTAGATTCACAAGGGCATTTGATTTCAAGAATTGTATTGGATTGTTGAGAGTAACCATCTAACGATGAATGAAGCGGCTCATAAAGAGGATGCTCAATACATAACGGTTCAAAATGGTCTTTCGAGGCAGTTTCAAAAACTCGTCTAGCGACAGGTTCATAACGCTTGCCACGTTGTACGTGTGGGTTTTTAGATAGGTCGGGACGTTCAATAAGTCCTACAAGTTCACACCATAATTGAAATTTCGTTTTATCGGGATTGCAGCCAATGATAGTTAATACATCACTAGCACCAATACCAGATTCACGCCATTTCAACCACGGATCAGTGTCTTGAATTAGATCAATGATTTTCATGGTTACACCAGGGGATTTAGATAATTCGGGATTTGCAGAGAGCAAATAATTAAATAGGGATAAATTTGATTGCTGAACCTTTCACAGCGTGTCGGCTTTAATAAGAGTAATAAGGATAATGGCAGAGAGAATAATCGTCAACATAAAGAGCTGTTAATTTTGTAATTTGCAATTCTATCTGCTCAAGTTTCAGAACCTAAATCCTATAACACTAGGTATGTTTAATATTTGAAAAGTGTCCTCTGCCACAAGCTCGATGTTATTCAGATCTATAAAGTCCATAGCAGCCCTATCTCTTTCAGCAAGCGCGTCATAATTCGCACCAAGAAACGGTTTTTTTCTTGGACTCATAACAGTCCCATTAACCTGACCATCACTAAGCAGAACAACCCCCTCAACTAAAAACTCATTCCGTATAGTATTTGTATATAAATTATTTGGTGATAATTCGTTTATGGAAAGTATGTGGAAGTAATTTGTCAGCTTTAAATCTTGAAATCTTGATGGTGAAAGAGATAAACCAAAATTAGACAGTCGATTTTCAACCATGTTACGAATAGCCGTTAATGTAGACTCTTGAAACATTGATTGGCTATTTTTTATGACAGATACATTCTGAGGCTTGATATATTTGGGTGCTACTTTGATGCGCTCATAATCGGACGAGATTAACTGATCTAAATGTTCTTCTACGCTGCGCTTATATGCACTATTCAAAAAAGCATCAGTCAATTCCCCCATAATACTAATAGAGGCTTGGTGGACGTATGTTGCCTGTTCAACAATATCAGGATTAGTGTTTTCAATATCATGAACATAAGCAATAGCTCCATACTCCCCATTATTTAAAACCTGTGTTCTTGTTTGAACAGAATATGGTGATTTGTATGAGTGGCCAGTAGCTAACATGCGCTGCTGCATTGCTAGAAGTCGTATCATTGATTTAACTTGCTTGGGTACGCCTAAAGCGCGAGTCCGAGAATAGAATACGGTCGGTATTAATGGTGATCGCGTGTTAAATAACAGATCGCCATTGCTAGAACTAGTCAGAGGAAGCACAAGAAATGCTTTGGCGTAGTTCTTTGGGTCTTGGGATAAACTGATTTTACAAACCGCGATATTAGAATAAAAATCTTTTAAATCAAAATGTCGCATGTGTTTACCTAGTTAATTGATAGCCAGTAACGGCAAACAAATCCAGCTTGTTAACTATTGGCAATTCAAAGCCACCAGCACCGATATTAATCGTGTTGTTTGCAAAATCAATAAACCATTGTCCATTCTCTGATATTAATACGTCACCTACTTTGCAGTAGCTAACAGAGCTACATTGCACAACACCATCAATAATAATTACTTCTTTGCCACTAGAGGCCGCAACATTATAAGAATCAAGTACAACATCGTGATCATTATATAAATAGTTAACACTAGTAATATCATTGCCACAGCCAAACGCATCAAAAGAAGCATTGAGAATAAGTGATTTATGATAGCCACTTACCTGTTCAGTCAGTGAGACTAAGCCCCGTTCATAACTACATTTTTCTGGTAGCTGAATATCAAAAAAATCTAATTCATACGCAAATTCTAATGCGTTACCATCGCTACCGTAAACGATCATATCTACTGGTACATTCCACTCATTTCGGAAAGTAGCATTATAATGTTTAAGTTTAAGTCTATCTATTTCAGTAGTTTCATTGCGGCAATCACGATCAAACAACTCTAATCTTTTGTTATTGCTTACATCACGTAAATCCAAAATAGTGTCGAACGGTACAGTTGGTGCAACACAAGTAAATATTGAATCCATATGAGTTTCAGTCAGTAAACCATATACGCCAGATATGTTAGACAAATCCGGTGCTACTTGCGCTTGCAAGACAGTAAGTTCACTAATCAACCGTTTGATTTTATCTGGTAATTCACCTGTAGCCGCATCACAGACAGTGATAATGGATGCAAACAACCCTTTGGTTTCCGAATGAATTAAACGTCCATTGTGAGGCTGTATGGGCGTTATGATATAAGCGCGTTTATTGATGCTTAAAACCCCATTAGGACAGTAAGGATAAACACTAACGGCAATGATAGAGCGTGAATTTATTATGTTATTGATCATTATTTGAATGATATTCCAGTGACCTGCAATGAATTAATAAGAAATAGTGACAGATCTGATTCTTGAATAGATACATAAAACGCTTTTTGGAAGTCTTCAATATCCTGTTTGCTGATAAATCTATAGCCTAAAGGATAAACCTCTAAAAACTCACTGTTATCCATGCCCTTATGAATGTCAACTAACTGCCCATCAACAAAAAAATAGTCAGAATATTCATTAAAATCATCTGCTATGAACTCACACTCTTGCACCTTAAAGCCGCTAGCAATAAATATTACTTCACCGTTCATGGCACGGTCTTTGTTATTTATTAACTTAGTATCAGCCAACTCAATGGCAATTGATTTTGACTGCTTCCTAAACAACTCAACTAACTTACGGTAATCGCCGTGAGTTACAGTGTCACTCTTTGTTGTCGGTGCAATTTGTTGATCTCTACCTTTTATCTGCGAAATATTTAAGGTTATTTTGGGCGATAAGCCAAGATTTTCTGTATCAGGAGCTATATCAGTAATTACCCCTTTCAGATCTGCATATTCATCTTCCAAAGCAGGAAGTTTTTTATCATCAATGATGTATTCAATAGGCAAAGAGGTATTCATGATTGGAAGTTGTGAAAACCAGCGTCCACATATTTTGCCCATAGCTAAACTGTTCACATTGCGATAATCATCAAGCATCCAACATTGGCTGTACGCTACAGCATTAATGACGGCTTGTAATTCATCAAACTTATTACTGACTTTTTTCTCTACGAGTATTGCTGTAGGTTGTGCCAACTCACGGTTAATTACCCAATATCCTCTATTTCTAAAGTATGGAGTCACTATATATAGCAAGCCCTCGCGTGTAACAAACTCAGTGACATTGATTATGGATCTTGCACCACATAAAGTATTTGATATTGCCATACACGCCTCAGAATTATTTAGATCTAGGGTAATTATCTTTATGTACCCAGTAATCACTAATACGGCCTCGAATGCCTGATTTACAATGCGCACAATGATAAAACGGGTGCGCATTGGGTTTCGATTTCCTTAGTTCCATCATGTTACTGCAGCACATCAAGGGCAACGCTATTTTCTCAGATTTGTGCCCTTTCTCATTATCATCTAACAAACTGAACAACCACAAACACTTTGTACGTGCTGGTTCGTTGATCTCAAGTATAGAGTCAAACAAGCCGTCATCGACAGATTCAATATCAACCTGCAGATCAAAGCGTTTCAGTACATAAACGATGTTTGTCATATACTCGCTCATATGCTCGGTACTTATGTCACTACACCGTAATTGCTCCCGAAGTGTTTGAGCTATTCCCTCTATACCACCAGCCATAAATACCTCTATTTTGCTATTGAGCTTATAATTAGGATTGAATTTATTACGTTTTATTTTTGTTTCTTATGGCCATAAGAAACATTCGATAGGTTTTAAAAGGCAAGTAAGGCCACCTTTAAAATAAAACAAAAAAACGACCACTCTCCAGGGAGAATGATCGTTCTTATTGTTACTGATAAATCAGCTTTAGTTTAAATTAGATAAATATCTCGTTATGTTTTTGCAAACAACAAAATCAAGTTAAAAACCAATCCCTGTCAATTGTGGAAGATTTAGAAGATTTTCAAATACAGCCACATCAACACCACGTTTAGATACAACGTAACTACTATGATTACTAGCAACACATTGACCATCAAGAAATATTGCTACTTTTGGTGATAGCTTTACCTTGAAATCCATCATAATGGCTTCAATAACGCTCCCTGTGGGATTGTCTTTACTAACCAATGGATAAGTTGAATTAAACTTGTTTCCTTGCTCGCGTTTGATTACAGGTGCATTAACAAAGTTAGTTCTGAGCTTGCGTGACTGTATTTGTTTTTGTGGTGATAAAGAAAGCCATACTTCATAAAGGTCACAATGATTATCTGCAAAAGAATGAATCATATCTTGATGATTAATGTCGTTTTCATTGTCGAATGGAAATATGGACTCGTAATCATCATCTACGGCAAATGTGGTAACGGTTCTATTTATTTTATAGTCATGGCGATAAAAGTTACGAGATAACTCATTTAATGAATTAATCATCGACTCTACTGCTTGTTGGTCGAAATTAGTTTCTGTATTTACATGTGCCGGTTTAAATCTTATTGGGCGAAAGGTATTAATCACAGCACCATCGTAACGATAGCAACCATTTAAGATTGGTAATGTGTAAATAAGATCATGCTCTACATCATCACGTATTACCACGCTCAGTTGTGCAGTACGGCCAAACTCAACTTTGTATTCATCCAGCGTTGAGTGTTTACATATCCCATCAATAAAAACAGCAAAACCATCATTGCCAGAATCAATACCGGACTCAACATCTTCGATTATTTCTCTCAGGTATTCAGGATCACTAAGTTTCACTGATTCTAATAAAATCTCAGCATTCGCATGAGTTTTCTTGCTTCGAGTATCTATCCATTCATAAGATAATGTCTTAGCAGATATTACAGGTCGATTGTTGGCATTATACATCTGCTTATGCCAAGCATCGTTTAGATATTCACAATCAATTATTGTTATTGCGCTAACAGGAAAGTTTGCACTTTCATTGTATTGTGTTTTATCTAACTCGATTGAATCTTCTAATAATGGAAAGATGTTACGTCCATTGTTATCTTTCGCAATAGCAAACATATAGGTCGAACAAGAGGCTGTTTTATATATGTTTATCTTATTAGCAATGTAATTCAGATCGGCCATTACCATCTTTAATTCAACAAGATCAAAACCAGTCACATCGAACGGTTCAAATACTTCGCGTGTTTTGTCATTAAAGAAAGCAACATCATCGTTATCTAATAATGTAATTAGGTAATCAGCGTTGTTTTTGCGGTACACAACATTAAGTTTCGATAGGCGCATTAGATTATTCCTTATTGGGAGGTTGGATATAGAAAAACAGACAGCGACTAGTTATCTATTTTATTGGTTTGATTGTCTCTTTAATCAGTAAATTAGAAACAGATGCCCGTTATACCGCAGATATTGAGTAATGAGTTTCGTTGATTTTCTTCACTCAAAAAATGGTCGATTTCATCAATATCGTTATGAGCTAATTTACCGCCTACAACAATTGAAATATTCCATTCTTCTGCTTTCGTATATGGGCAGTATTGCTCTGATAAGTACGATTTAATGTATGTTTCTAAATCGCTAATTGCATTTTCACTTTCTGGATTGTTAATCCTTGGGTACTTAAATGCAAAACCGTCAGGCTCATACCATGATTTAGCGTCACTACTTTTCAGTGAGAACGATTCAACTCCAAGTTTGTACATTGTCTCAGACGATAGTTCTTGCTCAAAATCATTTCCACAAATAGGAAACAAAGCAGTATTACCTATCCTCATTACTCGGTTATAAGCACGATTAACATCGGACTCATACTCAGCAATCATTGAGAAATGATTAGTTACATACGCCATGCTACGCGCAAGCTTTAGTGCGCTTCTAGTCGTAAAGCCAGATTCAATTAGATCTACAATTCCGAAAAAGTTACCAACTGTCCAGCGATCAAAGCAGTGATTACCGTTTAGGTTGATAGTAGGGAAAAACAATAACTCTCTATGTTTTCCATCGTCAGTAATGAGTTCAGCAATAAAACTTAAAGTCTGTTTTTTCAGGTCGGGTAAGAAGTTAGAAAGCATTCGTCTTCCTGGGGATTAGATGTAAAAAAGCCCGTATTCACGGGCTAAGATTAGATAGGCAGGAGTACAAACTAAAGCTAAGTTAGCGAGTTTGCACAATTGATAAGTTAACTCTAATTCACTAGTTGATATTCTTTTACAAGGCTATCAAGTGAAATTTTAAGCCCTTTATTCAAATTACGAATCATGGTGAGTGTTAAACCACGCTTACGTTTCAATACCTCAGACACGCGGCTACGTGTCCCTAAGTATGGCACTAAGTCTTTATCTTCTAACCCTAACTGCTCCATGCGAAAGCGGATAGCCTCAATTGGATCAGGCGGAGAGAACGGATAATTAGCTTCCTCAAACGCTTCTACAAGAGTCGAGAGCACTTCTAATTCATCAAACTCTGCTGTATTTGGTTCAGCATCCCAAAGCTGCTCGATACGAGCTAAAGCCGCACGATTATCTTCTGCTGTTTTGATTGGTTTAATGTTCATATATGCCTCTTTTAAATGGTCGCAGCGTCTACTTTGTCATAATCGGCATGAGTACCTATAAAGCGAACGTAAACATTTGAAACATTGTAATTAATCGCGGTAATTAATCGGTATTTATTGCCATGTATATTGAACACAACACGATTATTACCAACAAAAGACGCATTTCGATACTTTGTTTTAATGTCATTTGGCGTTTGCCAGTTTGCTTTCTTAACTTCTGCATACCATGCAAGAAGCGGTTGTTCTGCACCGGTATGATTAGGCTGTTCCCAAAACTCACGCAAAGTTGAACGTGATAATATTCGCATACTATTCCCTTATTCCATTATTAGAAATGATTAGATGTTAGTCAACCAAGTTTTCCCATTTTGGGAAAACTTGTGTTGTGAATTGAATAAAACCCGTAAACATACGGGCTAAAGTTAGATAGGCTGGTGGACTTTAAAAACTAAAGTCATATTCAATCTGGTCATTGATAATAATGAATGTTTTACCGAACTCAGCATGATCACATACGATAGACCATGATTGCTCACAACCATCAAAGATGGAAAAGTTAAAGAAGCCATGCTTTGCAGCAACCTCACCCATCAATAAAATCAGGTTTTCTTCAATCAAGTTTTTAGCTTTTTGGTGGTCTTCATACTCATAATCATCATTAAGTAATGATTCCTTATGTTCTGTTCGCACTTCATTCTTAAACTCAAACTCGGCAGCTAATAATGCAGCATTAATAGCTTCGTATGCTTCGGTTTCGTTAACGGTAGATACTTCAATGATATTTAACATATAGATAATTCCTTAGATATGACGAAGCGATCCAGTAATTTTGAGAACTACAGGATTACTTTTTCTTTGATAAATAGTGGGATTTGCACAGCTAGGTGTACAAAAAATTGATAAAAAAATGGATTTGATTGCGTGAGTTAGCTTGATGCTAAGATTGATTGCTGAACCTTTCACAGCGTGTCGGCTTTTGTAGAATAGCTAGAATAATCATTTGGTTTATATATATCAAATCATTTGTCAGACCACAGTAATTTCAGAAACATAAAAAGCCTCGCCAGATCGCTAATTGCGATCTAACGGGACTAATTACTTAATGGACTGATTCTACGATTAACCAACCCATCTGCTTATCGACACCTTTAACCATACATGCTTGTGTAGCGAAGTTAGAAATAAAATGGTTGAAAACAATAGTGTCGACACTTGGATACGGAGTCAAACACGCTATTGTAGTGAAAAGTAGCGACAATACAGTACAGTCAATAGACTCTAAGTGACCAAAACTACTAGCGCCAGCCAAAAACACTGGATTTTACTCACTACAACTTGTATCCAAGTTTGCATAATTTACTTTAGATGGAGCGTGGTTTTTCTTACATGTCAAAGGGAACATACAACCATAGATAAGTTTCAATTTTTAATGTCATCGCTGTAGTCTTTTTTGTCATGGTTTCAAACTTATAGGCCAACTTCATTGTTCAAATATAAAAAACGTAGCATTATCCCATTGACGATGTTGCTTTTGTTTCGATTTAAATTAATAGCTATAGGGTTAACATGTTTAGTGGAACCAATAGAAATACGCTTCAAGCTGCAAAAGATCTTGTAAGTTTAAAGTTACAAATAGATGAAAAAGGACGAACCTCGCCTTCTGATATACCAAGTGATTTGCATGGTCCTTGTTCTGGAGGAGAGTATGGACCATTATTTGGAGATGGTTTTTTGCATAACATTATCCCTTTTTATGAATATTTAGAATCATCTAAAAAATCAATTAATGTTATGAATGTTCCTACTTTACAAACAATGGGATCTAGTTGGAGGATTTGGCCTGACCCTAATATTTCTGAAGAAGATAAAACAAATATTCTAGAAAGACTCTGTTCTGACGTTGAAATTAAACAAACACATTACACTCACATCCCTGAATTAAATTTATTTATTGCTCATGAGGGAAAAAATAGAGTTAATTTTTTTCGATTTCACAACATTGAATATATTCCAGCGAGGGTTGCTTTAGAGCATTATCCAGCTCCAGAAAGGATTACAGTTCATACGTTAGAATTTGCAGGACAACAAGATGTTTGGGCTGTTATTGATGAACAATACGCTCAAAAAATCAACTATTTCTCTTATGCTTTACCATTACTTAGAGCTTATGGAGTTAAAATTACAGATAGATGGCCAGAGCATTTTCCCGATATTATCGAGTTGATTGCATATTCAACAAATACGATTCAGAGTAAAATTTCTAACTCACACTCCATTGACTTGAATGATATACAAAAGAAGAAAAAACAAAAAAAAGATACTTATGAGAGAAGTGAGGCTTATATTAATTGTAATTATATCGAATTGGATACCAATTACAGATTATTATCTTTTGTTAAATTATACATATTCCTTGTCATATTATTTATAATATCTTTTTGTTTACTACTAAATATAAATAGTGAATTTTTTGAAAAGTTTTGTATTTCTTTGCTGTCATTTATTTCTGCAATATTTTTTTTTATAACTGCCCCTATTATCCGATGCAAAAGAAAAAACCTTAGAGATAAATAATATATAACATCATTTAAGATAATTTTAAAAAACACATATACCTAAATATTAGTTCTGAATTTAACCATTCAGAACTAATAAATCGAATAAAGACCTTATTCTTGGCAATTTATAAATCAGAGCTGCTTTGTAATTACGATACGATAGAATCGCTTGGTGATCACACTTTGCTAGCCACGATAGCTAGCTCGTTGTTGGACAATAACGACTTAGAGTAGATACCCTATAGTCCCGCTTTCAGATAACTTCTCGAATCCCAAAATGACAAAGAGACCACCGTTAATGGAGGTGGTCAATTTGCAAGGAATTGGACATAAGCTGCATCCCCCGAATTACGATGTCAGATTCACTTTATGCAGATTTTTACGAAGAACATGCAAAGCATGGTTTATCCCTGGAACACATTTGCCCCCAAATTGCTTAAAGTGGGAAACTCCTTCGGTTAGTAACAAGATCTTCAACCAACATAATCTAAACCAAATATTGAAGAGTTTTGAGTCGTCACTTAAGCAAATAGTGGATTGAGTCGATTTCGGGCCATAAAGCTAGTAGACCACCCAAATGGGTTTTAATGCGGTAACGTGGTAACTCGTATTGAGATGTCCTTTGGTTGCTCAAGAGAATTAGTCGGAACTCATAAGGCGCTGTATTTTAAATGAATTTAAAATGTATGATACCATGATATTATCAAACTATAACCATATCACCTTGAGACAAAAGGAAATTCTATGATTAACTATCTCAATACGTTGTTTGCAGATTTCAGGTTGTATAGCCTTTTTGGGGATGATGACAATTTCACCGTAACCCAACTATGGGTGTTGGAGATCGAAAGGGAAAGTTCGAGCGAGCTGCGCTTCCTATATGCTCGAACACTACCAAGTACCTATCAATCGGACACTTGGCAAGGTAGCGTTAGTACCAAAACACAACTCTATGATAATTGCTCAGTCAAGACTCATACCTTGACACTTCATACCTCTACCAAGAAATTAAAAGCTTTCCTTGAACACTTCATCAACGGAGCACCGCTCCAGAAAGCCAGCCAACTCGCCGAAGTCAATATCAGCGACAAATTAGCCAATACAGTAGGTGTGAATACATTTGGTGAGAGTCCCCTCATTCGCTCTGTAATGCATCTGCCGACACGCGATTATTATCAATTCCAGACCAGTCGGTTAAGCCCAACTAGTTATTGTAGTGTTGACAGCGGCGCAATTTCTCCAGAGGACAAACCAAAGATATTCAGTGTCCCTGAGGGATGTGACATGATGATTGCCGAAGCTGCGTGCCAAGCATTAGATGCTGATACTGGCTTAGATTTCTCCAAAACGGATTCCTGGAGAATTAGTGACTTCGAGTTCATTTGCGCTCCAGGACTAAATGCCGCAGAGCGGTGTAAGTATGATATATCCTTGAAAGGCAAGCAGTCGTCTCTGACACTATTCGAATCATTAACTCGAGAACCCTCGGATTTATTAGTTATTATCAAAGCTTACAGTGAGGGTAGCATTCAGTCCTCTTACATTACCAACCTCAGCAAGAGCTCTTCTTACCCACTCCATCACCAGTTTGAACTTAAAGTGTTTCAAAACCAATCTAGCACAGCTTATACAATGGAAATCTATGCACTTGGACCTAACGGAGAACATTCATCCCTCCTGCTTCAAACGGGCAACCATTTCATGCGCCAAATGAATTGCAATTTACAGCTAGTTGAACCCATCAGGGCATACGAGCAATTCTCATGGTTGGACAAGGAAGTACCGAAAAGAGAAAAGGTCAAATTGGAAGCAGCCAAGCAGGTTGGGCGTGCTATTCGCCCCTCTCGATCACAGATGAGCGATTATACAGCTGATCCATGGGTTCCACTTAATCGGCTCATCCAAGATAGAGTCAGGCAGCTATGCCCCAATAAATCCGACGGTCGGTTCTTTCCCACTCTCAACAATAGCAACGGTATGAGCCGTCTTGAGTTAAAGGACTGGCTCAAGAGCATCTTCGAACAATATCACGACGCGAAAATCGCTTGGATCGATCCGTATATGGAGGACGTCGGTATTGAGCTTCTCAACAGGTTGGGTACAGCTAGCGCTGATTACTTGATCATTACGACGGAGAAAACGTCTAATGATGATAGTACAAAAGAATCCGGCCAGCCCACCCGAGTTGACAATCTTCTGGCAAGATGTTCGGGCTGGAACAATGGCTATTTTGGAAGCGTTCATCTCAAGGTACTCGCAGTGCCAGAGAGTAAACTCCATGATCGCATGATCCTTATTCGCTCCGCCAATGGTCAGCCTTTATCAGGGTATCATCTTTCAAATTCAGTTCAGAGGGCCAGCGAAAACCACCCTCTGCTAGTGACCCCAATTCCTCTGGACGTGGTTCCACATGTATTTGAGTATGTTGATCAGATTATCCAAAACACACTCCATAGAGACGATAAGACGCCGCCTCCAGCAAGGATAATTTTCAATTCTACCGATATTAAGCCACGTGATGAAGAAAAGCCCAAAGGGTTGAGCCACAATTCTTCATTCGCTGAACCACAATGCGCCGGTAGTGTTATAGCTTGGTGGCTCGACGACGAACAGCTCTCAGATTTTTCCGGTTCCGAACTCATGGAGAAGATGAGTGCTAAAGGATACGTTAAGGATGGACAACTAGATCCTGAGCACTTTGACGCTCTTCCGGCCAAATTCTGGAAGGAAGGGCTACCAATGGCAGATTTCCACTCAGCCTGGGATGCCCTTGGTTGTGTGATAGCAAACTCCCCAGCTAGTCGCTATTCCGGTAGCCTCTACAATAAGGAGCAGTCGGTATTATCCGAACAAGTGAAGCTTGCACTGTTGGAGCACATCTCCCCCTCCAGAGCAAACGCGCTGCAACCACGCCTCACAAATAAACAACTTGATATTGAACACTACCGTTCTCAGGGACTTATAGAACTGTTGCTTTCAAAATGTGACCAGTTTAGTACATTCACATACTCACCCGTAGATACCTCATATAGCGACTACTTCTCTATACAGCTCCTATGGTCGGAAGCTCCAAAGCAGTTTGTATCTTGGTTAAATACAATACTCTCTAAACCAATCAAGCAACCTCGCTCCCATGCGCTTGTGGTTGAAGCCCTTAAGCATATTTGTTTGGTTGTTAGCTTCGACAAGCATCAAGAGCAAATTGATGCACTGTTGCAGAGTAATGTGAGTGTCATAACCTGGATAGGACTTCATGCACTTGCAAAAAACATTAATGGAGGCGATTGGGGGATTGAAGCACTCTCGAAAATTGAGCATATCACACCTTCCGCTGTTCGACGTACCATCCAGTGTTGGCTGATCAACGAAGCTAACTACTTCAATTCGGATATTAAACCACAACTCATCGCTTCGTTAACTCAATCGTTGGAGGCACCTCTCAAAGACAATGAGCTCAAGGATATTCTTCTGCCCGTTCGTAATCACAATGGCAGACTGCACCATTTCAAACCATGGATTCTTGAATCCATGCTTGTTCCTATGCTGGAACAAAGAATAATAGACATTACTCAAGTTGCTCATCAGTGGTTGACAGAGCTGATTAACCAATGGCAAACGGCGCTCAAGAATAACCGCCTCGATTTCATGCTTGAAACAGACGGTGCGTTCACAGATGAGCTGGCTGTGTTGACCAAATACATAAGCCCTGACGTTCGAGAGAAAATTTTCAGCAAACTCCAGAAGGTTTTTAATACGCTGGCTCGAACTATCAGGAGACCGATGAGCGCTCAAATAAGCTGGAACTCATACAGTAATGCGCATCAAGTTAACCTATGGCTCTATGCATTCGCTAATAGGATGGCAGAGTTGCTACCTGATAAGCCATCACCTTTGAATGAGCTTTTGTTGGAAAGCAAAGAAATTATAGAACGAATTTCCCCATCTACTTGGGACAGTTTTTCAATCAACAAACTCTCTATTTACGCAATGGATGATCCCAAACATATTAGGTCACATAACCTTCACCAAATTATTAAGAACACACTCACCACGCACTAACTCCTGTTTGTTAAGTAGTAAATTGGGCCACTTGAGTTGATTGTAGTGGCCACCCTAAAATGATCGCGATATAAAGGCTTCCCACATTTTTCTTATCCGTGTAGAAGGTCTGTTGTTTTGCTTCTAACGTAAAATTATCTAGTTTTTAGGTATGCTTTTCTGTGGTTTCGCATAACTATGCACACGAAAATGACTCGTTGAGAACACCGTTTTTGAACTTTTTTGGGAGATTCCTTTCATCCTCCTGCACTACCAACCATGAGTACAAGTACTGCTATTCCCATGGCACGATTCGCTACTGAGTAATAGCGTTAACAAGGAATGGGGCACAGGCTTTTCAGAGGAAAAGCCTGTAGCAGATCCCGCCTGTCAGCAGTCTGTTTTCTCAGATAACCTCAGAGCGTCTTCTAGCTCAACGCCAAGGTATCGAATTGTGTTATCTAGCTTCGAATGTCCAAGTAAGATCTGTACAGCCCTGATGTTTTTCGTTCTAGCATAGATTAAAGTGGCTTTAGTACGACGCATGGAATAAGTGCCGTAATAGTCAGCATTCAATCCCAGTTTTTCAGCCCAGTTTCTGATAATTGAGCGATAGAATGAGTAGCTGATAGGTTGCCCTTTGCGGCGACAACTTGGAAATAAAAAGCTACTTGTATCTAGGGAAGCAGAGTAAACCCACCGACTAATACTCTGTTGTGTTCTCGGAGTAATCTCATAGTGTACATCTGTACCTGTTTTTTGCTGGGTGCATTGAACCCTCTCATAGATCACTCCTTGCGAAGAAACATCATATACGTGCAGCTTTAGTAGATCACTCGCCCTCAACTTGCTATCAATGGCTAGGTTCAATAGTGCAAGTTGCATTAGGTCGTTTTCAAGCTCTAGCCTAGTTCTGATTCGCCAAATCTCTTCCAACTTGAATGGTCTTTTTATCCCGCTGCATTTTCCTGATGATAACTTTCTCATGTTGACCTCCTCTTAGGTGTTATTGGTCAACATAAAGTCTGGTTATTGACTACAACAGTTGTAGCAGTTTCGATTACTGTCGTTCAGGACGTGCAATAACGCCCATGGACAGAAACGTGTTATCGAAAATTAACTATCTGTAACCTATAAATAAATTCAAGTATGACAAAAAGAAGTTGTTAGGTTTGGACGTAAGTTGTAATGTCATGATTTTAATGCAACCAAGAGCACATCGAGAGTTTTAGGAAATAAAGCTTTGTGGTGGCGATTAATGAGGTGTCTATGTCACTACATGAAACAGTTGTAACTCTAGAGGAGTTACAGGGACTAAATCTAGCAAATATCTTGTCTGAAGTAGAAGAACACTCATACCACTACATCGAATCTGCTTTCGCAGCGCAACAAGAAAGCGTCCCTGCCCGATTGTTAGCCGCTGCATGTTCAATGCACTTTACCCCACGAGACCCCAAGGCTCCTTTCAAGCCCAAATTTGTATTGGAAGATCGTAGAGGCTTGATAGCTAGTGACTTCAGCGAAGAGTCACTTTCGGCACTGAAAAACTTCTGCCCAGAAGTTGAAAACCATGAACTACGAGCTCGATTAGCCGATATTGCATGGATTACGAAGTCTGGGACTATCGAGCATGCTTATATGGCGATAGAAGCGTATTTAGAGTCAGCTAAGCAACTTGCTGATAAATCTGATTCGTGGGTTCTGCCATGTGAACGAATTGAGCGTGCCCTACGCCTGAGTTACATGTTCAGACGGGATAATCAACGTCCTGATTTGTTCGAAAACGTATCTCAGTTCCTTCTTGAACTATTCGAAGTACATAAAGAATCTGAGAAGTGCTTTTTCGCAATACGCTTGTTAACTCTTTGCCTTGAGTTTGATATCAAAGAGGCCGATTGGATTTACGAACAAGCTCTAGAGCTAGCGATATTGAAGTTTGAAAGAGGCGATTACGACTCATCCATTAATGCAAACGAAATAGCTTTAGATGCAGCAATATCTATGCGAGACAAAGAAAAACAGATTGCTACTTGGCAGTCTATTTCTGAATGTCATGTCAAAGCGGCTGAACATTATCAGCAAGGTATGATTGCCGCTGGACGCTTGCTCAAAGCAATTGATGCTTTGGCTAAAGTACCTGGGACTAAAGAACAAAGACTGGCTCTATATGAAGAAATGAGAGATCAGCAAATTGAATCGTTGCACGACCTTGGTCTTATCGTTACTGACGGACAAGATATTAGTCAGCTTGTTAATACTGCTATTGCCAACGTGCAGAGTGTTGACTTTTTCGATGCTATTTTCCGCTTGGGTACTATCACAAGACCATCGAACATAGAGCAGTTAAGAGAGCATGCAGTTGAGCAGATGCAAAATAGTATCTCATGGATGTTCGGCACGACTCATCTAGATCATGAAGGTATGACAACAGCAGTAATTCCTGCTGGCCTTGGTATTGAAGGTGACGATAATGGCCTACGGTGCTGGAGCATTATGATGCGCAACATTGGTATTGAGCACCAGTTAGGTGTGCAAGGCCAGATTATGCCAGCTCTGAATGAAGTCACCACCAAATACGTTGTTACAGAAGAAGCAATTAAGCAAATCTGTTCAAATCATCCATTCATACCAAACGGTCATGAAGAATATTTTGTGAAAGGTCTATTGGCGGGTTTCAATCGAGACTTCATGACTGCTTGTCATTTGCTAGTGCCGCAAATTGAGAACTCTCTACGCTATCTTGCACGTCAGAAAGGAGAGGAGCCTTCTTCGTTACATGGTGACGGGTCACAAGAACGTAATGGTATTAAAGCTCTGCTTGGGCACCAAGCGATCATTGATACTTTGGGGTCTGATTTAACCACCAACTTACAGGTAGTCCTACTTGATAAAGTTTATGGTGACTTGAGAAATCAGTTATCTCACGGGCATGTACCAGCATCAACTTATTGGGGAACAGCTCCTAAGTTTCTGTGGTGGTTGGTGTTACACATAGTGATGATTCCATATGCTAAACAATGGAAAGAGCACTACAAGAAAAAAATGCAGGAATAAACGATTCAGCGGGAGGCAAATAGCTCCCGTTTTTAGTCTAAGCGGTGAGATACTCTTCCAGCATCACTTCGCATTAATAATATTCTCAAAGTTCATCGTATCTTTATTGTTAATGATGTTGAAGCTCAAGTTCTTGTTTATAGTGGCAGAACCCAATGTATTGAAGGGTTAAACGGTTAAATGAGACGTAATTTTTCACTATGCGAACCATACCTCTTCGGATAAGTTTTCGTAGTGAAAATTCGCAATAACAAGGCGTGAATGACTTTTTACTCTAAATTGAAAAGGGGCATAAATTAGTTATACTGATTACTTTAGAAGTGGCAATTTTAGATTAGAGAATACTATGGTAAAGCATGATACTCCTGCCAATGTTATAAAAGATTGTTACTGATTCTTTAGTTGTTTAATTGAGGGTCATTAAGCTATTTTCATTAGTCATTAACTCTAAAACTCGTAATTCACCCAATGTATTGAAGCCAGCAATGCTGCAAATAAATGAATCATAAGCCTCTAGGTTGATTGGCATCACCACATTGCAATCGGTATAGAAAGCAACAATGTGGCCATTAATCGGATTTGTTACAGAAAAAGCTTTTACACCACCTACTGAGCGTTCAGATAAAAGGTCGCTAATAAATGAATCGAAGTCGATAGACTTATAGTTGCAATCATCATTGTTAATAACTTTAAATAACAGTGCTAGTGACGTTTCCTTAATAACTAAGGTGAAGTTCGTCATTGAAACAGTTAATCGCTCAAGGTTGTTAAATTTATTACAGGGCATTTCAATAATTCCATTCAATCAGTTACGAGTGATACTTTACAGCTAAATGCTGTTAACGATTTTAATAGTACGTTAGGCTAATATCGCTTTAGCGTCTTACATGAGATCACGCGACTTGAACCTGACTTACAACAATAAAAAAGTTGATCTTCTTCTTTGCCAAAAATTAGATAGCCGATGTAATAACCATCATCTGTATCTTTATAGCTTTGCTGAATATTTTTCTTGGTTGGACTAAACATTTTTTCATTTGTTATTGGGTTATGTGCAGAGAACAATGCTAATTCTGAATGCTGTTGGCCATTACACAATAAATGCCGACCATACGATGTATAGTTAGGTATTCTTATCCGCCCCTCATATTGCTGATACCACGGTTTTGATAAAACTATAGGTGGGCAACCAGCACTACCCTTTGTATTAATTGCTGTAAACTTATCGCCCACCTCAAGAATATCGCCACCAGCTAATTGAAATGGCTTGTTCGTAATTCTGGATTTATGGCTTTTGTTTAAAATAACTTTAAAACAAGAATCCATATTCAAAATTTCAAAGCCAATTTCTTTATCATTAAGGCTTGTGATTAATTCGTAGCGACTTATAGGCATAATTAACCCTTACAACATTTGCTGTAATATGATGAAAATTTTTTACTTGGTGAGCCAGTTAACGGGGCGATAAGAATAAATCACCCCTCTCTCATTATATGGTAGTTGGTGTTACTTCTTGTTAATTGCGCCCTTATCAGACGTATCTAGGCCAAACTTATATCCGACCAGATCTCTAATTTCGACAAAATCAATTACAGAACAGATCTCAACATCATCTAACGATCTTTCTTCTAATGTGCCTGTTAACTCAAAAGCAGATAAAGGTGCATTGCATACTGGACGCTGAACATTATTAAGGTTGACTACAAACACGCGGCAATTTTTAAAGCGTTCATACTTACGTACATTCTCAATACGCTTACTTAAATCAGCTAGTGGTGTGTTCAATTCTTCATTTGTGACGATTAGCACTTCTTGTTTAGTGTTATGACGAGCATCATCATTTGGGTAGAAGAAATTAATACAGAAATGGTAGTCAGAACCATTTTTGATAATGAAATCTGTCATAGCCGATTCTTCTTTTGTTAAATCGTCAGCAATGCGTAAATCACCGGCACTTGGCATTAACTTCCACAACGGCTCAATAGAAGAATGCCTACGGAATGTTGAATAACCAGCCTCAGCATAACCAGTGATCACAGATAAAGTAATTAGTTCATCAATAAACGAAAACGCATCAATGCTAGACGCTTCAACTGCACTAATCGCCTTACCATCAACCGAAACAACTCTTGAACGCTTATTTGTTTTTGTTGGGGAAAATAGAGACTCAACTAACAATGATTTTAGCTTGGTAACGTGCGCTTCACTTGTATCTAAAAGAATCGCTGTATTATTAGTTGATTGAATGAAGTCAGTATTGGCAATAGATTGCTTTATTTCTGATTGATTACGAACGTTAAATAAGGCACTAACAACATAATGAGCAATTTCACTACGTACAATGGCTTTAGATAAGCCAGAAAAACGGCCAGTTTTGTGCAGTAAAGGTTGTTTTTGTGCCAGGTGATTAGCAATAAAATTTATTTGGGCGTAACGCGCTGCGGTAAGTTCATTAACGCCAATATTTTTAGTGTTGTTCATCTTTAGATAATTCCGTTAAACCTCAATTCGACTGCAAAAAAGTTTATCATAAGCCAATGAAATAAAAAGGTTTTTCTCATTTTTGCAGCTTGCAAAATTACTTATATTATTAAGTAATTACAACAACTTAGCGATTTATTAATGTTGCTAATTACAATTTTCAAAATCTTTTTTATAGCTTGTGAGAAATAACACTCTTATTTTCAGAAAAAAAAGTAAAAAAAAGGACTACCGATTTGGTAGTCCTCGTTATTAGCTATTACTAGCGTTGGGTAAATTAGATAAGTTTATTGCCAAATTGAACCAGAAACTGGCTGAATGTTGAGTAAGTCTGATATTGGTGTTACTAAATCATCCAAACTAAAACCACGTATCTCATTATAAAATAGCTTACCGTTAATCAACATTGCAGATTCATAAAGATGATTAGCGACTTTCTCTTTAGCATGGTCACAATAACTCTTAGTAAATTCATCCAAAACATCAAAAGCAGCATCCTCAAGATCGCTTTGAACGTTATGAGAAATGTCAGTATCAACATGGTCGTATAAACCTACTCTACTTTGTGAATTAGGTAGATACGCATTGGAAATTGTATTGGGCATATCTCTTGGATCTAATACGTAATAATTATAAAAGTAGCTGTTACTAATAACATCTTCATCAAAGTGAGGAATGATCGGTATAGGACTTTGATCGCTACTATTAGATAGCATCCCCTGATCATGTTCATTTGCTCGATAGATAACCTCAGTTATACCTCTAAAATCATCTTCAACGTGAGATTGAAGATAGCCAAGCTCTTTCACTATGGTCTTTACGCGATCCGCTTGCTTTGTGTGGTGTGCGTCTGTATTTGATGCCTTACTTTCAACTCGAATAGATGAAAAATATTTACGAGTTTCAGCATTGGTGGTTAGCTTGCCATTTACCGTGAATAACGGAGTAATGTAAAAACCAACATCACCCTCAAGGTTATATATTTTCTCAATAACAATGCCAGTAGTAGAACGGTACATATTAGATAATTCCATGATTTGATCTCAAAATTAGGTTGGTAGATTTAGGTTGATTACCAGTAATGATACCTCTCTCTTTGGACACCATTACCATGACAAAAACTACACTTGTTTCCGCAGTAATAACAGTAGCCACTACATGCGCCACATTCGATTAGCTTGTTACGAAAAACATGCTTAAAGAAATATTCGGTTCGCTCACGTTTACGTTCATGGAACGATAATTTATTACAGGAATGATATGGACTAAGCCCAAAAGTAGATAAAGAGGTTCTCATTGTTAGATAATTCCATGATTGGTGGTTTGATTATGTTGTTTACAAAAACTAATGAAAGGTAAAACCAGTAACGGCATTGAAATTAAGTAGCGAAGCTAATTCATCGGCATTAAATACCTTAAAGTCGTTTATTTCGCTTTGGACAAGTTCACCATTCACCCAGATCGCGATCTGTAGTGAATTGAGCTCACCTAACTGACTATGTTTAACAGCATCATAGACTGCATTTGATATAAGATTCTTATTTTGTAATTCACCTATATTCACATTAATTTCAAATGGCGCATTCGCTCCATGTTCATCACCAAAGTTGTTATAACGGTATGGTTTATGGTCTGTAATTGTGGTTGATAATGCATTAATCATTTTGTAATCGTCTGCATCATCTTTGCCAAAGTAAGGATATATAGCTGTCATTTCATTAGAGCTTGGTTGAAATATATATTGAGTTCCGGCACTTGCTCTAACTGACGTTATTTGAGTTAACCAAAGTTTCTTTCCATGCTTTAATCCCAAATGATTTAGGTCAGAAACAAAGTCACTAGCTATTTCAATACCAATGCGCCTACGTTTGCTTTTTGGCTTTATATCAGGGATTAAAAAATTGGAAATATAACCTCTAGTTGATTGACTATTTAAAAGTCTACCTCCGTTATCAATCATACAAAAAACGATGTAATTGGCAGGACGATTTGAATACCGTTTCTGCATCTTTACAGCGAGAGTTACGTGTCGATATTTATTCTGCTCTTCTATTGGATTAGTCATTATTAGATTCGTTTTATGTTGGACGTACTAAAAAAGGTTGGATTATTGTTGGGTGATAGATTATCCGCTAATAACTGTAACGGGCAGCTTATAAAAATGGAAAATAAAAACGTGGCTAACAAAAAAAAAGAAATAAAAATACTTGGTAAAAAAAAGAAAGCAGCCATAGCGATTATTGCAATTTTGGTCGCTGGCGGTAGTTTTTACGGTGTTTATAATGCACAGAAAATAGCAGTATCTATTGCTTATTCTAATTACACTTCGGAGCTAAATAACGTCCTTGGTTTTCATCTAATCTCGACCAATACCAACTATGGATTGACTAAATCAGATATGGTGTCTGAGTTTGAAATTGACCCAAGTATTGGAGCTGGTGGCAATCCATCTGCACCACAGTCTCGTCTTTTATTGACGCTTAACACGACCGTTAAATCATCATTTTTACATATTAAGTCCAATACAACATTAACACTTAAAGGCGCACAGCTAAAAAGTATCATTCAAAACATAAGATCAGGGAAAATAGTATTTAAGAAAAATGGGCAAGTGCTAAACACAGTCCAGGGATATGACACAATCCAATTACCAATAACGATTGATACCAATGCCACTTCAAATCTATTTTCTTTTACCAACTTAATTGATACTGAGTTGGCTGCTATTGAAATTGTAGGAAATGGATCTATTAATGCGCATCTACGTTCATCTGAATCTAACTTGTTAATCGAAATGAAAGATGATAAATCAGCAGTTTACAAGTTTACTTTACCCTCATTAATTGCCACCGCGAACGGATCAAAGATTGCTGAAATTGAAAACTTAACGTTCAAGCAAGAACATAGCAATAAAGGTAACGAGGTAGCAAAATCCACATGCATAAATGGATCAAAGTTATCCATAGATTTATCCGTACTAGGTCAACATATGTTCCGTGCTGATATAAATGGTTTAATGCTGAATACTGATACGTTATTAGATAATAATGAGCCAACTATGTTCGCAAGTACAACGATGGATATAGATAACGCCTATGTTCCTGCTGCACCATTTGGTATTGATAGTGTTGATAAATTATCTATGACTATTTCTTTTGATCACTTGGACAAGAAGACCTTTTCTCAAATGTGGGAATACTTATCAAAGGGTAATAGAAGAAACTATGGCTCGACAAACCCTTTTGATAATTTCTCTAAGGTTTCACCATTCAATGAATCGAATGAACCTATCCTCAATGGTTTGAAGTTTGATGCCGTAATACAAGCAAATATATACGGTAAAAATGCAAATCTGCATTGGAATGCTGACGTAGATAAAAACTATGAAAATATTGCAATGAAAGACTTTTTAACATTACAGAAAGCATTAAGTTCAACAATGACAATTAATGCACCTTTAGAGTTGTACAGTAAATATGTTGGTGCAAACAAACGTAAACAACAAGTAAAAAACAAAGAAATTATAATTAAAGATGGTTACGTAGATACCACTATTCAATATAAAGATGGTAAAACCACGATTAGAAATATCGAGTAACGATTCGCTTTATTAAAAGCTAATAACTGAGTTCATATAGGGGCAGTAATGCCCCTACATGATAGAAAAGTTAGATAGCTTTTAACAAAACAAACCAACCACTGCTGGAATAGTTAAAAGTGTAGTTAATAATTCTTTGTGTGTTTCTGACACATTTTCTTTATTCTTTACTATGTGATTATCTTCATTTGAGCGATCAAATTCGGACAATTCAGAGTAAACCAATATACCATTTTTAAAAACCGCACCTTGGCTATTCTTCAGTCTGTGGAAGCAAGAAACTTCATAACTTGTCTCTTGTGGTAACGAGCAAGTTTTGAAATTAAGATCATGTACTATCTTGTTTGCATCACCACGCCACCCTTGCATCATAACGGCTTTGTTAGTGACCAGATTGGGCAGATATTTAAGTGACTTGATCACTTCAACAGCATATCTCCTATTCTCAAGAAACATATCGTTCGTCATATCTGTATATATAGCTGTGTTGTCAGTATTTTTTAATGTTAGATAACTCATTGTGTTAATGATTTCTGCTTCTGTTTCCATTAGTGATAAAACATGATGAAGCTCTTGTATTACACCTCTTACCTCTTTAATACTTGTGTCATTTGGTAATTTAAATGATGAAAAGTATTTAGCTGTGAACGACCGTGAAAAAACAAACTTATCGTTCAAGTAAAGGAATGGTGTTATTAGATAGCCATTTGACGCTCTATGGAGCGTTATAAGCGTTTGATTAAAGTTAGTGGACAAACTCATTAGATAAAACCCAAAGAAACCCATATTGTCGTATGAGTATGAGGATAGTTAGATAAAAAAAAGAGCCAGTAACAATGAATGTTAAAGGCTCTAATTTATTGCAGATTAATTTGCTAATATTGGATAACTTTCGTCCCAATAAGTAATTAATTTGATCATTTTAGTTTTAAAATCATCACTGCAATTGTGCCATAGTGATTGAGTATTAAACTCAATACTTTGGTCAGTGGTAGCGGTAAATAAGTGGTTAGCATTACTTATATAGTTAAGACTAATAAGAGCCAAACAATCAGTTTTACCACCAGTATTAATGGCCTCTATCGTTTTGTTTAATAGATTGCCAGTTGTTTTAACTAAATCAGCATTAGTAATGATTTCAGAAGACGACTCAACGACCATTACATACGCCATAATTTTATCACCAGAACCAACAGAGAAATTCTTAACCTGCTCATTTTCATTAACAGCTACAACGAATTTCTTGTTTGATTGAGTAGTGAAAGAGTAGATAAATAGTTTTTGGATAGAGTTAGACATTAGATTTTCCTTTTGGGGATTTTGATTGGATAGTTAGATAAATGGTATGCAAATACAGCTAATGATTTGTTACTTTATTTTGTTCACTTCAATTTCTAATTCTTCAACAAATAAAAGCCTATGTTCAGCTTCTAATAGTTGTTTAATTTGATTTCTCAGTGTCGTTTTTGCTTTTAACAATTGTTTTGCGTTATGAGTGCTTTTGGTGCAAGTAAAATCAATTACGTTAATAGTCGCATTGATTTTAGCAATTGCAGCGGCAACCGATGCACAAGCATTACTTACATCTAATTGGATATTTTCTTGTAATTGGATAAGTGTATGGTTCATGATTTACCTTAAATAATAGATATGAAAAAACCACCATCATTAAAATAATGTGGTGTGTTTATTGGATGGTTTAAAAAAGTTAGATATAGGTGCTATGGTTAGCGAGGTTGGATTACGGAGACTTTAACCGATACGTCTGTCAATGAAACTTGAATATACATTTTTTAAACAGTAATTGGAACATTCGCCTAAAAAAAAGTTAATCCTGTACAACCAAGATTGTTAACCAAATTAAATTCTTTTTGTTTCTGTTTGGTTGTGAATGTCTCATTTTCTATTTCACTCAAAATCACTTCACCATTTATCAGCAAAATAGATTTATGGTATTCGTAGTGATTACCAGCATTCATCACATTTTGGTAAAGACTGATAAAGTCTTCTGCCGTCTTAATCTCATTAGACAAATTGTTTAACGCTTTCTGAATATCGCTATCTAATGTTTCAGCAATAAGCGTAATAATATTGTCGATCTTTGGATTAGTGTTGTTGTAGGCCACTTTTTTAACGTAACCCTGTAACGTTGGAATACGCTCACCAGTAACGCCAAGCAAAGGTATCATGTTGCGTTGCTTTGACTTATCACTCCCCTCGCAGCCAAACAAGATTTCATCCTGCTCGATAACGATTAATTCATCATAATCATGCTGAATCAAAGTCTCATATTCTTTGCTTATCGTGATAACTAAATCAGCAAAATTTTCAGAGGATAAATCATTTTTTGACATAGGTAGTCGTGGGAATACATCTCTTAAATATTTATTTTCACCTAATCTTGAAGTGAATAAACCATCGTTATTACGGACGAATGTTAGAATAGATTGGAATCCAGTATGTATATCACTTACAACACACTGTATAGATTTAAAGTTGTTCATGTAGCACCTGATTGGGTAGTTAGATTATAAGTTAATTGGAGATAATGCTAAGGCATCAAGCGAACCAATAGACGCACGGATTGAGGATATAGAATCATTATCAGCTATTGATAGTTCATGCATTGAAAGTTGAGCTATTGTTGAATGAATCATACTGTTATTTTTGAAAACAGCAAATCCATCATGATTAACTCGCTTGAACGAACTTAATCCAGAATCAATGATTGAGATAAGTGAATCATCCTGTTCATTATCTGAGAAGCTAAAAAATACATATCCATTTTTTAGTTTTTGTTTATAACTAAAAACCTTACGGCTATCAGTCATTTTACTAACGATAGTTGGGGTAATTAGTTCTGTATTAAAAGCATGTTTATTTATAGTTGGTAGCATTCGTTCGTTTTGGTCTTTACAAATGTGCGCGATGTTATTACAAGCAATGACCCCATTATCATTAATAGCAAAGTTCGTTAGGAGCGCATGTAGCTCTTTACTAAAGGCTCTTACGTAAAACTCAACTTCGCTATCGTGAACATCAAATGATGGTAGTGATAGGTATTTTATTGAACCCTCACTAAACTCAATTAGATCTCCATATTTAGTGTCAAGACTGATTGGCGCACAAAAAGCCAAATTAACTAAATCGCCAGTTGTGTGTCGTGTTTTATTTACAATTAGATATGTATTTAGCATGGTAATTCCAGATTAGATTAATAATGACCTTTACGTAAAGGTCATTAATTGGGAGTTAGAAAATTGTGTCTTCACTATTAAAATCGTTACAGTAAATGCTTTCGATTTCTTTCATTGAAGTTTTAAGTTGATAGGTAAAATTGGATAACAATTGAGAAATTTCTCGTGGGCTATGTATTTCGATAGCCTTACTGGAATGTAAAGCTAAAACCTCTAAAACACCTGTAACAAGCGGCATATAGCAATCGCTATTAATACGATTATTTGTATTGATTAAATACGGATTGCCATTAAAAGTAGGGAAGAAAATTTCAGTCTTAGCAAACGTAGCAAAACCTTGGATTAAACAAGGGCTAAATTCACCGCATACTGGGACTAAACGACAGATTTCATTTCGTAGCAGACTAACTAGATGATCTAGTTCACTGACATTTGCGGCCAGTAACATTTTCTCTAATTGTTCTGTGTAACCTGCTTGTTTTACGGCATAAATAGGTAATTCAGAATCAGCACCAAAATCATTTACATCTTTATCAGTCGATAACAAGGCAATAATCTGGCTGTACCCTTTCAACATATTTACCGCATTCAAATCCCGTACTATATCCATTGTAACCAGGTCACTTAACTCAACTAGTGAGCTTGTATCGTTCGTAACATTAAATTGTATATATGATTGAACAACTTTAAGCGTGGCTTGATGAATAGAATTTTGCGCGGAATACTGTGGCATACCACCAGCATAAGAATAATCTCTAATGTCAGGGACAATTACGTAAGGTACTGCGCCAAGCTCTGCATCATATTTGCCAACATGTACGTGTGTTTTGATGTACAAAATCTGTTGGATTTCATCTGCATGATTAAAGACAATCTCTTTCCTTAAATTCGACACTGAACGATGAACATTACGCTCACGTATGGATGCCACTACTTTTTTAAGTTGCTGAGAATTAGCAATTTCATTTGCAAGAATTTTACCAGCGACACTCGGTGAAGAAAGGTAAAGTTCTTGAGCCAGTAAAGAGTTGATATTCATAGTTAGATAATTCCTGATGCTTAAAAAAAAACTCACAAGTACCAAAGGTAAGTGTGAGTTTTTGAGTTAAGTGTTGGTTTTATTGGGATAGATAATTAGGTGTATGGATTGGGCTGTTAGTTAGATGTAAGCAAGAAAAGCTATTTACGCAAGTTGCTAATTGCTGAATCAAGATCTTGTCTAGCTTCGCTAAAGTCAGGAAGACTAAGGCGAGGATAAGTTATAGCGTAATCTAGTGCGTATTCTTTACATAAACCTTTAGCTTCTGAAATTGCACAAGCAAGATCAGTACCTTTTAGGTTATGACATTGAACACGATTAATAGATTTACGTACAAGAGCACCTTTTTCAGCATGTTTTTTAAGAACTGCAGTAAACATGGGTAATTCCTTAGATTAGATATTGGGTTTATTACAGACGCAAAAAAGCCGACTTAAAGCCAGATAGTTTGAGAAGTGAATTTTTAGATAGATTGTGCTTTAGAGATAAAGCAATTGGATTGGGTGTATTGGTAGATTAACGGGCTTTCTCCGTATACGCATTGCTAAAGAACCTAGATGATAACGATTAAGTTTGTAAACTACAATATCGAGCCACATAAATATTTTTGCCATTTCTGTCACTATGCTTTGTTGTTTTACATACTAAAAAGAGCAATCTCAGTATTCCTAATAAAATACAGTCACAAACAATTAAGTTATAACGATTGGGATTATGACAACTCTATATATTGCTGAAAAACCTGAATTAGCAAAAGCTATTGTAGCTGGTATAAGTACATCATCGACTAGTAGAAATGGATACATCGAGTGTAATGACGGAACGTTAGTTACTTGGTGTTACGGGCACTTATTTGAGTTTGTAGCCCCAGAAAAAATTAACCCTGAATACTCAAAATGGACACTAAACTCGTTACCTATGAGTCTAATGCCAGTACCAATTCAGCCATCTAAAAGTGGATCACAACAAGCAAATATAATTAAAGGCTTATTAAAAAAATCAAGCTATGTCATTAATGCTGGTGATAGCGATGCTGCTGGGCAAAGATTGGTAGATGAAGTGTTGGAATATAACAATTATAAAGGCCGCACAGGTCGTATACTTGTAAGTGATCTTAGCCCAACGGCTGTTCGCAAAGCCGTTACTAAAATCAGACCAAATAGCAAATTTCAAGATTTATCAATGTCTGAGCTAGGACGGTCTATTTTTGATTATATCTATGGTATGAATTTAAGCCGTGTTTGTACTCTCGTAGCTCAGGATCTTGGTTATGATGGTATTTTGTCTATTGGGCGAGTACAAACAGCAATTCTAGGGTTGGTTGTTAAACGTTACCGCGCCAATAAAAAGCACGTAAAAACCCCATTTTATGATGTTTTTGCTATTTTTAATGTCAACGGTCAAGAGTACCGCTTCAAACTAGCCCCAAGTAAAGACTTGATAGATAAATTCCCAGATAATTTCGATGATAAGAACCGCATTATTGATCAGCAGTTTGCTAACCAAATTGGCAATTTTATTAATAGCCAAGGTACAGGGAAAATTACTTCTACCGATCATAAAATCTCAAAGATTCAGCCACCACTACCGTTTAGCCTAAGCTCATTACAACGCGAGGCAAGCCGTGTGTACGGTATTGCTATTGATAAAACATTAGAGTTAACACAGAACTTACGCGAAAAGCACCACCTAATCACTTATAACCGTACAGATTGTTCTTACTTACCTACAGAACACCACCAATTAGCTCCTACGCTTTTGGCTACGATCAATAAGCTTGTACCATCTTTACAGCCGGTAATCCCCTACACAGACCCAAGCATTAAGGGTAAGGCATTTAATGACAAGAAGATTGAAGCCCACCATGCTATTGAGCCAACTGAAAGCAACAAAGCAAACATCAGTGATTTAACAGAAGACGAACGTAAAATTTACGAGTTGATTTGTCGTAAGTACACCGCCCTATTCTTACCGCCAGCAGAAAACGCAGTATCTAAAGTGGAATTGGCCATTGGTAATTTCTTATTTAAGGCATCGCGCACACAAGAAATAAAAAAAGGATGGAAAGTCATTTTCAATAAAGATGGTGATATTACTAATGAAGATGATGATGCCGACGAAGATGCTGATAACGACAATGGTACAGGTGATCTAACAAAGCTTATCCAAGGCCAAATAGTCAATATTGATTCAACAGCACTAAAACAAGGTTTAACTTCACCGCCAGCGTTATACACGATGGACACACTTCTACAGGATATGAATAACGCTGGTAAGTATGTAGAAGATGCTCGACTACGTGAGATCTTGTTAGAACGAGATAAAGATAGTGCCCAGAATGGCGGTATAGGAACGCCAGCAACGCAAGCAGGTATCATTGCTAACCTCTATTCACGAAACTTCATCAAGAACGACAAAAAGAATGTTGTACCTAGTGTGATAGGTGAAGAATTGCATGATGCACTACCTAGCTTTGCTGTAAAAGTAGACCTTACTGCTTACTGGCAAGAACAAATGCTTATGCTTTCAAAAGGGACTTTCAGCATTGAGCAGTTCCAAGATCGTGTAGATAAGTTTGTAAATAGTGCTGTTTACAATATTAAAGAAAACGGGCTTAACATCAAATCAATTAATCGCGTTCACTACTCTTGCCCACAATGCCAGAGCAAGTTGCGCTTCATGTCTAAACATAAGTTTTGGTCATGCAGTAACTATCCAGATTGCACATCTTCATTTCCTGATATTGCTGGACGACCTGATCTCAATGCCAAGCCAAAAGCTAAGGCTGAGAATACAGAACACAATTGCCCTAAATGTAATAAACACAAATTGGGAAAGCGAAAGAGTGATAAAGGATTTGTGTGGTATGGGTGCACCGATTATCCAAAGTGCAAAGCCTCATTTACTTTAGATAATGGTGAATTTAAGCCACTTGAATTTAAAAAGTCTTCTCCGAAAAAACGTGCAACAAAGAAAAAATAAATGTTTAAATGCTTGCTGGTATAGGTATTCCACTATGCCAGCAACACTCAGACGTTAAGTGGTAAAATATGGAACGTAAAAACAAAACCATCATTCAATGGGTATATCAAAAAAGATTGTTTGGTCATTTATATTAATTGGCACTGAATCGTTACCAGTTTGTATGATTAATTGTGATTTTTTGACTTGTAAATTTTCTTTGTGAAAATAGAACTAGAAGTCAGCCATACAAATTTTATTTTTATAAATCACTTATTAAATTATTTTTTCAATGATATTTAAAGTGTTTTGATTTAATTTTGAATTTAACCATCATTGGATTAGGATTTTCATCAAATTTATTAAAAATACGATTCGAGCGAAAAATATTCGATAACCAATCTGATTTTATAGGAATAAAATTACTAATTTCAACTTCAAAAATACGATTAAAGTCCTTAACTATTGTCTCTAGTTCCAAATGAGTAAGGTACTTATCTTTTATTAACAAAGAACTACAAATAGAAAACTCACCAAGTAATCTATCTTTCTTACTCATATCCGCATCAAATATTACATCTGAGATACAATGACTTAGTTGCTGGTACATATTTAACTGATTGCACTCATTATTATCTAAGCGTATCGAAATTAATTTACCTACTTTATTAATGGAAATGTTTTCATCAACAATCGGCAGAAAATCCATATCATACTTTTTCAATAATTTTTCAGCAAAGTCACGATTTGAAACTTGCGTTTGATATGGATGATTATCGTCAATTTTAATTATTAACTTATCTTTCATTAATAAATCTAAACAGTTAATAAAATGTTCCAATTCTTCTTTTAGTTCTTTCATGCTAAATCGCTAGTGTTGTTAGTAGTTGATTCTATAAAAAAACGGGAAGCTAAAATTAGCTTCCCGTTTAATTTACTTTATTTTATTTTTGTTTTCTATTAAAAAATCAAAGACAACTGTTCATCTAAACTTTCTAACTGCGCTTCAAAAGAATCATCTATATATTCATCTTGATCAACATTATTAAGCTCGAAGTCTCCAATTACCATTTCATTTTTTAATGCCTTGTGTTCTCTATCACTAATACTATGATCCATCGCGTACCCTGTTAAATCGTCAGTCGCTACATGCGCCTTAAAATCATTCCAGTGTTGCGACAACTGCATCATCGTATTAAAGGCTATTGGTTGCGTTCCTGATAACTGAACAAGACCATTGGTTATGTAATAGAACACACTTTCACTACTATCGTACTGCTTACAAGTTTCACTCAATTCTGAACAAAACATTTCTACAAATATAGCAGCATCTAGTTCTGGTACTTCCATCACTTTAGATTTTGTAAACGGCACAATTTCTTTTTTATGACCTGTGAACAGATCTTTAATTGTTGGAATTTCAACACCTGCATTACGCGCCATTTCAATTAGTTCAGGATCAGATAATCCATCACGATTATGACGTTTTTCTTTTTTACTAATATCTTGTGAAGCAGGTAGTTTAATCCAGCGTTTTGCAGGAATTGACAACTTTGGTGCAGTTACTACTTCCCCAATCTCATAACGCTTACCGCAGTTATGGATTTCATGGTACTCCAGTAAAGCAGCAAATGCGTGAGGTGAAGCACTATATAACCCCCACGCTAGATCAATTTCTATTAGTTGTTGATAGTTAACCAACTCAAAACGGACAATGCCAGAGTTGAATTGATTTGCCCATTCACGCTCTTGAGCATCCAACGTTAACATGTAACGCAAAAGCTCTAAACGTGTTTCAAAACTAAAATAGACAGGCTGTAGAGGGTAAAAACCAGTTTCAATATCGAACGAACGTCCTAGCCAGTCTCTACGATCCATATCCCAACGAATTGCGTACATAAAGTCACGCAATTTGTTAACGCCGGCAAGATAACTAAAACGTTCAGAATCGCTCTCTATCATCGCTGTTAATGATTTATCTTTATCACCGCTAACCAGACAATACATGCATCCAAATCGTGCGCCACAGGCGGCAGATTGCCCCTTGTCGCCCACGTTTAATGCACATTCGCCAGAATTAGCACTTCGGTAAATATCAATCGTTTCATCGAATGATGGTGCGAATGAATGATAAAGCGCATTCTCGCTAGAAGAATCACAATATGTAAGCAACGCCCAAACATCATCAACCTCCCAATCGCAGATCGGCAATATTAGTAAGTCACCGTCTTCACCTGTAAGCACAGTGTTAGCAACATCACCGCGCTCTATCATTTTCTGTTTACGTTCTTCACTTTCATTCATGCGCGTACCAACGACTGAAACTAATTCACCAGTCAGTTTTGCCAACGCTTTTTTAGCTTTTTTGATCGGTTTTACTTTTAGATCAACTGAGCAATCACGAGTCATTCCAGGGTATCTCGGCATTTTGCCTCGCCCTAATGTCACGTAATGCCAGTGGGATGTTGTATCTGGGTGAACCTCAATAAACGTAACATCTAAATCATGCGTGTTTATAAAAACTTCAAGATTTTGCTGCATAATGTTGAAGTAGTCATCCAAGGCTGGATTTTCGATAGTCGTATTAGAATTAATAACATAGCAAGATGGCATGTACCCATATTTACGCTTAAAACGTTTAATGGCCTCAAGCGAAAGTACAAGGCAGCAGTTACTATCTTTGCCAAAACTTACACTTATCGCCAATCCTTTTCCAGTTTCAAGCACTGCCACCAGCTTATTAATTGAAAGCTCAGATAGCTCACGTACTTCATCACGCATAGATGGACGATCATTAGTGATTGTCACGTTCAATTCAGTAATTTTTGACCAAGCATTGTTACGAACTGCATAAGGAAGATTCAAATTATTAATAATATTTACAAGCTGAATATGCTCATTATGTTCTGAGTTAGTGATCCACATTAGATAATTCCTAGATAAGAAAAAGCCTCGTCATTTCTGACGAGGCTTAGTTAGATTGATAGTTTAGGGTATTAGATATTAATTGGAAAAATGCTTTGATAGGCGTTGTGTTTATTAATGTAACTTTTTCATGTTAACTGCAGTTATTGACGCTGTATGAGTACCAATAACTATCTGATATTTAGTGTAATTAGCCTTAAATGCATTAGAGCTAATAATGCAGTTAACCGTGTTTTTTGTTGCGTTTTGAATAACGCGCCCAAAGGATACAAAACCATTGCTAAATGCTAATTCAGCTTCTTCACCTCGAACAGTTACAACAACATTATCATCGTAATTAGATTGATTTATTGCACGTTCTATATTGGCACAATCAAATTCAATACTTGCTAATAGGTTCATAAGTTTTCCAGATAGGGTTTAGATTGATTACAAGTTAATGTTTACATTTTTAAATGGTATTAACGTAAGCGTGGTCGGATCATTAATTGTTGCAACAACAGCATAATCAATTCCACGGCTCTTTTTTGAACCATGAAAAGTAAAAACCATACCGGTTTGGTCTGCCATTGTTGTATCTAGGATATTAGTGTTGATGGATGGGTGTTTCTTGCATAGCTTAATAAAATTTATGGCAAACGTAGCGTACTTATATCTTACTTTTGCAGTTTGTAATTTTAAGCTACCTTTCAAATCACCAGTTAACTTAGAGTAAGTTAAGTAACATTTCACACTGGCATTTAATTTCTCAGCAGCGCGATTAGCAGCTAAAGAACAAAGGTTTAGTAGTTCATCTACTTGCTTTTTGTTAATAGCTTCATCACTTTTTAGTTTCGTCAGGTTAGAGATATTCATTAGTATTTTTTCACCAAAAAACCATTTTTAACTGCATCACTATATGTACCAGTGAATAACGCATCATCTTCTCTTATAAAGAGTAAATTACGACCCAACTCCCCTATCAGGGTGTATGTCATTTTTACTTTTTTATAGGAAATTTCGTTCGTTGCGTTAATAACGTCATATTGACGAAAAGTGTCCGATGGTTCTAAGTAAACGGGAGAGCATGGTTTACCAAAAAAGCTATAAGCCATAAGGAAATCAATTTCGTATTCGTCTTCAATACATAATAAGAAATTTTGCCCTGACACTGAGGTAAAAATATTGGGTATCGCCTCACAATTAATTATGGGTAATACTTTCTTCAACTCAACCATATATGCGTCATGCAGGGCTGTCGCTCGTTCAGAGCAAGCGTACTCTTTAAATGCCATTTTACGACCTTTAGATGTGATTAAAGCCCTCGAAAGGGCTTCAATTTATTGGGTAGTTAGATTTGATTAGTAACCAAGATCTTTAAGTTGTTGTTGAACATATGCCTGTTCTAAGTTGCTATCTAGTAGCTCCATTAACTGGATAAGCTCTGATGGTTCACCACAATTTTCAACATTACGAACTGCATTATTAATTAATTGCAGAATGTCAGAAGAAATAAGAGTGAAATCATATTCAACTTCATTTTCAGCAGTCTCAACAACTTTTGTTTTTGTTGGCTCTACTGTAACTTCGCTTGGTTTTTGATTCTCAGAAATAAACTCATTAATAAAACGTTTTGCTTTAATTAAACGAGCTTCATTAAAGTCAGTGAACGAAATGTTCATACCAGCTAACCACTTACGAAATGCATTATCAGCTTCGTCAGTAATATCACCGGTATTTTTCTTCGTTTCAGCGATGAAAGTCTTGTATTGATCTTCAAAGGAAATAGTAAATTCTTCCCATTCACCCTCTACTTCAATTGAGTTATCTTCTGCGTCTGCTTTAGTCTTAGCTTCTGTGTCTGCTTTAGTCTTAGCTTCTGCGTCTGCTTTAGCCTTGGCTTCTGCGTCTGCTTTAGTCTTAGCTTCTGCGTCTGCTTTAGTCTTAGCTTCTGCGTCTGCTTTAGCCTTGGCTTCTGCGTCTGCTTTAGTCTTAGCTTCTGCGTCTGCTTTAGCCTTGGCTTCTGCGTCTGCTTTAGTCTTAACTTCTGCGTCTGCTTTAGCCTTGGCTTCTTCATCTAAATTTTGTTCATTTTTTTCAGTGTCTTGTTCTTCATCATCAAACACTACAGATACCGGAGTATCAATTGTTTTAGATGAATATTCCGGCATATCTTCATTCTCACCAAAATCGACATTAATGCCGTAACGAGTAGCTTGAGAGATAGCACGGCCAGCAAGAATACGAGTTGGGCGTTTATCCCAAGCAGGTGTATTTTCTACTTCTTCATAGTAATAAACACGAATCCCCTCGAAAACACGACCATCTTTAAATTCAATATCAGCACGAACCCAATCAGGGATCATGTGACCTTCAATCATCTTAGATGGTACTTTTTCATCTGAATAAACAGTTTTATAATTTTTAAAATCTGAGTGGTTTTGAAGAACAAACAACCAACCATTGATCGTTAGATCGTAACTAATAACACCTTGACGCTCAATTGCGTACAAATGACCCATTAGGGGATCAATACCATATTGCTTACAGCGAGTAATAAGGCGAACAATTTGTGGTGTAGTTACAGGTAAAGCACTTACCCCATCGGCAAGACGACGACTATTGATGTTGCCAAAAACAGCATCCATCAACGCGCCATAATAAGCATTAGTAGCGATATTAAGTTTGTCTGCGAATGGATTAAGCATAACTTCTAAGGTTGGGTTAGCAGTTTGAGTATTAGTTTTTTGATTAGACATTAGATATTCCAGATAAATAGATAGTAAAATAGTTTATCTTAATTTTGGAAATTACAAAATTAAGATGTTGGGTTTGATTAGATATTGATACTTACAAAAACTATTGTGAAGCAGTGTTGAGTTAGAGATAACCCATGTACTTGAACATAATATAAGTCACAGACGCACAAGATGTTCCAAGTAACCCTGTTAAAGCAAAGATGTCACTTGTAAAAGAGACTAATGATTTAATCTCACGCTTGTTTTGAATAGATAGGATCATGTTTAACTCTGATAGGGTTATTAGATAAGTGGTAGATAAATAGATATTTTGACGGAGAATTAACCAAAGTCACCAGAAGCAAACTTAGTTGCTTTCGGTAATTCTTGATCGGTTTCTTGTTGGGTAGTTTGAGTTGTGGTTTTTCCTTTAGCTAAGGTTTTTACTTGTTCAGAACCAATATTGCTATTCGCTTTTGTTTCAAATTCAGCATCACAAGTATTTGTGTCACAAGTTTGAACATCAAAGGTCTTTGGTAGATATTTATTAACAATACGCTTAATAAAAGCAAAGATTGCTAACAGATCATCACGCAACGCATAAGGAAGTTGAATTATCATTTTTGGAGAAAAATGACGCTCAAATTTCACTGTCATCTTTTTCGCGTCAAAATCAACGGGAACTGAAACAGTTAATTTATTCCAAATGTATCGACCAGCTAGGAAAACAGCAGCTATTGGTAGAATGAAAAGTATAAAGAACGTAACTAGAGTGATAGTAGATTGCATATTATATTACCTTGGATAGATGGGAGTATTGGATTACGGAGCTTTCACCGGAAGATGCTTTTATAAACATGAGTACGTTATGAGGTAATGGCATAGCGCGTTCATGTGTACAAACAGTAGATGCAAGGTTATATGATTATAACGATGATGGTTAAATCTTAGAGAGTCATTCAGGACGAGTAAACGTAGATAAGCATTTAAGCCTTAGAACTTGGCAAGAGATTTACCGAGTTCCACAATGATATTTTCCAACGTATATGTTGTCAACAACTTAATATTGTAACTTACAATTTTAAATACGAATTATTTTTTACTTTAATTTTGATTTAGGAATTAACGTTGCTTGTTAAAAAGATGAATCAAAATGATAATTGGCGCATAAAGTTACTAATTTAGAGAAACTGAAAATGTTTGAATTTTTGTTTGATATTATTTGCCTACCATTAGATTTGTTTTTCGGTTTGATTGACCACGTTTTTAATAGTTTGGTTGAGGTGATTGTAGGTGTGTTTCTTTTAATCTTAATGCTGTTTAATGCGTATGGTGAGAACATTAGAAGAAACATGCCACGATTTTTCTGATGAAAATGCTCATTCCTGAAAATAACCAAAAAAAAGGAGCTTAATTAGCCCCTTTTTTATTATGCAGATCTAAATATTTCTATTTATCTCCTTTGCTCATCCCACTTTTAATTGCGGAAGAAGCAGCACCAGTCACGCCTCCCGTAGCAGCACCAGCAGCCGTATTTAATGCAGATTGTGAGCCCTTACTGGTATCTTCTGAGGTTGATTCAGCCATTTGCATTGGAGCAATCATCTTTACACCTAACCAACCAACAAACATGTACCAGACACCAACTAAGGTGTATGTGGCGTATTGACCTATGATTGTCATAGCAGCGAGAACATTTAATGAATCAGATTGTTCCATTGCAGAGTTAGACATAACGGCTGTGTGCCTAAATGACAAAATCACTTCGTCTATAAGATTACCGAGCTCCAAGAAGAACCTTGAGAAATCAATAGCAAAGTAAGCCACTAGCACTGTTAGTAATGTTTTAGGACTAAAACCAGTAAAGAACAAAATTAAAGGAATCGAAATAATCAAGACACCCTTAATTACTGAGATCACAAGTGGTGCAACTAGCTGATAGCCATGAACCTTTTGACTTTTGAACATTGAACTAATACTTGCAACACCACCATTCAGTACATGCCCTGCAGAATCCAAATCATCAAATGCCCCTTTTGTTAAAGACCACGCCATTTTTGCGTAATCAACTCCATCATTTGCAGCATTTTGCCAATCAGACATCGTTTGTGACGCTACATTTAGTATCGAACCTTTGTTATTAACGATATTAGAGAAAAGCAAACGGGTATTCTGTTCTTCACTATTTGTCGTATCGCCAACACTGATTGCTTTAAATTCATTCTTTGCATCACCGTTACGAACATCACTTCTCAGCTTGTTCTTGATCTCATTAGCTGCCTCAGCACACGTAATAACACCTACACCGTAATCCTCAGATGTACTAATGTTGGCATCATTAAATTGGATAGAGCCAGTAGAGCCAGTCCAATTATCCTTACGGATTTTCATTAGCATTGTGTTGCGATCACCGTCAACACCGTCAACCTTTCCATTGTACATATCTGTAATATCTTTCGAGTCAAAAGCGTAATCTTGGCCTTTGATTGATGTAGAACGTAAATTTTGATCTCTTGATTTACGATCTAGTGCTTGCGAATAACATTGTTTATTAAAATCTTTTATTAAATTTTGCAGTTTTGGGTTATCCGGCTCATAAGTTTCAATTTTCGAGAATGCATATCTCATTGATGTATGTGAAACACAAGGTAAAGCAGCTACGGACGCATTAGTTAAACCAATGCTTAACTGATTCATTAAACCAGTAGCAAGAGTTGGTGATGAAGCAGGTATCACACGAATAAACGGGTTATTCAAAAAGGCATTTTTATCTACTCCATTGAATATACCTAAGCCGTTTCTATTTGCGTCTGCCCCACCAGAACTACTTATAGAACCACCACCAACTAAACATGAGTAGTTCTTTACGCTAATAGAAGCCGGTGAAACTGAACCATTACTTGATAAAGGCTTACACGCAAACAACATAACCATAAACATCGTAATAATACCGACCTCTATGTGTTTATAAGCCTGTATAGCTGAACTTCCCTCGTCAACACCTTGCTTACGAGCTTGGCCAATAGCCGCTATCATTAAAATGATAAATGGAACTAAAAATAGTTTTGTCGCTTCTAAAATTGACCAGATCTCACCTGACAGATACGTTGCCAGCGGCAGCATAAATACATCACTAAGATCATTTGAAACCATTGTCATCATAATGAATACCTAAATGCTAAGACTGCTTGCGCCATTAGAGAGCTTACGATCTTCAATACGCTCTGATGTTAGTTTTTGTGCTGATGTTGTTGTACTAGCGCGGATCTTTAATTCCTCGTAATAATTTTTAACTGAATTATCGAGTAGTATTAATCGCTCTTTTGCAGTAGTCGAAATGGCTTCATTGTTAATTAGCTTTGAGTTAGATAAACCCGTTAGGATTATCTGACGTACTAAAACGATTTTGTTAAGAATACGGGCAGTTGCTAGCTCAGTAGAAATGTGATCTAACATTGCTTGTTGCATAACAGGCTTCTCACGACTCAGGTTAAGGAACATATTTCGTGTAATTGGATACGTTGAAGCACTGATAGATTCAAGATCGCTTGTACGGATACTGTTAGGTTTGTAATTACGCATTAATGCGGATAATTGCCCTTTGGCTATAACAGCCTCAGCATCAATTAGCTGTGATACTGTTTGTGGTGGTGTTGACTTAACTGAATCACACCCCTCACAAGAACGCATTTCAACTTCACCAATAAGGTTACGAGCAAAAGACTCTGCATCTAGCGCAGTTGGAAACTCTTTCTTTAGAACCGGCATAGCATTACCAGAACCACCGTTGACCACGCCACGGCACAAGCCAGTACCAGATTCAGTTAGCATACACCAGCCAGCTTTAACGGTTTGACTGACAACTTTTAATGCTGGTGTTGTTTTGCCACCGTATTTTTGACCATCAATACCTTTAACACCGCCATTACCATTTCGCAGTTCTTTGCTTTTCATAAAAGCACTAATATCAACTGATGTATTTGGACTTGCAGCATCAAGTAGCTTGTCGCCCATAGCTAGCTTGCCCATTACAGAATCAGGCGCGTTATCTACTAACAGATCTTGAACACCCTCACACGACTGCAGCGCAGATAAGTAATCGGTATAACCTGCGTCTACGCCGTGTTGTAGGAACTTAAATAGCCCTGGGTTTGCTTCTTGAATAAGACGACTAGCCAAGCCCATAACCGCCCCTTTCGCGTTAGTAATAACCGCATCAAACATCGTTGAAAGATTACCTTGTGCAAACGAGCTGCCCACGGCAATTGCTGGACTGAATGAGCCACAAGAATTACTAATATTTACGTTTGCACGGGCGAGATTGTTGTATTGACTTTGTTCTTTGAGCTTATCTAGCTTTATATGGCTAACGCTACGGGCAAAATCATCTTCCGTAATAAAAGAAGTCTCTTGTACGGCATAAGAGGAAGCAGACACAGATAAAGACAGAGCAACAGCAAGGGCTATACGAGAAATATAGGATGGAGAATTTGAATTTGTTTTCATTATGCTTATCCAGTTTATAAGATAAACATATTGTATGGTGTATGCGTCATCGCCCCTGTTTTAGACCGACAACGCAATATCTTTACTCTGATATTGTTGTTTGCAAAATCAAGTCACTTACCAACCACCGATATATGCGCCCTTTCTCTCACAGCAAACATATTTACGCCACATCTGAAACACATAGTTCCGACTATCTGTTTTGGGCTCATTTGTGCCAGCGTAATTACTCACACCACTAAAGGGCATCGTTGTACATTGCTCACCAGCAAATTTTTTTGGTAGCAATACTTTCCATTTACCATTTTGAAGATCGACTTTATTATCAAAGAATTGTTTACCGTCCGTAGATCTCCCCATTTTCATCACTGTATGAATACCTGACGAATTAGTTACCAACACACCAGCACGTAACGCTGATATAGCAGCACCGATAAATGGACTTGGATTTTCCGTTGTACCAATGCGAGGATAAAGCGATCCCCATAACGCACCAGCAGGGTTTGCGTCATAATCGTTGATTTGAACACTCGCTTTGTCAGTTATACTCATATACGCATAACGAAACGCATTTACGGTTTCCCAAATTCCTAAACGCCACTCAATATCTGTAAAGGAATGCATATATGTTTTGAATGGTGTTGCGCCTGAGTCGCAGTAACCGATCTGATTGTACATAGTGCCAATAATACTATCGTGCATAGTAATCAGTGGATTGCCCATTACATGAACATCATGAAAACCATCACCCTCCGAATCATTGTTATTCATCTTATTACCCTTGAGAGCAACTTTAGAAAACAGTGAATTACCAAGTGACTTTGCCACCTTGTTGTTTAGTTTGGCATAAGATGTGGGTGTATTGTTTATATCATGGAAAACCTCAACAATTGCATCAGGGCTATAGTGAGAAACTTTTAATGATGTTTTTACTGAGACTGAAAAAATCTCAAACTTTAGCCATATGCAGCCCCCAGTAATCTTCCAATCAACACATTGCAAATCAAAGCCAGCTTTCCAATCATCAGCTAAAGAAGACTTGCTATCATTTTTAAGTGTGACTTTTTTACCACCTACAGTTGTAACAATTGTATTTGCCTTATTATCCTCAGCAATCATGGCATCAAAACTATTATCACCTTGGCCAATGAACTGATTAACATCACTATAGCGGTCTTGAACGGGAAAATAGGAATTATCGGTATCTACGCCAGAATTGTTATTGTTGTTTGCCGCCATGACAGGCGCAGTAAACAGAGTTATAACCAGAGCAATAGCATTTATTTTAAAGTTAAACATTATTTACGCCCCACCTCTTTACGCCATTTTCTTACCGCATTAGAAACTGTGTCACCATAGACAACATACTCACCATTAATTACTACGGCTGGCACACTTTTAAGCTCATAATTCATAGCACTAGTAATACCAGTAGTAGTGTTCTTAAAAGCCTCTTTATTTTCTTTTGCCCATTCAATAACACGTTCTTTAGCGAATCGTTTGTAGTTTTGGAAGTTACCAAAACGTTTCGAATCGTATTTAGGTATAGATGCCGTGGCCTGTTCGCTTAAAACATCAATTTTGTTAATTACATTAACGACCAATCCCTTAGAGTTTGGTTTGACGTTAACAACACTAGATACGGTTTCGTTTGTAGTAAACACTTCAACAGTTTTTGGGCTTGGTATTGAAGCGAATGAGGGCGAACTGAAACAGACTGTGGCGATGCATAGGATTTTGAATCGACTCATGCTTTACCTACTACTCATTATGATTAATGACCAGATATTAAGCATTTAATGTTCAGTGTATGGTTTTAGTATGTTTAGTGCTTATTTGTAAGTTAGGTTTTGCAGATTACAAAATCAATTAGGTATGGCGGCTTTGTTATGACTATTTTTTTGTTACTGCAAATCTTGTTGCGGTTCTGGTAGATATAATACCTATTATGTCAAACCGAGGGAAAAAAGCATAAATTTACTTAATTTATAGGTTTGAAGGTTCATGGCAAAAAAATGATAGGGAGTAGGCGAGTTAATGTATAATCAGCGCGGGTGCTCTTGGCTATCTAGTCTTGAGCAACGAACAAAAATGTTTTGTGATAGGCCAGATAGATGAAAGCCCCGTTAATTTTAAATCAACGAGGCCGACAAATGACTCTAGACAATTCATATGTTAGTGCCTCTCACTATAGGAGGCAAGTAAAAATGCCAAAAAGAAACTTCCCAACAGGATTACTAATTGTGTGTCTCACATTATTAGTTGCATTGGCACTCGTCAGGGATGACTTGTGTGAAGTTCAGTACCAGGATGGTACTAAACTCTTTAAGGCGGTACTTGCCTACGAAGTGAGATAATCTAGCCTAAATGGTGGGGCAATCATGCCTCACCATTTCAGGTTTTGTTTAGTTACATTGCCAATGAGCACCCAATCCTCATACTTTAAAATCAGTCTCATTTAACAGTGGTTGTTAAATAGTGGTAATCAGGTAACAATAAATCTATTTCTGTGTACTTCAATATTTTCTTCTGCACGAAAAAACACATTCAGCATTAATTCTATTGGTTTGATTCACGAACGGTATATTGATACCTCACATTTACAATAGCTTGATAACTAACGGTGCCATTCTGGGCATATAATTCATCAATAGTCATAGACGTATTTTTTAACTTGGTAGAATTATATGTATTTCGCCATATATTAAGTTTTTTACTTAACTCAATACTGTTTAAGGTTTCTAAATTATCTCTAATGTTATTACCTGCGACCACTGCTGCACTTTTATCTTGCATAACCGCAGTTTTAAGTTGTTTATCACCTAAACGGTCGGAATGATTCCCTATATTTTGTGCAAAAATAGATGATGAGAATAAAAAGACTAAAGTGGCTAAAAATATTTTTTTCATAATTTGAGTTCCGTTTATTTATAATTATTTGTTTGCTACTGATGATTTATTAATGCACCAGAGTATGATTTATCCAAACTAACTGTTATCACAAAGTCGCTATTGAGATTTATGAGGTAATAATTTTTTATTGTGTTCAACAACCATTATTGCAATGGCTAAAAATAGAATATCTTTAACTAAAAAAAAGTTTGCAATAGGAACACCATCGACTATTTTCCAAGTATTTGGTGTGGTAAATAAGAAACTGAGTGTCACTATAAAAATAGCACTTGCAACAACACCTGAAATATAGCCAACCTTGGGATTAAAGAAACCATAAATAAGTCCAATTGCCACGACTATCTCACTAAAGCCCACAAGATTCGATACGGTTTGAACAGAGAAAAAATGGTATGTCCAACCCATTAAGGGATGATTTTTAATAAGAGGTTCAATTGCTACCGCTTCTGTTGGTGTAAATTTAAAAATACCAATCCACAATAAGACTAACACAACCCCAAAAACACCAACTTTATATCCTATTGTTGTCGCTGATGGCGCTAAGATTTTTTTTCTTGAAATATCCATACACATCCTTATTGAACTAAACTGTTTCGTTTAATCTAATGTGGCGGGAATCACATGTCAACCATTTTGAACTAAACAGTTTAGTTTGTTACAATTAAAAAAAACGGAGATAGAGGTTGATAATAATGAGTAAACAACAAGAAAAGCGATTGAATATGGGCTTGTTGCAAATAATCAAAGCAGGTAAATGAGTCCTACAACTGACTCATTATTACTGGAAAACAACGTCAACATTGAAGAGACGATTCATGAAGGCGGATCTCTCCCGCACAAGAGTTTGACGTTCATCATTGCGTAACCAAAAATCAAATTGGCCTTTGTTCAACATCCGTAATGATTCAAATCCCTGAATCGTTGACCATGCACGTTTTCGTATTTTAAATCCACCGGTGGCGACAATGAGTTTCTTAATAGGTGCGTGATCAGACTCGATACCATTATTGAGGTATTTTACTTGTCGTTGCTCAACATCCTCTCGTAATCGCCCCTCCTTCTTCAAGCGTGCAATCGCATTAGCATAGGATGAATGCTTGTCTGTATTTAGTGTTTTAGGCTGATTGCCTAAACTGTAATGTCTCAAACAACGCTTAAGGAACTGATAAGCTGCTTTTTTATTACGTTTGTGGGAAAAGTAGAAATCTAACGTTTCTCCGCGCTTATTAATGGCTCGATAAAGGTAGTACCACTTTCCTTTGACCTTAACGTAGGTCTCGTCTAGTTGCCATGAACTGTCAATTCGAATGAATTGATAACGGCGCAATTTCTTACGTAAAGCGGGACCGTACTGAATAAACCAGCGATATATGGTGGAACGATTCACAAGAATGCCGCGTTCGGCCAGCATATCACTCAGATTGGCATAACTCATGGGCGTTGAGCCGTACCAACGGACACACCAAAGGATGATGTCAGGAGTGAAGTGTTTCCATTTGAATTCGGAGTTGGCCATAAGAGAAGGCTCGGCAGAAGATCATACATAAGTCTGTACCTTTACCGAGTTTTTGCAACAGCCCCGGGATGTGATGGTTACTTACAACTTTCTGTTGGCTGACTAGAGGATTTGATGAGTTTTGTCATATAGATTAAACCATTGGTTTCTTCTTCAAAGCCTACTGGTTTTCGGTTTTCTGCAAATCCTGAAAACAATACATAGATTTCCTGATACGGCTCTCCTACCTTTATTGCTTTTTCTATTGCTGCTTGCTCTATGACTTCCATTTGTTTATGTTCGCCATTTAACCAAAAAATTTCATTTGTTCCACACGAACGAAAATCAGACACTTCACTCCCATATGTGAAATATCCCTCATATTGCTGTTTGTTGGGGACCGAACAACCAGACATTAAAAGTAATGTTATGAATGGTATTGTATTTGATAATTTCATTATTAATTCCTTAATCGTCTGTTAGTGCAAGTTAGTAATGTCACATAAAGCTTTCTTACGTTAAATACCGCCTCAAATTAGGAGGTGTTTTTGTATACTAGATTGGCTCATTCTTGATTTATTGTTGTTTTATATATGAAAAAGACACTGCGGCCAAGTAGTGTCTTTTTAGAGTAAGGATCGCTTATATATTTTAGGAGGTTGAGGGGGAACTCCACCTCTATACCCTTATATCATAAAATTGTTCGTACAATTTGTGATAGCGATCAATTATTTTTAAATGGAATATTACGTGTTAGATCGAATAAATTAATCTGATGTGAAATGTGACTAATTTGAAAATAGGTTCTGTCTTATCAACTTAATGATACCTTTTATCTTCATTTAGCTCGTACGTAACAAAGCCGTCATCATTGACGATGAAAACCCACGCATTAGAGCCTTCAACAAAACGATATTGATTTGACAACCCTGTTAGCTTAACTTTTTCCAAAAACTCAGGTAGAGCAGATACCTCAATAATAAACTCTCCCATCGAACGATTACTATCAAGGTCATTAGTAACTACGATATTTGTAGTCGACTCAGGAAGAATATTAGGTAACCAACCTCTTTCAAATAATTTATCTTCTTTAGCTTGCGCATAAGTTACATATTTGTTCGTAACTGCTTCAGAACAACCTATATGTTGTGGCTTAATGAACTTGTACACCTAAATAGGATAAAATATTCTTAATGTCAAAATGGTGTACATAATGAAAAAAGCTCGAACAACTTATTCAGTCGCATTCAAGCACGATGCTGCTAATTTAGTATTAAATAAAGGCTACACAATACAAGAAGCATGTAATGCTGTTGGTGTCGGATATACAGCAATGAGTCGCTGGGTTGCTCAGCTAAAGCAAGAACATGGTGGAATCACACCAAGTTCGAAGGCAATGA
>NZ_NPIB01000022.1 GCF_002849605.1 Photobacterium carnosum
CAGGTGTGTAAGTGCTGCGAGGCATTGAGCTAACTGATACTAATTGCCCGTGAGGCTTAACCATACAACACCCAAGGGGTTTTTCTTCTCTAAAGAGAAGAGACGGACTCTACAAACGCTTGAATGAAGTGTTGAGAATAAACTAGTTAGATAATTTCCAGATTTAGTGTTAGGTCACATCGCTCCTTGCCATCCATGGCATTGCGATATTAGTGAATCCTTTCACGTCGAATTTGCTTGGCGACCATAGCGTTATGGACCCACCTGATCCCATGTCGAACTCAGTAGTGAAACGTAATAGCGCCGATGGTAGTGTGGGGTCTCCCCATGTGAGAGTAGGACATCGCCAGGCTTCAATTTCGTTTTTATCTTTTTATAAAGGTAGAGACAACAAGTTGCATTTATGCTGAATAGACACTGCGGAGTGGTAGTTCAGTTGGTTAGAATACCGGCCTGTCACGCCGGGGGTCGCGGGTTCGAATCCCGTCCACTCCGCCATTATTGAAGAAACCTGAATCGAAAGATTCAGGTTTTTTTTCGTCTGTAGGAAATGGTAACGATAGCGTAGTAGTTCAGTTGGCTAACTTTCTATTGGAGATCTTAGCGGCCTGTCATGCCTATTATTTGATGGAAAATGGACGCGCTGATGCTTTGGTTGCAATGTTAGCGATGGCAAGTCCCGCGTCCACTTCACATTATTGAAGAAACCTGAATCGAAAGATTCGGGTTTTTTTTCGTCTGTAGGAAATGGTAACGATCGTGTAGGTTATTATCCGTCATCTCGGAAGGGAGGTACGAGCTATCCGCGATCTACTTATCACGTGTTTGAGCATTAAAGACACCAATAAAAAATCGGTTAAAACAGCAGTAAAAATAATCATTCTACAAGGTTCTGATCTCGCTCGTAACCTCACTCTATAAAATGATGGCAGAGGCGTTAAATTAAGCTCTGTGGACTATTTAGCAGGTGTTTATTATCAGCGTATTTTAAAATTTTTACTTTAAAAGTAACCAGTTAGGGAAGGTGATTTTTTTAATCACGATATACATTCTTAAAATAATAATAAAGCTAATACTGGTTAGAGTGGCAATGTTTGGATTGATTGAAAATTTGGCTTGAAGAATATAAAGGTAGCAACCAATAATGACCGGGCTGGCATAAAATTCAGTGTTATTGAACATCGTTGGTCGAGCAAGAATGACATCTCGCAGTACACCCCCAAAAATAGCGGTGATCATTCCCATAGTAACGGCAACATAGCCTGCATAATGTTCAGCAACCATATTTTTAGTCACTAGAACGGAAAACATCGCAATACCGATAGCATCGAGGACAACGATTAAACGTTCGGCTTTTAGTTGTCGTAAATGTGGGGCAAGGAAAAAGCCAAAAAAAGAAGCAAGAAGTGCGGTCCAAAAATAAGAGGGATCTCTGATCCAAAAGACTTGATCCGTTGAGAGAATAATATCTCGCACTGTTCCGCCGCCTAACGCTGTGATCCACCCTAACACCATGACACTAACGATATCTTTGCCTATATTAGCTTCACTGATGACGGCACTTAATGCAAAGGCGACGATACAGATAATTTCAATGGTGTGAATTAGCATAAATAAGCCTATAACATATTAATATTAAGGGATAAATTTTATATTTATACTAACATGTCGTGGTATTTGTACGAGAGCGTAAAAATGGTCATAGTGTTTTCAAAAATAAAAAAAGGCCGGAAATCCGACCTTTATTATAATTTTCATGTGACAATATTAGAAATATTATCGGCCGCTATGATCAAATGTTTTTACGTCTTCAGCTATACATTGAGAAGCTGCATGTGAAGTAAGAAATTCAATCGAACGTGTAAAGTCAGCAATTAATAGATTAGCAAGATCAATGGTTAGACCTTGTTTAACTAAAATACGTTGAACGATAATTTCCTTAGCATTTGCAGGCAATGTATATGCAGGCACTAACCAACCACGGGTACGTAAACGATCAGCAAGATCGTAAAGTGAGAAGGATACATTCGCATCGGCTTTTAAACGCCATGAAATTGCAGGGATCCCTTTTTCACGATTACCATCAAAGATAAATTCAAACATATTAAATTTATTAAGCTCTTTGACTAAATATTCGCACACATCGTAACTTGCATTATGAATACGTTGGTAACCTTCAAAGCCTAAACGAAGGAAGTTATAGTATTGAGATATAATTTGACCTGCAGGGCGAGAGAAGTTTAGTGCGAAGGTCGGCATGTCACCACCAAGGTAGTTAACATGGAAAATCAAACCTTCAGGTAAATCTTCTTTGCTACGCCATACGACCCAGCCCACACCTAGTGGTGCTAAACCAAATTTATGACCTGAAGTACTGATTGACTTCACACGTTCTAGACGGAAGTCCCAACGCTCAATATCAGGCGCACAGAATGGTGCCAGCATAGCGCCGCTTGCACCATCAACGTGAATGTCGATAGAGTTACCAGTATCATGTTCATAAGTATCAAGAGCATCTGATAATGGTTTTACTGTTTCGTATAAGCCTGTGAAAGTTTGACCAAATGTTGGAACAACCATAATAGTGTTAGCATCAACTAACTCTAACATATCTTCTGGGGTCATAAAGTAATGACCGTCGTCCATTTTGGTTTCACGCATTTCTACGTCCCAGTAGCGGGCAAATTTTTCCCAACAAACTTGAACTGGACCACAAACCATATTGGGTTTATCGGTTGGTTGACCAAGCGCACGACGCTCTTCACGCCAACGCCATAATGCAGCCAAACCACCTAACATACAGGCTTCACTTGAACCTGTTGTTGAAGTACCAACGGTTGTTACTGACTCAGGTGAATTCCATAAATCCGCTAACATATGGACACAACGTCCTTCAATTTCAGCAGATTGAGGGTATTCATCTTTATCGATCATGTTCTTATCAATGGAAAGATCCATTAATTTATGAACTTCATCTTCTTCCCATGTTTGGCAAAAAGTGGCTAGGTTTTGACGAGAATTACCATCAAGGTAAAGTTCGTCACGGATCATTTGATAGATTACGTTTGGTGCTTGTTCTTGCTGTGGTAGCTTGGTAGTTGCCGCAACGTGATTAATCGCTTCTGAACCAAAGATTGGATCGTTTTCTGATTGACGGTTTACTTCATGAAGAGCCATAATTTTCTTCCTACCTTAATGTTGCGTACTGCTAAATAGGTTCCAAGCCATTGCTTGAGTAACATGCTTGATCATTTGTTGACCACGGATACTATTACCAAATGGGTCTAGTCGTGGTGAAAATGCTGCGAGTGCGCCAATGTTGGGTATTACTGTTAATAAACCGCCACCAACACCACTTTTACCTGGTAGACCAACATCATAGGCCCAATCGCCAGAGGTATCGTAAAGGCCTTCCATCGCCATTTCTGCAAGAATATGGGGAATGTTTTGGGTTTGAATTAACTGCTTACCTGAACATGGATTTTTACCACCATTAGCAAGTGTTGCACCCACTGTTGCTAGTTCTACCGTATTAAATAGGGTAGAACATTGGCGAGTATAAACATCACAAGCTTCAAGAGGCTCTGAGTACATACGACCTGATGACTCTAATAACAATGCAATGGCACGGTTATGAGTATTGGTGGTTTGTTCAGACTGATTCACTTCATCAGAAAGCGTAATCGCACTGTTTGCTAGCAGAGATTGGAAATTTAAAATCTGCTGCCAACGTTGTTCTTTATCTGTTGCTTTAACTAAACTCACTGTTGCCATTGCACCCGCATTGACGAGTGGCGTTAAGGGCTTACCTTGATGTAGTTCAAGCGCAAGCACTGAATTAAATGGCATACCTGTAGGTTCAGTACCGACTTTACTGTGCAGCGCATCAGCACCTGATTGTTCAAGTACTAATCCGAGTGTCATAATTTTTGAAATTGACTCAATCGCAAATTTATAATCAGTATCTTGTAATTGGATAATTTCACCAGTAACAGAAACAAAGGCTAGGCCAGTCAGTTCTGATGGCACTGAGGCTAGAAACGGAATATATGAGGCATTTTCACCGTCCATATTTGTTTTAGCTTCATCTAGCGCTTGCTGCATAACAACAGCAAGCTTTTCATTTAGTTGTGACATTAACGCATCCTTAACTCTTATTGGTTTAATGTATGAGTTACTTTGTCTGATGGGTTGATAATACCAGGGTGAACTTTTTCAATTTCCCAAGTAAAGGGCGCAAAGTCAGTGACCGCTGGATCTTTCCAGTGAGGTTGACGGGCTTTGTAAATGAATAATGGTACAGATACGAAAATGATGGTTAATACGACTAAGAAGCCAATGTATTCTTCAGGACTACCCACAGAAATTTGACTTGGTGGAATGAAAGAGAAGATAAATGCTAATAGTGACCCAGAGAAACCGACACCTGCGATGATCCACATACCCATATCACCACCAGGGATTTTGTATGGACGAGGACGATTAGGTTGGGTGTAACGTAAGTGAATGGCTGCAGCGAACATTAATAAATACATGATGAGGTAAAGTACAACCGTTAATTGGCTCAAGATTTGGTAAGCTGCTTGAACGGAAGGTAATACCACAAACACGGTTGAAATCATGGTTACTAAGAAGGCTTGCGCCATCATGATATGGGTTGCCATACCATTTTTGTTGGTGTATTGCCAAAAACGAGGTAGATAACCACCTTTAGCGACCACAAGTAATGCAGATGAAGGACCTGCAACCCAACCAACAACCCCAGCAAGTACACCAAGTGCTAAACATGCTGCCATAATCGGTGCTGCCCAACTGATACCAGCCCAAGCAAACATATCATCGTAAGCAACTAACAAGCTTTGAGTTAAGTTGATATCTTTTTGAGGAATAATAAAAGCGATAGCTAATGTACCAAGTACAAATACACATACAGTACCAATGGCGGCAATGGCAATTGCTAATGGGTAGTTACGTGGCGCGTCATCAACTTCTTTAACGTGAATAGCGTTCATTTCCATACCAGCATAGAACAAGAAAATACTTGCGGCTAAAACAACGTTATTAAAGTTAGAGAAGTCAGGAATAACATCATGCCAAGATAGTTGAACTTGTGGTGCGTGACCTGAGAAGAATAGATAAGAAAAGCCTAGTATAATTAATATAATACCAGGGATAACCGTACCTACTAAACCACCCCATTTTGCAACTTTTGAAAAGGTGGCCGTACCACGAAGGGCTATGATAGTTGCTAGCCAATAAATACCTAGCACAATGCCAAGAACAAAGAATTTATTTTGTGATAACGCCTGATCCCATGATTGATCTGGGCCAACAAACGCAAGTGAAACTGAACCAAAAGTCAGTGCGGTTGGGAACCACACGGTAACTTCAATCCATAACATAAAAATAGCAACTAATGCTAAACGTGGGCCAAATGCTTCACCTACCCAGCGGAATACCCCACCTTTTTCAGACCAACCCGTTGCCAGTTCAGCGGCAACTAATGAAACTGGAACCAAAAAGACTACGGCGGCAAAAATATAATAAAAAATGGAACTTAAACCGTATTCAGCTTCTGCTGGAAGACCTCGCAAACTCACAACTGCAACGATATTTAACATTGCTAATGCGAATATGCTGATCCCCCCTTTTTTTGCTTTATTTGTACTAGTCATCATTAACCAACTTAATCATTAAATAGATTTCAATTTTTATTGTTAGATTTATGGATGAAAAACAGAACATTTTGTGCTGTTTTTATACATTCATTATATAAAAATAACACTGGCATATATGTATTCACACGTATAAAAAGTGTTGTTAAGGTTGCATATATATCGCTTGAGTATTTTTTATATTATGTTGTTTATTTGTGTATTTAATCGAAAATATTAAATGCTATTTGTTAAAATTGAAGCATTCCTTATTTTTGATAATATTATTACGATAAAAATTATGTAAAAATGAAATTCAATAGATTGATTTTAGGGAACAACCAGTGAAATTTTTTTTCCAGCGTAATGAAATGGATTCAGAGATTAGAATTGAATTAAAAACAGCATCGTTTTATTTATTAGTTGCGATGATTGTAGGTTGGATGGCGATCAGTTTTATTTTGCAGTCAAATGAGGCTGGCTCAGTATTTTTACCGATTTTAATTGGCTTTATGATGTTACGTTTCTTTGCTTTAGTTAAAGTACAAAAAGAAGTGTTAGTGGCAATGCGAGACAAGCGCTTAACCACTCAGGGGAGTAAATTTTCATTTACCAATCCCTTTATTTATATTATCAAGAAAAAGTTACAACCTGAGCCTGAAGCATAATTAAAAACGGCCGCGATGCTATTTGCTATTTGCTATATCAATATATAGCAGCATTGCGGCCGTTTGCGATCATTGAGTAGCAGACACTAATTAGTTATTGCTGTGAAGCTCGCTGTTTAATTCAATTGCTGTTTTATTGGTTAAACATTCAATTTGGCCTGTCATTGAGTTACGACGGAACAATAAGTCAGCTTTACCCGCAAGATCACGTGCTTTAGCGACTTCAACTGGCTTCCCTGAGGCATCCAGCATTTGTACTTTTGAGCCCGCAGTGACATATAAACCTGATTCGATAGTACAACGATCACCCAGTGGGAAACCAAGACCGGCGTTTGCACCTAAAAGGCTATTTTCACCAATTGATACTACGACTTTACCGCCACCTGATAGTGTACCCATAATTGAAGCACCACCACCGATATCAGAACCATTACCGACCATAACGCCTGCTGAAATACGACCTTCAACCATGCTGACACCCGTTGTACCAGCATTGAAGTTAATGAAGCCTTCATGCATAACAGTTGTACCTTCACCAACATGTGCGCCTAAACGAACGCGTGAAGTATCTGCAATACGAACGCCTGTTGGTACGATATAGTCTACCATTTTAGGGAATTTATCGACGCAATCAACGGTGATAGTTTCGCCGTTAAGACGTGCATCCATTTGGCGCTCAGCAAGTTCTGGTAAATCGATAGGGCCTTGGTTTGTCCACGCAATGTTGTGCAGTAAACCAAAAATACCGTCAAGTACTAGACCGTGTGGTTTTACTAAACGGTGAGAGATAAGTTGTAGTTTTAAGAAACCTTCAGCAACCGATACGGGTGAGATATCAGTTTTCAGCATAACCATAACTAGCGGCTGTGAAGACAATGTCGCTTTTGCTGCAAATTGTGCGCTTATTTCATCGTTAGCATCTTCAAATGCAGATGCAATTGCAGCACATTGTTCTGGTGTAACATCGATAGCTTGGTTACCACCGTGGTAATCAACAATTGCAGCAATGTCTTTTACTAGTTGCTCTGATGGATGTAGCGTTGGGGTTGGAAAAAACGCTTCAATAATTTTTCCATCACAGTTTTTAGTTGCAGTACCTAGGGCAAGTGAAAAGCTAGACATGATTACCTGTTCTCCATTTCAAATAAAATAATACGATGCGGTAATTAAAATAATGTAATCACCAATAACCAACGTCAGTGATTGCCTATTGAGTTAATCGATGATTTTCCGCTAATTTATCTATCATAAAGACAGTTACAAAAATAAAGAAGAGCTGAACTGATAATCAGAGCAAAATGATAGTTTATTGACGAAAAACGGACAGAATACAATTCATTTTGGTACTTATATTTGTTCATAATGACATTGAGAGCGGAACATTTGAGGGGAATATATAATAGATGAAAAAAAACCTCCATCAGGAGGCTTTCGACGACAAACTGAATAATCTAAAAATTATGCGGCGTCTTGCTGCTGCTCATCGGCAACAACTTCAGGTTTTACTGTTTTTGGTGCTGGTTTGGCTTTTTTTGCGCCTAAAGCAACCAAGACTTCTTCACGATTTTGCGCCAAGAACATTGATAGTTCTTCTTGCTTAGTTTCATCTTCGAATAAGTCACTTTCACTTAATAAAGCAAACATCTCATCTGCCATATCAAGCATTTTGTCATATGCGTCGGCTTCGGATTTAGAGGTAAAAGTCATCTTTTCTTCCCCGTTGCGCTCTACCACATATTTGACGATAACTGCCATGGTCACCCTCTCCTGAAAATTATTTACTGGACGCTTATACAGTAGTATGGTGAATGAGTCTAGTGCTAAGCGTGTGAATGTGATGACTCAAGAAAAATTTAACCAAATATATCATCGTGCTACAGAAAGAAAAGGCGGTGAATTAAATTTAGAACAACGACTAACAATTCCGTTGAATAATAAGCAATTAACCTTAATTCCAGATCATCGTTGGTTAGCTGAATTTACTCAAAAAGTGTTTCAATGTGGTATTCGATGGCAAGTAGTACGTAATAAATGGCCTGCATTTGAGGCGGCGTTTTTTGAGTTTGATATTGAAAAAATGGGCTTAATGCCAACTGAAATGTGGGAGCGAAAAGCGCAAGATGCGACCATTATTCGAGATTTAAAAAAGGTAATGACGATCCCTGAGAATGCCAATATGATCCATCGCGCGGCATTGGAATATGGATCATTCTCAGCAATGGTAGCCGATTGGCCAGAGCAGAATATCATTGGTTTGTGGTTGTATTTAAAAAAACAAGGATGTCGCTTAGGCGGTAAAACGGGCGCTTATAGTTTGCGCGGGCTTGGTAAAGATACCTTTTTGCTGACACCCGATATTGAGGCTTATTTACGCCATACTCATATTATTGATGGCGGCCGTGATACGTTAAAATCGTTACACGCAGCGCAGAATGCATTCAATGATTGGCAGCAACAATCAGGCCGATCATTAACTCAGATCAGCCAAATTATTGCATTTAGTGTGGGTGATAATCGGGTTTAATCAAACTGCCATTGTTGGCAAAAGGTCAAAAATAGTTTTAATAGTGGGCTTTGATATTTTTCTTGGTGATATAACAGCCAATATTGACGGTTCATATCAAGGGGTATCGTTAATATGGCAACGCGCTGTTCTTCAACGGCATGGGTGATTGCACGTTGAGAAATACAGGTAATACCTAAGTCGGCACTAACACAATTAATGATCGCCTCGGTAGTATTTAACTCAAATGAGGTGGTCCACTTTTCTAATTGAGGTGAAATTCGATTAAGAAAAAACTCTCGCGTACCTGAACCTATTTCTCGTAGTACCCATTCTGAATTTTCGAGATCGGATAACTGTAAGTTTTTTATTTTAGTTAATGGGTGCTGTGGATGACAAGCGATCACCATTTGATCACTTAACCACGGTTGAACAACAAGGTCGGAATGTTGGATCTTTCCTTCAACTAAACCAATATCTAATTCAAATTCTGTTAATTTATGGCAGATCTGAGCCGTATTTGAGATAAATAATGTTTGATCACGATGTTGGGTCTCAAGTCTAAAATCACGCAATAAAAAGGGGGTTACCTGATTACCTACTGTATCACTTGATCCTATCTTTAATTTACCTGTCAGTGGACCCGCTTGATCAAATAAATTTTCAATCGCATTTGAACGAGCTAAAAGTTCATCCGCAAGAGGTAACAATCGTTTACCTTGTTCATTGATTATTAAGCGATTATTGTTGCGATCAAACAGTTTGTGATCAAGTTGTTTTTCAAGTTCAGAGAGCGCCATGCTAACAGCAGGTTTGGATAAAAATAATTTTCCAGCCGCAGCGGTAATTGTTTTTTCTTGTGCCACGGTCACAAAAACGTTGAGTTGTTTTAACGCTATATTCATCATTACCTCATTAAAAGACGCAAGGCGAATCTGGTCACCTTGTTGTTAAGATAATTTTAACACTGTTTTAAATATATTCAATTATTATAAACGAAGGTAAACATGTATACTGTAGTCAACAAAACAATAATTCGCTATTGCTATCCTCTAAGCGGAGAAAAATATGATTACAGCAACAAAAAGAAAATTAGCCAGCGCACCGACACCGATGGCGGGGTTAGCGTTAGGTATTGGCAGTATTTTATGGTGTTGGGAGAGTGGTGCTCAACTTCACGGTTACGGACAGATAACAGGCGCAGTTATTGCAGCATTGATGCTACTCATTTTAATCGCTAAATTTTTAGTGCATCCAAAGTTGTTATGGAATGATTTATCACATCACGTTGTTGGCAGTGTAGTACCGACATTTGCAATGGCATTAATGGTGGTATCTAAAGCGATTAGTGTTTACGGCTCAATCACTGTTGGTGTGTATGTTTGGTTATTTGCGGTTGGATTGCATGTTATTTTTTTAGCTTTATTCTTATTTCATCGTGGCCGTGATTTTCATTTACATCACATGGTGCCAAGTTGGTTTGTACCGCCAATTGGTATTATTGTTGCAGACGTTTCATTTCCAGGTATTGCTGCGTTACATCCATTAGCTTATGCATTACAAATGTTCGGTATGATGGCTTATGCCGTGATGTTACCGATGATGATTTATCGATTTATGTTCCGTGATGAAGTGCCTGATGGCGCTAAACCAACCATTGCGATTATGGCAGCGCCTGCAAGTCTGTCTTTGGCGGGTTATCTAACCATTACCGCTACACCGTCGCCAGTGATAGTCGCTTTACTTGGAGGTATTGCCGTATTAATGACAGCGGTTATCTATTTAGCTTTTTTCCGTTTATTACGCTTAGATTTTAGTCCCGGTTATGCCGCATTTACTTTCCCAATGGCAATTGGTGCAACCGCTTTATTTAAAACAGTCGCTTGGATGCAGAGCTATGGCTTTGATGCGCATTATGTCGCTCAAGTTCATGGTTTAGCGACAATTGAATTATATGTAGCGAGTATCATTATTGGTTATGTATCCATTCGATATTTAGCTTTTTATCGTCCTGTGAGTCGATTATTTCAACGCAATGAAATCTGTCCACACAACATTTGATAGCAATGGTGCAGTAATTTCACGAATGTGTTGTTGTACCTATAAATGTTGAGTGTGTTGCCCAGTCAATTTGGCTGGGCTTTTTTATGGGCGTTTATGTTACTTCTGGGCATAAATTGTGATGCTTTGGGGTGTTTTTAAACTGTATTTATTTACAGTATCTCAGTGATGGTAGACAATTTGATTATCTATTTTTCTGCTGTGGAATATCTGCGTGTTCACTGTCTATCATTCAAATCAGCTTGATCTGCTTAAATCATTATTAGTTGAGTTGATCCGCTTACAGCCATTAGCGAATCCGTTTGAAAAAGAGCAAATTCTGGTACAAAGCCCAGGTATGTCACAATGGCTAAAAATGGAATTGGCGACCTCATTTGGGGTCGCGGCCAATATAGAATTTCCATTACCTGCGACTTTTATTTGGAAAATGTTTACTCAAGTCTTGGCGGATGTGCCCGAGCGAAGTGCATTTAATAAAGAGGCGATGACATGGAAATTAATGCAGGTATTGCCACAACAGTTTGATCAACCTGAATTTGAACCATTACAACGTTATTTAGATAACGACAGTGATTCTCTCAAGTGTTACCAACTGTCTGAAAAAATAGCCGATATTTTTGACCAATATTTAGTGTATCGCCCCGAATGGATCCAGCAATGGGAAGCGGGCGAAACCGTTGCAGAGCTTAATGATGAGCATCCGTGGCAGCCGATCTTATGGCAAGCGCTTTACGATCAAACCTTAGCGTTAGAACAATCACCGTATCATCGTGCTAATTTGTACGATCACTTTATTGAAACGCTGAACAATTATTCCGGTAATGAAGGGAAGGCGGCGTTACTGGCGGCGGGGTTACCGCAACGATTGTTTGTGTTTGGTATTTCTTCATTACCCCCTCGCTATTTAGATGCGTTAGCCGCGATTGGTGAACATATTGATGTTCATTTAATGTTTACTAACCCTTGTAAATATTACTGGGGTGATATTCGCGATCGTAAACATCTGGCACGTTTAGCGGCGAGACAGCGAGTACAGCTACAAAATATCGCCACGACGGATGATGTTGATGCGTTATTGTCAGTGCTTAAAGACAGCGATCAAAATAATTATGACGATGACATGCACAATGACGTTGTTGGTAATAGCTTATTAGCATCGATGGGGAAACTCGGACGAGATAATATTTATCTGTTATCGGCAATGGAAGTTAACGAAGTCGATGCCGGCTTTGTTGATATTGAAGCGGATACGCTATTGCATGCCATTCAAGCAGATATTTTACATCTTCAAGATCGTCAAGACGATACTCAACTCGATTCCAGTGAACACAAATTTCCGATTGCTGCTGATGATCATTCGGTCACCATTCACGCTTGTCATAGCCCAATGCGTGAAGTGGAAGTGCTGCATGATAAATTGCTAGCGATGTTTGAAGCGGATTCTAAGCTAAAACCGCGTGATGTGATTGTAATGGTGGCTGACATTAATGCTTACAGTGCTGCAATTCAATCAGTATTTGGTAATGCGCCGGGTAATCGTTATATTCCATTCTCTATTTCTGACCGTACAGCTGAGCAAGAAAACCCGATTTTATTGGCATTTTTGCGCTTACTCACCTTGCCTGAAAGTCGCTGTCATGCCTCTGAGTTATTGGAGTTGCTAGAAGTACCCGCGGTGATGGAAAAGTTTGGTTTTGATAGCATTAGCTTTGAAAAAATCAAACAATGGATTGAAGAAGCGGGTATTCGATGGGGACTTGATCAACATACCGCCAGTCAGTTTGATTTACCCGAACAACTGCAAAATACATGGTTGTTTGGTATTCACCGAATGCTGCTGGGTTATGCAATGCCGCATGATACCGGTTTATTTGTTGGGATCTCTGCTTATGATCAAGTACAAGGATTAGATGCTGAATTAGCAGGACAATTAGCAGGATTTATCGATAGCTTAATTGAATATCGCAGTGCTTTGGCACAATCACAAACCGTTAATCAATGGGCTGAGTTATTACATCAGTTACTGGATGATTTCTTTGTGGTTGAGTTGGAAGGCGAGTTAATTTTAAAATCGATTCGCGATAACTTGCAGCGGTTGCACCAACAATTACAAGATGCGGGTTATCAAGGGCAAATCACGCCAGCGGTACTGACACAATACTTGCAAGATAAGCTCTCTGGTGAGCGTGTTAGCCAGCGTTTCTTAGCCGGACAAGTCAACTTTTGTACCTTGATGCCGATGCGTTCTATTCCTTTTAATGTGGTGTGTTTATTGGGAATGAACGATGGTGCTTATCCGCGTAACATCGCCCCTGAAGGGTTTGATCTTATGAATGGTCGTACCAAAGCGGGGGATCGTTCCCGTCGAGATGATGACCGTTATTTATTTTTAGAAGCGTTGTTATCCGCTCAACAAACATTATATATCAGCTATGTTGGCCGTTCGATTCAAGATAACGCTCAAAAAGTGCCATCAGTGTTAGTCAGTGAGCTGGTGGAGTATTGTCAACAAGGCTATTGCTGCGCGGGCGATCAACCGTTAGCGGTAGATGTCTCTGCAAACAATATCAAACAACAGTTAATTCAACATCACCCGTTAGTGCCATTTAGCCCCAGTGCGTTTATTGGCGATCACGCCAGTTTTGCGATTGAATGGTTACCTGCGGCTAACCGTGATGGGCAGGCAAGTGCGCCATTTCAGCTTAATGCATTAATGGCTGAACCGATGGCAGATGATCACAGCATGGTTTTAGAACTGGCTGAATTACAGCGTTTTTGGCGTTTACCGGTGCGTTACTTTTTTAACCGTCGTCTCAAAGTGTATTTTGAAGCGCCAATGGGGCTATTAGAAGACGATGAGCCGTTTGTTCTTAACGGGTTGGAAAGCTATTTAATTCGCGATCAATTGCTGGAATTATTATTAGATGCCAAGCTGAAAAATGCGGATCCTGATGTAATTTATAACCAGTTTGCAGCAGAGCAGCGTGCCGCAGGTAATTTACCTGTCGCGGCATTTGGTGAGCTTGATTTAGCGGCTAGTCGCCAAGCGGTGGCGAATTTAACCGATGTGATTGAGCCATTAATTCATGCACCATTAGCGGATCAAGAAGTGGCGATCACCGTGATGATTAAGGGGCATAACGTCTCTTTACAAGGCTGGCTCAAGCAGCGTTATCAGTCTGGTCTTTTACGTTACCGTACTGGAAAAATTCGCCCTCAAGATTTTTTAACGGCTTGGCTTGATCATTTATGTTTGGCTATATCGGTGCCTGAAACCCAACAAGTTACCCATATTATTGGTACTGATAAGCAGTTTGAATTACAAACGATTGAACCACAGCAAGCACTGGCTTATTTACAGCAATTGATTGAACTGTATTACCAAGGTTTAAATCAACCTTTAGCGTATTTCCCTAAAACTGCGATGGCAGCCATACAAGCCCATATCGGCCGTGATGGTAGCTGGAAGAGTGATGAAGAAACCGAACAAAAAGCCCTGACAAAAATGGCAGAATGTTTTAACGATGGTTACTTGTTTGCTGGGGAAGGCAGTGATGATTACATTCAGCGAGTATGGCCGCAATGGAATGACGATGTGGCACAAGATGCGAATCAATTAGCAGCATTGGTGCTACAAGCGGTAGTGGTGAATAGTAAAGAAATTAAGCCAGAATAACGCGGTAGTGAAGTAGTGTGGCCGCCAGCAAATCATTGTTAGTTGTAGGGTGTTCGCTGTGCGGCCACAGGTCCAGAGGTGACCAAGTTTCTGGCGCTGATACTAACTAACCACTGTCGTATAAACCGTGAGTAAGTTCTCACATTATAGGAACACAATAGAATATTAGGTGCCAATATTTACTTATAAGTGTTGGGTCACATAATAACTAGCCCGATCACTGACATTAAAAATTATCGGGCTGGTGCTGTTGTTACATATAGCAACCATGGGATGAGTGACATAATGGCGACTGAAGTACTAACAACGGATGACGTACTAACGAATATTCTGCAACCAATGACGTTTCCATTGCATGGCACGCGTTTGATCGAGGCGTCAGCGGGCACCGGTAAGACATTTACTATCGCGAGTTTGTATTTACGGTTATTGCTAGCGCACGGTAATGAGGACACTCGTCATCAACAGCAGTTGACGGTTGATCAAATTTTAGTTGTAACCTTTACTGAAGCGGCGACGGCAGAATTACGCGATCGTATTCGTGCCCGTATTCATGATGCGCGGTTAGCGTTTAGTCGTGGTATTAGTCACGATCCTGTTATTGAGCCGTTATTAAATGAATATCCAGATCATAAATTAGCCGCAACCCTTTTATTGCAAGCCGAACGGCAGATGGATGAAGCGGCGATTTATACTATCCATGGTTTCTGTCAGCGAATGCTTACTCAAAATGCGTTTGAATCGGGTAGCCGTTTTAATAATGAATTTGTGACCGATGAAAGCCAGCTTAAAAATATTGTGGTGGCGGATTATTGGCGTAGTAGTTTTTATCATTTACCGCCAGCGTTAGCCCATGAAGTGCGTGAAATTTGGTCATCGCCCACGGCATTATTGAAAGAAATTGGCAATAGTTTAACCGGTGCGCCAGTACGATTGTCAGTGGCTGCGATGACCGAATCGTTAGAACAATTACACCAGCAAAATATTGTGCGGATTGATGAAGTAAAAGCGTTGTGGCGTCAGCATCAAGCGGATCTTGAAGCCTTAATTGCCAATTCTGGAATCAATAAACGCAGTTATACAAAAAAAAGTTTACCCAATTGGATTGAGCAAGTCAGTGCATGGGCAGCGCAATCCACCGTTGGTTATGAATTGCCTGATAATTTGATTCGCTTCCATCAGCAGACATTAATTGAAAAAACCGCCAAAGGTGATGCGCCTGAGCATGCGGTTTTTAATGCCATTGCTGAATTATTAGATCATCCTGCTAATTTACGTGAACCATTATTAGCCCATGCGATTGAGCATTGTCGTCAATTATTGGCTGACGCTAAAGCGCGTAAAGGATGGTTATCGTTTGATGACTTGCTGACGCAGTTAGGCGCTGCGATTGATAATGATGTTGATGATCTACTCGCAAGTAAAATTCGTGCTCAATATCCAGTGGCGATGATTGATGAATTCCAAGATACCGATCCACTGCAATACGGTATTTTTAGTGATGTTTATCGTCATCACCCTGAATGCGGCTTGTTTATGATCGGTGATCCTAAGCAGGCTATTTATGCGTTCCGTGGCGCTGATATTTTTACGTATATTCAAGCGCGTCGCCAAGTCGCCGATCACTATACATTAGCCACTAACTGGCGCTCGACAGCTAATATGATTGCAGCCGTTAACGCGGTATTCCAACGACCGCAAAGCCCATTTATTTATGATCAAGATATTGAATTTTTAGCGGTTGATCATAGCCCTAACGCCGCTCAACGTAGCTGGTGGTTAGAGGGTGAGGCACAACATGCATTGACGTTTTGGTTACAAGATAGCCTAGATGGTAAGCCGATAACCAAAGGTAATTATCAAGCGACAATGGCTGCTTCCACTGCGGCACAAATTCAACATATTTTGACTCAATCGCAGCAACAACAAGCGTATTTCTTAGATAAAGAACAACAGCATAGTATTGAAGCGGGAGATATAGCGGTGTTGGTGCGTACGGGTACTGAAGGGCGCTTAGTCCGTGAAGCATTATCTAAACAAGGCATTGCCAGTGTTTATTTATCTAACCGTGACAGTGTGTTTTCAACCCCAGAAGCGGCCGATATTCAGCGTTTATTACAAGCAGTATTAACCCCTGAAGATGATCGTATATTACGCGCGGCGTTAGCCTCAGGGCTGTTTGCGCGCACTGCAATTGAACTTGATCAACTCAATAATGATGAGAATGAGTGGGAAATTGCAGTTAATAGTTTTAAGCAATATCGCCAACAGTGGCAAAAACGCGGTGTGATGCCGATGTTGCGCAGTGTGATGGCAAAAAATCAAATTGCAGAGCGATTATTAGCCGAAGATGGCGGTGAGCGTAAGTTGACTGATTTGCTGCATATTGGTGAATTACTGCAACAGGCGAGTCAAACATTAGACAGTGATTATGCACTGTTGCGCTGGTTAGCTGAACATGTTGCTGAGCCAAACGGCAATGCCGATGATCAAGTGATGCGGTTAGAATCAGAACGTAATTTGGTGAAGATCGTTACTATCCATAAATCAAAAGGCTTGGAATATAATTTAGTCTTTATGCCGTTTGTGTGCAGTTACCGTGAGGTCGATAGTAAAGGTGAAGTTAAATATCACGATGAAGTGGATAACATCACGGTACTTGATATTGCTAAACAAGCGCCCGCAATCGAAAAAGCCGATCTAGAACGATTAGCCGAAGATCTACGCTTAATTTATGTGGCGCTAACCCGTGCTGTTTATGGTTGTTATGTTGGTATGGCTCCGATTCGTAATGGCCGTAGCACCAAAGAGCCAACTGGCTTACATCGCTCAGCAATGGGACATTTAATACAGAATGGTGAGGCGGGCGGTGTCGCTGCACTTGAATTAGCCTTAGTTAAATTGTGTGAGGCGCAAGGGGCAATCACTGTGACTGAACCGCCGCAATTAAGTGATGTGCCATGGCAACCACCGGTGGAAGTAACTGAAGCCTTGGTTAAACGGTCGTTCTCTGCCTCATTAGAGCGTAATTGGTGGATGACCAGTTATTCTAATTTGGTTAAGCAAGGTCATCAAACGGCTCATGATAGCAGTCTAGATTTACCCGGGTTTGATATTGATTCGGTGCAAAATGTGACAGAAGACATCGATGATAATGAGTTGGAATTAGAGCCACAATACTCGATTTATACTTTTCCTCGTGGTGCGCGTCCCGGTACCTTTTTGCATACCGTGTTTGAAGAAATTGATTTTACCGCTGCGGTTGATTGCCCTGAAACGGTCGCGAAATTAACGGAATTATTGCAATTAGAAAATTATGAATTAGCGTGGTTACCTGTGTTGCAGCAGCTAATTCAGGATGTATTAACTTGTGCGCTTGATGGTGATGCATTGCGGTTGGTGGATAAAACAGCGTCGCAACGATTAACGGAAATGGAATTTTTATTGCCGATTGAGATCCTACAAGCAGTGGCACTCAACAAGGTGATTGCAAAACATGATCCGTTGTCAGCTAAAGCGGGTGAGTTAGGCTTTGCAACCGTGAGTGGAATGCTAAAAGGTTTTATCGATTTAGTGTTTGAGCATCAAGGTAAATATTACGTTTTAGACTGGAAATCAAATTATTTAGGTGATGATCCACAAGTGTATCGAGGTGAGCAATTGAAAACCGCGATGCGTGAACACCGTTATGATTTGCAATATCAAATCTATGCTCTGGCATTACAACGTTTTCTGCGCAGTCGTATACCTAATTACAGCTATGAGACCCATTTTGGTGGGGTGTATTACTTGTTTTTACGCGGTATTCAGGCGGGGAGTGATAGTGGTATTTTTTATGCGCGCCCAAGTGAACAATTACTTGATGAATTGGATTTACTCATGAAAGGAGTGTTATCACATGCTTAAGCGTTTACAAACACTGACTAAACAAGGTGGCTTACGTCAGCTTGATTATCAGTTTGCTAAATTTGTGGCGCTACACAGTCCGCAATCGCAACAGGATTTGGCAGCACTAATGGCTGCATTAGTGAGTTATGAATTAGGCAAAGGCCATGTTTGTATTCAATTAGATCAATTGCGCGTGCAGCACTTATTTGGTTTATCAAGCCGATTATCGGTAGCGTTAGTTGATGGCTTACCTGAATTAACCCAATGGGCACCATTATTATCACAATTTGATGTGGTAGCTAATGTTCAATCACAAGGTTTACAAGCGAGTCCTTTGGTGTTTGATCATGGTCGTTTATACCTCAATCGTTATTGGCAATTTGAACAAACGGTTGCAAAGCGGATTGTGGATATGGCGACTAATTACGGCCAAGTCACCCAGTGGCAAGACCAACAATTGAGTTTGATGCATCAAGCGTTGAATGATTTGTTTCAGCCAAGCTATGGGCATTTATACCATGCGCTGCAAGGTGTGACTGACGTTAAACAACGCCAGCAAATAACCTGTGATTATTTGAATATTGTTACACCACAGCAGCTTGATTGGATGGCGATTGATAGCGTATTACAACAAGCGCAGCAAATAACAGATTTACAACTATTAGATAGTTTGGTGCCAACGACGAACTGCTTAAATTGGCAAAAAGTAGCCGCAGCAATGGCACTAACACGTCAGTTTGCAGTGATCTCGGGCGGGCCGGGTACAGGTAAAACCACCACTGTAGCTAAATTATTGGCGGCGTTGGTGATGCAAGCTAATGGTGAACATAAACCGAATATTATGCTGGTGGCACCGACAGGTAAGGCGGCGGCGCGTTTAACGGAATCTATTGGTACTGCTATCAAATCATTAGCCGTACCGCAGGCGATTAAAGATTTAATTCCGACCCAATCAAGTACATTACACCGTTTATTAGGTTCGATTCCAAATCGGGTTGAATTTAGGCATCATAAAGATAATCCGTTGCACCTTGATGTACTGGTGGTTGATGAAGCCTCAATGGTCGATTTGCCGATGATGGCGCGATTATTAGATGCAATGCCACAAGGGGCTAAATTGATTTTATTGGGTGACCGAGATCAATTAGCCTCCGTTGAAGCGGGGGCGGTGTTAGGTGATATCTGTTCCTTTGCAACTCAAGGTTACAGCGCTCAGCAAGGGCAGTTATTAAGTCAGTTGACTGGGTTTGATTTACATTCAAATAATATCGGTTTAAGTGTGGTGACTGACTGTTTATGCATGCTACAAAAGAGTTACCGTTTCCATGCATTATCGGGTATTGGACAATTAGCTAAAGCGATTAATCTAGGTAAACCTGCACAGGTAAATAAGGTCTTTCAGCAAGGATTTAAAGATATTCATCATTCCCCTTTAGGTGCTGAAACTTATGTCTCGATGATTAATCAAGTGGTGACGTTTTATCTTGATTATTTAGATGCGATAAAAATCGATAAAACGCCGGCTGAAGTATTAAAAGCCTTTGCGAATGTCAGATTATTATGTGCCTTACGTGAAGGAGATTTTGGGGTTGTTGGCTTAAATCAACGGATTGAAAAAGAATTGACTCATCGTGGTCGCATTTCACCCAATGATGAAACCTGGTATGTCGGACGTCCGATTATGATCACGCGTAATGATCACGCATTAGGGTTATTTAACGGTGATATTGGTATGACGATGTTAGAACCTGAGGGTGATTCTGATGGTGGTCGGCGTCGATTACGGGTGTATTTTGAAATGCCAGATGGCACTGTTCGCGGAATTTTACCGAGTCGTATTCCTGAGCATGAAGTAGTGTATGCCATGACGATCCATAAATCACAAGGTTCGGAATTTGCGGATACAGTCATGGTATTACCTGCGGAATACACACCAATATTAACCCGTGAATTAATTTATACTGGTATCACGCGTGCTAAGTCGCGGCTGTACTTGTATGCACCGATGGACATTATTACCAAGAGTGTTCAAGTACGAACTGAACGTGCCAGCGGGTTAACACAACTATTAGTGTAATGTTATTGGTTATCTTTGAGTGAACAATGCCAGCATCAGTGCTGGCATTGTGTTATTTAGGTATCGTTTTTGGTTTAACGGATTAGCATTATGAGTATTTTAGATCGACGTTGATAATTATAGAGATCTTTTTTTATCATCGGCAATTGCTCGATATCACATTCATAAAATCCCTGTTCACGAAACCAATGTACACTACGGGTTGTAAGAACAAATATTTTATCAAGACCAGTATCGCGAGCTTGTTGGCATAGTTTATTGAGTAACAATACTCCGCGATCACCATCTCTAAAATCCGGATGAATAGCAACACATGCCATCTCTGCCATTTTTTCATCTGGATAGGGATACAGCGCAGCACAACCAATAATAAGGTTATCAAGTTCAATTACACTGAAAAGGGTAATTTCACGTTCTAATTGTTCTCGTGAACGGCGAACTAAAATTCCTTCTGCTTCTAACGGTTGAATCAAATCTAAAATCCCACCAATATCATTAATATCAGCGCGACGTATTTTCTCTGCGTTTGACATTACAATCTGAGTGCCAATTCCATCGAGCGAAAACAGTTCTTGAATCAGTGCGCCATCTTGTTTATAGCTCAATAAATGGCTGCGAGGTACGCCAGCATGGCAAGCGGTAATCGCGCCGCGAAGAAAACGGCCAGTGCCACTTTGTTGCTCGTCATTATCGATCAGCTGTTGCAATACCTGCTCTGCATCATGGGGTAATAATTCTGAGATGATGTCATTGTTGTTATCAATGACCCCTTGTTCTGAACAAAAGCCAATTAATTTATCTGCTTGTAATCGAATCGCGACTTGTGTGGCAATTTCTTCTGAGGTGAGATTAAAACATTCACCAGTGACAGAGCTGGCAATTGGGCCGAGTAATACGATTGAGCCTTGTTTTAATTGGTTGGCTATGGCGGTGCTATTAATTCGACGAATTTTACCGCTATGACAAAAATCAATCCCGTCATCGATGCCTAATGGTTGGGCAATAATAAAGTTACCACTAATGACATTAATTTGTGATCCAGCCATTGGGGTATTATTAAGTCCCATTGAAAAGCGAGCTGTGATATCAAGTTGGAGTTGTCCTGCGGCTTGTTTAGCGATTTCGAGGCTATGTGTATCGGTAATTCTGATGCCTTTGTGATAAGGGCTATCATAATGTTGCTGTTCTAAGAGGGTGGTTATTTGTGGTCGAGCGCCATACACCATCACAATATGAATACCCAAACTGTGTAGTAATGCTATATCACTCACAATGTTGGCAAAGTTGGGATCAGCAATGGCTTTACCTCCGACCATGATCACCATGGTTTTACCGACATGAGCATTTAAATACGGGGCTGACTGACGAAATCCTTTAACTAAAGGGGTCTTACGTGTATTCACAAGCGATATCCATATCTATGTTTAATTTATAACCAATAAATTAAATCAATTATGTGGTTTCCGCAGCATTTAAATGTGATTTTGACGAAATTAGTAATAATCATTATCGGTGCGTAAATATTCATTTTAGCTATCGAAGGTATTTATGCTTAACGGTTTGTCGTGTGAGTTGTTGGATGGAGGTTTATACGAATAGTATATTTAATTCATTCAATGGAACTTTTGTTACTGCCTATTAGTCTTAGATCTTTTAATGGTGTTATATCATTTATTCAAGATTTTTTTAAATAATTACTTATTTTCAGATGGCGTTTGTTAGTATTGGCATCCGTTTGCTGCTTTTATAAAAGTAGGCGAGCTATCTCTTTTTCATTTTTATAAAACTTTTATAGGTTTATCTATCGTGTTACGTAAAGCAACAGTTGCAATTATTCTTTTTAGCTTGGTGGGATGTTCATCTCCAGAAAGTACGACAACGGAAAAATCGAGCTTAGCGGCAGTTGGTAATCCGTTAGCACACCAATATTTAGGTCAGCATTTTGATCATGTGTTAAATAAAGTTTCACAAATTGAATCAAATAAACCCCATGATTACAGTACCTTTGCCCCACAAGCAAAAATGGTCACCTCTCGTTCGTCATCAATGGCGCGTAAATTTGAACCTTTGTATAACCAAGTAGAAAATTGGGCAAAGCACAGTGGTAATCCAAGCACGTTAGCTAAATACGGCATCCAAGCGGCACAAATGGGGGGTGCTAATGGCGAAGGCAATGTGATGTTTACTGGTTATTATTCTCCAGTTATTGAATTGCGCCATAAACCAATGGGTGCCTATCGTTACCCAATTTATGCAATGCCAACCTGCAAAGGTCGTTGTCCTTCACGCGAGCAAATCTATGATGGTGCGTTGGCGGGTAAAGGATTAGTGTTGGGTTACAGTAAATCGATGCTTGATGTATTTATGATGGAAGTACAAGGCAGTGGTTTTGTTCATTTTAAAGATAATAACCAACTGCAATATTTTGGTTATGCGGGTAAAAATGGTCATCGTTATGTCAGTATTGGTCGCGTATTGATTGATCGTGGTGAAGTGTCTAAAGCGAAGATGTCACTGCAAGCGATTCAAAACTGGGTGGCTAATCACAGTGAAAGTGAAGTACGTGAATTATTAGAGCAAAATCCATCATATGTGTTCTTCTCGCCACGTAAAACATTAGATGTGAAAGGCAGTGCGGGTATTCCACTGTTAGCGAATGCAGCAGTAGCTGCGGATCGTAAATACATTCCAATGGGATCAGTGTTATTAGCGGAAGTACCACAATTAGATGCTAAAGGTAACTGGACCGGTAAACATGTACTTCGATTATTATTAGCATTAGATACTGGTGGTGCGGTGAAGCGTAATCATCTTGATTTATACCATGGTAAAGGTAAGCAAGCGGGTACTGATGCTGGTCACTATAAGCATTTTGGCCGCGTATGGCGTTTAGGTCTTAAAGGTACAGCAACTCAAGATCCATGGTTAATGCCACGATAATAGTTATGGTCGTTGAGATCACGGTTGTGATCTTTTTGGTCTGACTGGACAATTGTTTTGAGAGTGCGTATAAAAACGCACTCTTTATTTATCCATCTCAAGCAGTGTAGAACCAGTATGCGTGAATTAGATACCCCAGCATCCGATAGTTATAATCAACGTTTTGGCGGCACTCGTCGTTTATATGGCAACAGTGAAGTTGAAATTCTTCGCGCTGCACATGTATGTGTGATTGGTATTGGCGGTGTTGGCTCATGGGCAGCAGAAGCGTTAGCACGATCTGGCGTGGGTGAATTAACCTTAATTGATATGGATGATGTTTGTGTAACTAATATCAACCGTCAAATTCATGCAATGACAGGCACTATTGGTCAAAGTAAAATTGAAGTAATGGCTGCGCGTATTCAATTGATTAACCCTGACTGTAAAGTTAATTTAATTGATGATTTTATTAGTCCTGAAAATCAAGCGCAGTATTTATCAAAAGAATTTGATTATGTATTAGATGCGATTGATAGCCTTAAAGCAAAAGCATCACTATTGGCGTATTGTAAAAGTAATAAAATAAAAGTAATCACGATTGGTGGTGCTGGTGGACAAACGGATCCAACTCAAATTCAAGTGACAGATTTAACCAAAACGATCCAAGATCCATTGGCTAGAAAATTGCGTGAAACATTGCGTCATCATCATAATTTCACTAAAAATGCTAAGCGTAAATTTGGGATTGATTGTGTTTATTCCACTGAGCATTTGAAATATCCACAAGCTGATGGTTCTGTGTGTGCGGTAAAAGCGACGGCGGAAGGACCTAAACGAATGGATTGTGCCAGTGGCTTTGGTGCTGCAACCGTTGTGACGGCAAGCTTTGGTTTTGTCGCTGTGGCTCATATTATTAAGAAGCTGATTGAAAAGCATCGTCAATAAAGATGTCGCCTAAACAGTAATGAAGAGTAAAAAGCGGATCATCATTGGGATCCGCTTTTTTGTATCTAGCCGATAGGAATAGGCGTTAATTCGATGAATTATTAGTGCGCAAGTTGTTTTATTTGTTCAACAATCGCTTTTAAACCGTTGCCACGCGAAGGGCTAAGATGGGCCATTAAGCCTAAACTATCAAAGTAGGCATCGATATCAAAAGCGTTAATTTCAGCGGCTGTTTTACCATTATAAGCGGCTAGCACTAAGGTAATTAAACCACGCACGATTCGCGCATCTGAATCAGCGATAAAGTAATAGTGATTATTAACAACTTGATGATGTAACCACACTTGTGATTCACAGCCGCTGATTTTAAGTTGATCTTGCTTATAGCTATCATCCAGTTGTGGTAGTTTTTTACCGAGTTGAATAACGTTACGATAGCGATCTTCCCACCCCATTGCGATTTGCATTTGGGCAATGATATCAGTGGTCGTGATCTCAGAGCCAAAAGGGTGCTGAGGGAGTGTTATAGTGGTGGTCATGTTGTTTTCCTTGGCTGTAACTATAATAAATCACAGGCTTTATGCAGTGCTGCAATAAATCGCGCCACATCTTGTTGATCATTATAAAGTGCTAATGATACCCGTAATGTTCCTGTTAAGCCTAGTGCATCAAGCATTGGATGAGCGCAATGATGACCAGCACGCAGGGCAATCTGTTGTTGATCTAGCAGTGTGGCTATATCTTGATGATGAACGCCATCAACCACAAAAGAAAATAAGCTCGCATTAGGTTGAAGACCAATAATACGCAGTCCATTAATATTCTGAATCCCGTCCAAGGCTTGTTGACGTAAATCGGCAATGTGTTGTTCTGCGCCTTGATGGTCGATATTTTGTAACCAGTCAATGGCTGCTGCAAGCGCTAAGCTACCCGCAACATTGGGTGTGCCTGCTTCAAATTTCCCGGGTAAACCTGCATAGCTGGTACCAGCAAATGATACCTTATCGACCATTTTACCACCGCCGTGCCATGGGGGCATCGCTTCAAGCAGTGCTTGCTTACCATAGAGCGCACCAATACCCGTTGGCGCATAAATCTTATGGCCCGAGAACACATAGAAATCGGCATCAAGTGCTTGAACATCAATGCGTTCATGGACGATCCCTTGTGCGCCATCAACCACGACCACTGCGCCATATTGGTGAGCTGCAGCTATCATTGATTCAATTGGATTTCGAGTTCCGGTAACATTCGTGATATGAGCAACAGCGACAATTTTGGTTTTATTCGACAATAAACGCAGATAAGCATCAATATCTAATGTGCAATCTTTACGCATTGGAATTTTAACGACTTTAGCCCCGGTTTGTTCAGCAACCATTTGCCAAGGTACGATATTGGCATGGTGTTCAAGCTCACTGACTAAAATTTCATCGCCTACTTGCAAATTAGAGCGGGCATAGGTTTGTGCAATGAGATTTAATGCTTCGGTTGCACCACGAGTCCAAATGATTTCTTTAGGACTGGCAGCACCAATAAAGTGTTGTACTGTTGCTCGTGCTTGTTCAAAAGCAAAGGTCGCATTCGCCGTTAAACTATGGCTACCTCGGTGTACATTGGCATTATAACCACGGTAATAGTGACTTAGCGTATCGATAACAATCGCAGGCTTTTGAGTTGTTGCTGCACTGTCTAAATAAACCGCTCGCGGTGCGACATCTGAATGTTGCAGTGCTGGGAATTGGGTTTGAATTTGTTTGATATCGAATGGTATGGTCATAGCAGGTCACATTACAGAAATTTGGATTATTGATGATGCTAATAAATGCAAAGAAGAGCAAGTGTTGCGATGATTTTTGATAAATAAAAAAATAGCACTGCGTTGGGGCGCAGTGCTAAAAATTACTTCAACCTATTGGTCAAAATACAGGAAGTAAAGAGGTAGATAACTACCGATCCGGCAGGATCCGGACAATATGCAAACACAACATCGTAATATTAATTCAGCGGTTAGCCAGAGGGCAAAACACAAAATGTTCATTAATATTACGGAACGAATAATAGGGTTTATATAGCACTTAAACAATGGACAATTTATAATGTTTGAGATGAAAAAAACTAATGCATTAGAGAGCCTCGAAAAGTATGTCAAGACGTTTACCCCCACTCAACTCATTGAAGGTGTTTGAAGCTGCTGCAAGGCATTTAAGTTTCACTCGTGCCGCTGAAGAACTTTTTGTTACTCAAGCCGCAGTTAGCCATCAAATTAAAGCCTTAGAAGAATTTCTTGGGTTAAAATTATTCCGTCGTCGCAACCGTTCATTGTTATTGACTGAAGAAGGACAAAGCTACTTTCTTGATATTAAAGATGTCTTTTCATCAATTTCAGATGCGACGGATAAGGTGCTTGAAAGAGGCTCTAAAGGTGCATTAACCATTAGTTTACCTCCTAGTTTTGCTATTCAATGGTTGGTTCCTAGATTAACCGACTTTAATGAGCAACACCCTGAAATAGACGTTCGTATTAAAGCTGTTGATCTTGATGAAGGTTCATTGACAGATGATGTTGATGTGGCAATTTATTATGGTCGTGGTAATTGGTCCGGCTTACGTGCTGATAAATTATATCAAGAATTTATGATGCCGGTATGTTCACCAATGTTATTGGTTGGGACGAAACCGTTACGCACTATTGAGGATTTAAAATTACACACTTTGCTGCATGATACTTCCCGTAAAGAGTGGAAAAACTATGTTCGTCATTATGATGTGAAAGACGTTAATGTGAATCAAGGACCGATCTTTAGTCATTCGACGATGGTATTGCAGGCAGCGGCTCACGGCCAAGGTATTGCATTAGGTAATAATGTATTGGCTCAACCAGAGTTAGAAGCTGGGCGGTTAGTGTGTCCGTTTGATGAAATCATTGTCAGTAAAAATGCGTTTTATTTTGTGTGTCAGGAAAAACAAGCAGATACCGGACGTATTCAAATTTTCCGTGATTGGATTTTAAATAAAGCTCGTAAAGAGCAAAAGGATATGCCGGATGTCATTGAAGAAGTGTGAATATCTGATTGATGGCCCTGATGCTGAACATGCTGTAGCGACGTTTTTATTTGCCCATGGTGCTGGTGCTGGGATGGATCATGCATTTATGACCACCGTTGCGCAGGGATTGGCACTACATAATATTCAAGTGGTACGGTTTAATTTCCCCTATATGATTAAGCGTGCTGAAGACGGTAAAAAGCGTCCACCTGATCGTCAGCCTAAATTATTACTCGATTTTCAAAACCATATTGAACAATTTGATAATGGTAAGTTAGTCATTGGTGGTAAATCGATGGGGGGGCGAATGGCGAGTTTGATGGTGACTGGTATTGCAGCCGACACGCCAATGGTTAGTAATTGCGCCGCAAAAGTACGCGGTGTTGCTTGTCTAGGTTTTCCGTTTCATCCGCCAGCAAAGCCTGAAAATTATCGCGGCGATCATTTAGCAATAATTACCGTACCTACCCTTATTTTACAAGGTGAACGCGATACCTTTGGGGTGCGTAGTGAAGTTGAACAATGGCCTTTTTCTGCGCAGGTGAGTTACCAGTTTTTAGCTGATGGTGATCACGGCTTTAAACCGCGAAAAGCATCGGGTCATACTGAAGCTGAAAATATCACAATAGCAATTGAGGCATTGGCGGCTTTTATTAAAAATTGTGTTAATAGTGAAGATGCAGAGTAAGGGTTGTACTAATGATGGTTGAATTAACCGTTAAACAGCGTCATCAATCACGATTAATGTTAGTGTGTGCTGCATGCAGTGGTGTAGTCATGGTGGCATTGGGTGCATTTGCTGCGCATGGATTAAGTCGCATATTAACACCCCACTTACTTGATGTGTTTAAAGTTGGGGTTCAATATCAGGCATGGCATACCTTGGCATTATTAGCTTGTGGAATATTGTCACGCTTTTTGCCATCAAAAGCGTTATCATACGCGGCGCTGTTTTTTGGCCTCGGTATAATTTGTTTTAGTGGCAGTTTATATGCGTTAGCTTTAACCAGCATTAAGTGGTTTGGTCCCGTCACTCCGATGGGCGGAATATGTTTTATTATTGGCTGGGTGATGCTTGCAATAGCCACCTGGCCTTCAGCTTGAGGGTTCCAACGTGAATCAAGTTTTATTGTACTGTCGTCCTGGCTTTGAAAAAGAATGTGCCGGAGAGGTTCAAGACAAAGCAAATACGCTGGAATTGTTTGGTTTCCCTCGGGCGAAAAACAATTCAGGTTATGTGTTATTTGAGTTTTACCAAGCAGGTGATGCAAATAAGTTTATTCAATTGCAGCCATTTTCGCAGTTGATTTTTGCTCGTCAAATGTTTGCAACATCAGCAATGCTAACCGGTTTGCCAACAGAAGATCGTATTTCACCTATTCTAGAAGCAATTGGTGAAGGTTTTCCTATCTGTGGTGATTTACGCATTGAAACACCGGATACTAATGAAGCGAAAGAGCTATTAAAATTCTGTCGTAAATTTACAGTGCCATTACGTCAAGCAATGCGTAAGCGTAATATTTTATACGTTAAAGATAACCATAAAAAACCAGTGTTACACGTGTGCTTTATTGCCCCTGGTTGTTGTTTTGTTGGCTATTCTTTCACGCAAAATAACTCACAGTTCTTTATGGGTATTCCTCGTCTTAAATTTCCATCAGATGCGCCAAGCCGCTCAACGTTGAAATTAGAAGAAGCATTTCACGTGTTTATTCCTCGTGAAGAGTGGGATGAGCGTTTAGCGCCGGGTATGTGGAGTGTTGACTTAGGTGCCTGTCCTGGTGGTTGGACGTATCAATTAGTGAAACGTTCGATGTTTGTTCATGCGATTGATAATGGCATCATGGCGCAAAGCTTAATGGATACTGGCCAAGTTAAATATCACGCAGTTGATGGTTTTAAATATGAGCCAGCACGTAAGAATATTACGTGGATTGTATGTGACATGATTGAAAAACCAGCCCGCGTGGCGCACCTTATCGGTGAATGGTTAATTAAAGCATGGGCAAAAGAAGCTATTTTTAACCTTAAACTGCCAATGAAAGGCCGTTATGACGAAGTGCTACAAGATATTGAAAATCTAAAAGTACTACTGATTAAAAATGGGGTTAAGTTTAAGCTTCAGGCTAAGCATTTGTACCATGACCGTGAAGAAATTACGGTACATATTCAACGCTTAGATAATCGCTCTGCATATTAATTTGCATGAAGTGTAACGGATTATTATTAACGCCATCCTTTTGAGGGTGGCGTTTTTTTATGGTTGGAATTTATGCTGAATTAATCTTGATTGACTTCATGGTAACGAATATCTTGTAAATTAAAGCCAAGTTCTAAATCAGTTTTTAGGCTTGCTACCGCTTTTGATGCACGTGCTGTTTCTTCATTACCGATGATTTTTTTGTGCCATTTAGGGGCAAGATCGGTAGCCGTTAAAACTGCCTCAAGAGTGGGGTAGAGACTTAATAGTTCAACAGCAGCTTTGGGGCCAATGCCTGCAATACCCGGGATTTTACTGGAACTGATCCCTGCTAATCCCCAATAGTCAGTTAACAGCTGTGGTTTAACCCCATATTCTTTTTCAATAAATGGGCTATCAAGCCAGCGCTGCTGAAAATAATCACGAATACGTAAGGTAGGTTGCAGTAACTGACAATACCCTTTGTCGGTTGAAACGATAGTGACTTGCTCGTGACGAGACGCAACTTTTAATGCCAAGGTTGCTACTAAATCATCCGCTTCATCACCCTCTGATAATAATGAATCAATGCCTATTGCCATAAATGCATCTTGAATGTTATCCATACCCGTTAACAGTTCTGGCGGCATTGGTTTACGGCCTTCTTTATAATGCGGCAATAATTCTGCTCGCCAACCACGATCATTACTATTATGGTCAAACACAGCGACAATATGGCTTGGTTCGGTACTATTAATGATTTTCTGTAATGCCTGACAACACACCCTGGCAGTATTGTCGATATCGGGTTGCCCTGGTTGCGCTGCATGAACGCGACGAATAAGATTTAATGCATCAATAATAACAAGGTGGATAGCCATAAATTAATTCTATGTAGATGAATAAAAGGAGCGCTTAGGCTCCTTATTGTACGCAAAACTGTAATTAAATGACGATATTATTTTGTTTGGTCATGAGTGTTAACGATTTCATAACAAGGCTCATATTTAGTGCCGGGTAGTTTCATTCGTTGTTGCTCTACAAAATTTTTCAATAGTTTATCCATCCGTTGCATCAGGACTTTATCACCATCGATCTTAAATCGGCCATATTGCTCAATTTCATGAATGCCTTCTTCTTTGACATTACCTGCCACGATACCAGAGAATGCTCGACGTAAATTAGCCGCCAGTTTTTCTTTCGGTTGATCCATGTGCAAATCTAAACTCGCCATCGCTTTATGTGTTGGCGCAAATGGCATCTGGAAATCTTTAGGGATCGTCAGAGACCAGTTAAAGCAATAAGCATCACCCGTGGCTAAGCGGTGTTCTTTTACGCGAGCCATTGATGCTTTCATTACTTGTGCCACCTCGGTGGGATCACCAATAATAATTTGATAATGCTGGGTCGCGGCTTCACCTAATGTGTCACGAATAAAGTCATCTAGGGTACGGAAATAGGCTTCACTTTCTTTAGGGCCGGTGAGGATCAATGGTAGCGGTTGTTCTGCGTTATCGGGATGCATCAAAATCCCTAAAATATAAAGCAGCTCTTCTGCTGTACCTGCGCCACCGGGGAAAATAATGATCCCATGGCCCACTCGCACAAAGGCTTCTAATCGTTTTTCTATGTCAGGTAAAATAACCAGCTCATTGACTATCGGGTTTGGTGGCTCTGCGGCAATAATGGATGGTTCAGTTAAGCCAATAAAGCGGCTGCCAGAGTAACGTTGTTTAGCATGACCAATGGCAGCACCTTTCATTGGTCCTTCCATAGCGCCAGGTCCACACCCTGTACAAACATTGAGTTCACGCAACCCTAATTCATTACCGACTTCACGGGTATATTGGTATTCAATTGGGTTAATTGAGTGGCCACCCCAACACACGATAATATTAGGATCTTCACCTGCATGTAGGGTGCGAGCATTACGTAACAGACTAAATACAAAATCGGTAATGTGCGGGGCGCTGGCTAGGTCAATGTCATTACGACGTGCGATGTGCATATCGACATAAATAATATCGCGTAATACTGAAAACATGTGTTCTTGAATGCCACGAATAATACGACCATCAACAAAAGCATGCTCAGGTGGATTCACCAGCTCGATTTTAATACCACGTTCACGACGTAATAAATTAATCGAAAAATCACGGTGTTTTTCAAGTAATTCTTTGGAATTATCCGTATGGCTGCCCGAGTTTAAAACTGCCAGTGAGCAGTTTCGATAGAGGCGGTATAAATCACTGGATGCGGTTGCTTTTAGGCTGTCGGCTTCTATTTGAGACAATAGGTTCATAGCGCCGATAGGGCTGATATGCGTTATCATAATAACCTCCCTGGTAATGATGAAACAGCATGTTCTTTTATTAATATAAGGCAGAAGCAAGGTGTGTTCACCACAGGACTGGTGCAAAAATCAAATAAAGAACAGTAAGATAATTTGTTTTTCTTTCATTACCATACACAGTGATTTTATCTTTGACCAGTAAATGATAGTAATAATATAAGAACCTAATATCGCGATAGACACGATTGTTGAGGCGGGTTAATTATTGATGAATAACAGTGTTACAACGTTGAATTTGGCTGTGACGCAGTGTGGTTTCAATCTGGTGGATGACATCTTTAGGCGTGTCATTATTATTGAAAAATGAAGTACAAATAGACGCTGACATCGAAATACTCTGACCTTTAAAATGCAATGGTAATTGAGTGATTGCGGTCTGAATATCGTTCATTAATTGCTGACATTGTTGCTGATCAATATCGGTCATTAATAATATAAAGGCGTCTTCATTAAAGCGAGCGATAAAATCGGTTGGATTTAACTGGTGGCTAATAGTTTGCGCGATAATTTTAAGTGCTTTGTCACCCGCATGGTGACCATAGTCATTATTTAACTGGGTAAAATTATCGATATCAATCAGTACTAAAAGTAATGGATTTTGATAGCGTAACCAGCGTTGATATTCGTGTTCAATACGATCATTAAACGCGCAGCGGTTATAGGTTAAGGTTAATTTATCTCGAAAAATATTTTGTTCTTGTTGGCTTAGTCGTTGACGATAACTATACGTTTGTTGTTGTAACTGCTGCACTTTATTATCGTTATGATTTAACTGCTCAATTAACGCTTGTTCCCGTTGCTCTAATTGGCTATTACGCTGTGCTAATTGTTGTAATTCATACGCAATATTTTTCCATGATGAAGTAACCGCCTCTGGTGTATTAAGTTGTTGATCAATATTAGAGACAATTGTTGATATACCAGTATTAAAATCACGTCGATGTTGATGTAAGACAGAAAAAGAACTGGCCGTTTTAGCGGTGTTTTTTTGTAATGAAGCTAAATCGCTATTAAGTATATTTAGAAATTGTTGTGATGCATAACGTTCATTGTGAGTACCAGAGACAATAAGACGTAAAACTTGGACTAATAAAGCCAATAGTGTTTGTTGATCAACACCTTCTGCTAATTGATTGCGAATAGAAAACAGTTGCTGACCTTGATCATTGGTAAAGTCTATTTCGGTGATAATTTGTTGTAATTCAGCAACCAATTCAACACTAAAGTTGGGCTGATTATCATTAGATAGTGTGGTTTTGTTATTGGTGGCGGTTAGTAATTTTATACTGCGCTCATACAGTTCAAGTAAGCGAACTATACGCTGATGATTATCTAATAACGTGGTTGGTTGTTGGCTAACAAGATGATCTAAATCTTGTTGTAATGACATGGGTAAATCTTGGTGTTGTCTCAGGGTATGACTGCGTTGATTAATTTGTTGCTGTAAGTGGTTATTTTGATGTTGGATCACATCAGCTTGTTGAGTAACTAGCCGTTCAACAATCGCTAGTCGAGGAATGAGTCGACTAATATCTAAGGGTTGTTCAAGATCATGGGTTATTGATTGTAATGTGCTATCAAGGTCATTATCGAGTCCACGACAGGCAATGGTTAATCGAGTGATTAGACGTTTTAATATTACAATTTCACGCCGCGATTTTAGATTAGAATCACGGTAAGAAAGTTGAGATCTGTCTAATTGTTGCTTGAGAATACTGACTTCGGCAACAATGGCACTGATATCTGTCATTGGTTATGCATCTGCATTAATATAATTAAAAGTCATTTAATTCATAATGTTACTTTGAACGTCGAAACATGCTACCAAAAATAGAACATAATAGTTAGTGAACTTTTACAAAGTTTTGGCGCATTTATATATTTAATTGATATCTTTATTAAGATTGTGATCGTAGTTCCAAATTATCTCATTGTTAGTCGAACTGTGTACTTTTACTAATCCTTTCTTTATTCCGTCAATACAAGAACGACGAATGTTATCGCTAACAAAACTGGCGGCAGGGGCGGCATCAATCGCGGATAAGTGAACCCAGTGGCTACCTGAATATTTATTATTGAGGCTGACGCCAGCATCAACAGTCATTAGTAAAATATCAATTAATTCGTGGTCATTAATCGCCGTATATGATCGTGGTAAAAAGGGATATTCAGCCATGCCTATTTGTAATGATTTTTCGATACCTAACGGTAAGGTATAATTATCAATTAGCTGCTGGATTGAGTCGGCAAGCTGCTTGGGATCACAGCTCAAACGTGCATTGGGTTCAATATATAAAAACATCGCATCGGAAAAATGATAAATACGCGCGGGTTCTAATACTTGTTGTTGTAAATAATCACCAAATTCCTTTTCAGCAGCAAGCCCTTGTTGGTAACCTTTTTCCAGATAAATATTTTTTAAAAACGAGACTTCAAATAAGGCAAAGCGTAACCGATCGCTTAACGGTTCATTAATAATTTCACCAAGGTGCCATTGTTCAAAGTTGGCACTGCTTTTTTGGAGAGAATTAGCTAAACGAGCATTAAGCATTCGTAGATTACGTAGTCCGCTACGTGGGTGAGTATAGTAATCTGTGGTTAATTTAGTGAGTTGTTGTTTTAATTGTTTATTAATGTGTTGGCGACGCCATAACAGTAAAAACATAATAACTAAGACAGCAATTAAGGATAAAGATATTTGTTGTTGTTTATATAGCGCGTTCTTATTAATGAATTGTTCACGCTCCATTTCTTCAAGTTTAAGTGAGCGTTCCATCATTTTTTGTTGTTGCTTAAATACTTCAGTATTACTTTGGGTAGCACTTTTTTGTTTGCCAGCATACAGTTGTTCATAACGGCGTTGGCTGAGTAAAGCGTTGTAGTAATCATTCTGTTTTTCAAACGCTTTTGATAATATTGACTCGCCCATTAATTGTAAATTTGTTGCACCAATACGGCTTGCTGAAATTAAACCAGCTTGTAATGAGGTAATTGCATCATCTAATTTACCTTTTTCTAGCTCTAACTTACCTTGTAGAATTTGGCTTTCTGCTACAATATTTTCATTGCCACTTTGCAGGGCAAGATTACGTGCCTGAACAATATATTGCTCTGTTTTAGGATAGTTATATAAATGTAAATAAACCCGTGCAATATTAAGCCGTAAACTTGCGGAACGAACATCATGTTTAAGCTGGTTTTCTTGGTCAAGCGCATTAAAGTAATGTACTAATGCAAGGTTATAGCGCCCTTGTTGTTCATAGATAGAGGCAATTAAGGTTAATGTTTTTGCTAATTGTTGAGTACGCTTATAGCGCTCAAAGTACTCTCCCGCTTGAGTTGCATGCTCTAATGCTTTATCAAATACATGGCGTTTTTCAAACAGTAGGGCTAATTCATAATTAGCACGCGCAATTTGTGGTTGATCTTCATTTTCAACAGCTAACCAATAACCACTTAATAAGCGGTCGAGTGCCATATCATAATGATGATGACGTAAATAATGTTGGCCTAAGGTGAGTTGATAGTTAATAGTTTCATCTTTATCGTCAAATGCGATTAAGTAACCTTTGGCTTTGATCAGGAGTTTTTCTGCTGCTTCATCTTTCCCAATACTTGATTCAATTAGGGCGCGTAGCATCAGTGATTGATATTTTAATTTTTGTAGTTGTTTAGTCAGCGTTATGGGCTGTGAATGTTTCATCTCAACGCTAAGAGCATTAAGCATTTTTAGGGCAGTTGCACTATTACTTAAGTTAACCCAGTAAAATTTAGCTAATAAAATACGACTTTCAAAGACACTGAACATGAAATCATTAACAAATGCGATTTTTTCTGCTTTTTTAATAACATTAATTGCTTGTTCTGGGTGTTGTAATAATGATAAAGCTTGAGCTTGGAGTTGTAGGGCATTAACGGTATTAAGTGGCGTTCGTATTGATTGATCGGCCTCACCATTAAGGTGGATGCGTGATGGATCTTGAGGTTGGCTTAAACGTCTTTGCTCTAGATAGTTTTGAGTAATAATGAGTGTTTGCTGTGGCTGATTAACTAATAAACTATATGCTTCAATAAGGGGCGGTGAGCTATAAAGTTTTGCTTGAAGATCAAATGAAGTTGTTAGTAATACTAACCCAGAAAGAAATAGGCCGCGAAAAGTCATATAGTCTCAAAACAGCAGAATAACACACAAGATAGTGTTGATTTTACTGTGTTAAGGCATCAAGTCCAGCAAAGTAAAGGTTTTTACCGGACTTAATGTTGAATTCGTCGTTAGGATCTAATTACTGACGTGCGAGACGGAAATTATCACTTGGGGTTTTACCCATATTAGTACGATATGGATTAATATCTAAACCGCCACGACGGGTATAACGCGCATAGACTGTCAGTAATTCAGGCTGACAAAAACGCATAATGTCGTTAAAAATACGCTCAACGCATTGTTCGTGGAATTCATTGTGATTACGGAATGACACGATATAACGCAGTAATTTTTCACGATCAATACGATTACCTTTATAAGCAATACGTACACTGCCCCAATCTGGCTGATTAGTGATCAAACAGTTTGATTTTAATAAATGGCTGTGAACAATCTCTTCTACAATATCGTTGTTATCAGCAGCACCCTCAAGATATTCAGGTTTAAATACATAATCTTTAATTTCAATATCTTGATCGTCAATGCACTCACCAAAGAAATTAACAATCGGCTGCTCGTTAAAATCAGTCAGAGGTTGAATGGTGACATCAACATCTTCACCTGCGCAGCGAGACAAATCGATTTGGAGGGTATCTGCAATATCTTGCCAGTTATCAAAACGAGTTTGATTAAAGCTGTTCAGGTATAATTTAAAAGATTTTGATTCAATAAGATTTGGGCTTGTCACGGGTAAGCGAACTTCACCAATGGCAACTTGTGGTAAGCCTTTATTATTGAGCCAAGATAATTCGTATAATGTCCAAATATCATAGCCAGTAAATGGCAGTGCATCATTACTGATATTAATATCGGTACGGTTTAAGCTTCTTGGTACAGGTTGCAGTAATGATGGATCATATTGATCTTTATACTCTGTTTTTTTGCCAAGGGTTAAACCTGCTAATTCTTTAGCGTCTTTATATTTACTCATACTGTCTATGACACTCTTGGATTAGAATAGATATCCGTCGAAACGGTTTAAACCTAAAGTTTACTTAATCTTTTATGAGGTTGCGAATGAATCATCCTGTTACCTGCGCTTTATCTGATTTTTCTGCTCGTTATTTACAAGCATGGTGTGATGCAGATCGCGGTTTCCCTGTAAGTGAGCATTTAGTTGGGCTTATTTCACCTTGTGTCGTTGTTGATGACGGTCAAAATGTGACTTGGAAACCGATTGACCGCCAGCCGATAATTAGCTTGGAAGGCGTCGAAAAAGGCATGGATTTATCACTTCATAGTGATATCAATGCTTTTTATGGATCGCAATATAGCGGTGATATGAGCGCTATGTTTGGTGATTTATCACTGGATTTATTACAAGCATTTAATGATGATGATATTGAACGTTTACAGCAAAATATTTTAGGGCATTTGGTGACTCAACGTCGAATGAAGCTGAAACCCACAGTATTTATTGCGGTTGTAGATGATGAATTACAAGTGATTTCTATTTGTAATATGACCGGCCAAGTGGTGTTAGAAACATTAGGTAAGGATATTCGTCAGCCATTAGCGGTTGATGTTGCTACGTTCTTACAACAATTAAAGCCATTAGTCGCCGAGGTATAACACGTGTTTGTTGTTGAGTTACAATTTGAATGTTTTGATAACACAACGTTATCGCAAGTAGATACTGCTATTAATAGCTTAATGGATACGTTGCGCTATAACGGTCAAGTACTTGGACGTGAATTTCCTGTCGTTATTGATGATGGTATCTTTCGGGTTCGTGTTGTGTGTCCCGAGAAAGAAAGCCTTCATTCTCGTTATAATAGCCCTCAAGTAAATCAATGTTATGAGCAATTAACGCGCGCGTGTTTGCTTACACCAAAAATAAAAATATTAGGGGTTGATCTTAATTCAGACTCAGTTGCTGAAAGCTTTTCACCTTCATGGCAAGTGCTTTACACCACTTATGTTCATAGTTGTTCACCGCTTCGTAGTGGCGATACATTATTGCCAATCCCGTTATATCAGACTGGGGCAACGACTGATGATGATTATAAAGCAATCATTAAGTGGCAGACAGAATGGCAAGCTTTTGATGAAATTCAAATGGCGATTAAGAGTCCAACTGCAGTAAGCATGGCATTGGCTGAAATTGGTGATGTAGACAGTGAATTGTTTGTTCGTGGGCGTGGATTATGTCGTCATATCGAAACTATAACTGAGGTACCAACTTATTATTATCAATACCGTGTTGGTGGTGAAAGTAAAGCCGCTGAATTAGCCCGTCGATGTCCAAGTTGTGGTGGCGAGTGGCGAGTGCCAGAAGCGCTGCACGGCTTGTTCCATTTTAAATGCGATCGTTGTCGAATTGTGTCCAATATGTCGTGGAACTTTCAGTGAAGACAAAAAGCACCTTAAAAACAAGGTGCTTTTTTATGATTAACGATCGGCTTCTAATCGTGCTAAACGCGTAGAAAGTGCAAGTACTTGTTGTTCAAGTTGTTCAATACGTTGGTCTGCGGTTAATACTCGTTGTTGTTTTTCTATGTGCGGTACTTTTGCATTTTTTTGCCATGCTTGTAGGGCTTTTATAATCACAGGAATAGGCAGTGATGTGGTAAGGCGAGCCTTAATCAGTGCTATTGATGGTTGCTTATTTTCAGCCACTAAGCTTGCTATCGCCTGTTCTATTTCTTGAGTGATGGTTGACATCATGGTTCCTTGGTAAACAAAGTGATTATTTTCGAAGTAAAGTATCTAGTTGATCAATCACTTCACACCAGTCAGCATCTTGCTGCTGTGCTTCATTAATAAATTGGTGTTGAGCAAAAGTAAAAAAAGGGGCTTCAGATAATTTTTGTTGTTGCTCTAATTGATGCGTTTGTAAGAAATACTCAATAGATTCTGTTGAGTTATCTAAACCTAATTGACTGAATAAATTAGCTAAATTGTGATTAAATGCTTCCATCTCGATTCCTTATTTAGCAATGTATTATCTGACTGTGAGTATAGTGGATCTCAGTATAAATAGTCACCTTAGACAAATTGCTAATGTTGTTGTAAGAGATCTCTCACATACGTGTAAGACATTAAGCTTTTTATTATAGGATATGACTATTAGATTAATATTAACTTATTGATTATTATTATTTTTTTATTTTTATCTTCCAGTGAGATGAAAAAATATATTACAGCATGTTTAAGCATCTATTGTGAATAATAATGAAAAGCGTAATCTTCATGGTGTCGGAAGGAACTGACACAACGGAACAGGAAAGCGCCACGGATACAGGCAGTCTCAGGATGAGATACTGGTAAGCTAGGATGGTTTATCGGACATGGAATGTGAAGGGAACACCGTAGGATGCGGTAAAAAAGGTAAGCAGGATGTTTACCTGTCAGGAAGACGAGGATCACTTCAGGGCGAAGTAAGGAACACCTCAAGGATTTGAGGCATAAAGGATCACTTCAGGACGAAGTAAGGAACACCTTAAGGATTGAGGCATAAAGGATCACTTTAGGATGAAGTAAAGGACACCTCCAGGAAGGAGATGAGAGTCAGAACAGGATGTAATGACGGGTTAGGATGACCATAGGAACAGCTTCAGGATGAAGCATAAAGGACAATGCTGACGGAACATAGCAGTCAAAGGATGGATGCAGGGAGCGACATAGTAGCGGGATTGCTGCACGTAAGACCTAAGGGCGCGACGAAAGTCGCGCCCTCTCTTTTTTGTGCTGTCTATAAAATAATCTATTTTATTACAGTAAGATTAAATTTGATTCTTTCTGAGTGACTTGTTTTTATTCGCACCTCGCACCTCGCACCTCGCACCTCGCACCTCGCACCTCGCACCTCGCACCTCGCACCTCGCACCTCGCACTTATTTATCTGTATAATAACAATATTTTACTTCATATGACTAAGTATGATAAATGATGAATGGCTTTTAACTACTCGTTGTGTGCGAGATCTCTTACAAACCTGTGGGAGATAAGCATGATGGTAATGTTCATATGATCATATTTTAAATGTAACACATTGTTTTTTAGTTGTTTGTTTTTGTTTTTAAGCTGTTTGATTATAAGAAAGTAAAAAAGATATTTTGAGCTATATAGGATTTATTAGGTAATTCACATATTATCAATGGTGTCGGAAGGAACCGACATAAGGGAACAGGAAAACGCCACGGATACAGGCAGTCTCAGGATGAGATACTGGTAAGCTAGGATGGTTTATCAGACATGGAATGTGAAGGGAACACCGTAGGATGCGGTAAAAAAGGTAAGCAGGATGTTTACCTGTCAGGAAGGCTAGGATAACTTCAGGACGAAGTAAGGAACACCTCTAGGATTGAGGCATAAAGGATCACTTCAGGATGAAGTAAGGAACACCTCTAGGATTTGAGGCATAAAGGATCACTTCAGGATGAAGTAAAGGACACCTCCAGGAAGGAGATGAGAGTCAGAACAGGATGTGATGACGGGTTAGGATGACCACAGGAACAGCTTCAGGATGAAGCATAAAGGACAATACTGACGGAACACAGTAGTCAAAGGATGGATGCAGGGAGCGACATAGTAGCGGGATTGCTGCACGTAAGACCTAAGGGCGCGACGAAAGTCGCGCCCTCTCTTTTTTGTGCTGTCTATAAAAGAATCTATTTTATTACAGCAAGATTAAATTTGATTCTTTCTGAGTGACTTGTTTTTATTCGCACCTCGCACCTCGCACCTCGCACCTCGCACCTCGCACCTCGCACCTCGCACTATATAATTATTCGTGATAGCGTTTTTCTATTGGTTTTGTAAGAGATCTCTTACTAAAGTGTAGGATTATTTCGGTATTTTTATCAGTTTATATTGTAATTAAAGATAAATATTATTATTTATCAGTGGCTTATTATTATTCATAATATATGAAAACTTGTTAATTATAATTAATAGATTATTTGTTATTGCGTCATTTTTTTAATGGGGTAATATGAATCTATCAGCTGGAGCTGACAAGGATTAAGGGATAGCCATGGAGTTGGCCGCTCAGGATGAGCAATAGATGGTGTGGATTATCATCTTGCTGGATGCATAGGATCCTCTAGGAGAGAGGGCAATAGATAAGATATCTATTTGTTAGGATAACAACTTTCTAGGATGAAATTGGAACTTACTTCAGAGTGAAGTTAGGAACATCAAGGACACCTCATTACAGAGAGAGAGTCAGTGTTGGATATGCTGATGGGTCAGGGATTACCGAAGAATGACTTCTAGGATGAAGTTAAGATTTATTTGGGGATTTAAGTATATCAAGGATTGATAGCAGGGAGCACGACAGTAGCTGGATTGCTGCAAAAGTAATATCTAAGGGCGTGACAATAATGATTGTCACGTCCTTTCTTTTTTAAAAAAGATAACGATTAATAATCACAGCCTTCTGGAATACGGTGCGGTGGTACATAAAAATAGCTCGCCCGTAAACGTTTCATTTCAATATAGCCTTGATAGACATCCATCCCATCAGCTGAAAACTCAAACACAAATACTGTTCGCCATCCCCACTCACCATGATGATCTTTGAGCTTTTGTTCACCGCGAGCAAAGCTGATCATTTGTAAGCCCATATTTTTGCAACGTTGCTCAATATAATACTGTGCTAATTCAGTTTGACGTCGTTGTTGCCAAAATAAAAAACCGATAATAGCAATAATTAAAATGCCGAACAGATTATCCATATAATAAACAGCTCCTTAGAGACAATAAATGCTATTAGTGATTTTTAGCATGTTGTTGTAGTTTTTGAATCGCATCGATCAGTGCTGGATCCGCCTGACCATGAAGTATTTGTAGCATGATGCCACGTAATAATGGCTGCATGACGAGATCAGTAAATAATTGGTTAAACAAGGTTTGATCTTGGGTTTCAGCTAAACGTAGTAAAAATAATGATGCAACATTGGTATCAGTAAAACCACACCAACAACGCCCAGCAATCGCGATAAGTACTTCTCGGTGACATAAGGAAGGTTGGTTTAAAATGGTGGTCAATGTTTGTTGTAATTGTTGAGAGGAACTCCCTGCGAGAGCACGAACTAAAGCTGAGATCAAAAATAAATCGGGTTGTTGCTGTTGGCATTCTAGCGTTAATCGTTCTGTTATTCGTTGGGTAAGAGGCGCTGGAATTGGACAATGCTCAAGACAACCTAACAACGCATACAGTGGTGTCATTGGTAGATGGTTTAATGCCTTACGTAAAGAGGTCGCATTGTTGTGTTGTGGCATACGGGCGCAGATATCAGCCAATCCTTGCAAACCAATATGTTGCCATTGCTGCCAATCTTGTTGACCTGATAAATAAGCTTGTGCATCAGCATAATATTGGCTAGGTGGTAATGATAATAATACCCGTAGTTGGGCGTTAAATATCGCCATTTTGTCATCATTGGGCTTAAACGTGTAAGGGTTATTGGCGAGCTTTTGTTGTTCTTCTTCTGTCGGGGTACTATTTAAACTAGCACCCATGGCTTCAATGACATACTTAATAAAATCACCGACAGCGGCTTGTTTTAACAGTCCTCGCTCATCAAGCGGTAAGCGTAAAAACCATACCCAAGGTGGTTGTTGATCCTGCCAAAATGAAATTGCAATATGAGCATGCTGTTGAAGTGGCCATGGATAAGGCTGACGATTTTCTTCAACTGCTTTAAATTGGTCGCTATCAATTTTATTTACTCGACGACCTAAATCAAAGATATTGTAACGACAACCTGCGTTATCAAGCAATTGGGTTAAAGTATGAAATGTTTCCATGGACATAATAAATAAAGCTCCTTCAATTTAGCGCGTTCAATATAAGTAATCGTATTAACTCAGCATACCTGTGAATAGGTAGCTAATCACCATAATATAGTTGGGGCTGTTGAGTCAAAATGCTATCCTGCGCCGTTTTTATTATCAACAAAGATGAGGGGTTATGATGGATAAGTATCATCAAAGTCAGCAATTACTCACCCAATTAGAAAACATATTACAACATCATCACTATTGGGAAACTATTACGCCTGAACCACAAGCGTTGGCGAGTACAGAACCATTTGCGATTGATACTTTAGATTGTCATCAATGGTTACAATGGATTTTTATTCCAAAATTACATTATTTAATAGTACAACGCTTACCGTTACCGACTCAGTTTGCTATTTCTCCTTATGTTGAAGAAGCAATGAAAAATCAGGAAGGGATAATAGATATTGTGGCGATTGTTCGTGAAATTGATCAACTGTTTAAATACTAAGTGAGTAGAATGGAACTGGAAATTTTATACCGAGATGATGCGTTAATTGCAGTTAATAAGCCTGCGGGTATGTTGGTTCACCGATCTTGGTTAGATCGCCATGAAACCGTGTTTGTAGTGCAAACATTGCGAGATCAAATTGGTCAGCATGTATTTCCATTACATCGTTTAGATAGACCAACATCAGGGGTGCTTTTATTTGGTTTATCCAGTGAAATAGCAGCAATGATGATGCCAGTATTTGCTGGGCGAGAAATGCATAAAACTTATCATGCGATTGTGAGAGGTTGGATCAAAGAAGCGGCAGTGTTGGATTACCCACTTAAAGTCATGTTGGATAAAATTGCCGACAAAAAAGCAACTGAAGATAAAGAGCCGCAAGAAGCTATAACTGCGTATACACCACTAGCAACAGTAGAAACTGATATTGCAGTGGGACGTTATGCGACCAGTCGTTATAGTTTGATCGAGTTGAAACCAGAAACAGGACGTAAACACCAATTACGTCGTCATATGCATCATTTAGATCATCATATGATTGGTGATGTTAACTATGGTGATGGTAAGCATAATCGTATGTTCCGTGAAAGCCTTGATTGTCATCGTTTGATGTTGCATGCGTCACGATTACAATTTAATCATCCGCTCACTGGTGCTGCAATTGATATTCGTGCTGAGGTTGATGATGTCTGGTTGCGTGTTATGACCATATTTAATTGGTCACCTTCATTACTGTTAAATGTGTAATATAAAATAGTGATCAATGGCGATGAATGGGCGATAGCGCAAACTTATTAGCTTAAATTCACTCCAGTACTTGCTTTTCTTTAGTGTAATTGCCAGATTGGTAATAGTCCCTTATTGAGGACGTCTGACAGCAAAGGAGAGCGGACAATGAATAAGTTAGGCATATTTGTAGGCTCTGTATATGGTGGAGCAGAAGAGTTAGCAGAAACATTAGCCGCTAAATTAACATCGGCGCAAGTTGAGATTTTTTTTGACTCAACGTTAGATGATTTTATGGCTTATGATGCTGATACCGTGTTAGTGATTTCTTCGACAACGGGGCAAGGTGAGATCCCCGAGAATCTATTGCCTCTGTACGTTGCATTGAAAGATCAATTCCCGTTATTGCCTAAGCAACATTACGGTGTAATAGCATTAGGTGATTCTAGCTATGGAGAAGATCGTTTTTGTGGTGCCGGACGTAAATTTGATGCACTACTCGCTGAGTTGCATTCTCAACCAGTGCAGCCTCGATTAGATATTGATGCTGGGGTGCATTTTGATCCGTTAGACGTTGCTGATTTATGGTTTTCTCAATTTGTTGCTAGTGCTCAGCAAGCTGCTGCATAGGATAATTACAGTTGTAACTATCATTAAAAAAGAACAACACCGTAGTTGAATACGGTGTTGTCTCAGTATTATTTAAGCATGCTTATTGATCATAAGAATCAGCGTTTCGCGTAATAACTGTTGCTGCTCTTTAGTTAAACGACCACCAATATCATTAACAATAATAAAAAAGTCTTCAGCACGCTCACCGATAGTGGTTATTTTTGCAGCTTGTAAACTGACATTAAGATCTGCAAATACCGCGCCTATCTTAGCTAATAAACCTGGCATATCTAGCGCAACTAGTTCCATCATGGTTTTACGTCCAGTTTTAGTTGATAAAAACTCAACCTTTGTTGGCACATTAAAATGGAGCAGTTTACGTGGCGCGCGACGAATTTTACGTTCAGATTTCATTACTGTTAGTGCTTTAGTTAGATTTCGAATGATCCCCATATGACGATTTTCATTAATCGCTTTGCCGTTAGGATCAAGCACCATAAATGTATCAAGCGTATAACCATCTTTACTGTTCATGATTTGGGCATCATGGATACTGAGATTTTTCTTATCTAACTCTGAAACTACAATCGCAAATAGCTTGGCTTTATCTTTGCTATAGATAAATACTTCCGTGCCACCCCGAGTGGCTTTTTTGCTGATTAATATGATTGGCTTATCGCCGGTGTGCTTTAATAATGCTTGAGCGTGCCATGCGAGTTGTTTATGAGTATGGCGTAAGAAGTAATCGGCTTTAAAGCGACGCCATAACACTTCAATATCTCGGGGCATAAAACCTTTACCGCGTAATATTGCCGATGCTAACTGTTGATTATGACGAATGCGATCGCGCATATCAGGTGTTTTTTCTAACCCTCGACGCAATGTCTTTTGGGTTGAGTAATAAAGTTCTGCTAATAGAGTTCGTTTCCAGCTATTCCACAAATCTTGGTTAGTGGCACAAATGTCAGCCACGGTTAAACACACCAAATAATCTAAATGTTCTTCATCACCCATTTGTTTCGCAAATTCTGCCACCACTTCAGGATCATAAATATCACGTCGTTGAGCCGTAACTGACATCAATAAATGTTTTTGTACTAACCATGACACCGTTTCTGCATCGGGGTGAGATAACCCATGTTTAATACAAAAATCATAAGCATCAACTGCGCCTAATTTAGAGTGATCCCCGCCGCGACCTTTTGCTATATCATGAAATATTGCGGCTAAGATTAAGATTTCTTTTTTGATTAAACGCGGATAAACCTCACAACAAATTGGATGCTGTGAATGCTGATTAGGATCATTGAATTTATGTAGATTTTTAATCACTCGAATACTGTGTTCATCAACGGTATACACATGAAATAAGTCAAATTGCATCTGACCCACGATGTGGCTCCATTGGGGTAAGTAGGCGGCAATAACCCCGTGACGATGCATTAATTGAAATGCCTTTTGAAGTGCATTAGGTTGACGCACTAATTCCATGAATTTTTCACGGGCTGCTGGGATCTCGATAAGAAAACGATTGAGACGACGTCTTGCCGTGCGTAATTGACGTAGGGTAGGCGCGGCAATACCTTCAATATCAGAATTTTGCGCAATATGAAGAAACATATCGAGAATGGTTTCTGGCCGTGCTTGGAATAAGGCCGGTTTGGTGGCTTCGATTAAATTGCCACGTAATTGAAAATCATCATTGAGTACAATGGGCGCAAGCCGAGAATCTGGTTTTATGATCGCCTCATCAAACAGCTGTAATAGCATTTTATTGAGTTCTGCTACGCGACGTAAAATGCGATAAAAAGCCTTCATCATCATTTCGACTGCTTGATTACCTTCACCATGATAATCGAGGTTTTCTGCGACAGATGTCTGGTGATCAAAGGTGAGCCGATTATCATAGCGACGCAATTCAATATGCAGTGCAAATCGAATTTGCCATAACGCATTTTGGCATTCAACCAGTTCGCGGTATTCAGCATCAGTTAAAAAACCGTGGTGACTCATTTCTAATAAGCTGGTGGCACCAAAATGACGCCGTGCGACCCAACTTAAGGTATGAATATCCCGTAACCCGCCGGGACTTGATTTTATATCGGGTTCAAGATTATAGGTAGTATCGTGATAGCGGGCATGGCGTACCCGTTGTTCTTCACATTTTGCTTGAAAGAATATTTCGCTTGGCCAAAACTGCGGTGAGTTAATCGCCACCGTTAATTGATGAAAGGTTTGCTGGTTACCACATAAAAAGCGTGATTCAGTTAAATTCGTCGCGACAGTAAGATCATCTTTACCAACTGCGATACATTCATCAACTGTTCGTACGCTTTGACCGACTTCTAAGCGTAAGTCCCATAATAACGTTATTAGCGCGCTGACATTAGCTGCGACAGCCTCTTCTAATGGGTGCTGACTTAAGATAAGTAGATCGACATCAGACAGCGGGTGTAATTCACCTCTGCCATAGCCGCCAACGGCAATTAAGGCTAAATCCGGTTGTTGTTCAAACCCATAAAAGCGCCATAGTCGAATCAATAATTGATCGATAAAGTGACTGCGTTCGGTCACTAAATCAATAATGGACTTTTGCTGTTTAAATTGTCGTTTTTGTTGTTCAGCAAAATGGGATAGGGCACTACGTAAGCTGTCGAGAGTAATGGCCTCGTCGAGGTAATCAGAAAGTTGAGTCGCTGAAATATCTGTCATGGCTGTCCGTGCGGTAAGGGTATCTTATATTTACTATAACCATTTCGAATCATGAACTGTATCGTTAGGTATAAAAAAACCGACACAGAAGGTCGGTTTTTTTGATTTCAGCCGCTGCAATAATGCAGATGACGAATTATACGTTATGCATTAGACGAGGCAGTGTTTCTTCTTTACGTAGTGTTAATATTTCACAGCCATCTTTAGTAACAAGTAGAGTATGTTCCCACTGTGCTGATTTTTTACCATCAACAGTATAGACAGTCCAACCATCTTGCTCGTCTGATTCACAGCTGAATTTACCTGCGTTAATCATTGGCTCGATAGTGAAACACATGCCTTCTTTCATTACAGTGCGATCACCATTTTTGTAGTGAACTACTTGAGGTTCTTCATGGAATTCGTTACCAATACCATGACCACAGTAATCTTTCACGATAGAAAAACGGCTGCTGCCTGCTTTGATGAATTTTTGAATGGCAGTGCCAAGATCGCCAATTTTCGCGCCAGGTTTTACTTTTTTGATTGCTAAATAAAGGCTTTCTTGAGCAACGCGACAAAGGCGTTTGTCTTCAAGAGATACTTCACCTACTTCAAACATTTTTGAAGTATCACCGTGGTAACCATCTTTAATCACTGTCACGTCAATATTAATGATGTCGCCATCTTTCAATATTGCTGGTTTGTTATATTTGCCGTTAGCTTCTACAACAATCTCATCTGCTGCTGCAGGGATACCGTGACAAACAACGTGGTTAATCGAAGTACACACAGATTTAGGAAAGCCGTGGTAGTTCAACGGCGCTGGAATCGCTTGTTGAACTTGTGTGATGTAGTCATGACAAAGTTGGTCTAGCGCTTCTGTCGTCACACCCGCCTTTACATGCGGTTCGATCATTTCTAATACGTCAGCAGCTAGTTGGCCAGCAATACGCATTTTTTCAATTTCTTCAGCCGTTTTGATCTTAATGCTCATAAAATCGTCTCAATCTGTATGTTTCTGTGTAGGACTATATTACCAGTCGCAAGGGGTTAAAGGAAAGATAAGATTAGTTCTCATATCCAATTTTGACTGGATTTTATTGGCTGTTCTATGATATAAAGCGCGCCGTAAACAGTGATTTTGTTTCTGTTATAAGCAATAATTTAACCACTCGTTGGTGAATTAATGTGTGTAATGGTGCAATTTGATTGGATTACACATACTTTTATTTATTATTCACACATATCGACACATCTGCCGGGGTGCTCAGTTATCTATACTAGATAACGATGGTTATACGCCATCATAGGGTCGGTTTTAAGATGGGATATGTGGACGCCTAACCCCATTAGAGGATTATTCAATGGCAACTGTATCAATGCGCGACATGCTTCAGGCTGGTGTACACTTTGGTCACCAAACTCGTTACTGGAACCCAAAAATGAAGCCATTCATTTTCGGCGCTCGTAACCGTGTACACATCATCAACCTAGAAAAAACTGTACCAATGTTCAATGCAGCACTAGCTGAAATTGAAAAAATTGCTGCACGTAAAGGTAAAGTTCTTTTCGTTGGTACTAAGCGCGCAGCTAGCGAATCAATCAAAGAAGCAGCAATCAGCTGTGATCAGTACTACGTAAACAACCGTTGGTTGGGTGGTATGTTGACTAACTGGAAAACTGTTCGTCAATCAATCAAGCGTCTTAAAGAACTTGAAGCTCAATCTATTGATGGTACTTTCGAGCAGCTAACCAAGAAAGAGGCGCTTATGCGTACTCGCGAAATGGAAAAGCTTGAGAAATCACTAGGTGGTATTAAGAACATGGGCGGCTTACCAGACGCAATGTTCGTAATCGGCGCTGATTGTGAGCACATTGCAATCAAAGAAGCTAATAACCTAGGTATTCCAGTATTTTCTGTTGTTGATACTAACTCTGATCCAGATGGCGTTGATTTCGTTATCCCAGGTAACGATGACGCAATCCGCGCGATTCAGCTTTATACTGGTGCTGTAGCTCAAACTGTTAAAGAAGCTCGTAACCAAGATATCGTTGTTCAAGCAGAAGAAGACGGTTTTGTAGCTGAAGCTTAATAGCCTGCTGCTTTACATAAGCATCTTAAGTTACCTTGCGTAAACTAAGAATGGTTACCAGGGGCCGATTTGGCCCCTGATTTTTACTTAACGAATTCAAATCTGAGGATTATCACATGGCAACAGTTACAGCTGCCCTAGTTAAAGAACTGCGTGAACGTACTGGCGCAGGCATGATGGATTGTAAGAAAGCACTAGTAGAAGCTAACGCTGATATTGAGCTAGCAATCGAAAACATGCGTAAGAGCGGTGCTGCTAAAGCTGCTAAAAAAGCAGGTAACGTAGCAGCTGAAGGTACTATCATCATTAAAGATGCTGACGGTAAAGCAGCTCTTGTTGAAGTAAACTGCCAGACTGACTTCGTTGCTAAAGACGGTAGCTTCCTTGCATTCGCTAACTCTGTTGCTGATGCAGCACTTGCTAGCCACGCTACAGTTGAAGAGCTTCAAGTACAGTTTGAAGAAGCACGTATTGAGCTAGTAGCTAAGATCGGTGAGAACATCTCTATCCGTCGCGTAGCATACATTGCTGGTGATAAAGTTTCTGCTTACACTCACGGTACTCGTATCGCAGTAGTTGTTGCTGGTAACGGCGACGCAGAAACACTTAAGCACATCGCAATGCATGTTGCAGCTTCTAACCCTGAATACGTTAACCCAACTGACGTACCAGCTGAAGTTGTAGCAAAAGAGCGTGCAGTTCAAGTTGAAATCGCTATGAACGAAGGCAAGCCTCAAGCTATCGCAGAAAAGATGGTTGAAGGTCGCATGAAGAAGTTTACTGGCGAAGTTTCTCTAACTGGCCAAGCTTTCATCATGGAACCAAAGAAAACTGTTGGCGATATTTTGAAAGAAACAGGCGCTACAATAACTAACTTCGTACGTCTAGAAGTTGGTCAAGGTATCGAGAAAGCTAAAGAAATGAGCTTTGCTGAAGAAGTAGCCGCTGTTCAAAAAGGTTAATCCTTTTTAATCAGAATATCAAAGACCGCAACCGACGTTGCGGTCTTTTTACAACTCCATATCTCAAAATCAGCCTGGAAGGTAAAAAACATGACCACAAACCCTAAACCAAGTTATCAACGTATTCTTCTTAAACTAAGTGGTGAAGCACTACAAGGTAAAGAAGGATTTGGTATTGACGCTCAAGTTCTTGACCGTATGGCTCAAGAGGTAAAAGAACTCGTTGAATTAGGTGTTCAAGTCGGCCTTGTTATCGGTGGTGGTAATTTATTCCGTGGTGCTGGTTTAGCTGAAGCAGGTATGAACCGAGTTGTGGGCGACCACATGGGTATGCTAGCAACGGTAATGAATGGCTTAGCAATGCGTGATGCGCTGCATCGTGCCTATGTGAACGCGCGAGTAATGTCTGCTATTCCTTTGAACGGCGTATGTGATAATTATAACTGGGCTGATGCGATTAGCCAGTTACGTCAAGGTCGTGTTGTTATTTTCGCTGCAGGTACAGGTAATCCGTTCTTCACAACAGATTCTGCTGCATGTCTTCGTGGTATCGAAATCGAAGCTGATGTAGTATTAAAAGCAACAAAAGTTGAAGGCGTGTTTACGGATGATCCAGTTAAAAATCCAGATGCAACGCTTTGTGAACAGCTGAGCTACCAAGATGTACTTGAAAAAGAACTTAAGGTAATGGATTTGGCTGCATTTACTCTTGCTCGTGACCACAACATGCCAATTCGTGTATTTAATATGAATAAGCCTGGCGCATTACGCCGTGTTGTAATGGGTGAGCAAGAAGGTACGCTGATCACTAACGCTTAAGCCTTGTAAATTTAATATGGCGCTGACGATCAGTGCGATGATGACAGCATAATTTAAGGTATTTATCGTGATTAACGAAATTAAACAAGACGCGCAAACGCGCATGGAAAAAAGTGTTGATGCACTAAAAGGTCAATTAGTAAAAATTCGTACTGGCCGTGCACATCCAAGCCTACTTGATACTATCTATGTTGAGTATTACGGCGCAAGTACACCGCTTAAGCAAGTTGCTAACGTGGTTGCTGAAGACTCACGTACATTAGCGATTACTGTATTCGATCGTGAATTATCAGCGAAAGTTGAAAAAGCAATCATGATGTCTGATTTGGGTCTTAACCCAATGTCAGCAGGTACTGTTATTCGAGTACCATTGCCACCGCTAACAGAAGAACGTCGTCGCGATCTTGTTAAGATTGTACGTGCTGAAGCTGAGCAAGGTCGAGTTGCTGTCCGTAATATTCGTCGTGATGCTAATGCTACAGTTAAATCTTTACTAAAAGATAAAGATATTTCTGAAGATGATGATCGTCGTGCACAAGATGAAATTCAAAAACTAACAGATGAAGCTATCAAGAACATTGAAGCGGTTCTTGAAGTTAAAGAAAAAGAGCTAATGGAAGTTTAAGACTCTAGTCTTAATTTAGCGAACAAAGTTAAGGCGCTGTGCGGCAGCACGGCGCTTTTTTTTTGAGGGATAAATATGGCACAACCTTTAATAGATGCTGTTCTTTCAGCCGATTGTCTTCCACAACACATTGCAGTGATCATGGATGGTAATGGCCGTTGGGCGAAAGCCAAAGGTAAAGCGCGAGTATTTGGCCATAAAGCAGGGGTAGATGCGGTTCGTAAGACTGTTTCTACTGCAAATCGACTCGGAATTAAAGTCGTTACATTATTTGCCTTTAGTAGTGAAAACTGGCGTCGCCCTGAGGACGAAGTTTCGGTACTAATGGAACTATTCATGACCGTTTTAGGTTGTGAAGTAAAACGACTACATAAAAATAATATTCGATTATGTATTATCGGAGACAAAAGTCGCTTCAGTGCTCGACTGCAGAAAAAAATTATTGCGGCAGAATTATTAACTGAAGGCAACACTGGGTTAGTGTTAAATGTGGCAGCTAACTATGGTGGTCAATGGGATATTCTTCAAGCAACCAAGCAAATGATGCAACGTGTTATTGATCAAAAACTTGATATTGACTCTCTGACTGAACAAGATTTAGCGCAGGGTTTAGTGACTCAAGGTTTACCAGATGTTGATTTATTAATTCGTACTAGTGGCGAGTGTCGCATTAGTAATTTTATGCTATGGCAAACGGCTTACGCTGAATTGTATTTCACTGAACAACATTGGCCTGATTTTGATGAACAAAGTTTGGCGAATGCTGTGGCATGGTTTGTAAATCGTGAGCGCCGCTTTGGTTGTACTGGCGAGCAGATACAAGCTTTGTTAAAATAAAAAACATTATTTTCGCCAATACGCAATGTTGTGTGTTGGCGTTATTGTTTAAGTAGCGGTTTTTTCCGATACTCAATATTATATTTCCTATATAAAAGAGGACGCAGTTTGCTCAAGCAACGAATTATTACCGCGTTAATCCTCGCGCCACTTGTCATCGCAGGAATCTTTTTTCTGCCGTTGCCTGCTTTTATTATTGCTATGGCTGCAATAACCTTAGTTGGTTTCTGGGAGTGGACGCAATTTGTTAACGCATCATCACGTATTAATGCGATGATTTTACCGACTATCATGCTGGGAGCAAGCATTGCGCTGTTACCCACAGATCCTGCGTCACTCTCTCATCCTGATGGAATCTATCGTACAATATTACTTCTTGGTGGTTTATGGTGGCTAGTGGCATCTGCATTAGCGATTAGTTATCCTAAAAGTGCTGATTTTTGGTCAAAGAAACCGTTTCTAAAACAAATTTTTGGTTTGCTCACATTATTGCCTTTTTTTTGGAGTATTTTAATGCTCCGCGCTGTGGGTTATGACAATAATCCTTACCATGGGGCCTGCTTAGTTTTACTTGTGTGCTTATTAGTTTGGGCTGCCGATACTGGCGCTTATTTCTCTGGCAAGCGCTTTGGTAAGCATAAGATGGCACCGGCAGTGAGTCCAAATAAAACCATTGAAGGGTTAGTCGGCGGAGCGTGTTTAGCTATTTTTGTTACTTGGCTTGGATCGCATTTATTATCGATTGAGTTTTCATCACTAGGCCAATTATTCTTTATTGCTATTATTACCGTGATCATTTCGGTTCTAGGCGATTTAGTTGAAAGTATGTTTAAGCGAGTTTCTGGTATCAAAGACAGTGGCAATATTTTACCAGGACATGGTGGGATTTTAGATCGTATTGATAGCTTAACAGCCGCAATCCCCGTGTTTGCATTACTCTATCTGTGGCTAATCTAATTAAGAGTAGCCATCTTTCTTAAAGGCAGCTATTTTGCTGCCTTTTTTGTAATTGTAAGTGATTTTATGCGTAAGTTAACGATTCTTGGTGCTACAGGTTCAATTGGGCATAGTACTTTAACAGTAGTCGCTCAAAACCCTAATTCATTTGAAGTCATCGCATTAGCAGCAGGCTCGAATGTCGACAAAATGTTTGATCTGTGTCAGCAATGGCACCCAAAATATGCAGCGATGGCATCTGTTACGGCTGCATCTCAACTTAATGACTTAGTACAGCAGGCAAATTTAGATATTATCGTCTTAGGCGGTGATGACGCTATTTGCCAAGTGGCAGCGCTGGATGAAGTTGATACGGTTATGGCTGCGATCGTTGGTGCGGCAGGTTTATTGCCAACCATGGCGGCGGTTAAAAAAGGTAAACGTATTTTATTAGCCAATAAAGAAGCATTGGTTATGACAGGGCAGATGTTTATTGATGCTTGTGAAAAATATGGTGCTGAATTATTACCCGTTGATAGCGAACATAATGCTATTTTTCAAGCATTACCTGCTGAAATTCAACGTCGTATGGGACGCTGTGATTTAGCGGCACATGGCGTTACTAAGGTATTATTAACCGGCTCAGGTGGTCCATTCCGTTATACTGATATTAATGCCTTAGATGCTGTAACACCTGCAATGGCGATTGCTCATCCGAATTGGTCTATGGGCCCTAAAATTTCAGTTGATTCAGCGACCATGATGAATAAAGGGTTGGAATACATTGAAGCGCGTTGGTTATTTAATGCCAGTCGTGAACAAATGCAGGTGATTATTCATCCGCAATCAATGATCCACTCAATGGTGCAATATAAAGACGGTTCAGTTATCGCACAAATGGGATTACCTGATATGTGCACGCCAATTGCATGTGCGATGGCATATCCACAACGGGTTGAATCTAGTGTTGCTCCACTTGATTTTAGTAAGATCGGTGAGTTTACTTTCATGGATCCTGATTTTGATCGTTATCCGTGTTTGAAATTGGCTATTGATGCTTGTTATAAAGGACAAGCAGCAACGACCACTTTAAATGCGGCCAATGAAATTGCTGTTGCGGCTTTTTTAGCTGAAAAAATTCTTTTTACTGATATTGCGAAAGTGAATAAGTTAGTGTTAGACGTCGCAGTATTAACTGAACCTAATGATATTGATGCCGTAATGGTGTTAGATAAGCAAGCCCGTGATCTTGCTTTAGACATTATTGCGAAGGAATTTGCATGATTGAATTTATCCGTAATTTAAGCGCTTTTTTAGTTGCTCTTGGTATTCTTATCGCCGTTCATGAGTTTGGCCATTTTTGGGTTGCTCGTCGTTGTGGTGTTTATGTTGAACGCTTCTCTATTGGTTTTGGTAAAGCCTTATTTAGTCGCGTTGGCAAAGATGGTACTGAATATACATTAGCGCTAATACCACTAGGTGGTTACGTTAAAATGCTTGATGAGCGGGTAGCTGAGGTTCCGCCTGAGAAACGTCATATGGCGTTTAATAATAAGAAAATTTGGCAACGCAGTGCTATTGTTGCGGCAGGACCAATGGCTAACTTTGTGTTTGCTGTTTTTGCTTATTGGGTAGTGTACTTAATCGGTGTGCCAGCATTAAGGCCAGTTATTGGTGAAGTTGCTCCCCAATCTATCGCGGCAAAAGCGGGAATTATTCCCGGAATGGAACTAAAATCAGTTTCTGGACTCGAAACATCTGATTGGGAATCTGCCAATATGGCATTGATATCTCAAATTGGGGATAAGCAAGTAGTAATAACGGCACAAGAGCCTGATAGTTCAATTGTGGTTTCCCGGACACTTGATTTAACCGATTGGTCTTTTGATCCTGAATCACAGCGTGTATTGACGACATTGGGTATTTCGCCATTTACACCGCCAATTACGCTAACTGTTTCACAACTTGTTGATAATAGTGCAGCAATTGATGCAGGATTTAAATTAAATGATAAGATTGTCACGGTTGATAATAAATCAGTAACGCAGTGGCAGCAATTTGTTGATGCTGTTCGTACTCATCCAGGAAAAACACTACAAGTTGAAGTTTTACGTGATGATGAACCAGTGATGTTATCATTGACCCCTCGTGTAAAAGTTGAAGCTGACGGTAAAGAAGTTGGCTATGTAGGATTGGCACCAAGTATTGAACCTTGGCCAGCATCGTACAAAGTTAATTTAAAGTTTGGTCCCATTGAAGCGGCGATCAAAGCGACTGAAAAAACCGGTCAATTAGTGTCATTAACGTTTGATATGGTCACTAAGCTCGTTACTGGTGATGTTGCAATGAAAAACCTTAGCGGACCGATATCTATCGCAAAAGGGGCTGGAATGACTGCCGAGTTTGGCTTGGTATATTTCCTTGGTTTCTTAGCGTTGATCAGTGTTAACTTAGGTATTGTAAATCTATTACCTTTACCTGTGCTTGATGGCGGACATTTAATGTTCTTTGCTATCGAGGCAGTAACTCGTCGTCCTGTATCTGAACGAATTCAGGATATTGGCTATAGAGTGGGATCAGCCATTTTGGTTGCGTTAATGGCGGTTGCGCTATTCAATGATTTTACCCGACTTTAATAAATGCGTATTTAGCAAGGAATAATCAGTACAGTAATGGCGATTAAAAAACTGTTAGTCGCATCGCTACTTTTAACAAGTAGCGTTGCGCATAGCGCGGAAAATAAATTTGTAGTTGATAACATTCGTTTTGAAGGTCTTCAGCGAGTCACTATGGGCGCAGCATTATTAAAAATGCCTGTTCGAGTTGGCGACACTGTTGATCCACAGGATATTTCAACGCTGATCAAATCTCTTTATTCTTCCGGCAATTTTGAAGATATTAAGGTATATCGAGACGGTAATACGTTACTGGTCGATGTAAAAGAACGTCCAACCATTGCTGACATTACTTTTGCTGGCAATAAAGCAATCAAAGATGAGCAGCTAAAAGAGAACCTTGAATCATCAGGCTTACGTGTTGGTGAAGCGCTAGATAGAACAACCTTATCTAAGATTGATAAAGGTCTAGAAGACTTCTATTACAGTGTGGGTAAATATAATGCCACTGTAGAAGCGGTTGTTACGCCTTTGCCTCGTAATCGTGTTGATATTAAATTTGTATTTACTGAGGGTGTATCCGCTAAAATTAAGCAGATTAATATCCTTGGTAATCATGTTTTTAGTGATGCTGATTTGGTCGGTAAGTTCAAACTTAAGGACAGTGTGCCTTGGTGGGACTTTATGGCCAATGAAAAGTATCAGAAACAAGTACTGCAAGGTGATTTAGAAACATTGCGTTCGCAGTATTTAAATAATGGTTATTTAAAGTACCGCTTAGAATCAACGCATGTTGCTATTTCTCCTGATAAAAAAGGCGTGTACATCACTTTAAAAATTCATGAAGGTGAGCAATACAAGGTTAAAAACGTTAAGTTCCAAGGTGACGTTGCTGGCCGTGTTGCTGAATTTGATAAGTTAGTAACCTTTAAATCTGGCAGTGTTTACAATGGTGCTGAAGTCACAGCATTAGAAGAAGCCGTTAAGCGTGAATTAGGTAAGGCAGGTTATGCTTATCCTAAAGTTACCATGATGCCTGAGTTTGATGATGCAGCACATCAAGTATCCTTGATCGTTAATGTTGAACAAGGGAAACGTGTGTATGTACGTAATATTGAATTTAGTGGTAATAACACCACTAAAGATGAAGTGTTACGTCGTGAAATGCGCCAAATGGAAGGTTCGTGGCTTAATGCTAAATCGATTGAAACAGGTAAGCAACGTCTAAACCGTACTGGTTTCTTTGAAAATGTTGATGTACAAACTGTCCGTGTGCCTGGTTCTGATGATCAGGTTGATGTGAAGTACAACGTTAAAGAAGCGAACTCTGGCAGTGTTAACTTCGGTGTCGGTTACGGTACTGAATCAGGTATTAGTTTCCAGGCGGGTTTAACCCAGAAAAACTTCTTGGGTACGGGTAATTTATTTGGCATTAATGCAATGACCAATGATTACTCTAAGAACATTAGCCTTGAATACAAAGATCCGTACTTCACGATTAACAACGTTAGTCTTGGTGGTAAGATTTACTACAACGAGTTTGAAGCATCAGATGCCAATATCTCGGATTATACCAACCAAAGTTATGGCGCAAGTTTAACGTGGGGCTTCCCATTCAATGAATTGAACTACTTTGATTTTAGCTTGGGTTATGATCATAATAAGATTTCTAATATTCAAGATTACTATCAGATCGAGCAGTTTAAAAAGATTCATGGCTTTGATGAAAATAATGATAATGCAATCGAACTTGATGACTTCAACTGGAGTATTTCATGGACGCGTAACCACTTAAACCGTGGTTACTTCCCGACGTCGGGTAATTATCAGAATGCATCATTTAAGATGACTATTCCTGGGTCGGATTCACAATACTTTAAGACTCAATATGATGTTCGTCAGTATATTCCATTAACTGAAAAACAAGACTACACCTTATTGCTACGTGGTAAATTAGGTTACGGTAACGGTTACGGTAAGACAGACAATGGCAGTGATCAATTAATGCCATTTTATGAAAACTACTATGCGGGTGGTTTTACAACTATTCGTGGTTTCCGTTCTAACACTGTTGGCCCTAAAGCAGTTTACGGTCAAGGCCAAGGTAATAACCAAAAAGGTGTGGTAAGTGATGAGTCTACGGGTGGTAATGCCATTGCTCTAGCGAGTATGGAATTAATTGTTCCAACCCCGTTTGCTTCTCAAGAAGTGAAAAATCAAGTACGTACCAGTTTCTTTGTTGATGCTGGTTCGGTATGGGATACTGAATTCCATCCTGATTATACCAACGCAAGTTCATTACCTGATTATTCTGACCCAGGTATGATTCGAGCGTCTTACGGTGCTGCATTACAGTGGATGTCCCCAATGGGTCCACTTGTATTCTCGGTTGCTAAACCAATTAAGAAATACGAAGGGGATGATGAAGAGTTCTTCACATTCACCATTGGTCAGTCATTCTAATTTTTAAGGAGAGTCTTTTGAAACAGTGGATTAAAGCAGCAAGTTTAGGTTTAGTAATTTTATCTTCATCTATGTATGCCAATGCAGCCGAAGCTGCACAAAAAATTGGTTATGTGTCTACTGGTCAGGCAATGTCTGAATTAGCGACACGTTACAAAGTGCAAGAAAAATTGCAAAAAGAGTTCAGTGGTCGCGTTGCAGCGTTACGTTCGATTGAGGGTAAAATGAAAACCAAAATCGAAAAAATGAAGCGTGATGGTGAGTTAATGACACCTCAACAACGTACTGATATTCAACGTCAACTTGCAGCACTTGATTCTGATTATAAGCTAAAAGCAAAAGCATTATCAGAAGATCAACGTCGTCGTGGCATGGAAGAAGAGCAGAAACTGGTTAAGAAAATCCGTACTGCTATCAATACTGTTGCGAAGAAAAATGGCTACAATGTTGTGCTAGATGCACAAGCAGTATTATTTGCAAATAAGAGTGATGACTTATCATCTAAAGTTATCGCTGCTGTAAAATAAAACAGTAACCCTGTGGTGAACGTTGTAGCTGACGAGTTCAGCTACAACTTTTGATCTAACAGCCACCTTATGTGGCTGTTGTTACAAGAGAGATAGAATAAAATGGCTGTAATTACTCTTGCTGAATTAGCTGATAAATTAGGTGCAGAGCTACATGGCGATGGCACAACTGAAATTCACTCAATTGCCGGGATGGGCAAGGCTGCTACAGGGCAAATAACGTTCCTTTCTGATAGCAAGTACCGTCAACAGCTTAGTGAGTGTCAAGCGGATGCAGTAATGCTACGAGAAGCGGATGTCGAGTTTTTTAATGGCAATATGTTAGTCGTAAAAGACCCTTACCTTAGCTATGCATTAGTGGCTCAACTTCTTGATACAACCCCTGTTGCTGCGACTGATATTGCAGCATCAGCGTATATTGATTCAACTGCAATTGTTGGTAGTAATGTTGCTATTGGTCATAATGCAGTGATTGAAGCTGGAGTACAATTGGGCGATAACGTTCAAATTGGTGCAGGCTGTTTTATTGGTAAAAACGCGATTATTGGTAATAGCACCAAATTGTGGGCGAATGTCACTATTTATCATAATGTCGTCATTGGCGCTCACTGTCTTGTACAATCAGGTACGGTTATTGGTGCCGATGGTTTTGGTTATGCTAATGATAAAGGTGAGTGGGTTAAGATCCCGCAACTGGGTTCTGTTCGCATTGGCAATCGCGTTGAAATTGGTGCTTGTACTACCATTGACCGTGGTGCATTAGACGATACCATTATTGATGATAATGTAATTATTGATAACCAGATGCAAATCGCTCATAACGTGCAAATCGGATATGGTACAGCGATGGCAGGAGCGACAGTCGTTGCTGGTAGTACTAAAATTGGTAAATATTGTATTATTGGTGGCGCTTCTGTACTTAATGGTCATATTAAGATTGCTGATGGCGTAACAATTACTGGCATGGGAATGGTGATGCGTAGTATTGAAGAGAAAGGTATGTACTCTTCAGGTATTCCGCTGCAACCTAACAAAGAGTGGCGTCGAACAGCTACCCGGGTTCATCGTATTGATGATATGAATAAACGTCTAAAAGCAGTTGAAAAACAACTTAAAGCTAAAGACGAATAATTTTTATTATCATTAATTGGCCTGCCTTTGTGTAGGCCATTTTGCATTTTCATAGCATATTTTTTACATGTTTTTATAACAGGAATTTAGTTTTGACGACCGAAAAAAAGACGTTAAACATCACCGAAATTCAGGCGCTTCTTCCTCATCGTTACCCGTTTCTTATGATTGATCGTGTTACCAATTATGATGAAGGAAAGACGTTAACAGCGATTAAGAATGTTTCTGTTAATGAGCCTCAGTTTACGGGTCATTTTCCCAATATGCCTGTATTTCCTGGCGTGTTGATTTTAGAAGCGATGGCACAAGCAACAGGTTTATTAGCCTTTAAAACCTTTGGTGCGCCAACAGAAAATGAACTGTATTATTTTGCGAGTATTGATAAAGCAAAGTTTCGTAAACCGGTAGTACCTGGCGATCAAATGATTCTAGAAGTTGAATTTATTAAAGAACGTCGTGGTATCGCGTTATTTAATGGCATCGCTAAAGTTGATGGCGAAACAGTGTGTTCAGCAGAGCTTAAATGTGCGAGACGAGTATTCTCATGATTCATGAAAGTGCGAAAATTCATCCATCAGCTGTGATTGAAGATGGGGTGATCATTGGCGCTAATGTTACTGTTGGCCCGTTTACCTATATTGCAACAGGGGTTGAAATTGGTGAAGGCACTGAGGTGATGTCTCATGTTGTCATCAAAGGTCCAACAGTTATCGGTAAAGATAATCGTATCTTCCCGTTTGCAATTATCGGTGAAGAGTGCCAAGACAAGAAATTTAGTGGTGAAGCAACACGCTTAGAAATTGGTGATCGTAATGTGATCCGTGAAAGTGTTCAAATTCATCGTGGTACTACACAAGATAAGGGCGTTACTGTTGTTGGTAACGATAATTTGTTATGTGTAAATGCCCATATTGCCCATGATGTGGTTGTTGGTAATCATACTCATATTGGTAATAACTCTATTTTAGGTGGTCATGTTACTGTTGGCGATTATGCTGGTGTAATGGCATTGTCTGCGGTTCATCCATTCTGTACTGTGGGTGCTTACAGTTATATTGGTGGTTGTTCAGCTGTCGTACAAGACGTACCACCGTATGTATTAGCTCAAGGTAACCACGCGAAACCCTTTGGTTTAAATATCGTTGGTTTACAGCGTAATGGGTTTGAAAAACCAGAACTACATGCCATTCGTCGAGCTTATAAAGAAATTTACCGTTCAGGAAAAACACTGGCAGAAGTAAAACCAGTTCTTGCTGAAATGGCGAAAGATTGGCCGTCAGTTGGACGTTTTTCTGAATTACTTGATAACTCAGAACGCGGTATTATTCGCTAATGACGAAGCCTCTTCGAATAGCGATTGTCGCCGGAGAAATTTCCGGTGATATTTTAGGTGCTGGTTTTATTCAAGCCGTAAAAGCGCAATATCCTGACGCTGAATTTGTGGGGGTTGCAGGGCCTCGAATGCAAGCTCAAGGCTGTGAAGCGCTGTTTGATATGGAAGAACTTGCGGTAATGGGGATTGTTGAAGTCCTTGGTCGATTACCACGATTATTCAAAGTAAAAGCCGAGCTTGTTAAGTACTTTAGCGATAATCCACCGGATGTGTTTGTTGGTATTGATGCGCCTGATTTTAATCTACGGCTTGAAAAAGATTTAAAAGATCGTGGTATTAAAACGGTGCACTATGTTAGTCCATCAGTATGGGCTTGGCGCCAAAAACGGATTTTTAAAATTGAAGCCGCCACTAATTTAGTATTGGCTTTTTTGCCATTTGAAAAAGCATTTTACGATAAGTTTAATGTGCCATGTCAGTTTGTTGGTCATACCATGGCCGATGCTATTCCATTACAAACTGATCAAATTGCTGCTCGTGAGTTACTTGGCTTAGATCCAACTAAACGCTGGTTAGCGGTGCTTCCTGGTAGTCGTGGCAGTGAAATGGCGATGCTCGCAGAGCCCTTTATTGAAACCTGTAAAAAACTTAAAGTAAAACATCCTGAGTTAGGCTTTGTGGTCGCATTGGTGAATGAAAAACGTCGTGCTCAATTTGAACAAGCATGGCAAGCGACTGCGCCTGAATTAGATTTTGAATTAGTGGATGATACTGCTCGAAATGTCATGATAGCGGCGGATGCGGTGCTACTCGCATCAGGGACCGTTGCATTAGAATGTATGCTGGTGAAACGTCCGATGGTGGTGGGCTATAAAGTGAAACCACTTACTGCGTGGATTGCCAAGCGGATGCTAAAAACGAAGTATGTTTCATTACCTAATATCATGGCCGATCGTGAATTAGTTACCGAACTACTTCAAGATGACTGTACGCCAGATAAGTTGTTCTATGAAGTTGATAAAATCCTTTATGGTGATACCACAGCATTAATGGCGCAGTTTGAACACATGCATAAAACCATTCGTTGTAATGCTGATCAACAAGCGGCACAAGCAGTGTTAGCATTAATCGATAAGGCATAGTAATTATGGCTGAAAAACAAGACTTTCCTCCTTTTGTATACCCACAAGCTAATTGTATTGCGGGTGTTGATGAAGTCGGCCGTGGCCCATTAGTGGGTGCAGTCGTTACGGCGGCAGTAATTTTAGATCCTAATAATCCGATTGTAGGATTAACCGATTCTAAAAAGCTCAGTGAGAAAAAACGCAATTTTCTATTTGGTGAAATCAAAGAAAAGGCACTTGCGTGGTCACTTGGTCGCTGTGAAGCAGATGAAATTGATCAATTAAATATTTTACAAGCGACCATGGTTGCTATGCAACGTGCTGTTGCTGGGCTTCATATTCAGCCTGATTTTGTATTGATCGATGGTAATAAAATTCCAGCACTACCGATGGCAGCATTAGCGGTGGTTAAAGGGGATTTGCGGGTTGACGAAATCAGTGCTGCGTCAATTATTGCCAAAGTTACTCGTGATCGTGAAATGGAAATCCTTGATGCGGAGTTTCCACAATATGGGTTTGCTAAGCATAAAGGCTATCCGACTAAAGCGCACTTTGCCGCTTTAGAGCAATACGGTGCGATTGAGCAACATCGAAAAACATTTAAACCTGTTAAGCGCGTATTGGGTCTTGATTAAGTCCTTGTGATTGCGTGATAAAAAGGCGAACCATTTGGTATCGCCTTTTTTTATACGACGAATGACTACCCGATCGGGTATAATTTTTGTTAATTAAGTAATGTAATGAATTAGGTTGTCATGGCAGAACCACGTTTTATCCACCTTCGAGTTCATAGTGATTATTCAATGATCGATGGCTTGGCGAAAGTGAAACCTATCGTTAAGCGCGCCGCTGAACTTGGCATGCCAGCATTGGCTTTAACTGATTTCACGAACCTGTGTGGTTTAGTGAAGTTTTATTTTGCTGCCCATGATGCGGGCTTGAAGCCGATTATTGGTGCCGATTTTAAAGTACAAAGCCAAGACATGGGCGATGAGCTATTTGAACTCACCATTTTAGCCGCTAATAATGAAGGCTATAAAAACCTAACGTTATTAATTTCAGAAGCATATCAACGTGGCCATGTTCAGCATCAACCCGTGATTGATAAAGAATGGCTTATTAAGTACCGTGAAGGGTTAATTATCTTATCGGGTGGTAGAACGGGCGATGTTGGGCGTGCATTACTCAAAGGTAATCAACAGCTAACTGATGCTTGTGTCGCTTTTTATCAAACCTATTTTCCGGACAGCTATTATTTAGAATTGGTTCGCACTGGACGTGTTGATGAAGATGCTTACCTTCATTTTGCGATTGAATTAGCGGAACAATATGATTTGCCAGTGGTAGCAACTAATGATGTGCGACTACTTAACGCTAATCAATTTGATGCCCATGAAATCCGTGTTGCTATCCATGATGGTTATACCATGGTCGATCCTAATCGACCTAAGCTTTACAGTGAACAGCAGTACTTGCGCAGTGAAGATGAAATGTGTGAGCTGTTTGCTGATATTCCTGAAGCATTACAGAACTCAGTAGAAATTGCTAAACGATGTAATGTGACTGTTCGCTTAGGGGAGTATTTTCTACCAAACTTCCCGACCGGTGATATGAGTATCGAAGACTTCTTGGTGACTAAATCTCAGCAAGGTCTTGAAGAGCGACTTGAATTTCTATTTCCTGATCCAGAGGTTCGCTCTCAACGTCGCCCTGAATATGATGAACGTTTAGAAATTGAATTGAAAGTTGTTAACCAAATGGGATTCCCGGGTTACTTTTTAATCGTAATGGAATTTATTCAGTGGTCAAAAGATAACGATGTGCCTGTAGGTCCTGGTCGAGGGTCTGGTGCAGGTTCATTAGTGGCATACGCGTTAAAAATCACTGATTTGGATCCGTTAGCATTTGACTTACTGTTTGAACGTTTCCTTAACCCTGAACGTGTATCCATGCCCGATTTCGATATCGACTTTTGTATGGATAAACGTGACTTAGTGATTGATCACGTTGCTGAAATGTATGGTCGTAATGCGGTATCGCAGATCATTACTTTTGGTACGATGGCCGCCAAAGCCGTTATTCGTGATGTTGGTCGTGTACTTGGGCATCCATATGGTTTTGTGGATCGTCTTTCTAAGTTGATTCCGGCAGAACCTGGAATGACGCTTGAAAAAGCGTTTGAGGTTGAACCTCAACTGGGTCAAGCTTATGAAGCTGATGAAGAAATTCGTGACCTCATTGATATGTGTCGCATTTTAGAAGGTGTGACACGTAATGCGGGTAAACATGCTGGTGGTGTGGTTATTTCACCGACAACCATCACTGATTTCTCACCATTATATTGTGATGCTGAAGGTAATAACCCAGTAACCCAGTTTGATAAAAATGATGTTGAAACTGCAGGTTTAGTGAAGTTTGACTTCTTAGGTCTGCGAACACTCACCATCATTGATTGGGCGTTAGGGATGATTAATCCTCGCCGAGTTGAACAAGGGTTAGAGCCCGTTAATATTGCAGCAATTCCAATGGCGGATAAAAAGTCATTTGATATGTTGCAACGCTCGGAATCAACCGCAGTATTCCAGTTGGAATCTCGTGGTATGAAAGATTTGATCAAACGTCTACGACCCGACTGCTTTGAAGATATGATCGCCTTGGTGGCATTGTTCCGCCCCGGTCCATTACAATCTGGCATGGTAGATAACTTTATTGACCGTAAGCATGGTCGAGAAGCGGTATCTTACCCAGACGAAAAATGGCAACATGAGTCGTTAAAAGAAATTCTTGATCCAACTTACGGTATTATTCTGTATCAAGAACAGGTAATGCAGATCGCACAGGTGCTGGCTGGCTATACGCTAGGTGGTGCAGATATGTTACGTCGTGCGATGGGTAAGAAAAAAGCCTCTGAAATGGCTAAGCAACGGGCAGTGTTTGAGAAAGGTGCTATCGACAACGGTGTTGATGGCGAATTGTCGATGAAAATCTTTGACTTGGTAGAGAAATTTGCCGGTTATGGTTTTAACAAATCGCACTCAGCCGCTTATGCGTTAGTGTCATATCAAACATTATGGCTGAAAGCCCATTATCCCGCTGAATTTATGGCGGCGGTAATGACTGCTGATATGGACAATACCGATAAGATCATTAGTTTGGTTGATGAATGTCACCGCATGAATCTTAAATTATTACCGCCAGATGTGAATAAAGGTCTGTACCGATTCAATGTTGATGATGAAGGCGCAGTCGTTTATGGTATTGGCGCGGTTAAAGGTGTTGGTGAAGGGCCGATTGAAAATATTATTAGTGCCCGTGAAAAAGACGGTCATTTTAAAGATTTATTTGATTTCTGTGCTCGTATTGACACTAAACGGGTTAATAAACGTGTTTTAGATAAGTTAATTAAATCGGGTGCATTAGATCGACTGGGACCTAACCGAGCGGCAATGTTAGCGACACTTGATGATGCAATTAAAGCGGCAAGTCAATATCATAAAGCACAAGCATCAGGTCAAGATGATTTGTTTGGTGTATTAACCGAAGCGCCTGAAGAAGTCGAGCATGCTTATGCTAATATTGAAGAAGCACCTGAAAGTGTTTGGCTTGAAGGTGAGCGGGAAACGTTAGGGTTATATTTGACGGGTCACCCTATTAATGCCTATATTTCAGAATTAAAACATTACACCACTTGGCGTTTAAAAGATGCACAGCAAACAGGACGTGATAAAGTAGCGTCTGTTGCAGGGCTAGTGATTGCCGCTCGAGTGATGACCACTAAGCGTGGTAGCCGTATAGGCTTAATGACATTAGATGATCGTTCAGGTCGCATGGAGGTGATGTTATTCACCGATGCTCTTGATCGTTACATGGATTTGCTCGAAAAAGACAAAATAGTGGTCGTATCTGGACAGGTCAGCTTTGATGATTTCAATGGTGGCCTTAGAATGTCAGCTCGTGAAGTACTCGATATTTCAGAAGCACGAGAAAAACATCTTCGTGGTGTCGCTATTTCGGTAACAGAAGAGCAAATCGACGAACAATTTTTTTCCCGTTTCAGCCAAGTGCTGGAACCGCATAGAGCAGGTACTGTACCTGTACATATGTATTATCAGCGCTCGAATGCTCGGGCCAAGTTTACCTTAGGAACAGAGTGGCGCGTAACGCCTGCCGATAAATTATTATCGGATTTAAAAATGCTCTTAGGTGATAAACAGGTCGAGCTTGAGTTTAATTAAGTTAGCTTGTTATTTGTGGTAGGGTATAACAAACCCTATCATTAAAATAAGCAAAAGGATTTTAAGTGGTATGAGCCTGAACTTCCTCGAGTTTGAACAACCGATTGCAGAATTAGAAGCAAAGATTGAAGCACTGCGTGATGTATCGCGTCGTGATGAATCTAACTCGGTTAATCTTGAAAAAGAAATTGAGCAACTAGAAAAGAAAAGCCTCGAATTAACTAAGAAAATCTTTGGTGATCTTGGTGCCTGGCAGGTTGCGCAACTCGCACGCCATCCTCAGCGCCCATATACTTTTGATTATGTCGAGCATATGTTCGAAGAGTTTGATGAATTAGCCGGTGATCGTGCTTTTGCTGATGATAAGGCGTTAGTGGGTGGTATTGCACGTATTGATGGCCGTCCAATTATGGTTATTGGTCATCAAAAAGGTCGCGGTACGACTGAAAAAGTTAAACGTAACTTTGGTATGCCAAAACCTGAAGGTTATCGTAAAGCGTTACGCCTAATGAAAATGGCTGAACGTTTTAGAATGCCTATCGTCACTTTCATCGATACTGCGGGTGCATACCCTGGTGTTGGTGCAGAGGAGCGTGGTCAATCAGAAGCGATTGCAATGAACCTAAAAGTTATGTCCGGTTTAACTGTACCTATTATTTGTAATGTAGTAGGTGAAGGCGGTTCTGGTGGTGCGTTAGCAATTGGTGTGGGTGATTGTGTCAACATGTTGCAATACTCAACCTATTCAGTTATTTCACCTGAAGGTTGCGCATCAATTTTATGGCGTGATGCTGATAAAGCCCCACAAGCTGCTGATGCGATGGGACTAACAGCCCCTCGATTGAAAGAACTTGAGTTAATCGATAATATTATCGAAGAGCCATTAGGTGGTGCGCATCGCAACATGCCATTAATGGCAAATAGCTTAAAAGCACAAATTAAAGCGACATTAGAAGAGTTAGAACAGCTTGATACTGAAGCACTACTTGAACGTCGTTACCAGCGTCTAATGAGTTACGGTTACTGTTAATCGTTATGATTTATTCGCATCAAGAAGGTCAGCATTAATGCTGACCTTTTTTTATATTTCATATTCGCCAATACAGTTTGTTGGTGTTGGTTAATTCATTGCTGGTATAAACTAGGTCGTCTATTTTTCGAAGATATAAGCCAATGTTGTATTCTCATTTTTGCCATCAAATATTTGCCTACCCACTAGGCACAAAACGGTTAGTGTTAGCACTAAGCGGTGGGTTAGATTCGCGAGTAATGCTAGATTTACTCGCTCGATTTATTAATGAACATCCTGACTATCATGCTGATGCTGTTTATGTTCATCATGGGCTGAGTACTAATGCCGATATTTGGGCGCAGCAATGTGTTGTTTGGGCTGAAAGTAGTGGTTTACGTTGTGATATTGAACGAGTGCATTGCGAATTAGGCGGTGGTGCAAGCGTTGAACAAGCTGCTCGTAATGCGCGTTATCAAGCATTATCAAACCATATTCAAGCTGGTGATACATTGCTGACAGCGCAGCATGCTGATGATCAAATTGAAACCGTATTGTTAGCTTTAAAACGAGGCAGTGGTCCTGCGGGGTTAGCGGCAATGCCTGTTTTAACGACGTTTGCTCTAGGGCAGCACTTACGCCCATTATTAGCTATCAGTCGTGCAGATATTGAATCTTATGGCATCCTGCATCAATTACAGTGGGTTGAAGATGAAAGTAATCAAGATCAACGTTACGATCGCAATTTTATTCGTCATCAAATAACACCTTTGTTAAATGATCGTTGGCCGGGCATACGCAAAGCTGTAAGTCGTAGTGCATATTTATGTGGTGAACAAGAAGGCTTATTAGAAGAGTTATTAAGCTATCAACTCCAACAAGCACTACAGGCTGATGGTAGTTTACGTATTACAGAAAATATCAGTACTCGTTTAGGGATGGCGCTTATTCGTCAATGGCTGAAACAGCAAGCGGTGATCATGCCGTCACTTGCACAGCTTGAACAAATTTGGTTTAACGTAGTGCAGGCCAAAGTCGATGCTAATCCACAAGTGTGCTGGCAACAGTATCAAGTACGTCGTTACCAACAGCAGTTATATCTCTTAGAACAATGGCCAGACATTAGTGATTGGCAGCATGAAGTGATCATTAACCAACCATGCCAATTACCACAAGCATTAGGGGCGGTGTGTTTGCAGCAACACGCCCAAGCAGGATTACGTTTACCTTATACTGATGAAGTGGTCTCGATCCGGTTTGATTATTTAGGCCCAGAGATAAAACCACAAGGCCGCAGTGGTAAGCGTAAGTTTAAAAAATTACTCCAAGAATATCAGGTGCCGAGTTGGTTACGTCGCCGTACACCGATGTTGTTTTATGGTGAGCAATTAGTCGCTATCGCTGATGTGTTTATTGTGGATGAGTTTATTGCTCCAGTAACAGCAACCACAACGGTGCAATTTATATGGCAACGTTCATAATTCCTTGATTGGCTCTTTTTATAATAAAACTACATATGTTAATTTATTTAACATATGCAGTTGTTAAATAAATATTTATTCAGATCGATATTCTTTTGTTGCTAAAATATTCGAGGCATATTATCGTACTAGTTCGCTGATACAAAATAGATGCTAATAAAGGATAGAACATGAGTAAACCATCGACACTTGGAGGTGCATGCATTATTGCTAGTGTGTGCGTAGGTGCAGGCATGCTTGGATTGCCAAGTGCAGGTGCTGGCGCATGGACATTATGGACTGTACTTGCGATCTCAGTAACGATGGTGATGATGACGTTATCAGGGTGGTTATTACTTGAAGCATTAAAACATTATGATTTTAAAGTTTCATTTAATACCATTACAAAAGATGTACTTAAAGGCAAAGTGAATGCGATCAATAACCTCTCGCTGTATTTTGTTGGTGGTATTTTACTTTATGCTTATATTTCTTCATCAGGCATGATTTTTGGCGGTGTATTTGATATTAATGCCAAACTAGCGTCAGTATTATTTGTGATCGCCTCGTCTGTTTTTGTACTTCATTCAACTCGCGCCGTTGATCGTATTTCAGTTTTATTAATTATTTTTATGGCGATCAGCTTTATTATTGGCATATCTGGCTTAGCGACTAATATTCAAGTGCCCACTTTACTTGATAGTCTTGATTCACAAACCAGCCTTTCTCCTTATGCTCTTGCTATTTTGCCAGTAGCATTAACCTCTTTTGGTTATCATCATTCGGTAAGCACCATGCGTGATTATTACCGTGATGAAAATCGTGCCAAAAACGCTATTTTAGGTGGCACCTTGATTGCATTAACGTTTTATGTGATTTGGGTGGTGTGTATTTTTGGTAATTTACCGCGTACACAATTTGGACCCATTGTCGCCGCTGGTGGTAATGTTGATGCGTTAATGACAGCATTGGGCGGGGTGGTGAACTCTAACAGTATCAAACAAGCTTTAAATATTTTCTCAATTGCAGCTGTGGTGTCATCATTTATTGGTGTTGGTTTAGGGGTTTTTGATTATCTGGCTGACTTTTTTGGTTTTGAAGATACTCAACAAGGCCGTTTTAAAACTTGGGCGGTGACTTTTATTCCACCATTAGTGTTTTCATTGTTTGCGCCGTTTGGATTTGTAGCGGCGATTGGATTAGCGGGTGCTGCTGCGACGATTTGGACCTGTATTATTCCAGCATTGTTAGCGAAAAAACTGCGTCAGCGTCAACCTGAACAACAAGGATTTGTTGTACCCGGTGGCAATATTACCATTTATGCGGTGATTATTTTTGGTGTGCTAACGGCTATTTTCCATATCTTAGCCATGGCGAATATTTTACCCGTATTCAACGGTTAATATTGAAAAATAAATAAAAAAAACGGCAGTTTGACTGCCGTTTTTTTGTTTTTAAATACAAGATGATACGTTAACGAAACTGTTGTACTTCAGGTAAAAAATCAAATCCACCCGTCGCTAATTTTGCAATTAATTGTTCACGATCGATATCAAAAAATTTCACTAAATCATCGAGGGTATTAAATTCATCACGGATCTTCATGTTGATGATACTCATCAGCATTATTGTGTCCATGGTTTCAAATTTTGATAGATCCATCGTTTAGTCCTCGTGATCACTGATAAGTAAATTCGCAGCAGCAAAAGCGGCATGTTCACGTACGTCTAATGGCAATTCAGTATTGGTGGCAATATCATTCAATGTTTTAATTGCACACTTAATTGCCGTGGGAATATAGCCTTGATCGCCACTGCCAATTTGAGAGTAAGTCATTCGAATTAGCTCACAGCATTGATAAACTTGCATGGTCTTTCCTTTGCCTAAAAATATTCACATAAGATCAGTGTAACGAATGTTATGTGGATATACTTAAGTGGCTATTGAATTGAATATTATCATAGCCGTGAAAGAGATAAAAAATGTTTATGATAATTTAGCTATAAAAAAAGCTGCCTAAATGGGCAGCTTTTTCAAATCAGATGGTTGTTAATTAAGCCATTTTCTGCCTAAGAAAGTCCATAACATCAGCAGCAACAACTGCTTCTTTAGTACCAGTACGACGGTTCTTATATTCCATCTCACCATTTTCAAGGCTACGATCGCCAATCACGATAGTGTGAGGAATACCGATTAATTCCATGTCAGAGAACATCACACCTGGACGTTCTTTACGATCATCAAATAATACTTCGATACCCATTGCAGTAAGATCTGCGTATAGCTTCTCTGCTGCTTCTTGAACGCGCTCTGATTTGTGCATGTTCATTGGTACGATAGCCACTTGGAAAGGCGCTAGAGCGTCTGGCCAGATGATGCCGTATTTATCATTGTTTTGCTCGATAGCTGATGCCACAACACGTGATACACCGATACCGTAACAACCCATTTCTAGAATTGAACTCTTACCGTTTGAATCAAGTACGCTACAATTCATCTTATCAGAGTAAGTGGTACCTAACTGGAAGATATGACCGACTTCGATACCACGTTTTAGCATCAACGTACCTTGACCACATGGGCTTGGATCGCCTTCAACTACGTTACGTAGATCATCAACACGACCAAGTTCAACGTCACGACCCCAGTTGATACCGATGTTGTGTTTACCATCGATGTTAGCACCAGCAGCAAAGTCACTCATTACTGCAACTGTGTGGTCAACGATAACAGGTAGTTTAAGGCCTACAGGACCTAGAGAACCCGCACCCGCGCCGATAAGCTCACGCATTTCTTCTTCGGTTGCCATCTCTAAAGGAGATGCAACTTCAGCAAGATTTTCTGCTTTGATTTCGTTAAGTTCGTGGTCACCACGGATGATCAATGCAACGATAGGTGCGTCGATTTCATCAGAAGCTTTAACGAATAACGTTTTCACTGTTTTTTCGATAGCAATGCCATGTTGTTCAACCAATTCTGCGATAGTTTTCGCATTTGGTGTATCAATCACGGTCATTGCTTGTGTTGGTTCTGCACGCTCAACAGCAGGTGCGATAGCTTCTGCTTTTTCGATGTTAGCAGCGTAATCAGATTCAGTAGAGAATGCGATTAAGTCTTCGCCACTTTCAGCTAGCACGTGGAACTCTTGAGAACCATTACCACCGATTGCGCCTGAGTCGGCTAATACTGGACGGTATTCAAGACCCATGCGATCGAAAGCTTTACAGTAAGCGGTATGCATAGTATCGAAAGATTTTTGTAGACCATCTTTATCGATATCAAAGCTGTAAGCATCCATCATGCAGAATTCACGTGCACGCATTACACCAAAACGAGGACGACGTTCATCACGGAATTTCGTCTGAATTTGGTATAGGTTTAGCGGCAGTTGCTTGTAAGAACTCACTTCATTACGCACAAGGCTAGTGATAACTTCTTCAGCGGTTGGGCTAAGTACAAACGGACGGAAATGACGGTCAGTAAAGCGAAGTAGTTCAGGACCCATTTTTTCAGAGCGGCCTGTCTCTTCCCATAGTTCAAACGGCTGAACAACGGGCATCAAGGTTTCGATTGCGCCTGCATTGTCGATTTCTTGGCGAACGATGTTTTCGACTTTACGCAGCACACGCAGACCTGTAGGTAGCCAAGTGTATAAACCTGAAGCTAACTTACGGATCATGCCTGCACGTAGCATTAGTTGATGACTAATGACTTCTGCGTCGTTTGGCGTCTCCTTCAGGGTAGAAAGAAGATATTTACTGGTACGCATTGATGGTATCCGTTATTGATGAAAGGAAAGAGAAGGAACTGATGTTCCACCCGTCAGTATCATGACGATAGCCCGTTATATTACCAGTCTCGACGCTATTCGCCAAAGATAACTACATAAGATCTATTATTGATTAATGGTATCGATACTAATTACGGTGATTACAGGTTCTGAAACCGTAAACTGAACATTAAAATCAAATAAGTTAACGGCATAAGTTTTATTATCAGATTTGCCTTTTTTGTACGCGGGGCGTGGATCTTGCGCTAAGACTTCGGTGATCACCGCGTGATGATAATCCGCTTGTTTACCTGATAACTGTTGCTGGGCGTTAAGGCTAAATTCTACGGTTAGGGTTGGTGGTTGCTCTGAAGCAAAGCCACCTAATGCATCAGGTAAACTGTCGGAGTAGGGAATATAAGGTTTAATATCAATGATTGGTGTGCCATCAACTAGATCTGCGCCACCAATCTCAATAATGACTTGACCATTATGATGACGTACCCCTTTTAATTTAACGGCAGACATACCGATACCGTTGGGTCGAAACGTCGCACGGCTAGCAAAGACTCCGATGCGCTCATTACCGCCAAGACGAGGTGGACGAACTGTTGGACGCCAACCAGCTTCTAAATTTTGATCAAATAAAAATAATAACCAAACATGGCTAAATTGCTCAATGCTTCGTACTGCTTCTAATGAATTAGCAAGACCTTGTAATACAATTTCACAATTGGCACTTGGCACTAATCCGGGTTGGCGAGGGACTGCGAATTTTTCTTTATAAGGGGAGTGGATGATACCGATAGGTTCAATACTATAAGCCATTAAATTAGCCAATTATACGCTGAAAGTAATCTTATAATATAACATAAAAAAAGCAGGCACTCAGGCCTGCTCTTGATGTGAAAAGGTTAAGTAAGGCGATTACCAGCCTTTCACTGCTCCACCATTAAAAATGGTTTGCGCTGAGTTATAAACCTCATCAGATTGATAAGCTTGAATGAATTTTTGAACATTTTCTGCTTTGACGTTGTCTTCACGGGCGACAATGATATTGACGTAAGGTGATTGTTTGTCCTCAACGAACACGCCATCTTTTTCTGGGGTTAGGTTTAAACTACTCGCATAAGTGGTATTGATAATAGCCAGTGCAACATCATCTAATGAGCGTGGCAATTGTGCCGCTTCAAGTTCAACGATTTTTAGATTTTTAGGATTACCAATAATGTCTAATACGGTGGCTGATAAACCAGCATCGGGTTTGAGTGTGATCAAACCTTGCTGTTGTAGCAATAATAATGAACGGCCAAGGTTGGTTGGATCGTTGGGAACTGAAATTTGATCGCCATCTTTTAATTCATCAACCGATTTAATTTTAGTGGAGTAACCCGCAATAGGGTAAACGAATGTGTTGCCCGCAATCGCAAATTTATAACCACGATCCTTGATCTGTTGTTCAAGATAAGGTTTGTGCTGGAAGGCGTTGGCATCAATAGAACCTTCTGCTAATGCAGCATTAGGTGACACGTAATCTGTGAAAGTGACTAACTCTACATCAAGCCCATATTTATCTTTGGCTTGTTTCGCTGCAACTTCGGCTACTTGCTCTTCAGCTCCCGCCATGACACCAATTTTTACTTTAGTATTATCAACGGGGGTTTCTTGTTCGCTACAACCTGTTAATGCGATAGCTGCGGCAACACCTGCAATGGCAAAAAGATGTTTAAGATTGAACGCCATAGTATTTCTCCTTAAATGGGCTTTCCCTGATGGTGTAACTATAAAGAATAAGTTCGAATTTTTAACGATGATCAACGCGTTTGACTAAGTGATCACCAATAGATTGAATAAGCTGTACTAAAATAATGAGCATAATGACGGTGATTGCCATGACGGTGCCATCAAAACGCTGATAACCATAACGAATACCCACATCACCTAAACCACCACCGCCTACTGTGCCCGCCATTGCGGAATAACTGATTAAGGTCACTAAAGTAATGGTGATCGCATTAATAATGCCGGGTAAAGCTTCAGGTAATAATACTTTGGCAATGATCTGCATCGGTGTTGCACCCATTGCTTGTGCCGCTTCAATTAATCCTGTTGGAATTTCTAATAATGCCCCTTCTACTAAACGAGCAATAAAAGGAATTGCTCCAACAGTCAGTGGCACAATGGCGGCGGCGGTACCAATGGAACTGCCAACCACAAATCGAGTAAAAGGGATAATGGCAACCAATAAGATAATAAAAGGAATTGAACGGCCGATATTGACCACAATACCCAGTATTTTATTTAAAACAGGGTTTTGCCATAAACCATTTTTTTTGGTGAGGTGTAATGCGACACCAAGAGGAATACCAATAACAAAGCCAATTAAACCGGACACCAACACCATGGTTAAGGTTTGTCCCAATGCTTCGATAAGTAATTCAGTTAGGCGTTGATTGCTCTGCCACCATGTTGTTATTGCATCAAGCGACATATCCTAGTACCTCAACATTTAATTTGTGATCACGTAAAAACCTAATAGCGTTATCAATGGCGGTTTGAGTACCAAAGAACTCAGCGAGCATTAATCCAAATTTAACCCCGCCGGCATAATCCATATTTGAACTGAGAATACTGATATCAAGATTAAATTCCCGTGCGACTTGGCTAATTAACGGCGCATCAACAGAGTCTCCAGTAAATTCAAGCCGAATAAGGGGATAACTTCCTTTGACCGAGGTCGGTGTCATTCTTAATTGATAATCTTCCGGAATCGATAAATCTAACGTTGAGCGAATAAAAGCTTTTGCTAAGTCGGTTTTAGGGTGCGCAAAAATGTCACCTACAAGACCTTGTTCTACTAATTCTCCATCACCAATGATTGCGACTTGATGACAAATACGTTTAACGACATCCATTTCATGGGTGATTAATAAAATAGTTAAGTTTAGTTGTTGATTAATTTTACGTAATAACGACAGTATTGATTGGGTTGTTGCTGGATCAAGTGCGCTGGTGGCTTCATCACACAATAAAACTTTGGGATCAGAGGCTAAAGCTCGTGCGATAGCAACTCGTTGTTTTTGACCACCGCTTAAATTTGACGGGTAAGTATTACGTTTATCTTCTAAACCAACGAGTGATAATAATTGCGTCACTTTGGTATTTATTTCGAGTGTTGAAAGACCAGCGAGTTCTAGTGGTAATGCAATATTGGCAAAAACAGTGCGAGATGATAGTAAATTAAAATGTTGGAAAATCATGCCAATTTTACGACGAGCTAATGTTAATTCGTTAGATGAAAGGGCGGTTAAATCAATACCATCAACAATGATATTACCCGTAGTTGGTTTTTCTAATAGATTCACACAGCGGATCAGGGTGCTTTTTCCTGCTCCTGATGAACCAATGACCCCGAAAATTGTTCCCTGTTCTATGGTGAAATTAATGTCTTTTAGGGCATTTATTGCGTTCTCACCTTGATAGAACACTTTATTGACTTGTTTTATTTCTATCATTGAACGTCCTGATTGATTAGATGCCACCTATTATAGACAAGTCATGTTATACAATGATTATTGTTAATAATTGGTTGTATTAGTTAAAATGTATCAACTTCTGTTAACCTGATGCTATTTCGAATCGGTTTTTAAGTCAATAGCTATTTTTACGGCTAGACGTCTAAACGGATTTGATATTTATAACAACGTTAACTTCAATGATAATCAGCCTTGTCGGGGTGAGAACTAATACTTTTCGATGCCAACTCGTGCCATAATCGTCATAATATTTAATTAATATCTAATTTATTGAGGGCTTTCTTGTGGCCAAACCTGCTGTCTTTATTGATCGCGATGGCGTAATAAACGTTGATCGTGGCTATGTACATACTGTTGATGATTTTGAATATATTGATGGTGTTTTTGGTGCATGTAAAAAATTCAAAGAAATGGGTTATTTACTTGTTTTAGTCACCAATCAATCAGGTATTGCTCGCGGTATCTTCAGTGAGGATGATTTCATCTCTTTGACTGAATGGATGGATTGGAATTTCGAAGATCAAGGTATTGAACTTGATGGTGTTTACTATTGCCCACACCATGCAACTGAGGGTAAAGGTGAATATTTACAAGATTGTGATTGCCGTAAGCCAAACCCAGGCATGTTGATATCAGCACAAAGTGACTTGAATATTGATATGTCAAAATCACTGATGATTGGTGATAAAGCGGATGACATGAAAGCGGCAATAGCTGCCGATGTTGCTTTTAAAGTGCTAGTTCGAACAGGTAAAGCGATCACTGAAGAAGGTGAAGCTTTAGCTGATGCTGTTTTTGACGGCATCAAAAATGTTCCGATTTGGTTATCACAAAAAGCATAATTGTTGTGAGATAAAGCAGTAGTTAAGCTACTGCTTTTATTTTATGGTTATCAATAAAGCCTTGCAGCACACCCTTCCATAATTATTCCTGCTATTGTGAATCATAACGTTTATATTTCTTCTTCCTCTTTGCTTCCTTGTCGTTTTTAATTTTTATTTCAATCATTTTTAATCGCTAATAATATTCAATTTAGATGCGGGATTAAATGAAGCAATCATCATTTGTTGATTAAAAAACGGATGAAACATAATATTTCGAACAAAAAAAAAGCGATTGATTATTTTAGAGTAAAAAAACTATTGTCAGTTTCAAAAATCCACCTATAATGCGACCTCACTGACACGGACAACGGCGCAAGCGGTTACCGAAAGTCAGTATTGTTCTTTAACAATTTGACCATGCAATCTGTGTGGGCACTCACTGAATAGTTAAGTCGAAAGATTTATCAATAAACTGAGTGACCAATACAAAATGACCCAATCTATTTATAGAAAAGATTATTTTGGCACAGTTATTTAATTATCATTTTTTAAATGATAAAAAGCTTTAAAATTACACTCTTTATTTATAAAGAGTTGGTATTGAAGTCAGTATTTATTGAGCCGGTCGCCTTTTTATAAGAGCGGCCAACAAAACTTTAATTGAAGAGTTTGATCATGGCTCAGATTGAACGCTGGCGGCAGGCCTAACACATGCAAGTCGAGCGGTAACAGATTGATAGCTTGCTATCAATGCTGACGAGCGGCGGACGGGTGAGTAATGCCTGGGAATATACCCTGATGTGGGGGATAACTATTGGAAACGATAGCTAATACCGCATAATCTCTTGGGAGCAAAGAGGGGGACCTTCGGGCCTCTCGCGTCAGGATTAGCCCAGGTGGGATTAGCTAGTTGGTGGGGTAATGGCTCACCAAGGCGACGATCCCTAGCTGGTCTGAGAGGATGATCAGCCACAC
>NZ_NPIB01000023.1 GCF_002849605.1 Photobacterium carnosum
ACCCGTCCGCCGCTCGTCAGCAAAGAAAGCAAGCTTTCTTTCTGTTACCGCTCGACTTGCATGTGTTAGGCCTGCCGCCAGCGTTCAATCTGAGCCATGATCAAACTCTTCAATTAAAGTTTTGTTGTCTCTTTCGAGACGGCTCAATAAATACTGACTTTAATACCAACTCTTTATAAATAAAGAGTGTAATTTTAAAGCTTTTTATCATTTAAAAAATGATAATTAAATAACTGTGCCAAAATAATCTTCTCTATAAATAGATTGGGTCATTTTGTATTGGTCACTCAGTTTATTGATAAATCTTTCGACTTAACTATTCAGTGAGTGCCCACACAGATTGCATGGTCAAATTGTTAAAGAACATACTGATTTCGTTGCTAGCCAATGGCTTGCTCCGTGTCAGTGAGGTCGTAGTATAGAGAGTTCGATCACATTAGCAAGGGCTAAATTGCAATAAATTTGTCATATTTACCCGAACGTCCAAATAACGATCAACCCCTAATGTTTTGGTTGTTAATCACACGAAAGTTTCGTTATGGTGGAAGAATAACTTCGTTCAGATAAGCCTTCTTATGTCCTTCCCTCTTCGCCATTATCAAAATCACACGCCGCAGCTTGCCGATAATGTCTATATAGATACTACAGCGGTCGTCATCGGTAAGGTTAACATCGGAACAGACAGTAGTTTGTGGCCTTTGGTTGTTGCTCGTGGGGATGTTAATCACATTCGCATTGGCCAACGCAGTAATATTCAAGATGGTTCAATACTTCACGTTAGTCGAGTTAGCATTACAAACCCTGATGGATATCCACTTATTATAGGTAATGATGTAACTGTGGGTCATAAAGCGATGTTACATGGCTGCAAGATTGAAGATCGTGTCTTAATCGGTATGGGAACCATTATTTTAGATGGGGCTATTATTGAGCATGATGTCATTATTGGAGCGGGCAGTTTAGTACCGCCAAAGAAGCAGCTTTGTTCTGGCTTCCTTTATATAGGAAGCCCAGTTAAACAAATCCGCCCATTAACAGCTGTAGAGTTAATGTCATTAACCCAATCAGCAATTAATTATGTGCACTTAAAAGATGAATACCTTAACGGATGATTACATCTGATCACGGCGATGCTATTCATTAACAATGATATCGCCATTATCATTAAAGTCTTCATTATCAATCATTGCTTCGGCAATATCTTCAATATCAAATCGATATTCAATAAAGGTCGCAATGATATCTTCTGGCGTCGATAATGCTTGCTCACTTTGTTGTTGTAGCCATGATAATGGCAACCAGCAATTGATCAGCGCGCCACCTTGCTGGGCTGGAAAGTGAATCGCTTGCTGATCTGAGTTCCAAGTTTGAATATCAGCAAATAATATATTTTGGTTCATGTGATTTTTACTCTTGTAAAAGGCGTCTTAATTCACGTTGTACTTGTTTAGCGCCTGGGCGTAATCCTCGCCACAGCATAAAACTCTCTGCGGCTTGCCCAACTAACATTCCTAAACCATCAATCGTTTTAAGCGCATTTTGTTGTTGTGCCCATTGATTAAAAGCCGTAACGCTGGAACCGTAGACCATATCATAACAACAAGTCTGTTGACCGATAACAGATGTTGGCACGGCTGGCACATGACCACTCAAACTCGCTGATGTTGAATTAATCACCACGTCAAAACTCTGCTCACCTAAAGCATCAAAAGATAACGCTTCAACATCACCATATTCAGCAAATAATGTGGCTAACTGTTGGGCTTTGGTCAAGGTGCGATTAGTTATAATGAGTGTCTGTGGCTGCTGGGCTAATAAAGGTAGAATCACCCCTCGTGCAGCGCCGCCAGCACCGATTAATAAAATACGCTTATCTTTCAGTGTGACCTGTTGGTGCAATAAATCTTGCACCAAGCCTTCACCATCCGTGTTATCACCTAATACACCGCCATCATCTAAACGTTTTAGCGTGTTTACTGCGCCCGCTAATTGAGCCCGTTGCGTAAGTCGGGTCGCGTACTTAAAGGCTTGCTCTTTAAACGGCACCGTAATATTACAGCCTTTACCACCCTCGGCAAAAAAAGCATCCATTGCAGTTACAAAGCCATCGAGTGCTACTAACTGACTACAGTATTCCATCTTCTGGCTGGTTTGACGGGCAAAAAGGGTATGAATGAAAGGGGATTTACTGTGATTGATGGGATTGCCCACCACGATATATTTGTCCATAGTCCATTACTCAAATAAAAGGGCCGATATATCGACCCTACCACTGGATGAAATAACTGCCAAACATTGCTGCTGCCAATTTACCATTCTCGAGGGTGAAGATAATCACGACTCAAACGTGCTTCTGCGGCATCAGGATCGGGGTGATAACAATATTCCCAACGCGCTAAAGGTGGCATCGACATTAAGATCGATTCGGTACGACCGCCGCTTTGCAAACCAAACAGGGTACCGCGATCATACACTAAGTTAAATTCAACATAGCGCCCACGACGATAAAGCTGAAATTCACGCTCGCGCTCGCCATAAGGTAACCCATACCGTTGAGCAACAATCGGTACATAAGCATCAATAAAACCATTACCGACCGCTTGAGTATAAGCAAAGCTTTTTTCAAAACCCCATTGGTTGAGATCATCAAAAAACAGTCCACCGATACCGCGGGTTTCATCACGATGAGGTAAAAAGAAATATTTATCACACCATGCTTTGTGTTGTGCATAGACATCATCACCAAACGGCGCACAAATCGCTTTCGCGGTATCATGCCAATACTGACAATCGTCATCAAACGGATAAAAAGGCGTTAAATCAAACCCACCACCAAACCACCACACCGGTGCTTCACCATCTTTTTCTGCAATAAAAAAACGCACATTGGCATGGGATGTCGGCACATAAGGATTATGAGGATGAATCACTAATGATACCCCCATCGCCTCAAACCGTCGTCCAGCAAGTTCCGGACGATGCGCTGTCGCAGAAGCTGGCATCTCATCACCATAGACATGAGAGAAATTAACGCCGGCTTGTTCAAACACTGCACCATTACGTAATACGCGACTACGACCTCCGCCACCTTGCTCACGTTGCCATTGATCTTGTTCAAACTCAGCACCGTTATCTTGTTGTGCTAATGCCAGACAAATGGTGTCTTGTAATTGGAGCAGGAATGTTTTTACAGCGTTCTTATTAATATCTATCTGGTTACGATTAATCATTGATTACCCCTGACGGAAAATATTACCCGTTTGGGCATCACGAATTTCAGAAGGATTATTGCGTCCGCCCGTCTCACCATTCAATATTGCAGCTAATTGATCCCCCAACTGTTGTTCTACATCTGCCACAGTACGCCCCGGCTCAAGTCCGGTTAAATTAGCGCTAGTTGAGGTTATTGGCTTACCGAATTCACGGCATAGTTGCTGAACTAACGGATGCGCGGTAACACGAACGGCAATGGTAGAAAACTGACCCGTTAAAAAAACAGGGATGTTGGCTTTGGTTGGCATTACCCAAGTGACAGGTCCTGGCCATGAGGCTAAAACCGTTTGCTTTTGTTGCGGTGTTAATTGGCTATCATCGATATACGGCAATAACTGCTCATAATCAGCAGCAATTAAGATCAAACCTTTTTCCATTGGGCGTTGTTTCAGTGCCAATAGTTTATTAACGGCCTGTTGATTATCAGGATCACAACCGACACCAAACACCGCTTCTGTTGGATAACCAATTACTTGACCTTGCTTTAGCGCTGTAACCACTTGCGTAATATTTGCCACAAATTCCCCTGTTTTGTATTCAGCTGATATTCTATTTTTAGTTATGGTAATCATCATACCGACACATACGGAACAACACCATTGAAGGTTAATCATAGCGTAACTTTCGCTACGCAAACGTTTTCCTTTGAGTTAAATCACCGTATAATGGCGAAAATTACACTTTAGTTGTTCATTACCTATAGGAGATTGGAATGAAAGTTGGAATTATCATGGGATCAAAATCTGATTGGCCAACCATGCAACATGCAGCAGAAATGCTGAAGCGTTTTAATGTTGCTTACGAAACTAAAGTGGTTTCAGCTCACCGTACTCCTCATTTATTAGCGGAATACGCTGAAACAGCACGCAGTCGTGGCATCAATGTCATTATTGCTGGTGCTGGCGGGGCGGCACATTTACCCGGTATGACTGCCGCATTTACCAGTTTGCCCGTCCTTGGCGTTCCTATTCAATCTCGCGCTTTAAAAGGTATGGATTCATTATTATCGATTGTGCAAATGCCTAAAGGTATTGCTGTAGGGACACTCGCGATTGGTGAAGCGGGTGCCGCTAATGCTGGTTTATTAGCAGCTCAAATCATTGCGACACATAACCCAGAAGTTTTAGCCGCAGTAGAAGCGTTCCGTCAACAACAAACAGATACCGTACTTGATAACCCAAATCCGGCTGAGGATGCATAATGAATCAAGTATTGGTCCTTGGCGCTGGGCAACTGGCACGAATGATGGCGTTAGCCGGAGCACCACTGAATATTGATGTCATCGCCTATGATGTTGTCAGCACTAATGTTGTACACCCTCTCACTCAACAGTGCCAATCACTCTCACTGATTGAAGCAATTGCTGCTGTCGATGTGATCACCGCCGAGTTTGAACATATACCCACAGATATTTTATCGCTCTGCGCCGCGAGTGGTAAATTTAAGCCTCACCCAGAAGCCATAAAAGCCGGCGGCGATCGTCGTATCGAAAAAACCTTATTGGATCTCGCGAAAGTTGCTAATGCACCGCACCATATCATTAATACTCGTACCGATTTAGACGCAGCAATCACCACGCTGGGCCTACCGATGGTATTAAAAACAGCGCTCGGTGGTTATGACGGTAAAGGTCAATGGCGCTTAAAAACCCGCGATCAAATTGAATCAGTATGGGCCGAAATGGCGCACTGCATTGCTGTGACTAATAACCAAGCGATTGTGGCAGAAAAATTTATTGGTTTTGATCGCGAAGTGTCTTTAATTGGCGTCCGTAATGCCAATGGTGATGTTAAAACCTATGCCCTCAGTGAAAATGTACACACTGACGGCGTACTCAGCTTATCAACAGCCATTGTTGGCGATACCATCCTGCAACAACAAGCACAGCAGATGTTTACCGCAGTTGCTGAACAACTCAATTATATAGGTGTGCTGGCACTGGAGTTTTTTGAAGTGAATGGTGCGTTGTTAGTCAATGAAATAGCACCTCGCGTTCATAATTCAGGACATTGGACTCAGCAAGGAGCACAAACCTGTCAATTTGAGAACCATCTGCGTGCAGTATGTGATTTACCATTGGGTGGTACTGCACTCATTCGTCCGAGTGCGATGATTAATATTTTAGGTCAAGATAGTGTGCCACGGGCAGTATTAGCATTAGAAAGTTGCCACGTACATTGGTACGGCAAAGAAAAACGAGCGGGACGTAAAATGGGGCATATTAATGTTTGCGCGGCCACTCCAGAACAACTGCAATATCAATTAATGTTGTTAGGCCAAATATTATCGCAACAATATTTCCCGACATTACCACGCTAAACACCACTCACAAAAAAGCCTGCATCGTAATGCAGGCTTATTAATGTTATTCAATATAGTCACTATTTTTCAGCATTCTGATAAGCATTACACTTACGGTCAGCACATTGTAATTTAATACCACTGACTAATTTTTTTTCTATCAACAGCCCAAAACCACACTGCTGACACACACCAACAACCGGCTGATTGTTGACAGCAAAGCGGCATTGCGGATATTTATCACACGCATAAAACAGTTTGCCATAGCGTGATTTACGCTCGACTAAATGACCCCGATGACACTCAGGACAATCAATATGGGTTTGTTGCGGTTTTTTTTCTGGTGATGCAAGGTAATGGCACTCAGGGTATGCCGAACACCCAATGAACATGCCATAACGACCTTGGCGTAATACCAACGGTTGCGCACATTCTGGGCAGGGCATATCTAACTGTTTAACAATATGACCATCATTTTGTTTTAGTGGCTGAATATAATCACACTCAGGGTAATGATCGCAGCCTAAAAATGGACCATGTTTACCAAACCGCATCACTAAATCAGCCTCACATTGCGGGCATGATTGATGCTGTAACGCTTCTTCATGGGCAGAAAATAATGAATCATGATGAGTTGTCATTATTAATGTAGACCTCCATCTTCTGCGCCATATAATAATTCTTCTACTTTATCATATGCAGCTTCGTTTCCTGGGGCGTTAAATAACACCATCAGAATAATCCACTTTAGATCATCAAGTACAAACTCTTGAGTATCGAGTTCCATCACCCGATCAATCACCATTTCACGAGTATCAGTATTTAATACATCGATTTGCTCAAGATAAAGTAAAAAACCACGACAAGCCGTATCCATCCGCAACATTTCATCAGCGGTATAGATGCGCATCGATGTTATCGCACTGTGGTTAACATACGGTGTATTTTCTGTTTCTTGTAAAGCCGCCAGTTTTTCAAGCCACTCTAATGACTTGTAAATATCATCCTGATGAAAACCTGCACGCAAAAGCTCTTCAGAGAGCTCTTCTTGATCCACTAACAGCTCGGCTTCGCTTTGAATGTAGGTTTCAAATAGATACATAAGAATATCCATCATAACTAGCCCCTCCTCGTTCTGATATAACCACCGGGCACTGCAGTCACCCAACCAGACAGTTCTAATTCTAATAATTGCGGTAAAATTTGGTGGATGGGTTGTTTACAGCGTTCAGCAACGACATCTACGGGTGTTGCTTCGGTGCCTACGTTAGCCAACAGAGCGGGAAATGGCAATTCTTCATTTTCCTTCATTACTAAAGGCACGCCTATTTGATTGTTTATTGCACATTCTGTCAGGCTTCCTACCTCTTCATAAATATCAGCAGGACTTTCTACCAGTTTAGCACCGGATTTAATCAGCGCATTACAGCCACGACTGGCGGGATTATGAATCGAACCAGGCAACGCAAAAACCTCTCGTCCTTGCTCTAGAGCATAACGCGCAGTAATTAATGATCCACTTTTTTGCGCGGCCTCAATCACTAATACACCAGCAGATAAACCACTAATAATGCGATTACGCCGCGGAAAGTTTTGCGGTCGCGGTTGTTCTTGCGGCCAAAACTCTGACACTAACGCGCCCTGTTCAGCAATACTCGCAGCTAATGAACGATGTCGAGCCGGATAAACTTGATCGAGCCCAGAACCTAACACTGCAATGGTTAATCCACCGCCTTGCAATGCGCCTTGATGTGCTTGACCATCGATGCCTAATGCTAATCCACTTGTGACCACATAATTATTAGCCGCGAGAGCTTTTGAAAAATAAAACGCGGATTCGCGGCCATCAATCGATGCGGAACGACTACCAATAACGGCAATTTGAGGTGCGCCTAAACAAACCATATCGCCACGTACAAATAATATCGGTGGCGGTGAAGCGATCTGTTTTAACAAATGGGGATAATGCGGTGAATCGAGGGTCAATATATGTTGTTGCGGAGCGCGTTGCCATTGTAATGCCTGTTGGATCCGCGCTTGATTCGGATGATGTAAAGCCTGTATTTGTTTCGCCGTTAAACCACATTGTTGTAATTGTTCAGTCGTCATTACCACTAACTGTGATGGACTCGCATGAGAGAGTAAACGCTGAATACGACTGCCACCAAGAGAGGGAACAGCCGCAAGTTGTAACCATGCAATAAGCTCTGTTTCTGTCATAACCACTATAAGCGTGGTGCTTGAGCAACCACTCCAGGTTTAAAGGGTTGTTGATTATTAAGTACTACCGCCAAGCTAAAATATTCATAAGGACGTAGTACCATCGCTTGCGCTACTGCAACTGTTCCTAATTGAGTACTATCAGTTAATAACGTACTCGCTTGATAATGATATTGACCTTTTTTACCTTGAACTTGCGCACCAGGCTTAAACAACTCAAACACTTGCCCAGCAATCATGCCATCAAGATGACCTCGGTCGAGCACAATCACATCGTAATTGGAAATATAACTATAACCACTAATTTGACCTAATACGGTCGCGGATAACGACGCTGGCGGAGTAGTTGGCGAAAATGACAGATCAGCTTGGCCATCAATGCCTAATAAAGGTAATAAAATATCATTTGGAATAATTTCCTGCTGAAAGTCATCAACTTTCAACTGGCTCATCGCACCATCACTTGCAATAACAGTGACATCTGCAATCTCTTTCAACGTTGAGATGGTGGCTTTAATCGCAGAGTTAGCGACTTTATCTTTACTATCATCACGATCAAAATCTTGCTCTAAACGATATACTCGCCACTGACTAGTCGGAACTAATGACTGATCAGCCCACAACACATCACCAACAGACAGATAACCACGCTCTTCACTGGTACCCATAATTTGCGGTTGGGTTGGAAGCGCTTCAGCACTGATCAACTTATCTTGAGCCACATATGCCAACATTAAATAACCAGGTAATGAGGTAATAGGCTGACGAACAACCCGCATTTGAGGGGATAATTTGAGGTACTTTTTAAGACTTAACTGCGGTTTACCATTCACCCAAATAAGATGTAGTCGATCACCTGGATAAATTAAATGCGGATTTTTTATATAACTGTTTTTTTGCCATAACTGTGGCCATGACCATGGATTATCTAGAAATACGGCCGAAATATCCCATAACGTATCCCCTTTTTTAACCACATAAATTTCAGGATGACTATTTTTTAGCTGTGGCTGCGATGCGGCAAACAACGACGGCATAAAAAGAATAAAACTAACGATAATAACCCATTGCTTCATGTGATCCGTTCCTTCGATTACACAAATAGCTACCTAGCGATAATAAAATAATCACTCATATTGGCAGAGGTTGGCATTAGCCATTTGATATGTCGACTGTTTAACTATCACTACCCAACGCTTTTCGGCTTATATCACGATTTAATAATCACTGTTACATCGAAGACGCTTTAACTTTGCGAACAACTAACATTAATTTTTTAGCGAAAAGAGGTCTTCATTTCGTTACTCTAATTTCGGTTAACCACCACCACTCGCATTAGGTACTGTTCTTTGAGAGCTAAAATGACTAGAATTAGACCAACAACGCTGTATCTTTCTAGTAACCGTTAACGAATTCGAGCCCTTATGTCGCTATTGCCAGTTTTAATCTTTCCAGATGACCGTCTACGTACTGTAGCCAAGCCCGTTGCGGCGATTACGCCACAAATTCAGCAGATCATTGATGACATGCTTGAAACCATGTATGAAGAAGAAGGTATCGGCCTTGCGGCAACTCAAGTCGATATTCATCAACAAATTGTGGTTATTGATGTTTCTGAGCAACGCGATCAACCAATGGTACTAATCAACCCAGAGATCACAGCTGCCCATGGCGATGATGGTATTGAGGAAGGTTGTCTTTCCGTACCGAGTGCTCGTGGTTTTGTACCACGTGCAGCAACAATTACTGTTTCAGCATTAGACCGCAATGGTAACAAGATCACCTTTGACGCAGATGACCTACTAGCCATCTGTATTCAACACGAATTAGATCACCTTGCCGGTAAACTGTTTGTTGATTACTTATCGCCACTGAAACGCCAACGCATTAAAAGCAAATTAGAAAAACTAAAGCGTTCACTCTAACAACATCCACCATTCGAGGTTATCTTGAGTAAACCATTACGTATTATTTTTGCAGGTACGCCTGACTTCGCCGCCCGTCATTTGGCGGCGTTATTGTCTTCACAGCATCAAGTTGTTGCAGTTTATACCCAGCCCGATCGCCCAGCAGGTCGCGGCAAAAAACTCACCGCAAGCCCGGTCAAAAATATCGCTGTCGAACACGATATTCCGGTATTTCAACCCGCCTCGTTGCGTAACCTTGAAGCTCAACAACAACTAGCCACTATTGATGCAGATATCATGGTTGTTGTGGCTTACGGTTTATTATTGCCTCAAGAAGCACTTGATACACCACCACTCGGTTGTATTAATGTTCACGGTTCAATTTTGCCACGTTGGCGTGGTGCGGCACCGATTCAACGTTCAATTTGGGCGGGTGATAAAGAAACTGGCGTCACTATCATGCAAATGGATATCGGCCTTGATACGGGTGATATGTTACACGTCACTACGTTACCGATCACGGCTACTGATACTAGTGCAACCATGTATGACAAACTGGCAGATCTTGGTCCTGATGCATTGATTAATTGCTTAACCGATATTGCGAATGGCACTGCGGTTGCGACCAAACAAGATGATGCCCAAGCAAACTACGCTAAGAAATTAACCAAAGAAGAAGCCCAAATTGATTGGACCATGGACGCAACAACCATTGAGCGTTGTGTACGTGCTTTCAATCCATGGCCAATGAGTCACTTCACTGTTGCTGAGCAAACAATCAAAGTATGGCAAACCAGCGTTGAAGATGACAATCAAGGCCAATTACCGGGTACGATTTTAGCGGCGGATAAACACGGTATCGTCGTCGCAACAGCACAGGGTGCATTGCGTCTATTATCACTGCAACCTCCAGGTAAAAAAGCCATGTCAGTCGCGGACTTATTAAACTCGCGTCGAGAATGGTTCCAAGTCGGTACTCAACTTTAAACATCAAGGCCAGGGTTAAGTCTCTGGCTTTTCTTTTTCAGATTAACCACGTAGCGCCAGCATCAACGGCGCTCAGGAAACAGCTATGAATGTAAGAGCCGCAGCGGCCAAAGTAATTTATCAGGTCGTCGATCAAGGGCAGTCATTGTCTGCCGCGCTACCGTTAGCGCAGCAAGATATCAAAGAACGCGATCACGCTTTATTGCAGGAAATCTGCTATGGCGTATTACGCTGGCTACCTCGATTAGAGTCAATTACGAACGCATTAATGGACAAGCCTCTAAAGGGTAAACAACGGGTTTTCCATCATCTAATTTTAGTTGGCTTATATCAACTAGGTTATATGCGCATTCCTGCTCATGCTGCGGTTGCTGAAACAGTTGATGCCACTAAAACCCTTAAAAAAACCCAGTTGCGTGGTTTAATTAATGCTGTTTTACGTAGCTACCAACGCCAAAAAGACGCACTTGATGAGCAAGCGGTAAGTCATGACGCGGGTAAATATGGTCATCCAAGCTGGTTATTGAAATTACTTAAAGCGAGCTACCCTGATGACTACGCCGCCATCTGTGAAGCCAATAACACCAAAGCACCAATGTGGTTACGGGTAAACAGTCAACATCATGATCGTGACACTTACCGCGTATTATTAGATGCGGAAGGTATTGCCACTGAATTACACCCACAAGCGGCAGATGCATTACGCTTAATTTCACCGTGCGATGTCACTAAACTACCGGGCTTTAGCGATGGTTGGGTATCAGTCCAAGATGCGGCGGCGCAACTTGCGGTTGATTATCTACAACCTCAAGCGGGTGAGTTAATTCTTGATTGTTGTGCTGCCCCCGGTGGTAAAACGGTTCATATCATGGAGCGCGTACCCTCGGCACAAGTAGTTGCGATTGACTGTGACGAAAATCGTCTTAAACGTGTGCATGAAAACCTTGAGCGTTTAAACCTAACCGCCCAAGTATTATGTGCTGATGCGCGCTACCCTGAACAATGGTGGCATGGAGAAAAATTTGATCGCATTTTGCTTGATGCACCCTGCTCGGCAACAGGGGTTATTCGTCGTCACCCTGATATTAAATGGTTACGTCGCGGCGAAGATATCGCGGCGCTAGCATTGCTACAGGCTGAGATTTTTGATGCAATGTGGTTACAATTAAAACCTGGCGGTACCTTAGTTTATGCGACTTGCTCAATCACACCTCAAGAAAACTGTGATCAAGTAAAAGCATTCTTAAGCCGTACTGTTGACGCAACCTTAATCGATAGCGATCCTGCATCTCCCGGCCGTCAAATTTTACCCGGTGAAGAAGCGATGGATGGTTTTTACTATGCAGTATTAACCAAAGCAAACTAAGATAAATTACTAACGATAGCGGAACTTGACGTCAAGTTCCGCTTTTTAGTCTCTTTTATGCGCCACTTACTGTCGATTTATGACACAGTGACTGTTAGTTGGCATTACTCATCAGGCATAGGCTATGAAAATCATCATTCTCGGTGCTGGACAAGTTGGCGGCACTCTTGCTGAAAATCTTGTTGGCGAGAATAACGATATAACCATCGTTGATAAGAACCCAGAACGTCTTCGTGAACTGCAAGATAAATATGACCTTCGAGTTGTACAAGGCTTTGCGAGCCACCCGCAAACACTTCGTGATGCTGGTGCTCAAGATGCTGATATGTTAGTTGCAGTCACCAATTCAGACGAAACTAACATGATCGCGTGCCAGATCGCGTTCTCATTATTTAACACCCCTAACCGTGTGGCTCGTATTCGATCTCCTGAATACTTACGAGAAAAAGAGCAGTTATTTCAATCTGATGCAGTTCCGGTTGATCACTTAATTGCCCCAGAAGAATTGGTTACCGATTACATTGAACGTTTAATCGAATACCCAGGCGCATTACAAGTGGTGAGCTTTGCTGAAGAAAAAGTCGGCTTAGTGGCAGTAAAAGCATATTACGGTGGCCCACTGGTGGGTAACGCATTATCAGCCCTACGAGAACACATGCCACACATTGATACCCGTGTTGCAGCAATATTCCGTCAAGGTCAACCGATTCGCCCCCAAGGTACCACTATTATAGAAGCGGACGATGAAGTGTTCTTTGTCGCAGCAAGTAACCATATTCGTTCGGTAATGAGTGAATTGCAGCGATTAGAAAAACCATATAAACGATTAATGATTGTTGGTGGTGGTAATGTTGGCGCAGGCTTAGCTCGTCGCTTAGAACAAAACTACAGTGTAAAATTAATCGAGCATAATCAACAACGTGCCGAAAATTTATCTGAAATGCTGCAAGATACTATCGTCTTTTGTGGTGATGCTTCCGATCAAGAATTACTCAGCGAAGAACATATCGAACAAATTGATGTGTTTATTGCGGTTACCAATGATGATGAAGCCAATATCATGTCAGCAATGTTAGCTAAACGCTTAGGTGCGAAAAAGGTAATGGTGCTGATCCAACGGGGCGCATATGTCGATTTAGTGCAAGGTGGCACCATTGATATCGCAATTTCTCCGCAACAAGCGACCATTTCAGCGTTGTTAACCCATGTTCGTAAAGCTGATATCGTTAACGTATCATCATTACGTCGCGGTGCTGCTGAAGCGATTGAAGCGATTGCTCATGGTGATTCCAGCACATCTAAAGTTGTTGGCCGCACTATTAGTGAAATTAAACTTCCTCCAGGTGCCACCATTGGTGCTGTTGTACGAGGAGAAGAAGTGCTTATTGCGCACGATCGCACCATGATTGAGCAAAATGATCACGTCGTTATGTTCTTAGTTGATAAGAAATATATTCCAGACGTTGAACGTCTTTTCCAACCGAGCCCCTTCTTTCTGTAACTGCTTATGGTTAATTTACGTCCAATATTATTTGTACTCGGACTGGTGCTATCTAAAATAGCCCTGTTTATGTATGTACCCACTTTAGTTGCTTTTTTTACTGGCACCGAAGGTTTCATGGATTTTGCTGCAGCAGTGGTTATCACCCACTCAGTAGCATTTTTGTTACTTTCCTACGGTAAAACCGATGAGTTTAAGCTCAGTGTAAGGGACATGTTCCTGATCACCACCTTAGTGTGGACTGTTGCGAGTGCGTTTGCCGCGCTGCCATTTGTGTTTATTAATCACATCAGTTTTACTGATGCGTATTTTGAAACCATGTCAGGCATCACGACAACCGGCTCAACAGTATTAAGCGGTCTCGATCAAATGGCACCCAGTATTTTACTATGGCGATCAACGTTGCAATGGTTGGGTGGGGTCGGATTTATTGTTATGGGGGTGGCTATTTTACCGATGCTTAATGTCGGCGGAATGCGATTATTCCAAACAGAATCATCAGATTGGTCAGATAAAAGCTCACCCCGCACTAAAAGTGTCGCTAAAAATATCATCAACGTTTATTTGATTTTAACGGTGTTATGTATCATCGCGTTTATGTTCGCAGGCATGAATACCTTTGATGCTATTAACCACGCTTTTACGACACTTTCAACGGGGGGTTATTCAACCTCTGACGGTTCAATGAATCACTTTTCACACAGCGCACAATGGGTAGCAACCTTCTTTATGTTTGCTGGTGGACTGCCATTCTTATTATTTGTCCAAGCATTAAGAAAGCGCCATCCTCGAACTTTGTTTGGTGATGCTCAAGTTAAGGGTTATACCTTATTTGTAGTAGTAGCGAGTTTAATTGTCGCGGCCTGTTTAATCTTTAATAAAGGTTATTCCGTCCTTGATGCAATGCGATTATCATTTTTTAATATCATTTCAGTAGTAACAACGACTGGCTTTGGTCTGGGCGACTTTACCGCGTGGGGTCCATTACCGACGATCATTTTTGCGTTCACATTACTGGTCGGTGCTTGTTCTGGCTCAACCAGTGGTGGTATTAAAATCTTCCGCTTCCAAATTGCCTTTGCGCTATTACGTAAGCACATCATGCAATCTATTCACCCATCAGCGCTGTTCATTCAACGTTATAACGGTCGCCCAGTTACCGATGACATCGTCCGTTCAGTGGTGGCATTAGTGTTTACTTTTATCATGACTATTATTGTGATTGCTTCAGTGTTAGCACTACAAGGTTTAGATCCTATCACCAGTATTACTGGTGCGGTAACGGCAGTCGCTAATGTGGGTCCGGGAATGGGAACGATCATTGGTCCAACCGGTAATTTTGCTAGTTTACCTGATTTATCAAAATGGACCTTAAGCTTAGGAATGCTAATGGGACGCTTAGAAATATTAACCGTGTTAGTGGTTTTTGCTCCTGCTTTTTGGCGTGATTGATACCCAATTAACGTAAACGATAAAAACAAAAAGAGAGCGCGTAGCGCTCTCTTTTTTTATTTGATTTTTGTCACAATTTATAGCGGCTTAATATAAAAATAAATCGCACAAAAATGACAAATTGAACCACCTAAAACAAACAAATGCCAAATAGCATGGTTATACGGAATACGCTTATTGACGTAAAACACCACACCGAGCGAATAGATCACGCCACCCAATGCTAATAGAACTAAACCACCAGGTGCTAATGCCATTGCTAATTGGTAAACCACAATTACAGATGACCAACCCATCGCTAAATAAGTAAATAATGACAATTTCTTAAAACGATGAATAAAAACGATTTTAGCGACAATACCAATCAGAGCTAATCCCCATAGTATCGCCATTAATCCCAACGCCAAAGGTGTACGTAAAGCGATTAATAAAAATGGGGTATAGGTGCCGGCAATTAATAAATAAATAGCACAATGATCAAAGATTTTTAATGACTTTTTAGCCGTCACACTTGGAATTGCATGGTATAAGGTTGAGGCGAGATACAATAAAATCATACTCACGCCATAAACAAAATAGCTGATAATACTTAGCGTATCCGCATGTAAAGCAAAGGCTTTATCTAACAACAAATACAGACCAAACACTGAAAATAGCAGTCCAAGGCCGTGACTGACACTATTCGCGACTTCTTCTGTGGTTGAATAACCAAGCTCACGTTTGATCACATTATTCATGATTTATATATCCCAAAAGACACTTAATTTAATAACTGCTATTTTTTCAGCTTACACTTGTAAGCTTAAATTAAGCAACCTTTTGTTGGTCACTTTACGTTGGTTTTATAATTGATAAAAAAAAGGAGCCATTTGGCTCCGTTGTGTCATTTATCAACTATTGTAATAACTCTAACGTTGCTTGACGGGCAACGTCTGGATCACGCTGTAAAATGCCATCTACAATCCGCTGATGAACATCAAGCTTCATCACTTGCTCACGGGTAACAACTCGAAAATAATTTTCAAACACCGCTTTGAACAAGTTTCCAAATGGACTAATAAAATGGTTACCAGAAGAAAAATACACTAATTGATGGAAGCGAGTATCAATTTCAATCCAGCGCTCTTGATTAAAATCATCTTTCATCTGATGCATTTGCAACATTAATTGTTCGAACTCAAGCCGATCTTCTATTGTCGCATGTATAGCAGCCAAAGCGGCAGCTTCAGGTTCTAGCGTCAGACGTACTTTTTGATACTCGATAATCAGTTGAGAATCAGCATCAAAATCTAACCAAGCCAGTAAATCTTGATCAAGATAATTCCAATTTTTCTTTGGCATTATTCGAGTGCCAATACGTGGACGAGGCAATACCATGCCTTTAGCCGCTAACATCTTTATTGCTTCACGTACGGCAGTGCGACTCACGCCATACATTTCGCCTAACTCAACTTCACCCGGTAAAATACAGCCAGGAGCTGGATCGCCAATTAATATTCGGCGACCAATAGACTCTGCTAATCGGTACGATAAGTTACGATTGGCAACAATACGTTGCTGCTCCTGCTCCATAGATCCTCTCCCAAGGCTTCTGTTGTACTACTAACTAACGTTAAAATAGTGTAATGCCTATCATTGCTGCCGTCTTTATTTCGATAGAGATCGAACGACACGGTGCATCAAGGGGTCAATTATTGCAATAGTTACTATATAAACAATGTAATAATTAAATATTAGCATTTTATTGCTTATTTTATGCTCGACTTTTAATAATCAGGTTGTTATCCTTTGCACGATTTGATTAATAACCAAACACTATTCTGGTGGATGGGTTCTACCCAACAGGGATTTTCCCTTCAGATATATTTTTAATTTTTTGGCCATGGATGAGCCTGACAATAGGTGATATATGCGCCCAGCATCCCCCGTCAGGTATGCAAGTACCCCTCGAAGTCCATCACGTTTACGTGCTAGCTCTCACGCACCACAGTTTAAGGTCAGTGTTAAAAAAACACCAACGACTGAAATACATTTAACCGGTGCAGATCCACAATTAGATCAGCAACAAATAGTGCCTGAACTTCTTCTCAGCCAACAGCAACAACGTTAGTCCTGATATTAAGCAGCTAAGGCTGCTTTTTTATTAACATTATTTTGGCTCGACACATACATTGTAACTCAGCAAGGTTTGTTATAATTTATCCGCACTAAAATAATGATAATACAATCGTATAACGATTGATTCAGCCCAAGCTACGGAGTTAACAATGAAAACCCATCGCGTTAATGAACTGATTGAACTACTGCACCCCGAGTGGAAAAAAGACCCAGACCTTAACTTAGTCGAATTCTTACTAAAATTAGCTGCAGAAGCAAAATACCAAGGTCCACTAGAGTCATTAACTGATGATGTATTGATTTATCATTTAAAAATGCGCAATAGTGATAAAGATGCCATGATCCCCGGCCTTGCTAAAGATTGCGAAAACGATTTTAAAACAGCGATCTTACGTGCCCGCGGCATCATCAAATAATGACCAAATAATCGTTTTACCTTATTTATGAAGCCAGTTATTAATAACTGGCTTTTTTTTTGAGCGAAAATCATCCTTACGAATAATAGCGATCAGGTTTGATTTGTTTTAATTCCATTCGCGGTTAAGCTAAGTCTCTATTCCAAGCCAGATTCAGGATTCAGTCATGGAAAAACAATGTTTTAGTTTTGCAGATCTCAGCCCAGATGTACTGCTCGATGCACTGGATAGCGTCGAAGTACATGCTGAGTCCGGTTTATTGGCACTTAATAGCTATGAGAATCGCGTCTATCAATTTAAAGCGGAAGATGGTCAACGTTATGTGACTAAATTTTATCGTCCAGCCCGATGGAGTGATGACCAAATAAATGAAGAGCACCAGTTTACGCTTGAGCTTGAACAACAAGATATTCCGGTAGCCTCACCTATAGCGATCAATGGCAATACATTGCACCATTATAATGGCTATCGATTTGCGGTATTTCCAAGCGTCGGTGGTCGACAATTTGAAGTCGATAACTTTAATCAATTAGAGTGGGTAGGACGATTTTTAGGCCGCATTCACCAAGTGGGTCAACGCCAACCGTTTGTCCATCGCCCAACATTAGGCTTAGAAGAATACGTTTATCAGCCTCGAAAAATACTCGCCAATAGCGACTTCATTCCTGATTACCTTAAAAAAGCATTTTTTGCCGATCTTGATCGCTTAATCACTGAAATTGAATCACATTGGTCAACAGATTGGCCAGCTTTACGCCTTCATGGTGATTGCCATCCTGGCAATATTTTATGGCGTGATGGGCCGATGTTTGTCGATTTGGATGATGCTCGCAATGGTCCCGCAATCCAAGATTTATGGATGATGCTTAATGGTGAGCGTCATGATCAATTGGCACAACTCGATACTCTTCTCGAAGCTTATAATGAATTTGCTGATTTTGACCCACGCCAACTTAAATTAATTGAACCTTTACGTGCTCTAAGAATGGTGCACTATATGGCTTGGTTGGCAAAACGTTGGCAAGATCCAGCATTTCCACGCGCATTTCCGTGGTTTGGCGATGCAAAATATTGGGAAGGTCAGGTTTTAGCCTTTAAAGAACAAATTTTTACCTTAAATGAAGCACCATTACAGTTAATGCCTCAATGGTAATTGACTATAAAACAACACTATTAATCACTATACTCAGCTAATATCTAATTAACGACACGGATAATCAGGAACCCCAAATGATGAAGAACTTACTTGCGCTAGTCAGCGCTGCTTTATTGTCTTTTTCTGTTCACGCTGCCAAATTTACGGAAGGCGATTACTACAAGGTATTAGACCAACCACAATCAACAACACCTATTGTGACCGAATTTTTTTCACTGTACTGCCCACATTGTTTTCAATTTGAGCCGATGATGCATGAGTTAAAAACCAAACTGCCAGATAACGTTAAACTCCAAAAAATGCATGTGTCATTTATGGGCGGCCCTATGGGTAAAGTCATGAGTAAAGCATTTGCAACCGCAGTAGTATTAAATGTTACCGATAAAATGGTACCAGTATTATTTAACCGTATTCATACGCTTAATCAACCACCACGTAATGAAGCAGAAGTTCGTCAAATTTTTATAGATGAAGGTGTCCCTGCGGCAGAGTTTGATGGCGCATTTAATAGTTTTGCGGTTAACTCAATGGTGACTCGTTTTGATAAATCTTTTGAAGATGCTGGCTTAACAGGTGTTCCCGCGGTTATCGTCAATAATAAATACTTAGTAAAAACAGGAAAAATCAAATCTGCTGATGAATATTTTGAGTTAGTTAACTTCTTACTCAAGAAATAACATTACTCAATCAGCAATAATGACCATCAAAAAAAGAGGCTTTAATTAGCCTCTTTTTTATTGCTTTAAATTACCTGACAACTCAGTTGTTTCAATAACCGATCCATTGCTCGATACCCTAATGCTTCGGCTAAATGAACCCGCAGAATCTGATCCTGCTCGGCTAAATCAGCAATGGTGCGCGCGACCTTTATAATTCGGTGATAAGCACGCACTGATAATCCCAACTGGTGTAATGCATTTTCTAAAAACTCGGCATCTTTAAATGACAACGCGCAATATTTATCTAACTCCCGAGTAGAAAGTAACGCATTCACTTTTCCACAACGGGCTAACATGCGCTCACGAGCTTGATCAACCCGCGCCTTTATCACCGCACTTGATTCACCACGATCACCGCCAGTAGTTAACGTACCACGCGGCAAAGCGGGAATTTCTAACGACATATCAAACCGATCTAACAACGGGCCTGATAAGCGACTTAAATAACGCAAAATTGCCTGTGGATTCGTCCGTGACTGATTACCTTCGTAGTAACCTGTTGGGCTTGGATTTAGTGCACCTATTAATTGAAAACGAGCGGGAAAAGTAGTTTTTGCGGTAGCGCGTGAAATTACAATTTGCCCTGACTCTAACGGCTCTCGCAGAGAATCTAGCACCTTACGTTCAAATTCAGGCATCTCATCTAAAAATAACAGTCCATTGTGCGCGAGTGATATTTCACCCGGCTTTGGTACAGATCCTCCGCCAACTAAGGCTGCCATTGAACTTGAATGATGTGGCGTCCGAAAAGGACGATTAAGCCAATTACCTTGGTGCAAGGATTGCTGGGTCAAAGAAGCAACCGCTGCAGTTTCAATAGCTTCTTGATGAGTCATTGGTGGTAATAAATCTCGCAATCGAGATGCCAACATTGTTTTACCCGTACCAGGTGGGCCCAATAATAATAGATTATGACTACCTGCTGCCGCGATTTCTAACGCCCGTTTACCTTGTTGCTGACCAATTATATCTTGCATGTCACGTTGGTCATTAACCTCTACTGATGGGGTTATCACCCGTGGCTGAAGATGTAATTGCAACTGTTGCTGGCCACATAAAAAACCACAGACCGCTAACAAAGAAGGGGCTGATTTATGTTGTTTTTGTGCCACTAATGCCACCTGATCACCATTTTGATCCGGTACAATTAAACAACGTTTGGCTTTCAATACTGCCAATGCCGCAGGTAATGCGCCTTTCACTGCACGCAAATCGCCTGATAATGCTAACTCACCAATAAACTCATATTGTGCTAATCGATCAGTAGGGATTTGCCCAGAAGCGGCCAAGATACCAAGGGCAATAGGCAAATCAAATCGTCCTCCTTCTTTAGGTAAATCAGCAGGGGCTAAATTAACCGTAATACGCCGTGATGGAAATTCAAATTGGGCATTAATAATCGCGCTACGAACCCGATCTTTGGCTTCTTTTACGGTAGTTTCAGGCAAACCAACCAACGTAAAACTTGGCATCCCATTACTTAAATGTACCTCAACGGTTACTGGTGGGGCTTCTACGCCCACACAAGCTCGACTATGAACAATAGCAAGTGTCATTGATGACTCCATTGACTGGCAACTTACACCATTGGGTTAATGAAATTTATATACGGTGTTACATCAAAGCACCATTAATGCTGCGAATTTACTAATAAAACCAGATTTTTTTCTTGTCATGTGACAGAGATCCGTGTTACCACTTATATATAGCAACAACTAAACAATAAAAGTTGGACAATTATGCGCATAACAGCAACATCCCTAATACTCATTATTAATGTCATCGTGGTGATTATTTCACCGCGTAGGGGATGTGCAGGCGTAAGTTAACGCGACCAAGACACAAAAAAGCCCCCGCACTGAAAAGTTCGGGGGCTTTTTTAAATCAACAAATTTAAATCCGCATTTTAACCACACACAAGGAGCAGCGATGACAGGGGCAGAGTTAGTCGTACAAGCGCTGCAGCAGCAGGGAATAACAACCATCTTTGGCTATCCGGGAGGCGCGATCATGCCCATCTATGATGCACTTTATGATGGTGATGTTGAGCATATTTTATGTCGTCACGAACAAGGGGCGGCAATGGCGGCAATTGGCATGGCACGATCAACCCAAAGTGTTGCCGTCTGCATGGCCACATCAGGGCCGGGAGCAACAAATTTAGTGACTGGATTGGCTGATGCTTTAATGGATTCAGTCCCTTTGGTTGCCATTACAGGCCAAGTGGCAAGCTCACACATTGGCACTGATGCTTTTCAAGAAATGGATGTGATTGGAATGTCATTGTCGTGCACCAAGCACAGCTATCTAGTAACCGACATCAACGATCTTGCACCGACATTAGCAGAGGCTTTTGTGGTGGCCAAAAGTGGTCGTCCAGGGCCAGTAATTGTTGATATCGCTAAAGATGTACAGTTGGCTACGGCACCAACAACAGTATTGCCTAGCGTCACTCCGCCACCATTACCGATAGCCTCTGTTACCGCTATCGAAGTGGCACAACAGTTATTAGCTCAATGTCAGCGACCCGTTTTATATGTTGGCGGCGGTGTACAAATTGCCAAGGCAACCGCAACCCTGCGCCAATTTCTAACCCTCAACCCAATGCCGTCAGTCAGCACCCTCAAAGGTTTAGGTTCAGTCGCCCGTCACGATCCGCATTACCTTGGAATGCTAGGAATGCATGGCACTAAAGCGGCAAATCTAGTTGTACAAGAGTCTGATTTATTGATCGTTGTTGGCGCGCGGTTTGATGATCGGGTTACCGGAAAATTGGATACCTTTGCCCCTCTCGCGAAGGTGATCCACATTGATATTGATGCAGCTGAATTTAATAAATTACGCTATGCCAACGCACCGTTGCGTGGTGACATTAATGTTATTTTACCGCAGCTTGAACTAGGGCAAGACATCAGTCGCTGGTTAACCCATAGCGAACATTTACGCCACATTGGTAAATGGCGCTACGACCATCCGGGTGAATTAATTTATGCGCCACTATTACTAAAACAACTGTCAGACATGATGTCCGATAACAGCATAGTCTCGACCGATGTAGGGCAACATCAAATGTGGGCGGCACAACATATTCAACCGCGTGAGCCACAAAACTACATCACTTCTGCTGGACTTGGCACTATGGGCTTTGGCTTACCCGCCGCGATGGGAGCCAGTGTTGCACGCCCTGATTCTCAATCGATACTGATCTCCGGTGATGGCTCATTTATGATGAATGTACAGGAACTTGGCACTCTTAAACGCCGCCAAATTCCAGTCAAAATGGTACTGATTAATAACCAACGCTTAGGCATGGTGCGTCAATGGCAATCGCTGTTTTTTGATGGTCGCCATAGCGAAACAATTTTGGATGATAACCCTGATTTTGTAATGCTGGCGCGGGCGTTTGATATTCCTGGTAAAACCATCACCCGCAAAGAGGAAGTTGCACCAGCACTGGTTGAAATGCTTGCTAGCGACAGCGCCTATTTATTACACGTGATGATTGATGAAGAACAAAATGTATGGCCATTAGTACCACCGGGCGCTGCCAATCAAGACATGCTGGAGAACACGTAAATCATGGATAGATATTTACTCGACATCAAAGCCAACGATAAACCAGTATTACTTGAACGTATTTTACGAGTGATTCGCCACCGTGGATTTGTGATCAAAAAAGTGGATGCGACCCAAAACCATCATAGCAATATCGCCACCATTGCAATTATTGTTGATAGTGATCGTCCGATTAGCATTCTGATCAATCAAATAGAAAAACTCTGGGATGTAACCACCGTTATCACCTCAAAAATCGAAAATTTGGATTAAATTTTAAGAAGGGAACTCGTCATGGCAAACACAGCTGATTTTATTTGGTTTAACGGTAATATCGTTCCTTGGGCGGAAGCGAATGTTCACGTTCTTACCCATGCAATGCACTACGGCACTTCTGTTTTTGAAGGCATTCGTTGTTACAACACCCCCAAAGGACCGGCGATTTTCCGCCATAAAGAACACATGCAACGGTTACTTAATTCGGCCAAAATTTATCGTTTCCCAATTCCTTATCACTGCGATCAACTAATGGAAATTTGCCGTGAAACCATTCGCATCAATAAACTCGATTCGGCCTATATTCGCCCATTAGGCTATGTTGGTAATGTCGGTTTAGGTGTCTGCCCTCCGGTTGATACCATTATGGATCTGATTGTAGCGGCCTTTCCATGGGGCTCATATTTAGGTGAAGAAGCGTTAGAAAATGGTGTCGATGCAATGATTTCAAGCTGGAACCGCGCGGCACCTAATACCATTCCAACCGCAGCTAAAGCTGGTGGTAACTACTTATCATCATTGCTTGTTGGCAGTGAAGCCCGTCGCCACGGTTATGCAGAAGGGATTGCGCTAAGTGTTGACGGTTACCTTTCAGAAGGTGCAGGTGAAAATATTTTCGTGGTGCGTAATGGCGTCCTTTCAACCCCACCAACCACCAGTGCAATCTTACCGGGTATTACTCGCGACACCATTATGGTGCTAGCCAAAGAACGTGGCTATGAAGTACGCGAAGAAAATATAGCTCGAGAAGCACTCTACCTTGCCGATGAAGTATTCATGACGGGCACCGCCGCTGAAATTGTCCCCGTACGCAGTGTTGATCAGATCTCGGTTGGAGCAGGTAAACGCGGACCAATCACTCACCAACTACAAACCGATTACTTTGGCTTATTTAATGGCGAAACTGACGACAAATGGGGTTGGTTAGACTACGTATACCCAGCTAAGTAACTGTGTCGATTAAATTAATTAATGACATCAGCCATCGCTATGGTGGCTGAACTAAAAAGGATTTTATTGTTATGCCTACGTATCGTTCAGCAACAACAACCCATGGTCGAAATATGGCAGGCGCACGTGCATTATGGCGCGCAACTGGGGTTAAAGACGAAGATTTTGGTAAACCGATTATTGCGGTGGTGAACTCATTCACTCAATTTGTACCGGGCCACGTACACTTAAAAGATCTCGGACAATTGGTGGCCAAGCAGATTGAACAAGCAGGCGGGATCGCCAAAGAATTCAATACTATCGCCGTTGATGACGGTATCGCAATGGGTCATGGCGGTATGCTGTATTCATTGCCATCCCGCGAACTCATTGCCGACTCAGTTGAATACATGGTCAATGCCCATTGTGCTGATGCAATGGTGTGTATTTCTAACTGTGACAAAATTACCCCCGGAATGCTAATGGCATCATTGCGATTAAACATTCCGGTGATTTTTGTTTCTGGTGGCCCAATGGAAGCAGGAAAAACTAAACTTTCAGATCAAGTGATCAAACTCGATTTAGTGGATGCGATGATCCAAGGTGCGGATCCTTCAGTTTCTGACGAACAAAGCGAACAGATCGAACGATCCGCCTGCCCAACCTGTGGTTCCTGTTCGGGAATGTTTACCGCTAACTCAATGAACTGTTTAACCGAAGCGTTAGGTTTAAGCCAACCGGGTAATGGTTCAATGTTAGCGACACACACCGATCGTGAGCAACTATTCATTAATGCCGGTAAACGTATTGTTGCACTGACTAAACGTTATTACGAACAAGATGATACCACCGCATTACCACGTAATATTGCCAACAAATTAGCGTTTGAAAATGCGATGGCACTTGATATTGCGATGGGCGGTTCAAGTAATACCGTATTGCACTTATTGGCCGCGGCTCAAGAAGGTGGAATTGATTTCACCATGGCTGATATTGATCAAATGTCACGTCGCGTGCCACAACTGTGTAAAGTTGCGCCGTCAACGCCGAAATACCATATGGAAGATGTTCACCGAGCGGGTGGGGTGTACAGTATTTTAGGTGAGCTTGATCGCGCCGGACTGTTCCACAACCAATGTCATAATATTTTGGGTGAAACCTTTGCCGAAAGCCTACGCCATTACGATATTGTCCAAACCCAATCCCAAGCAGTCAAAAATTTCTTCCGTGCAGGCCCTGCGGGTATTCGTACCACCAAAGCGTTTTCACAAAATTGCCGCTGGGATACCTTGGATGATGATCGCCAACATGGGTGTATTCGTAGCCAAGAATTTGCCTTTAGCGACGAAGGTGGGCTAGCAGTATTATCCGGCAATATGGCCCTTGATGGTTGTATCGTTAAAACCGCAGGCGTTGATGAAAGCTGCTTAACCTTTACCGGACCCGCGGTGGTATTTGAAAGCCAAGACACTGCGGTTGAAGGTATTCTTGGTGGTAAAGTCAAAGCGGGTGATGTGGTTGTTATCCGCTATGAAGGACCAAAAGGCGGCCCCGGGATGCAAGAAATGTTGTATCCAACCACCTACTTAAAATCAATGGGACTCGGTAAAGAATGCGCTCTAATCACTGACGGACGTTTCTCTGGTGGTACTTCCGGTTTATCTATTGGTCACGTATCACCGGAAGCCGCCAGTGGCGGTACAATTGGCCTTATCAATAATGGCGATATGATCGCAATTGATATTCCTAATCGCAGTATCAACTTACTAGTCGACGATGCCATCCTTGCTAGTCGTCGCGCTGATGCAGATCAACGGGGTTGGAAACCGGTTGATCGTGTCCGTCAGGTGTCATTAGCACTTAAAGCTTACGCGCTACTTGCGACCAGTGCTGATAAAGGCGCGGTACGTGATAAATCCAAGCTAGAAGGATAATATCATGGCCAATATCAAACTCGCTAGCGACCAATATTTACTTAGCGGTGCCGACTACTTACGTAATATTTTACGGGCGCCAGTCTATGAAGTCGCGCAAGTCACACCATTACAAAGCATGACTCGCCTCAGTGCTCGCATCAATAATCATGTTCAGCTAAAGCGTGAAGATCGCCAACCCGTGCATTCTTTTAAACTGCGCGGTGCTTATAACATGATGACCCAACTGACAGAATCTCAGCGTCAAGCGGGCGTCATTGCAGCATCAGCGGGGAATCATGCACAAGGGTTGGCATTATCGAGTCAAAAACTCGGGGTCAATGCCACTATCGTCATGCCGCGTACTACACCTGATATTAAAATTGATGCGGTGCGGGGTTTTGGCGGTAACGTAATTTTGCATGGTAACAACTTTGATGAAGCGAAAACTCACGCTGAAATACTTGCCCAGCAACATGGCTATACCTTTATTCCACCCTTTGATCATCCGGCTATTATTGCCGGCCAAGGTACGATTGGGATTGAATTGGTACAACAAAATGGTCATTTAGACTATGTGTTTGTGCCTGTTGGCGGCGGCGGTTTAGCGGCGGGGGTATCAGTATTACTCAAACAACTGTTGCCGGAAATTAAAGTTATCGGTGTCGAAGCAGAAGATTCCGCTTGTTTAAAAGCAGCCCTAGATGCAGGACAACCTGTCACCCTTGATCAAGTAGGCATGTTTGCTGATGGCGTCGCTGTTAAACGCATCGGCAATGAAACTTTCCGTTTATGTGAACAATATCTTGATGATGTGATCACAGTAAGCAGTGATGAAATTTGTGCCGCAGTAAAAGATATCTTTGAAGACACACGCGCGATTGCTGAACCATCAGGAGCATTATCACTGGCGGGCTTAAAAAAATACGCTGAGCAGCAACAATTACAACAACGTCATTTAGCGGCAATTTTATCAGGGGCTAACCTTAACTTTCATGGTTTACGTTATGTTTCTGAGCGGTGTGAACTAAGTGAAAAACGTGAAGGGTTATTAGCGGTCACTATTCCTGAACGCCCTGGGGCCTTTCTTGAATTTTGTCACCTTATTGGCGGGCGAGCAGTCACCGAGTTTAACTATCGCTATAACGACAGTAAATTAGCCAATGTCTTTGTCGGGGTACGCTTACTGCAAGGACAACTTGAATTGGATCAAATAATTGCAGATCTACATCAAGGGGGTTATCCAGTGATGGATTTGTCTGATGATGAGGTAGCCAAAGTGCATGTGCGTTATATGATTGGTGGCCGACCATCAAAACCCTTACAAGAACGCCTGTACAGTTTTGAATTTCCAGAATATCCCGGCGCTCTGGCTAAGTTTCTATCAACCTTAGGCAGCCAATGGAATATTAGTTTATTTAATTATCGTAACCATGGGGCTGATTATGGCCGAGTGTTATGTGGCTTTGAGTTAGCTGATCACGATTTACTCTCGTTTACCAGTCACCTACGTAAATTGGGCTATCATTGGCATGACGAGACTGACAGCACGGCATATAAATTCTTTCTCGCCCAATAATATCAACATCTGCTATATATCAAGCAGCCTTAGTGCTGCTTTTTATTTGACAATGGTTTATCAGCGACGATGGATAATTGTACGCGTATATTCCGTCATAAATTGTGCTAATTGAATGCTTTGCTGTAAAATAATTTGCCGCGCAGAATGGGGTAAACAACCAAAACACTGCACTAATTTATCGATCTCTTCTTTGTACTCACTCTCAATAATATCTAATCCTAAATCACCATAAATAAACCACGTTAATGGTCTTTCTGTTAGCTCTGATATTTCCATTAAGAGACGTACTTTAGGTTCTGTTTTCCCTGTTTCTAAATCCAAATAGGTTTGGCGAGCCACTTTCAACTGCTGTGCCATATAGACTTGAGTTAAACCTTTCCATTCTCGCGCTTCTTTGATCCGTAGCGCCATCTCTTGTTTACTATCAACCATCATTTACTCCACAAAACCGTTGTTAGCATTAGTAACTACTACTAACAACCCTTGCAGATGATACGCCAAGTTTTTCAATCTATAACTGAACAAAAATCAGACAATTAACAGTTAAGTATCACGCTGATTTTTATTTTGAATTGCAGTTCGTGATTTTTAAGAGCGTTATTCCTATTTCGCAAAAAAATCGTTACTCATGCCAATATAACTAGACCTCACATATTAATTACAACCATAAAAAAAGGTACCATTAATAGCACCTTCTTGATTACGAAAATTATAACTCAGTCGTTTTATTCAACAGTGACGGCTTTAGCCAGATTACGTGGTTGATCAACATCAGTACCTTTAATCAATGCAACGTGATAAGCCAGTAACTGCATTGGAATGGTGTAAAAAATAGGGGCAATAATCTCATCCACTTTAGGCATTGTAATGATCTTCATACCCTCACAATCATCAAAGCCGGCTTCGCTATCAGCAAATACATACAGTAACCCACCACGGGCGCGCACTTCTTCAATGTTTGATTTTAATTTCTCAAGCAAATCATTGGTCGGAGCCACCACAATCACTGGCATTTCAGCATCCACTAACGCTAACGGGCCATGTTTAAGCTCACCCGCCGCATACGCTTCTGCATGAATGTAAGAAATTTCTTTAAGTTTCAATGACGCTTCAACTGCAATCGGATAAAACTCACCGCGACCTAAAAATAACGCATGCTGTTTATCAGCAAAATCTTCAGCTAACGCTTCAATCGGTTTATCAAATGCCAATGCTTTTTCAATTTGAGTCGGCAATTGCTGCAACGCAGTCACAATTTGTTGTTCTTTAACGTGATCAATACTACCTTGCTGTTTACCTAATGCTGTCACTAACATCAATAATGCCACCAGCTGAGTAGTAAATGCTTTAGTCGATGCAACCCCAATTTCAGCACCAGCACGCGTCATAAAGGCTAAATCAGATTCACGCACTAATGATGAACCCGCGACATTACAAATCGTCATCGCTGCCATATAGCCTTTTTGTTTGGCTAAGCGCAATGCCGCTAAAGTATCTGCCGTTTCACCTGATTGAGACAAGGTGATCAACAGGCTATTGGGGCGAGTGACAAATTTACGGTAACGGAACTCTGAAGCTATCTCGACATCACAACTGACACCCGCAAGCGATTCAAACCAATACCGTGCTACCATGCCAGCATTGTATGAGGTGCCACAAGCAATGATCTGAATATGTTCTACTTTATCGAGGATCGCAGTGGCATCACTACCAATACTTTCAACGATCACATGATCATTGCTAATTCGGCCTTCCATGGTGTTGATCAATGCACTTGGCTGTTCAAAGATCTCTTTTTGCATATAGTGTCGATATTGGCCTTTATCAGCAGCATCATGCTCTACTGTCGATTCATTCACTACCCGTTCAACCGCTTGACCATTACCGTCAAAGACTGAAATTGTGCGACGTGTCACTTCAGCCACATCACCTTCTTCTAAGAACATAAAGCGGCGGGTAACGTTTAATAATGCCAATTGATCTGAGGCGATAAAGTTTTCACCCACGCCAAGCCCAATCACTAATGGACTGCCTGAGCGAGCAACAACAATCCGTTCCGGATCACGACTGTCCATCACTACGGTTCCGTATGCGCCTCGCAATTGCAATACCGTTTTTTGAACAGCTTCAAGTAAAGTCTCAGCAGAGCGTAATTCCCAATCCACTAAATGCGCAATCACCTCAGTATCCGTTTGCGAGCTAAAGACATAACCACGCTCAAGCAATAATTCACGTAATGCTTGATGGTTTTCAATAATGCCATTATGGACTAAAGCAATATGTTGGCCTGAAATATGCGGGTGGGCGTTAGCTTCAGAAGGTTCGCCATGAGTCGCCCAGCGAGTATGTGCAATACCAGTACCGCCACTTAAAGGCGTACTATCAACCGCATTAGCTAACTCTTGTACTTTGCCTAATCGACGTACACGCTGGAGTACATTATCAGTATCTACAATCGCAATCCCTGCAGAGTCATAACCGCGGTATTCTAAACGGCGTAAACCTTCAATTAGAATTTCAGCGACATCACGTTGCGCTACTGCACCCACTATTCCACACATAATAATTCCTTTACTGCTGCTTTGGTTATTCTGAGGTTATGCTTTTACGATGGCACGAATCACTCGTACCCCGTGTTGTTCAATACTTACTTTATCGTTATCACTTAAACCATCATCGGTGATCAAGGTGCTAATTCCTTGCCACGCGAGTTCAAGATTGGGGATCTTACGGCCTACCTTATTTGATTCGACCATCACCACCACTTCTCGTGACACTTCTGCCATTACTCGACTTAAGCCCATTAATTCATTAAAGGTTGTAGTGCCACGCGCAACATCAATCCCATCAGCCCCAATAAAGAGCTGATCAAAATCATATGAACGTAATACGGATTCTGCGACTTGGCCTTGAAAGGATTCAGAATGGGGATCCCACGTACCACCAGTCATTAATAACGTTGGTTCGTTTTCAAGTTCATTAAGGGCATTAGCAACTTGCAGGGCATTGGTCATTACGATTAAACCTTGCTTGCTACCCAGCAAGGGAATTAATGCGACAGTGGTACTGCCACTATCAATAATAATTCGATGATGATCGCGAATTTGATCGGCAGCGGCTTGAGCGATAGCTAACTTACACACTGAAACTTGTTCTGTTTGCTCAGTGGTAACAATTTCAGTCGGCATCGCAATCGCGCCACCATAACGACGCAACAATGAGCCCGTTACCTCTAAGGCAGCGAGATCTTTACGAATAGTAACTTCTGAAGTGGAAAAGTGATGGGCTAAAACATCAACGCTAACTTCGCCTAGCTCAGTGACCATAACGGCAATAGCATGACGACGTTGCTGAGTATTACGTTTCGACATGAAGGTTAAACAACACAATAAGTTTCGAATTGAAACTAGTATAACGCCACTAAAAAGGATCCTGCAATACTCTTTAAATAATTTTCATCACAAAATAACGCAGTGAATAAGTCATCCTGTTAGTACTAAAACATGAACTAACACCTAAAAATCAGCCATAAAAAAGCAGAGCTTAGGCTCTGCTTAATAATTTTTAAGGCGTTAAACTGACATATTTTCAGTTATAGAATAAGCCTATTTTTTGGTTGGTCGTTTCCAACCTTTAATCGTACGAGCGGGGACACGAGTGATCACAAGCTCATCTTCACCAACATTACGATTAATCGTTGCTCCTGCGCCAATGGTTGCGCCAGCTGCAACCTTAACTGGTGCAATTAGCTGAGTATCAGAGCCGATAAATACATTATCACCAATCTCAGTCTTAAACTTATTCGCGCCGTCATAGTTACAAGTGATCGTACCTGCACCAATATTTACGTTAGCGCCAATTTCAGCATCACCTAAATAGCTCAGATGTCCCGCTTTTGAACCTAAACCTAACCGCGCTTGCTTCATTTCAACGAAATTGCCCACATGAGCGCCAGTCATTAATTCAGTACCTGGACGTAAACGTGCAAATGGACCAACAGTACAGGCTTCACCAACGATAGCACCTTCGATCACGCTATAAGGACTAATAATACTGTTATCATCAATTTCACAGTTCTTAAGCACACAGCCAGCACCGATAATCACGTTATCACCAATGCTAACGCTACCTTCAATGATCACGTTAACATCGATTTCAACATCAGTTCCACACTGTAGCGAACCACGTAGATCAAATCGAGCAGGGTCACGTAACATCACCCCTTGTTCTAATAATCGTTCAGCTTGCATGCCTTGGAATGCACGCTCAAGACGCGCTAATTGAACACGATTATTCACCCCTTCAACTTCAATCGCTAACGCAGGATGCACAGCTTCAACAGCGCGGCCTTCGTTATGGGCAATCTCAATAATATCAGTCAGGTAATATTCACCTTGGGCGTTTTCATTCTTAAGTGAAGATAACCAGCGTTTAAGATCGCCACTATTGGCAACCATCACCCCAGTATTGATTTCTTTAATTAGCTTTTGCTCTTCCGTGGCATCTTTTTCTTCAACAATCGCCACTACCGGACCATTACGACGCATAATACGACCATAGCCCGCTGGATCAGCGAGTACAACAGTAAGTAGCGCAATACCACCACTAGGTTGAGCATCAAGTAGGTTTTCTAGTGTTTGTGCACTGATGAGCGGTACATCACCATATAAGATTAATGCTTTCTCATCATCAGCAAGGTTTGGTACTGCTTGATTAACCGCGTGCCCCGTACCAAGTTGTTCCGCTTGTAGTACCCAATTAACATTTTCGTTAGCTAACACTTGCTGCATGGCATCGCCGCCATGACCATAAACAAGGTTAATGCTGCTTACACCAATATCATTACAGGTATCGATAACATGTTTAACCATTGGCTTACCAGCAAGGGTATGAAGCACTTTAGGTAAGTTAGAGTACATACGGGTGCCTTTGCCCGCGGCAAGAATTACAGCACTAAAGCTCATGATGAATATTCCTCTGAATGCATATATGTTTATATATTCCTATTGTACCTGTAGATACACATAGGGTTAAGATGATCTGCATGTTTTAACTAAAAAATAACTCATTAAAAAATACGTTATAAATAACATTTACTGCTGTCTATTTAAAAACAAACCAGAACATTTATCATCATAGCCTATTGTTATTATTATTTTTCATATAAAAAAAGCGACCCTAAGGTCGCTTTTTATAATGCGGCTATTAAATGACTAGCGGGCACGCTTGGTCAATTCAATAACGCGTAGCTGAGCAATTGCTTTTGCTAGATCACTGGCTGCTTGGGCAAAATCGATATCACCATGCTGATTATGAATTCTCTCTTCAGCTTGGCGCTTTGCTTCTTCAGCTTTCGCAGTATCTAAATCAATACCACGAATAGCAGTGTCAGCAAGTACGGTTACGATACCAGGTTGTACTTCAAGCATGCCGCCAGAAAGATAAATAACCTCTTCTTTGCCGCCTTGCTTAATAATACGCACCATACCGGGAGTAATCGCACTCAACAACGGCGTGTGACCGGCATGAATACCGAGTTCACCTTCGCTACCAGTTACCTGAATACTTTCAGCACGGCCAGAAAACAAACGTTTCTCAGCACTGACTACATCCAAGTGAAAGGTTATCGCTGCCATATTGCCTCCTAATTAGCTTACAGTTTTTTGGCGTTTTCTAATACGTCTTCAATCGCACCACAGTACATAAATGCCTGCTCAGGGATATCGTCGTATTCACCGCCTAAAATACCTTTAAAGCTACGTAACGTATCTTTAAGTGATACGTAAATACCAGGTGAACCGGTAAATACTTCTGCTACGTGGTAAGGCTGCGTTAGGAAACGTTCAATCTTACGCGCACGAGATACAGCTTGCTTATCTACTTCAGATAGCTCGTCCATACCAAGAATTGCGATAATATCTTTCAGCTCTTTATAGCGCTGTAGTAAACTTTGAACGCCACGCGCGATGTCGTAATGCTCTTGACCTACTACCAATGGATCAAGCATACGAGATGTTGAATCCAATGGATCGATCGCAGGGTATAGACCTAGCGATGCGATTTGACGCGAAAGTACAACCGTTGCATCTAAGTGAGCAAACGTTGTTGCTGGTGATGGGTCAGTCAAGTCATCAGCAGGTACGTATACCGCCTGCACAGAAGTGATAGAGCCTGACTTAGTTGATGTGATACGTTCTTGTAACACACCCATCTCTTCAGCAAGTGTTGGCTGGTAACCTACCGCAGAAGGCATACGACCCAATAATGCCGACACCTCAGTTCCCGCTAGGGTGTAACGATAGATGTTATCGATAAATAACAGTACATCACGACCTTCATCACGGAAACGCTCAGCCATTGTTAAACCTGTCAAAGCAACACGTAGACGGTTACCTGGAGGCTCGTTCATCTGACCGTAAACCATTGCTACTTTTGATTCTTCAGGCTTCTCAAGGTTAACAACCCCAGCGTCCTGCATTTCAAAGTAGAAATCGTTACCTTCACGCGTACGCTCACCTACACCAGCAAATACTGATAGGCCTGAGTGTTGAAGGGCGATGTTATTGATAAGCTCCATCATATTAACGGTCTTACCTACACCAGCACCACCAAATAGACCGATTTTACCACCTTTAGCGAACGGACAAATAAGGTCAATAACCTTAACGCCAGTCTCTAATAGTTCGGTTGCATTTGATTGCTCTTCGTAGCTTGGCGCTGGACGGTGAATAGCGTAACGCTCTTGCTCACCGATTTCACCACACTCATCAATGGGTTGGCCTAGAACGTTCATGATACGTCCTAGTGTTGCTATGCCCACTGGTACTTCAATAGGGTGGCCTGTATTTTCTACAGACAAACCACGACGTAAGCCATCAGAAGTACCCATTGCGATACAACGCACAACACCACCACCAAGTTGCTGCTGAACTTCCAGTACTAACGTACCTTTTTCCATCGCATCAACATGTAGGGCATCATATACTTTGGGTACAGAGCTCTGTGGAAACTCTACGTCGACTACTGCACCAATGATCTGGACGATCTTACCTGTAGCCATCGTTAATCCTCTAAACTTATTAATTCTTTGCCTTAAACAGCAGATGCACCAGAAACGATTTCTGATAATTCTTGTGTAATCGCCGCCTGACGGGCTTTGTTATACACAAGTTGCAAGTCATCAATCAGATCACCTGCGTTATCCGTTGCAGCTTTCATTGCCACCATTCGTGCCGCTTGCTCACTGGCAAGGTTCTCAACCACACCTTGATACACTTGTGATTCAACATAACGAATCAATAAGGCATCAAGTAATGGTTTTGGCTCGGGCTCATAAATATAATCCCAAGAATGGCTGCGCTGCATCGCTTCGTCTTCTGACTTAGGCAAAGGCAACAATTGATCAATCACCGGTTCTTGCACCATGGTATTTACAAACTTGTTGTATACCAGATACAAACGATCTAATTGACCTTCATCATATTTCTTCAGCATTACGCCAACAGTACCGATCAGTTCATCAACCGTTGGTGAATCACCAAGGCCAGAAACCTGAGCCGTTACGTTACCGCCGTAGTTATTAAAAAAGGCCGTTGCTTTCGCACCAATTAGCGCGAGATCAACCTCGGCACCTTTTTCAGTCCAAGTCTGAACATTATTAATGGCTTGTTTGAATAAGTTAATATTCAAACCACCACACAGACCACGGTCAGTAGAAACAATGATGTAACCGACGCGCTTGGCTTCACGCTCTTCGAGATAAGGATGTTTATACTCAAGGCTACCAAGGGCGAGGTGACCGATCACTTTGCGCATAGTTTGTGCGTATGGACGTGATGACTCCATAGCTTCTTGCGTTTTACGCATTTTAGAAGCTGCCACCATTTCCATCGCTTTGGTGATCTTCTGTGTATTTTGAACACTACCGATCTTATTACGAATCTCTTTTGCGCTGGCCATCGTCACTCTCCGTTAGAAGGTGATCGCTAAGCGATCACCAACCAATTACCAAGTTTGGGTCGCTTTGAAATCTTGCAGCAGTTTCGAGAACTGCGCTTCGATCTCATCGTTATAAGCACCCGTTTTATCAATTTGAGCTACTAACTCAGCAAATTGACCTTTGGCAAATGAAAGCAACGCAGCTTCAAAATCAGCTAGCTTGGCAATTTCAACATCGCCAAGGAAACCTTTTTCAGCAGCAAAAATAACAATAGCTTGCTCAAATACAGACATTGGCGAGTATTGCTTTTGCTTCATCAACTCAGTCACTTTTTGGCCGTGATCAAGTTGCTTCTTGGTTGCATCATCAAGGTCTGACGAGAACTGAGCAAACGCTGCTAGTTCACGGTACTGTGCTAGGGCAGTACGAATACCACCAGAAAGCTTCTTGATAACTTTAGTTTGGGCAGCACCACCTACACGCGATACAGAAATACCTGGATCAACCGCTGGACGAATACCCGCGTTGAACAGTTCTGTTTGTAGGAAGATTTGACCATCAGTGATAGAGATAACGTTAGTCGGTACGAATGCCGATACGTCACCAGCTTGTGTTTCAATGATAGGTAACGCGGTTAAAGAACCTGTTTTACCTGTCACTTCACCGTTCGTAAATTTCTCAACATAGTGCACACTAACACGTGATGCACGCTCAAGAAGACGAGAGTGAAGGTAGAAAACATCACCTGGGAATGCTTCACGACCCGGTGGGCGTTTTAGCAATAGTGAGATTTGACGATAAGCAACGGCTTGTTTAGACAAGTCATCGTATACGATCAGTGCATCTTCGCCACGGTCACGGAAGTATTCACCCATTGCACAACCTGAGTAAGGTGCAAGGTATTGTAGTGCAGCCGCTTCAGAAGCAGATGCCACGACAACAATGGTGTTTTCTAACGCGCCGTGCTCTTCAAGTTTACGAACCACGTTCGCAATCGTTGAAGCTTTCTGGCCAATAGCCACATACACAGAGTAGATACCAGAATTTTTCTGGTTAATGATGGCATCGATAGCCATCGCGGTTTTACCCGTTTGACGGTCACCGATAATCAGCTCACGCTGACCACGACCGATAGGGATCATCGCATCGACTGCTTTGTAACCAGTTTGTACCGGTTGATCTACAGATTTACGATCGATTACACCTGGTGCAATTACTTCAACAGGAGAGAATATCTCTGTTTCAATTGAACCTTTACCATCGATAGGTTGACCAAGGGTGTTAACAACACGCCCAAGTAACGCCGGACCAACTGGTACTTCAAGAATACGACCAGTACCAGTTACCTTCATGCCTTCTTGTAGCGAAGCATAAGGGCCCATAACTACCGCACCTACAGAGTCACGCTCAAGGTTAAGTGCTAAAGCGAACAGGCCGCCGGGTAGTTCAATCATTTCACCTTGCATTACATCGGCAAGGCCATGGATTCGAATAATACCGTCGCTTACAGAAACGATAGTACCTTCGTTACGCGCTTCACTTACAACGTTGAAGTTTTCAATACGTTGTTTGATCAGTGCGCTAATTTCCGTGGAATTAAGTTGCATGCTCCAATTCCCCAAATCAAGACAGCAAAGTATCGCTCAGACGGTTCAATTTTCCCCGTACAGAGTTATCGATAACAAGGTCTCCAGCTCTAATTACGACCCCAGCAATCAGGGTCTCGTCTACACTGCAGGTCAACATCACTTTACGTGCTAAACGCTGCTCAAGTTTGGCGCTAATCGCATCTAATTGGCTTTCATCAAGAGCAATGGCAGATATCACCATAGCTTCGATAGTTTTTTCATGCTCATGTTTCATCAGCATAAATTCACCATAGACATCAGGTAGCGCATTGAGGCGTCCATTTACGGCCATCACTTTAATTAAGTTATGGCCGAATTCGTCGAGTTGCTCACCGCACACTGAAACAAAAATTTCAGTGAGCTTATCAGCGGCATAGCCACTATCAAGAATATCTTGCATAGTGTCATTGGTTGCCACAGCGCTAGCAAAAGTTAGCATTTCTGCCCACGATGCTAGTTCGCCTTTCTCGACCGCAAAGTCAAATGCTGCTTTAGCGTAGGGGCGTGCGATAGTAGTCATATCCGACATGTGCTTGCCCCTTTAATTACAGTTCTGCAGTGAGTTTATTAAGAATATCCGTGTGCGCTTCCATATTGATGGAACGACCAATGATCTTCTCAGCGCCAATCACAGCTAGAGTTGCAACTTGTTTTCTTAACTCATCACGAGCACGATTACGTTCAGCGTCAATTTCAGCCAGACCTTGAGCAAGAATTTTCTCACGTTCAGCTTGGGCTTCAATTTTAGCCTCATCGACAATTTGAGCTTTACGCTTATTTGCCTGTTCAATCAGCTCACTCGCGGCGCGTTTCGCTTCTTTCAATTGATCAGAAGCATTAGCTTGTGCAAGGTTCAGGTCTTTGGCAGCGCGATCTGCAGCAGCCAAACCGTCAGCAATTTTCTTCTGACGTTCTTCAATCGCTTCCATAATTGGCGGCCATACATATTTCATGCAGAACACGACAAACAAGAAGAAAGCGATAGCCTGACCCAGCAAAGTTGCATTCATATTCACAACGCATCTCCTTAAAAAGGGTTGCTAGGGTCCATTAACTCTGGAGTCAGCCTTCTTGAGAAAGGCTGATCACAGCGGTTTATTAGCCAGCTAGTTGGCCAACAAATGGGTTTGCGAATGTGAATAGCAACGCGATTACGATACCGATCATTGGAACGGCGTCCAATAGACCTGCGATGATGAACATCTTAACTTGCAGCATTGGCGCCATTTCAGGTTGACGTGCAGCGCCTTCAAGGAATTTACCGCCAAGAATTGCGAAGCCGATCGCTGTACCAAGGGAAGCAAGACCTACAATGATGCCCACGGCAATTGCAGAAAAGCTTAGTAAAGTTTCCATCACTATCTCCAGTTTATAGTTTCGGCTAAAGTGCCAATAAAAAATCTAAAATTTACAAATAATCGTTAATGATTGTCTTCATGTGCCTGAGACAGGTACACGATAGTTAACATCATGAATACGAATGCTTGAATTGTAATGACTAGGATGTGGAAAATAGCCCACGGTACCGAGCCTAGCCATTGAGCCCACCACGGCATCAACGCCGCGATAAGAATAAACACCACTTCACCAGCAAACATGTTACCGAATAAACGCATACCTAATGAAATTGGCTTCGCAATCAACGAGACCACTTCAAGTAGTAGGTTAAACGGGATCATAATTGGGTGATTGAACGGGTGAAGAGCCAGTTCTTTTGCAAAGCCGAGCAGACCTTTCACTTTGATGCTGTAGTAAATCATCAATGCGAATACGCCTAACGCCATTGCCATAGTGATGTTAACGTCAGCACTTGGAACCACTTTTAAATAAGGGATCCCAACACTTTGTGCGGCATACGGAAGAAAATCAATGGGCAAAAGGTCCATGATATTCATCAGTAAAATCCAACAGAAAATAGTTAGTGCTAACGGAGCAACAAGTGGATTGCGGCCATGGAAAGTATCTTTAACGTTGGTATCAACGAATTCAACCACCATTTCAACAAAACATTGTAACTTACTTGGAACTCCTGATGACGCCTGTTTTGCTACCTTACGAAATACCCATAAAAAGAATAATCCGGTCAGAACAGAAAAAACAAGGCTGTCGATATTTACCGTCCAAAAACTTCCTTCACTCGCTAAACCAAACTTATCTGTCGATAAGTTAGTTAAGTGGTGAGTGATGTAGCTTGACGGCGTTAGCGCTTCACCTGGCGCAGCCATAACTGATCCTATTTGTTGTTGTTAATGAATAAAACCGGTCCGAAAATATTAATACCAAGGACCAGCAAATAGGTTAGTTGGAGGGGAACAAGTTCCACCCCTTTATACAGGTAAGCCGCGGCAAAAAGGATGACTGTTATGAGGATTTTAAGCACTTCTCCGCCATAAAATGACGCCATGACTAATCGTGCCTTCCTGGCACCACTATACATAAACGCACACATAGCAAACACGGTATTGGCAATTATAAAAATGCCACCACCGATAAGTGCAGAGATTCCCCAGTCAACATTGACAGCGAAGACTGCCGTTAATGCCGTAGCTACTACGACGCCAGATTGTAGTAACAACAACCGTTTTGCCAATTGGCGTCCCGGTTTCACTAGCGCCGATACCATGTATTCGTTCCTCGAGTCCATTCCTCGACACATGAGTGCAGGGGAAATACAGCGAAAATTATACGACTGAACAGATTGAATGCAATCTTATTGCAGCAAAAAAAACATTTATATTTTACAACAAAATAACCTAACAACTTGCGGTGATTTTTGAATTAAAATTACCGCGAGCAGATCACAGTTCGTGACCTAGCATTGCAAGAATTTGCGCTAATTTATCTTGTTGATCAAAATTAATAACGATTTTACCTTTACCATTTTTATTTTGGTTAACGGCAACTTTGGTACCAAAACGCTCACTCAAACTTAACTGTAATGCGACAGTCTGTGGTTGTGGTGCTAACTTAGCTGGCGTTTCAGTTGGATTTAACAGAGTTTTGACTAGCTTTTCAGCCTCACGCACAGTTAACAACTTATTGATGATAATTTGTGCTGCAGCTAACTGTTGTTGGTCATCTAAGGACAATAAAGCCCTTGCGTGACCCATTTCTAATTGTTTTTGTTCAACCAATTGTTTAACCGCATCAGACAATTGATTCAATCGCAGTAAATTAGAAACCGCAGCGCGAGATTTACCTACAGCATCAGCAACTTGTTGATGAGTTAATGAAAACTCTTGTTGTAAACGCTCTAAAGCACGCGCTTCTTCAATTGCATTCAGGTCTTCACGTTGAATATTTTCAATTAACGCGATTGCAACGGTAGCACGATCATCAACATTTTTAATGATACAAGGCACAACCTGTAACCCAGCTTGACGAGCCGCTTGCCAACGTCGCTCACCCGCAATAATTTCATAACTTTGGCTATCAATACGGCGTACAACAATTGGTTGAATCACACCTTGTGCACGAATTGAATTAGCGAGCTCAGTAAGAGCATCCGCCGCCATCACTTTTCGAGGTTGATATTGACCTGATCTAAGCGCAGTAACCGCAATTTGACGTAATTCGCCATCCATTGCCGCTTGTTGTGATGCATTATCATCACTTTGTTGTTTTCTAGCTTGAGCAACATTGCTGGTGGCTAAGAGGGCATCAAGGCCTTTGCCTAAGCCTCGTTTATTGAAATTCATGTAAAACCTTACGCTTCAACCGAAGTGGCTTGTAATGCTAATTCATCACGGCGAATCATCTCACCGGCCAGCGCTAAATACGCCTTAGCACCACTAGAATATTTGTCATAATACATTGCTGGGCGACCATGACTTGGTGCTTCAGCAAGACGCACATTACGAGGAATAACAGTACGGTAGACTTTATCACCGAAATGTTTTTTAAGCTGTTGTGATACTTCATTTGAAAGGCGGTTACGCGGATCAAACATCGTCCGTAATAAACCTTCAATTTTCAGTTCACTATTAACCACAGCGGTTAACTTACTGATGGTATCCATCAATGCAGTTAGGCCTTCAAGCGCAAAGTATTCGCACTGCATCGGGACTAAGACTGAATCAGCTGCCGTCATTGCATTGATAGTTAATAAATTTAAAGATGGCGGGCAATCGATAAAAATATAATCATAATTATCACGCACCGGTGCTAACGCATTACGTAACCGAGTTTCACGCGCAAACACTTCCATCAATTTAATTTCAGCTGCAGTAACATCACCATTAGCAGCTATCAGATGATAGCCACCAGTGGTTTCGTTGATAACAACTTGATTAAATGGAGTTTCATCGACTAAAAGATCATAAGCTGAGGATTCGACTTGGTATTTGTCGACCCCACTGGCCATGGTAGCATTACCTTGAGGATCTAGATCGATCACTAATACTTTACGCTGCGTAGCAGCCAATGAAGCAGCCAGATTGACGCATGATGTTGTTTTACCAACACCACCTTTCTGATTTGCAACAGCTATGATTCTTCCCACAAAAAAACCTCAACAATTAATCTTTTGCCGTTAAAACAACTAAATGACGTTCACCATCGAGCTCAGGTACTTGCAAAGATTTAACTTCAACGACAGTACACCACTCAGGTAGCTCAGAAGCTTCCTCTTGGTGATATTGACCCTTAAGAGCAAAAAATTGACCACCTGGTTTTGGTAAATGGTGACACCAATTGACCATGTCTGACATTGAGGCAAAGGCTCGACTTAGTACTGCATCAAAACCTTCACCAGGATCAAACTCTTCAACTCGACTTTGAACTGCGGTGACATTGGTAATTTTTAGCTCATGGATCACTTGGCGAATAAATCGAATCCGCTTACCTAAACTATCAAGTAACGTAAATGATTTATTAGGGCACATTATCGCTAACGGGATCCCAGGTAAACCAGGACCCGTACCAACATCAATGTAACGCTCACCATCTAAATATTGGCTCACCACAATACTATCCATAATGTGTTTAACTAACATTTCATTAGGATCGCGCACAGATGTTAAATTATACGCTTTATTCCACTTATCCAGCAGTTGCACATAACCAATCAATTGATCGAGTTGTTGTTCTGTGACCTGTAGGTCAGTTTGAGCGATAAGTTGTATTAAACGTTGTTTCATTACTTACCCCTTATTCGCCTTTTTTAAGCAAACCGTGTTTTTTCAAATATACCAATAGCAATGAGATTGCCGCAGGTGTAATACCTGAAATACGTGATGCCATACCCACCGATTCCGGTTTAGCATCATTCAGTTTGATGACCACTTCATTCGATAAGCCTTTCACTAACGAATAATCAAGATCAAACGGTAATTTAGTCGTTTCATGACGTAATGATTTTTCTACTTCATCATGTTGGCGATCAATATAACCTTGATATTTAATCTGCGTTTCAACTTGCTCACGCGCTTCGATGTCTTCGTGTGCTGGTGCAAACGTTTCGATCGTCGTTAATGATGCATAAGTTACTTCGGGGCGACGAAGAAGATCTTCACCATTTGCTTCACGCACGATCGGCGACTTAAGGATCTTATTTAAACTCTCAATGTGATCTGAATTTGGATTAACCCAAATATCTTTCAAACGTTGACGTTCTTGTTCCATATTTTCTAATTTTTGGTTAAAACGCGCCCAACGATCATCATCAACAAGTCCTAATTCACGTCCCATTGGCGTTAAACGTAAATCAGCATTATCTTCACGTAACAACAGGCGGTATTCTGCGCGTGAAGTAAACATACGGTAGGGTTCTTTAGTACCGATGGTTGATAGATCATCAATCAATACGCCCATGTATGCTTGATCACGACGAGGACACCAGCCTTCTTTGTCTTGCGTTTGCAATGCTGCGTTCATACCCGCCATCAGGCCTTGAGCTGCCGCTTCTTCATAACCCGTTGTGCCGTTAATTTGGCCCGCAAAGAACAATCCATCAATGTGTTTATTTTCAAAGGTTTGTTTAAGATCGCGTGGGTCAAAGAAATCATACTCAATTGCATAACCAGGACGCATAATTGTGGCATTCTCAAAACCTTTCATTGAACGCACAATTTGGATTTGAACATCAAACGGTAAGCTTGTTGATATACCATTTGGATACAGTTCATTGGTGGTTAAGCCTTCAGGCTCAATGAAAATTTGGTGACTGTTTTTATCTGCAAAACGCATCACTTTATCTTCAATTGATGGGCAGTAGCGTGGGCCAATACCTTCAATTACACCGGCATACATTGGGCTACGATCAAGGTTATTACGAATAACCTCATGAGTACGCTCATTGGTGTAAGTAATAAAACATGGAATTTGACGAGGATGATCCGATTGTTTACCCATAAACGAGAATGTTGGGGTTGGATTATCACCATGTTGGGTTTCAAGCACGCTAAAATCGACACTACGCGCATCAATACGTGGCGGAGTCCCTGTTTTTAAACGATTAACGCGTAATGGAAGTTCTCGTAAACGATCCGCTAATGCAATCGATGCTGGATCACCAGTACGACCACCACTGTAGTTTTCTAAACCAATATGAATCTTACCGCCTAGGAATGTTCCTACGGTTAATACCACCGCTTTCGCGTGGAATTTTAAACCCATTTCAGTAACTACGCCTGTTGCGCGGTTGTTTTCAACAATCAAATCTGTCACAGCTTGTTGGAAAATCATTAAATTTGGCTGATTTTCTAATACATTACGTACTGCTGCTTTGTAAAGTGCACGGTCTGCTTGTGCACGGGTTGCCCGTACTGCTGGGCCTTTGGAAGAGTTGAGCGTACGGAATTGAATTCCGCCTTTATCGATAGCATGTGCCATCAAGCCACCAAGGGCGTCAACTTCTTTAACCAGGTGTCCTTTCCCGATCCCGCCGATAGCTGGGTTGCACGACATTTGGCCCAACGTATCGATATTATGGGTCAATAGTAAGGTTTTTTGTCCCATTCGGGCAGCTGCCAGTGCCGCTTCTGTACCGGCATGACCACCACCCACAACGATGACATCAAATTTTTCCTGGTAAAACATGGAACTTCCTCAGGTATTTAAATAGCCAATGTGTTAACTAGAGCAAAGGGCGGACATTCTATCCTGTTTCTTGGCAAGAGAGAATCTTTCATCAAGATCATTTGATCACTGATTTACGTCGCTTAAATATATTTAAGATCTTTTTAAAGAGATCTTCTATTAGATCTACTATTAGGATCCACTGATCGTGTGGATAACCGATAAATGATCCTTATGATCATGCATTTAAGGACGATCATTTGCTGTGGAGTAGCTTGGATCTTCCAGAGGATAGGCTGGGATCAAAATGGCTACTTATGCACAGGGGCTTAGGAGGCTATAAGTTATTCAAGGGATAACTATGGGTTGATCACCGTTTAGATCTATAGTTATCCACAGATGAAAGTATTAAATAGGATTACTAATTGAGTAACTATTGAGTATTTTTTAATCATTAATTGAATGTTGCCACTCTTCAAACCATATTTCAGCGGCATCTTCAGGTACTGGTGTTATAGAAACATCAATATCAAGTCGTTCACCAAGTTGAGTTGCACCTAATGTGAGTAGTAGCGCTTGAATTTTTTTACCTGCAGCACAAAAAGTATCGTAGTTACTGTCCCCAAGCCCTATAACGGCGAATTTTAGCTGATTAAGAGTAGGTTTTTGATGGGTAAGCGCGTTAGCAAAGGCGACAAAGTTATCTGGATAATCACCGGCACCGTGAGTTGAGCAAATAATAAGCCAAATTGTGTCTTGGTTTAGTTGTGCTAACTGAGGTTGATTAGTGATATTTGCTTGATGACCTTGTGCTGTTAATAAATCAGCTAAATGATCGGCGACATATTCAGCACTACCAAGCGTGCTCCCAGTGATTAGGGTAATAGTTGACATAATTGGCCTCAGATTGGTGTTTGATGGGATCATTGTGATGAAACAGTGAATACCTAAATGAGATTGTACTGAGATCAAACCCTATAAAGATAGCTTTTATGGCATAACTCATCGCTTTTATTCACTAAAAATCGCTTTTTTTTATCCACTAACTAATGATGGGGATTAAAGAGGGAAAAAATGTGGGTATTTATACTAAAAAATGAAGGTTTAGAGTGGGTAAGAAGATCTTGGTGGTCGTTAATCATAAATGGAAGTCCATCTTAAATGATGATCTTACCCACATGATCCCCTTATTATTCACACAGGGTTATGATCTTCAATTATTTCGATCATAACCCTGATCAGGTTGATTAAATGATCTTATGTTGACGCGGCAAAATAATGATTTTTTGATTGTCTGGATGTTGAATAACACTAACATTATGATGATAAAGTTCAGTAATTTGATGTGGTGTTAATACTTTTTTAGGGCTATCAAAGGCAATTTGTTGACCGTGTTCAAGCAGTAATAAACGATCGCAAAATGTAATGGCAGTATTAAGGTTATGGATGGCAATCAGTGCACTTTTTCCTTGTTGGCAATGGTGACTAAGAATATTAAGTAATAGTGATTCATGGCCAATATCAAGGCTTGCTGTTGGTTCATCAAGCAGCATGATGGTGGCATTTTGAATTAATAATCGTGCAAAATGTACTCGTTGTTGCTCTCCACCTGAGAGTTGATTAATGGGGCGTTTTAATAATGGTGTTATTTCTAACTCACTAATAATATTGGTTATTTCTTGGTTTGATAACGATGTTGATTGATGATGACCATAATGAATAATATCTTGAACTAGAAATCCAAAGGCGGGTTCGGTGTGTTGGGGTAAATAACTTAAGTACTGTGCGCGCTGTTGATGACTGTAACTATTGAGAGGGCGTTCAAATAAAGAAATATTACCGCTATTAGGGGATATAAAACCGCTGAGGCATTTAAGTAAGGTACTTTTTCCTGCGCCGTTAGGACCAATAATACCGACGAGTTCTCCTGGATTAATGGCAAAGTTAATATTCTGCAATAATGGTTGTGATCCTTGGTAATAACTTAATTGTTTGATCACAAGTGGTGGGATCATGCTTGTAGGCCTTTATATTGGCTGCGTATTAGCAGAGCGATAAAATAGATCCCACCAATAATTGCAGTGATAATCCCTGTTTTTAATTCATTCGGTGCAATAACCGTTCGAGCAATAAGATCACATGCAAGTAAGAACATAGCGCCAAATAATGCCGAAAAGGGTAATAAAATACGATTATTTGGTCCTACCAGTAACCGGGCTAAGTGCGGCACAATTAAACCAATAAAGCCGATTGGACCGGCAACAGCGATCGCCATCGCGGTAAGAAGGGTGGCTAGTAGTAATAATATTCGTCGGCTGTTGCGAACATTGATCCCCATTCCGTGGGCATTTTGTTCACCTAAAGCGAGTAAATTTAAGGTTTGACCATGGCGCAATAATATCCATGCTGCAATGATAATAATGGGGGTTGGCCATAATAATTGTTGCCATGTACGCCCATCTAAACCGCCCATGGTCCAGAATACAAACTCACTCACTTCATATTGCTGAGCAGTCAAAAGCATCCCCATAGTTAAGCCTCCCAATAAACTTGATACTGCTAATCCTGCGAGAATAATAAACAATCCATGTTGTTGAGTTTGACGGGCTATCAAATACACAATCGTGGCTGTTGTTAATGCGCCAATGGCAGTAACAAGAGGTAATAATGCGGGGTTGATGACGGTTAAACCACTGACTATTGCCACCACGGCAGCAAAACTACTGCCTGCACTAATGCCAAGGATATCTGGGCTTGCCAGAGGATTTCTAAATAAACCTTGAGTACAAGCACCCGCTAACGCTAACGCACTCCCTGCTAATATTGCCGCGCAAGCTCGTGGTAATCGAATCTGTAAAATAATGGCAGAAGCTAACGGATACTGCTGTTGTGCTAAGGCTTCTCCACCATGGATATAACTGACTAACATCGCAAAAATATCGTGAATGGGAATAGCGACTGAACCCAAGCTAAGATAAATCATTAGCAGTCCCAGTAACGCGATTAATGCTAACAATCCTTGGGCGGGTTTACTGTATTGATGAACTATCATGGGGTTGATAAACCTTATGATTAAGGTAGATGATCGCATCTGCAATATATTGGCTATCAGTTGAACGTAATGCGTGCGGTAAACTAATAATTTTTCGATCACGAATAGCGGTTAATGTTTGTAATGCGGGATCGTGTAATAACTGTTGTCTAAAGCCATCACTATCTGAGCCAGGAATAATAATTACATCAGGGTTAAGTGCTAACAGTTGCTCTTTAGCGATCGGGACTTGACCAAATTTATCGCCACTATTATACGCAATCACATTGTTGAGTTGTGCTTGGTTAATAATCGTATTAACGGTGGAATTATGGTTGCTGGATGCGCCCCATGGCGTGTATTCAATGGCTGTCAGTTGTTTTTCTGGAATAATAATTTGTTGTTTAAGTTTATCGTTCATTTTATCAACTAACGCGATTGCTGCTGTATTTTGATTAATGAGTTTGCCAACTAATAAAATATTTTTTTCAATATTCTTGAGGCTATAAACGGTTTTAATGACAAAAACGTTGATACCTGCAGCGCGCAACTGGGCTATTTTAGATCCATCACTCCAACTAGCGACAAATACTAAATCTGGGTGTTCAGCAATAATTTGTTCAACATTCAGGTCGCGTAATGGCAGGGTCGTTGGGATTTTATCGGCAATGATTGAATAAGTCGGATCCTTACTTAAGCGACTTAAACTGGTGATGTTTTGTAATGGTAATAGCGCCATTAATACTTGATCACTGAACATGCTTTTAGAGTCAATGTGAGCGGGTATTTTAGTTAATGTCAGTGATTGCTGACTGGCATCGATGACGGTTATTGGATATGAGGTTTCGGCACTCAAACAGGCTGTACTGGTGCATAAGCAGCCTATAAAAAATAAGTTTTTAAGTCGTTGATACATAATTTTCCATATGCTGCTAATGGTAAGCTGGCATCATCTTTGGCAAGCAAATTTTGCGAACATAGTTAGTGATTTTTTGAGCGCTGTCAATGACCGTCTTCTGTTAGAATTGGGCTTATTTGTCGAGGAATAACAAAGCAATGGTATTAAAATTTTCAGGCGATATTGACGAGCTTGCTTATCCGTTTATTTTTGAAGATTCTTCTTTATGTGATTTTGAAATATTAACTGATGAATTATGTACTTATGTTGGATTGACTATTTCACAGTTAGCCGATGATGAAATACGCCAATCTTTATCATGGTTACAACCGCGTATTTTCAATCTTAATGGCTCTATTCGTGGTAAATGCGGTATTTTTGAGGCCGATATTATTAAACTTAAAGCGGATTATCATTATTTCCGTGCTCAAGTGACCGATAAGAATAAGCGCTTTGTGTTACCACGAGGGGTGGGGGCTGTGGTGCAATTACATCAATGTCGTAGTTTGTCCAAGAAAGTGGTTCGTCAATTAGTAAAAGTTGATGCAGAGGGGAAGAAGGTGCCTGAAACATTACCGCGATTTAGTAATTTATTGGTGAATTACTTTTTTGCTTTAACGCGAGTATTGAATCAGCATTCAGGTATTGAAGAACCTGAATATATCAGCATAAATTATCCTATGCCTAACGCTAAATAATAATAAAAAACGCCATATATCAAAGATGTATGGCGTTTTTTTTGTTACTAATGTATTAGGTTAGTATTTACTTACCAATACAGAACGAAGTAAAGATACGTCCGAGTAAATCATCCGATGTAAACTCACCAGTGATCTCACTTAAGTGCTGTTGAGCTAAACGTAATTCTTCAGCCAGAATCTCGCCTGCCATAAAGCCTTCTAATTGCTCTTTACCGATCACTAAATGTTCGGTGGCACGCTCAAGAGCATCTAAGTGACGACGACGCGCCATAAAGCCGCCTTCAGTCGTACCAGCAAATCCCATACATTGCTTTAGATGTTCGCGTAAGTTGTCCACACCGTCGCCTGTGCGCGCTGAAAGGCGAATGACCGTTGAACCGTTGGTTTCACTCATTCCCGTGACTTCACCGGTTAGTTCGGCTTTATTTCGAATAACGGTTAAACCCATATTTGTTGGTAAGCGTTCAATAAAGTCAGGCCAGATATCTTTGGGATCGGTAGCGTCAGTGGTGGTGCTATCAACCATGAATAACACCCGATCAGCATGTTCAATTTCAGCCCAAGCACGTTCAATACCAATGCGCTCGACTTCATCCGTCGCTTCACGTAAACCTGCGGTATCAATAATGTGTAATGGCATTCCATCAATGTGGATATGTTCACGCAATACATCACGCGTTGTACCTGCAATATCGGTCACAATCGCACTGTCTTTACCTGATAAGGCATTTAATAGGCTCGATTTACCGGCGTTAGGGCGGCCAGCAATAACGACTTTCATGCCTTCACGTATGATAGCGCCTTGGTTGGCTTGTTTACGTACTTCTGCAAGATGATCCATGATGCGATTGAGATCACCACTGACTTTACCGTCAGAGAGAAAGTCTATTTCTTCTTCAGGGAAGTCAATCGCAGCTTCAACATAGATGCGTAAATGAATTAATGCTTCGACTAATTCATGGATCTTGTTTGAGAACACACCTTGTAGTGATTTAAAGGCACTTTTAGCGGCTTCTTCTGAGCTAGCATCGATTAAATCGGCAATGGCTTCAGCTTGGGCTAAATCAAGTTTGTCGTTCATAAAGGCGCGTTCAGAGAACTCACCCGGACGTGCTGGACGAATACCATCAATATTAAGAATGCGACGGATCATCATATCCATTAATACTGGGCCACCGTGGCCTTGTAGTTCTAATACATCTTCGCCCGTGAACGAGTTTGGACCTTTAAAAAATATCGCGATCCCTTGGTCAAGGGCAGTACCATCTTCATTTTTAAATGGCAGATACTCAGCGTAACGGGTTTTTAATTCACGACCAGCAACGGCAAGGGCTACTTCTTTCGCTTTAGGACCTGAAACGCGAATGATGCCGACGCCGCCACGGCCCGGTGGTGTTGCTTGTGCAACGATAGTATCGATATGTTGATTCATAACCTTGGCTTTGCTTAAAAATGACTTGATGATTGTAAACCACAGAGCGGGTTTACGCCTAATCGGCCCCATAAAAAAAGGCGACCCTAAGGTCGCCTCTTATTCACAGATACCGCTTATTTAGCTTTGCTGTGTAAACCTTTTTTCTCCAACGCGCGGAAAATAATGGTTTGTTGAATTAGAGTCACAAAGTTTGACACTAACCAGTACAGTACTAAGCCTGAAGGGAACCATAGGAAGAAGAAAGTAAACATAACCGGCATAAAGGTCATGATTTTCTGCTGCATAGGATCCGTTACAGTTGATGGGCTGTTCTTCTGGATAAGGAACATTGATACGCCCATTAGGACTGGCAAGATGTAGTACGGGTCTTGTGCAGATAGATCCGTAATCCAACCGAAGAATGGCGCATGACGCAATTCAACTGATCCCATTAGTGCCCAGTATAGCGCGATGAAAATTGGCATCTGTAGCATGATAGGTAAACAACCACCGAGTGGGTTTACTTTTTCTTTTTTGTACAGTTCCATCATTTCTTGGCTTTGACGTTGACGGTCATCACCTAAACGCTCACGCATTGCCTGAATCTTAGGCTGTAGCATGCGCATTTTAGCCATTGAGGTGTACTGTGCTTTTGTTAGTGGGTACATAGCACCACGAACAATTAGCGTTAGGATGATGATTGCTACACCCCAGTTGCCTACCATGCTGTGAATGAAAGAAAGTAATTTATGCAATGGACTTGCAATGAACCATAACCAACCGTAATCAACCGTTAGGTTTAGGTTAGTGGCTGTTGCTGCCATTTCTTTTTGCAACTTAGGACCAAGCCATAATGTTGCTTTGATTTCTTTTGTTTGACCAGCAGCCACAGTTTCTAACGGCATACGTACGCCGATATAGCCTATACCATTGTTATCGCTGCTGTAGAGTTGAGATGTTTGGTCTTTGCCATCACGAGGGATCCATGCTGATACGAAGTAGTTCTCCATAATCGCAACCCAACCGTCATTTGCTGACTGGTTAAGGTTCTTCTCTTTGATGTCATCAAAACTGTATTTTTTGTATTTAGTATCGTTAGCTGAATATGCGGCACCGTTGTAGGTGTGCATTGCCATACCTTTAATACCGCCGCCAGTTTTACTTGCTAGGCGGTGACGCAGCTGCGCGTACATTTGTACCGTTGCTGGTTTGTCAGTTTTGTTGTCGATTGTGTAATCAACATTAACTGCATAATCGTTGCGTGTGAAAACGAATGTTTTGATGTAGCTAATGCCATCTTTAGTGAATGTCATTGGTACACGCAGTTCGTTTTGATCTGCTGCCATCACAAAGCTTTTCGCGGTCACAGCGTATTGTGCGCGGCCATGTGCTGGTGAATCAGAACCATTTGCTCCAATTAAGCCTGATTGCGCGACATAATCACGGCCATCAGCATCACTTAATAAAACATATGGGTCTTTAGAATCTAGGGTGTTGTCGTATTTAAGTAGTTTTGCATTGATAACATCACCACCAAGCGTATCGACTGTTAATTCCAGTACATCCGTTTTAATGGTAATTAAATTAGTTGAGGTTTTCTGGTCAATCAGTGGTTGATTATCACTTGAATGTGATGGAATACCACTGTTGTTATTGACTTGTTGCTCTACACCCTGCTTCGTTGGTTGCGGGTTTTTGTCGCCATGCCATTGCTGAAATAGCAAGAATGAGACAAACAGTAGGGCAATTAACAGAATATTACGTTGGGAACCCATGGTTAATGTTCTCTGTCGTTATGCTTGGTTGGCGGAACGGGGTCGTAACCACCGTCATTTAAAGGGTGACATCTTAATAGACGTTTCGCCGCTAACCAACAACCTTTTCGCGCTCCATGCGTTTTTACAGCTTCGATCGCATATTGAGAACATGTAGGGGTGAACCGACAGCGTGGTCCAAGAAGAGGACTGATTGCCAGTTGGTAAAAGCGGACTAGTCTTACGACTAGCCACGCGACGGGCGAGACAGGCGATGCCATAACTTATCTAACAACGTAAATAGTTCTTCGTTACTCAACCCATTGGCTGATTTCTTTGCGATGACTACGAAGTCACAGGCTGGAAGCTGATGTTGTTTTAAACGGAAACTTTCGCGAACAACGCGTTTGAAACGGTTTCTGTCGACAGCAGTTTTAATCTGTTTTTTTGGAACAGCCAGACCGAGACGGGGGTGGTCAAGTTCGTTAGAACGGGCAAGAATAGTCAAGTGGGGAGAGCCAGCACGATGAGCTTGCTGGAAGACAGTTTTATAATGTTCGGGAGTTAACAAACGTAACTCCCGAGAAAAAGCGAACTTATTCAAAATAATCGTCGATGATTACTTAGAAAGACGCTTACGGCCTTTAGCGCGACGTGCATTAATTGTTGCACGACCGTTCTTAGTTGCCATGCGAGCACGGAAGCCGTGATTACGCTTACGCTTAAGAACAGAAGGTTGGAATGTGCGTTTCATGGTTTTACCTTAAATTAACTGATCAGTTTTTAAGTTTGTTAGACGTAATTGGCCATAATTGGTCAATTACCACGAACAAAGAGGCGGAATTGTAATCACTGACTAACAAAGAGTCAATAATTATACCCACATCTAATGACGGGCGCTGCATTATACGTTTTACAGCGCGAAATTCAAGGATCCTTATTAGATCCCTATTTGAGTCAAAAAAGCCTTCAATCGCGGATCGTTAGGGTGATTAAAGATCTGCTCTGGTGGCCCTTGCTCTACAAATTGACCGTCGGCCATAAAGATCACTCTATCGGCGACTTCACGCGCAAATTGTAACTCATGAGTGACGATCAACATTGTTTGTTGTTGTGCTGCCAATTTTTTTATTAAGTTTAGCACTTCATTGACCCACAACGGGTCGAGTGCTGATGTGGGTTCATCAAGTAATAGTAGCTCAGCATCTAATGCCATTGCTCGGCCGATACCTACCCGCTGTTGCTGACCGCCAGAGAGGGCGGCGGGGTAGCTATTGGCTTTATCAGCCAAGCCAATATCGGTTAAAATATTCAGTGCGCGTTGTTGTGCTTGTTGTTTGTCGAGGCCTTTAACGATGCGTAAACCTTCACTGATATTTTGTTGCGCAGTAAGGTGATTAAATAACGCGTAGTTTTGAAAAACAAATCCGGTTTGGCGTCGAAGCGCTAAAATGTCACTTTTTTTAGGTTGCAGGCAGTCAACCTTCGCATCGTTAATGGTAATGGTGCCACTATTGGCACTTTCAAGATAATTAATACAACGTAAAAACGTTGATTTCCCTGTGCCTGATGGGCCAATAATCGCCACAATTTCACCTTGCTTTATGGTGAGATCAATATCGCTAAAAATGGTCTGTTCGCCAAAACGTTTAGTGAGTTTATTTATAGTAATCATCGTACGTAAGCCCTATCTAAGCGTGTTTCAGCTAATTGTTGTAAGCGAGTAAGCACTATCACTACACCCCAATATATAATGGCAACAGCAAGAAAAGCCTCAAAGAATTTAAAGCTAGATGATGCTTCCATTTGGGCTTTTGCCATAATTTCAGGCACACCGAGTGTAAAGGCCAACGATGTTGATTTGATCATATCAATGAAATAGTTCATTAACGAAGGTAAAGCGATACGACTTGCTTGCGGTAAAATAATTCGCCACATAGTTTGTGATTCTGTCATGCCTATCGAAAGGCTGGCTTCACGTTGACTACGATCAACACCCAGAATGGCGGCACGAATACTTTCTGCCATGTAAGCGGCAAAGTGGAGACTAAGACCAATAACAGCGGCATTAAATGCATCTAATCCGACTAAATTTGGCAGTACTTGCGGTAAGCCGTAATACAATAAAAATAGTTGCACTAAGAGTGGGGTGCCGCGGAAAAAGCTGATGTAAAGTTGAATTAGAGGGTTGAGTAACGGCAGCTTATAAATACGAATTAAAGCAATAATTAAACCGAGTAAAAGCGCAAAAATGGCACCAATAGAGGCCATGAGTAATGTCGTTGGCAGGTATTTCAACAAAATAGGAATCAACGACAACATATAATCAAAATCAAAACCCATAATGGTGATCCGTTATTCTAGCTGTGTAAGCGATATAAATAAATTCACCACAGCAAGGGTTGCGATGGTGAAAACGTTAATTATTGAGTGATATCAGTATGGAACCATTTGTTTGATATTGCTGCGAGCGTACCGTCTTTACGCATTGCGACTAAGGCTTGATTTACTTGTTGTTGGAGTAATTTACCTTTGGCGTTATTTAAAAATGGCCATGCACTTTCAACGGTCGCAAATGGTTTGCCTGCAAGTTGTAATGGTAAGTGTTTAGTATTAATAACTGCAACTGACGATAAACGATCCATCACAAAAGCATCGGTACGTCCTAAAGCGACATCTTGTTCAATACCACTGTCATAGGTTTTGATATTAATTTTATCGGCATTAGGCAGATTACGTAACAGTTGTGCATAGTTTGAACCGAGATTTACACCCACCGTTTTACCGTCTAAGTCAGCCGTTGAGTGGATGGTGTTATTGCCTTTACGAACAACTAATTGTGCACCGTCAATAACATAAGGCTGACTAAATAAAAATTTGGCTTGGCGGGCTGGGGTGATGGCAATTTGATTTGAAATGGTATCAATACGACCCGTTTCTAATTGACCAAATAAACCAGAAAAGCTGGCGGTAACAAACTCAACGTTATAATCATTATGTTTACCGATCGCATTCCAAAGATCAACTTCAAACCCTTGTAGCTTATCTTTACTTACAAAAGTAAACGGGAAATAACGACCAGACATTCCCACTTTGACGGTGGTAGCTGCCATGACACTGGCGGTTGTACTCGCAAATAATGTACCTGCGATCACTAATGTTTTTATCCAGTTTTTCATTCGGTATTTTCCTTACCTTTATAGGGCTTTATTTGGTGAAACCATCCTACCTCGATATTTAATCATAAAGATAATAATTAACAGTTATTTGAAATAACCATTTGTTTGGCTAGCGGCATATTGCGGCTTAATATCATGCCTTTTAAGGCATAGAAAAAACGGTGATTGTTATAAAAGGTTACCCACAGCGTGAGGTTTTCCCTGTGGATGATAATGGATGGCGATTTAATGGTCATTATTAAGTAAAAACAGCATTAAACGGGGAATGAAAGACTTATATTTGTGGTAGCTGTGTTAATATAGTTGTGGGTAAAGGTGGGTTAAATTGTGCTGATCTTGCATTTTATTGTGGGATCTATGTGCATAAGTTCGATCTTATTCACTGGATCTGCGATCTCTTTACTGGTGATCCTTGTTCAGCGAGTATAAAATTATCTTCCTTTTATGTTTTGTTTATTCAGTGTGGAGTCTACCTTGTCATCTTCGCTATGGTTGCAGTGCCTTCAACGCCTTCAGGAAGAACTCCCTGCGACAGAATTCAGCATGTGGCTGCGTCCGCTTCAGGCTGAGTTAAATGATCATACATTGACATTATTTGCTCCTAATCGATTTGTGCTTGATTGGGTACGTGATAAATATCTCAATAATATCAATCGTCTACTTAATGAATTTTGTGGTACTGATACACCGAGCCTGCATTTTGAGGTCGGTAGTAAACGCATTGTTATACCACCGCAACCTCTTGCACCACCTGTTTTTACGTTGCCACAATCAAGACCTCGCGTAGAGCCTGAGCCCATGCGCTATGAGCCAGCACCTTCTCCGGTACAAACAGAATCACCTGGTGGTTATCGCTCTAATGTAAACCCTAAACATAATTTTAATAATTTTGTTGAAGGTAAATCAAATCAATTAGGTCTTGCTGCTTGTCGTCAGGTATCAGATAACCCTGGTGCTGCTTATAATCCGTTATTTTTATATGGCGGTACTGGTTTAGGCAAAACACACTTATTGCACGCCGTCGGTAACGCGATTGCTAAACGAAAGCCAAACGCCAAAGTGGTTTACATGCACTCTGAACGTTTTGTGCAAGATATGGTGAAAGCGCTACAAAATAATGCCATCGAAGAATTTAAGCGTTATTACCGCAGTGTTGACGCATTATTGATTGATGACATTCAATTCTTTGCCAATAAAGAACGCTCTCAAGAAGAATTTTTTCATACCTTCAATGCATTGTTAGAAGGTAATCAACAAATTATTTTGACCTCAGATCGTTATCCGCGTGAAATTAATGGGGTTGAAGATCGCTTAAAATCTCGTTTTGGTTGGGGACTAACCGTCGCCATTGAGCCACCAGAACTAGAAACCCGCGTCGCTATTTTAATGAAGAAAGCCGAAGATCATAATATTCGTCTGGCAGATGAAGTGGCATTCTTTATTGCGAAGCGGTTACGTTCCAATGTCCGTGAACTAGAAGGTGCGTTGAATCGTGTGATTGCCAATGCTAACTTTACTGGCCGTGCGATCACGATTGATTTTGTACGTGAAGCGTTACGTGATTTATTAGCACTACAAGAAAAGTTGGTGACGATTGATAATATTCAGAAAACAGTTGCTGAATATTATAAAATAAAGATGGCTGATATGTTGTCTAAGCGTCGCTCGCGTAGTGTTGCTCGTCCGCGTCAAATGGCAATGGCATTGGCTAAAGAACTGACAAACCACAGTCTTCCTGAGATTGGCGATGCCTTTGGTGGTCGCGATCATACTACCGTGCTCCATGCTTGTCGTAAGATTGAGCAGTTACGTGAAGAAAGCCACGATATTAAAGAAGATTATTCAAACCTAATTAGAACGTTGTCGTCTTAATATGAAATTTACTGTTGAACGTGAACATTTATTAAAACCTTTGCAGCAGGTGACTGGTGCATTAGGTGGTCGCCCATCATTACCCATTTTAGGTAACATTTTACTGCAAGTTGAGAATGGCTGCTTGTCGATGACGGGTACCGATCTTGAAGTCGAATTAATTGCTAAAGTTGCATTAGAGGGCGATTTCGAAGCGGGTGCTGTTACGGTACCGTCACGTAAATTTTTAGATATTTGTCGTGGTTTGCCTGATAGCGCAACCATCGCGGTTATCTATGAAGGTGATCGAGTGTTAATCCGCTCTGGTCGTAGTCGCTACACACTAACGACATTGCCTGCGGCTGATTTTCCTAATATTGAAGATTGGCAAAGCGAAGTTGAATTTACCATTGAACAAGGTCGTATGCGTCAGTTGATTGATAGCACTCAGTTTTCAATGGCAAACCAAGATGTGCGTTATTACCTTAATGGAATGTTGTTCGAAACCGATAGCCAACATTTACGTTCGGTAGCAACAGATGGCCACCGTATGGCTGTTTGTGCGATTGATACGGGTCATGATTTACCGACTAAACAAATTATAGTACCGCGTAAAGGGGTATTAGAATTAGTACGGTTGTTTGATAACCCTGAAGCCTTGGTTAATATTCAGATTGGTCATTCAAATTTACGTGCTACCGTTGGTAACTTTGTGTTTACCTCTAAGCTTGTTGATGGTCGTTTCCCTGATTACCGTCGTGTAATGCCACAAAATAGCACTAAGTTTGTTGAAGCAAACTGCGATGAGATGCGTAAAGCATTTGCGCGAGCAGCTATTTTATCTAATGAGAAATTCCGTGGTGTTAGAGTCGGTTTATCAAATGGTGAAATGCGCATTACAGCCAATAACCCTGAACAAGAAGAAGCAGAAGAGTTTCTTGATGTTGATTACGAGGGTGATAGCTTAGAAATTGGTTTTAATGTTAGCTATGTGCTTGATGTATTGAACACGCTAAAGTGTGATCAAGTACGATTGTCGTTATCAGATGCCAATGCACCGTCATTAATTGAAGATGCAACTAATGATGAAGCCATGTATGTAGTAATGCCAATTAGATTGTAATTATGGCACTTACTCGGTTATTGGTGCAGGATTTTCGCAATATTGCTCAATGTGATATTGCGTTAGCCAGTGGTTTTAATTTTTTAGTTGGCGCTAATGGCAGCGGTAAAACCAGTGTCCTTGAAGCGATTCATTATTTAGGGCATGGCCGTTCTTTTCGTAGCCATTTAACCAGTCGCGTTATTCGCCATGAACAACAACAATTGTTTATTCATGGTCGAGTTACTGATAACAATAACCTTACTTTACCGTTGGGGATCAGTAAGCAGCGTGATGGTACGACTGAAGTTAAAATTGGTGGTGAAAGTAATCAAAAGTTAGCTCAGTTAGCCCAGATTTTACCGTTACAGTTAATTACTCCTGAAGGGTTTGATTTATTGATCGGTGGACCTAAATTTCGACGGTCTTTTATTGACTGGGGTGTGTTTCATGTTGAACCAAAGTTCTATAATGCATGGAGCCGCTTAAAACGACTGACTAAACAACGCAATGCATTATTAAAGCAGGCACGTAGCTACCGTGAACTCAGTTATTGGGATCAAGAGCTGGCGTTACTTGCTGAACAAATAAGTATATGGCGTCAAGAATACATTACAGCCGTTAAGATTAAAGCGGCTGAAATATGTCAGGTATTCTTACCTGAGTTTGAAATCCAGCTCGGTTTTTATCGTGGCTGGGAAAAAGAAACACCGTATGCTGAGCTGCTGCAACGTAATTTTGAACGTGACTGTCAGCTTGGCTATACCGTAAGTGGGCCGCATAAGGCTGATTTACGGATCAAAGTTGCTGGAATACCGGTTGAGGACGTATTGTCCCGCGGTCAGCTAAAGTTAATGGTGTGTGCGTTGCGTTTAGCGCAAGGTTTACATCTGACTGAGGCCACCGGCAAACAGTGTATTTACCTAATTGATGATTTTGCTTCCGAATTGGATAGCCATAGGCGAGCGTTGCTTGCGCAGCGATTAAAGGAAACTAACGCCCAAGTATTCATTAGTGCTATCAGTCGCGAACAAGTGGTTGATATGCTTGATGATAATGGTAGGTTGTTCATGGTCGAAGACGGCAAGATAACGCAGGATAATTAAAGCGAGAGTAACTCAATGTCCAATAATTACGATTCATCAAGCATTAAGGTGCTTAAAGGCCTCGATGCGGTACGTAAGCGCCCAGGAATGTACATCGGTGATACTGATGATGGTACTGGCTTGCACCACATGGTTTTTGAGGTTGTCGATAACTCTATCGATGAAGCTCTTGCTGGTTACTGTGAAGATATCATTGTTACGATTCACGAAGATGGTTCGGTTTCAGTAAGCGATGATGGTCGTGGTATTCCGACTGAACTTCACGAAGAAGAAGGTGTGTCTGCGGCGGAAGTTATCATGACCGTCCTTCACGCTGGTGGTAAATTCGATGATAATTCTTACAAAGTGTCTGGCGGCCTCCATGGCGTAGGTGTTTCGGTTGTAAACGCCTTGTCTGAAAAAGTTGAGCTAACCATTAGCCGTAAAGGTCATGTCCATCAGCAAACGTATTGTCATGGCGTGCCTCAAGCACCGATTGCAATTGTTGGTGATACTGAGAAAACTGGTACCCGTTTACGTTTCTGGCCAAGTGAAGAAACATTTACTACCAACCTTGAGTTTCATTACGACATATTAGCAAAACGTCTACGTGAATTGTCATTCTTAAACTCTGGCGTATCAATCCGATTGATCGATGAACGCGAAGAAGGCAAGCAAGACCACTTTACCTATGAAGGTGGTATTCGTGCATTTGTTGAGCACTTGAATCGTAATAAAACCCCGATTCACCAGAAAGTATTCCATTTTGAGAGTGAACGTGAAGATGGTATTACTGTTGAAGTGGCAATGCAGTGGAATGATGGCTTCCAAGAAGGCGTTTATTGTTTCACTAACAACATTCCACAACGAGATGGTGGTACGCACTTAGCTGGTTTCCGTGGTGCATTGACTCGTACTTTAAATACCTTTATGGATAAAGAAGGTTATTCAAAGAAAGCGAAAGCAGCGACCTCTGGTGATGATGCTCGTGAAGGTCTGATTGCGGTTGTTTCTGTTAAAGTACCTGATCCTAAGTTCTCTAGCCAAACTAAAGATAAACTGGTTTCAAGCGAAGTGAAAACCGCGGTTGAATCAGCAATGAACGAGAAGTTTGCTGAGTTCTTATTAGAAAATCCATCAGATGCTAAAATCATTTGTGGTAAAATTATTGATGCCTCTCGTGCTCGTGAAGCGGCGCGTAAAGCGCGTGAAATGACACGTCGTAAAGGTGCATTAGATTTAGCGGGTCTTCCAGGTAAACTTGCCGATTGTCAGGAAAAAGATCCTGCACTGTCTGAACTTTACATTGTGGAAGGGGACTCTGCGGGCGGTTCAGCCAAGCAGGGACGTAACCGTAAAAATCAGGCAATCCTACCGCTTAAAGGTAAGATCCTAAACGTTGAAAAAGCGCGTTTTGACAAGATGCTATCTTCACAAGAAGTGGCAACGCTTATTACAGCAATGGGCTGTGGTATTGGTCGTGACGAATACAACCCGGATAAGCTTCGTTACCATAACATCATCATCATGACCGATGCCGATGTCGATGGTTCGCACATTCGTACGTTATTATTGACCTTTTTCTACCGTCAAATGCCTGAGCTTATTGAGCGTGGTCATATTTATATTGCTCAGCCACCACTTTACAAAGTGAAGAAAGGTAAGCAAGAGCAATACATCAAAGATGACGAAGAGATGAACCAATACCAAACAGCGTTAGCATTAGATAATGCATCACTGTTTGCAAATGATGGTGCACCTGCAATGACAGGTACTGCACTTGAAGGTTTGGTGACTCAGTACAATGGCGCAATGAAACTGATTGAGCGTATGAGCCGTCGTTACCCTGTGTTATTACTCAATGAGTTGGTTTATCAACCGCGTTTAAGCACAGCAATGCTAGCAGAAAGTGCGCAAGTTGAAGCATGGCTAACACAGATCATTGCAGCGCTAAATGCCAAGCAAACAGGTGAAAGCCAGTTTACGTTTGAAATTTTACGCGATGAAGAGAATAACGTCTTCTTGCCTAAGGTTGTGGTTCGTACACACGGTGTTGACCATGAATATCCATTAAGCTTTGATTTACTTAATTCAAAAGAATACGGTAAGTTGGCTGATTTGTCTGAAGCATTAGACGGTCTATTGGATGAAACTGCTTTTGTTCAGCGTGGTGAGCGTAAGCAACCTATCGAAAGTTTCAAAGAAGCATTAGAGTGGCTTAATAAAGAATCACGTCGTGGTCTTTCTTTACAACGTTATAAAGGTCTGGGCGAAATGAACCCTAACCAGTTGTGGGAAACAACGATGGATCCTGAAGCTCGTCGTATGCTACAAGTTACTATTCATGATGCTGTTGCGGCAGATGAGTTGTTTACCTGTTTGATGGGTGATCAAGTAGAACCGCGTCGTAACTTCATTGAAGAGAACGCATTAAAAGTGGCTAACCTTGACGTCTAGTTTGTCATTAGATTAATACTTATAAAAACGCCGCTATCATTAGCGGCGTTTTTTTATGTGGCGATTTTATTCAGTAGACTAGAGGGGAGGGTAGAATTGGGCTAACCCATGGCATAAGCTCGAGTGATTTCTTCCGCAATAATTTTAATTCCTCGCTCCATTTGTTCATCACTTTGAACGTAGTTCATGCGTATACATTGCTGACTGTGTTGCCATGGTTGTTCTAAACCAATAAAGAAATATTCACCCGGAACAATCAATACTCCGCGCGTTTTTAAACGTTGATAAAGTTCTTTGGTGGCGATTGGTAACGCATCACACCACAACCATAAAAATATAGCGCCTTCTGGCTTATGAATTCGAAACCGTGGATCGGTAATATAATGCTGTAATCGGCTCACGGCATATTGTGCTTTACGTTGATAAAACGGTCGAATAACGTCATGACTTAATCGCAATAAATCATTACGCGCGATAAGCTTATCGGCAATTGTAGGACCTAAACTGCCCGGTGCAAGATTGATAATACCGTTGATATTGGTTAACGCAGTAATAATGTCGTCATTGGCAATTACAATTCCACAGCGAATGCCCGGCAAGCCAAGTTTGGATAAGCTCATACATAAAATAGTATTACTGTTCCAAAATGGGGTTACGTCCGCAAAGATAATATCAGGAAAAGGCATGCCATAAGCATTATCGATAATGAGTGGAATATTGTGTGCTTGGGCGAGAGTGTCGAGTTGCTTAACCTCATTATCAGTCAGTACGTTTCCTGTCGGATTGGTGGGGCGAGAAGCACAAATTGCACCAATGCTGTCATCAATAACCAACTTACTAAAATCAATATGGTATTTAAATAAACCATTATTCAACAAGCTGATCGTCGGTTGATAAGAGACAAACATATTCTTATCAAGTCCTGCATCGGCATAGCCAATATATTCAGGTGACAGCGGCAAGAGGATTCTTTTATGAGAACCATCTTGGCATTTACCGGCTAATAAATTAAACAAATTAAAGAAGGCACTTTGACTACCGTTGGTGAGGGTGATGTTTTTACTGCTGATGTCCCAACCATAATGTTGTTTAAGTAAGGTTGCAAGGGCGCTAATAAATCGGTCTTTTCCCTGAGGACCATCATAGTTGGTGATCGACGCGGTTAATTCACCAGTGGCAGCCATTTCAACCAGTAACTGATTAAAATAATCGACCATCGCAGGTATTTGAGCTGGATTACCACCCCCGAGCATGATCGCATCAGGGTTGGTTAAACCATCATTTAAATCGTGCATTAATTGAGTAATGCCTGAATCACCAGCGAACTTATCGCCAAAGCTAGAAAATCCCATGGTGCTATCGACCTCTATATCAGTGCAGGGTTACGTGTTTGCGATGCCCGTTATATGATGGGCGATGGATCAAAGTACCTGATTGTCACCAGAAGCGAAACCCTTAGTTACCTTAAATGGTAGTGGTCGGCTGTGTCGAATGTTTCACGTGGAACAATGTTAAGTTACCAAGATTTAAGTTATAAAAAAACCACGCCGCAGCGTGGTTAGTCATTCTTATTTATTAGCGAGAATCGTTACTTTTGAAGTAATGAAATATCGGCTACTTGTAAGAACTGGTTACGTAGTAGGTTAAGCAAGGTTAGACGGTTAACTTTAAGTTGTTCGTCATCAGCCATTACCATTACGTTATCAAAGAACGCATCTACAGGTTCACGTAGTGATGCTAGCTCTGTTAATGCTTGTTGGTAATCACCGGCAGCGAATACTGGCGCTAGGGTTGCGACTACTGTCTCAACTTTCGCTGCTAGTTCTTTCTCTGCGGCTTCTACTAATAAGCTGTTATTAACAGTTGTTGGTAGTTCACCATCAAATTTAGCTAGAATATTACCCACACGCTTATTCGCAGCGGCTAGTGATTCTGCTGCATCTAACTCACGGAAATGACTTACGGCTTTAACACGCTTGTCAAAATCAGATGGTTGAGTAGGGTGCATTGCTAGTACAGCTTGAATAATATCAATGCTGAAGCCTGCGTCTTGATACCATGCACGGAAACGACCTAGCATGAATTCAATTACATCTGAATCAACCTTAGCGTTAGTTAGCTTATCACCAAATAGTGAATGCGCTTTAGCAACTAAATCGACAAGGTCAAGATCGTAACCATTTTCAACAATGATACGTAGTACACCTAGAGAGGCACGACGTAATGCAAACGGATCGCTACCTTTTGGTGCTTGGCCAATACCAAAAATACCAACGATAGTATCAAGTTTGTCAGCCATTGCGACAGCTGATGATACGCTAGTACTTGGTAATTGGTCGCCAGCAAAACGAGGCATGTACTGTTCGTTTAGTGCTAGTGCAACATCTTCTGCTTCGCCATCATGACGCGCATAGTGCATACCCATAACACCCTGGGTTTCAGTAAACTCAAATACCATTGAGGTCATTAAGTCACATTTCGCCAGTAGGCCAGCACGTTTAGCGTTAGTGACATCTGCGCCGATCTTCTCTGCAATGTAGCCCGCAAGCTCAGTGATACGATCGGTTTTATCTTTAATAGTACCTAATTGTTGTTGGAAGATAGCTGTCTCAAGTTGAGGCAGGCGATCAACTAACTTTCTCTTAAGGTCAGTATTAAAGAAGAACTCAGCATCAGCCAAACGTGGGCGAACCACTTTCTCGTTACCTGAGATAACTTGGCTTGGATCATTTGAGATGATGTTAGATACGAAGATGAACTTAGGGATTAGTTTGCCTTCAGCATCGTAAACAGGGAAGTACTTTTGGTCACCTTTCATGGTGTAAACCAAGGCTTCAGAAGGCACCTTAAGGAACTCTTCTTCAAATGAAGCTGTCAGCACGACTGGCCATTCAACAAGAGAGGTAACTTCTTCAACTAGCTCATCATCAAGATCTGCAATACCGCCAACGGCATCAGCTGCTTTCTTAGCATCGGCTAGAATGATTGCTTTACGTGCATCGTAGTCTGCCATTACCTTGCCGCGTTCTTCTAAGATCGCAGGGTATTGGTCAGCATTATCGATAGTAAATTCAGCTTCACCCATAAAGCGGTGACCACGAATAGTACGCGCAGAAGCAATACCTAAAATAGTGCCTTCGATAAGCTCTTCACCCAATAGCATCGTTAGTGTTTTTACTGGACGAATAAATTGAGTGTCTTTATTACCCCAACGCATTGGGCGTGGAATAGGAAGTTTAGCCAGTGCAGCTGCGGCAAGTTCAGGCAGTAATGTTTGGGCTGGTTGGCCTTTTACTTCTTGCTTGAACAGTAGCCATTCGCCTTTATCGGTAACCATGCGTTCAGCTTGATCAACCGTAATACCGTTACCGCGTGCCCAACCTTGAGCGGCTTTAGTCGCATTACCTTCTGCATCAAATGCTGCCGTAATCGCTGGGCCGCGCTTTTCTACAATTCTGTCAGGTTGATTTTCAGCAAGCGCTGTTACTTTAAGTGCTAGGCGACGCGGTGCTGCATACCACTTAATACCTTGGTGAGGTAAGTTAGCGGCTTTTAGTTCCGCTTCAAAGTTGGCTGCAAACGCTTCAGCTAGAGTGCGAAGTGCCTTGGGTGGCAACTCTTCAGTACCTAGCTCAATTAAGAAATTCTTATCTGTCATGGCTATCCCTTACTTATCTTTTTTACACATTGGGAAGCCAAGTGCTTCACGTGATGCATAGTAAGCTTCAGCGACTTGTTTAGTTACATTGCGAATACGTAGAATGTAACGTTGACGCTCAGTCACTGAGATTGCCTTACGAGCATCAAGTAGGTTGAAGGCATGTGCTGCTTTCAAAATACGCTCATAAGCAGGTAGTGGCAGTGGCTGCTCAAGTGCTAATAGCTTCAGTGATTCTTTCTCGCACTGGTCAAAGAAAGTAAATAGGAAATCAACATCAGCGTATTCAAAGTTGTAAGTTGATTGCTCAACTTCGTTTTGATGGAAGATATCACCGTAGGTTACTTTACCTAATGGGCCATCTGTCCAAACTAAGTCATAGACTGAATCAACGTTTTGAATGTACATCGCTAGACGTTCGATACCGTAAGTGATTTCACCTGTTACAGGTTTACACTCAATGCCGCCAACTTGTTGGAAGTAAGTAAACTGTGTTACTTCCATGCCGTTAAGCCAAACTTCCCAGCCAAGACCCCAAGCACCCAAGGTTGGGTTTTCCCAGTTGTCTTCTACAAAACGGATATCATGTACTTTTGTATCTACACCTAGTACTTCTAATGAGCCTAAGTACAGTTCCTGAATGTTATCTGGAGACGGCTTAAGCATTACCTGGAACTGATAGTAGTGCTGAAGACGGTTAGGGTTTTCACCGTAACGACCGTCGGTTGGACGGCGAGAAGGTTGTACATACGCTGCTGCCATTGGTTCTGGACCTAGAGCTCGTAGACATGTCATTGGGTGCGAGGTACCTGCGCCCACTTCCATGTCAAGAGGTTGCACAATAGTACAGCCTTGTTGGCCCCAGTAATCCTGCAGCGCGAGGATCATGCCCTGAAAGGTTTTAATATCGTATTTCTGCATTGTCAGCTTCGCGAGATTAGTGGATGAAATAATGAATTATCAAGTATACATTGCCAACCCAGAGGCGAGTAGGGGCTGTGGGTGTTTTTTATCCATCTATGGCTTGTTTTGAGATAATTCCTATTATTGGCTCTTATTAGCGTAGGAATTTCATGAATATTTGACATTATTTTGATGGCGTAAATGTATCTGTTGATTACAATAGCGCTAACAAATAACTCATTGGTATTATATTCAATGAGGTTTTATTCGATATGAAATATGCATATCAATAACATGGGTCTTTAAATTAAATGTCAAAAAATCAAGTGATGGCATCAAAAACTTGGGTACGTGCAGCAGTAATTTCTGTTGTTGCAGCAGTTACTCTTGCCGGTTGTTCAACTGTAAATCCTTATACGGGTGAAAGCCAGACTGCAAAAGGTACTGGTGGTTCAATCATTGGTGCATTAGCAGGTGCCGCAATTGGTATCGCATCTTCAAGTAAACACGATCGTGGTAAAGGCGCGCTTATTGGTGCAGCATCTGGTGCGGCATTAGGTGGCGGTATTGGTTATTACATGGATGTACAAGAAGCGAAACTGCGTCAGCAATTAGCCTCTTCAGGTATCAGTGTTACTCGTAATGGCAATAACATCATTTTAAATATGCCAAATGAAATTACGTTTGGTGTTGACCAATCTGCATTAAATAGCCGTGCGATGGAAGCATTACATAATGTAGCGTTAGTCGCGAAAGAATACCCTAAAACGCAGTTGAACGTTTTAGGCTTTACTGATAGTTCTGGTGCTGCTGCTTATAATCAACGTCTATCACAAGTACGTGCTGGCGAAGTAGGTAACTACCTTATTCGTCAAGGTGTAAACGCGAACCGTGTTGTTTCTCAAGGTCGTGGTGAAAATAGTCCTGTTGCAACAAACAGTACTACACAAGGTCGTGCTCAAAACCGTCGTGTAGAGATCATTCTATCTCCACTAGGTTAATCTTCTCGAATTGAGAATAATGACGTGGTGTCACGATATTAAAAACCATGGGCTTTGGCGCATGGTTTTTTTTGTTTCATGTGAAACTCGACGGTCATTGATCGGGGGATTAAAGCGTTATACAACATTCATTAATTTAAGTTTATAACTGTGATTTCAGCAAAAGATAATCACTATTTACCATGTTAGAGTCGAGATTAATTAATCGTTAACTCTAATTCTGTTGGGTGATGTAGGGGGGTTCTATGGCGCGCTTTTCAGCGATCTCACCGCAAAGTCAATGTTGGTTGTTTCATATTGCATTTGTATTGAATGTAGCGGGAATGATGTTAACTGACATGTGGTTACCGATGGTGGTTGGAACGATTATTACAACCTACTTGTCTGTTGATGCATGGGTTCGGTTACGTTATGTATTACCACTTAAAAAAGAGTTACGTCAGGTACAACATGAATTGGATAATTTACGCCAGCAACAGCGTGATCAGTAACAACTAAAAAGGCAGCGTTTATTAACGTTGCCTTTTTTATTGGTATTAGTTGCTAGCGCCTTTTTTGATTAGAAAGCGATAAGGGAGCGTTTCTATTTCTGCGGCGATTAAAGTGTGATCCATGAAGCGACAAAAGCTTGGTATATCGCGGGTCGTTGATGGGTCATCAGCTATAACTAATAAGGTTTCATCAGTTGCCATTCTTCTGACTGTCTTGCGCACCATCATTACGGGTTCTGGACAACGCAAGCCTTGAGCATCGAGGCTATGGGTCGGATTTTCAAAAATTGCGGTCATAATTTTCACGTATTATTGTAGACATTGTGATCATACTGATGGATAAGAATTAATCAATAAGGCTTGGCAAATCAAGATAAATTGCGTAACGTTGTTAACAAGGCATTAACGTTTCTTGCTAAAGGATTAGGAGAATATTATGTTAACCTCAATTGATCGAGTAATGATTTATGCCGTGTTGTGTATTATTTCATTTAGTACCATTATGTTAACCAGTCATCATACAACAGGCTTATTTGCTATTGGCGGTTTACTGGCGACTATCCTTGGTTTATGGCTTGAACTCTCCAATAAAAACGAATTGGAACAACAAAAAAAATAGCAGTAGTGTTGATGATTAATACGATATGTTGAATATTCCCGTCTTAAAAAGGTGGGATTTTTTTTATCTATCCCGCCATACTGTTGCCATATCTGATTAATTTGTAGCGTTAGAGAAGTAAAACAATGGAGCTCGAAGATGTTTACCGTCGTGACTTAAATTTACTGGTTGCGTTAAAGGTGTTGTTGGATGAAGGCAGTGTAAGTCGCGCCGCTATCAGACTTAACTTGAGCCAATCGGCAATGAGTCGAGTTCTTGGCCGACTACGTGATTTAGTCGGTGATCCGTTGTTTACCCGTCAAGGGCAGTCATTACTACCGACGCAACGGGCATTAGAATTAAATGAACAGTTAAATGAACCGCTAGAGTCATTGCGACTATTACTGACGCCAAATGATTTTGATCCCGCTACCTGTGAGCAAACATTTAAGATCGCCACCACTGATTATGCAATGCAGACTATTTTGCCTTTTGCATTACCGCGTATTTATCAAGAAGCGCCCCATATAGCATTAGAATTTAGTCCATTGCGGCATGATAACGTGTTATCCCAATTAACTACGGGTGGCTGTGATATGGCAATTTGTCGGCCAAGTTTTGGTATAGAACCGTTATGTCATCAGTTATTAGGCTTGGTGAGTGTGTTTTGTCTTGTTAGCCCTGATCATCCACTCGCTAATAAGCCGCTCACATTGCAGGATTATCTGACCTATCCTCATGCAATGATTGCAATAAGTGATGGTGTTAAGGCGTTAATTGATGAACAGTTACGTGGTTATTCGCCACCTAAAATGGTGTTACGGGCTTATCATTTAGAAGCGGCTTTAGCCATTATCGAACAAATGCCATTGATTATTACCGTACCCGCTGACTTAGCCTATTTAGTCGCAGAGCGTTATCAATTAATTGTGAAGCCATTACCGTTTGAGTTTAAGCCTTTTGATTATTCATTATTATGGCATGCGCGTTGTGAACATTCGGCATCACAAATATGGCTGCGAACTATTATTAAACAAGAATGTGGGCGGCTGATAGATTCACGTATTCATGATATCGGGTTGTTGTAGTGGTATGTTTGGGTCAATAAAAAGGCCAGCACATGGCTGACCTTATTCATTAATGGCCATCACTCTGCGGTATTAATGCGGCATTATTTAGCTATTACAGTTTAATGACGACACGGCCGGTGATTTGACCATTAGTGATCGCTTCTGCACATTCAGCCACTTGTTCAAGTGTGACTTCACGACAAGCTTGTTCAAAGTAGCTTGTTGGTAAGAGTTCAGTCAGACGTTGCCATGCTTGTTGGCGTTTTTCAAATGGGCACATCACTGAATCAACACCCTGCAAACGTATATTACGCAGAATGAAAGGCATTACTGTCGTTGGTAAATCAAAGCCGCCAGCCAGACCACAAATAGCAACGGCACCGTTGTAACTAATTTGGCTCAATACTTTAGCCAGTACTTTGCTACCAACAGTATCAATAGCGCCAGCCCATAATTGTTTATCAAGTGCGCGAGCGGGTTCTTCAAATACACTACGTTCAATAATGGTCGTTGCGCCAAGTTGCTTGAGCAATGGACCATTGGTTTCAGCGCGACCTGTTACTGCGGCAACTTTATAGCCGAGTTGTGCCAGTAAAGTGACGGCAACTGAACCTACACCACCGCTAGCGCCTGTTACTAAAATCTCGCCATCTTCAGGTTTGACATTAGCATCAACAATCGCTTGTACACACAGCATCGCAGTTAAGCCCGCAGTACCGACCATCATCGCTTGTTTGCCATCAAGATTGGTAGGTAATGGTACTAACCAATCTGCATTTAGGCGGGCTTTTTCAGCCATGCCACCCCAGTGACCTTCACCAACGCCCCAGCCAGTCAATACCACTTTATCACCAACGTGGTAACGATCATCACTTGATTCAGCCACTGTGCCCGCTAAATCGACACCAGGAACCATAGGAAATTGACGTACGATACGACCTTTACCGGTAATTGCTAAGCCATCTTTATAGTTTAATGAAGAGTAATCAACATCAATTAATACATCACCTTCAGGCAATTCAGATGTTGCCACTTGGCGAATAGTTGCTAGTGTTTTTTTATCTTCTTGTTCTAGTACTAGTGCTTTAAACATTGCAATACTCCGGTAAATTCATGGTTAGCAATCAATATAGGATTGAGTGTAGACGGCTTATCTTCATGAATAAAATGAAACTTACTCATTGTATCTATGTGTAAGTTGCATGTTATGTATTTAATGATAGGACCAACAGCGACACGCTATATATTGAGTGTAATTATTCTATTCGTTCAAAGATAGTGGCAATGCCTTGCCCTAAACCAATACACATTGTTGCTAAACCAAAGCGGGCTTGTTTTTGTTCCATAATATTAATTAGAGTGGTTGATATGCGCGCACCAGAACACCCTAATGGATGACCAAGGGCAATAGCACCGCCGTTAAGGTTGATTTTTTCATCAAAGTGATCCATTAACCCCAGTGCTTTAATGCAGGGTAATGTTTGTGCTGCAAAGGCTTCATTGAGTTCAATGACATCAATATCATCTAAATGTAACCCTGCGCGTTGTAATGCTTTTTGAGTGGCAGGGACAGGGCCAAATCCCATTAGTGAAGGCTCGCATCCGGCAATCGCCATTGCTTTGATTCGCGCGCGAATGGGTAAGCCTAATGTGCGTGCTTGGCGTTCATCCATGAGTAACATTGCCGCCGCGCCATCTGATAACGCTGATGATGTTCCCGCTGTTACCGTGCCATGGGTGGGATCAAAAATCGGGCGTAATTGGCTTAGTGTCGCCACGGTTGTTTCGGGGCGAATCACTTCATCGGTAGTATATTTAGTTAAAATTCCTTCATTATCATGACCTTCAGTAGCAAAAATCTCACGGGTGAATCGACCTTCAATCGTAGCGGCATGAGCGCGCTGGTGTGAGCGCGCGCCAAATTGATCTTGCAGCTCACGACTAATATCATATTTTCGCGCTAACATTTCTGCGGTTAATCCCATCATTCCTGCGGCTTTAGCGACAGTTTTTGATAGGCCAGGGTGGAAATCAACCCCGTGAGTCATCGGTACATGACCCATATGTTCTACGCCACCAATTAAACAGCTTTGTGCGTCACCAACCATAATCGCGCGAGTGGCATCATGCAGCGCTTGCATGGATGAACCACATAAACGGTTGACGGTTGTCGCGCCGACAGTGGTTGGGATCCCTGCTAGTAGTGCTGCATTACGACCAATATTAAATCCTTGTTCTAAGGTTTGTTGCACACATCCCCAATAAATATCTTCTATATTATTCGCATCTAATTGAGGGTTACGGGTTAATAATCCTTTCATTAAATGTGCCGATAAATTTTCAGCACGTACATGGCGGAATGCACCGCCTTTTGAGCGTCCCATCGGGGTACGAATACAGTCAACAATCACCACATTATTCATAATCAACTCCTTAATGATGCCGCAGCAACGGTGGGGTAATAACACTCATCAGCCGCCGCTTTGGCGCGCAGACCGTCAGGTACTTGATATAAAGGGCCGAGTGATTGATGGCTATCGGCTAATGCGACGTAATTGGCTAAACCTAGGTTATCTAAATAACGGAATACCCCGCCCTTAAAAGGAGGAAAACCTAAGCCATAGACCAATGCCATATCCGCTTCAGCTGGCGTCGCAATAATGTTTTCTTCTAAGCAGCGTACGACTTCATTAATCATTGGAATCATCATGCGATCGATAATGGTGGTGCTTGAAAATGAGGTCGACGTTGCTGCAATGGACGCAAGTAAACGGGCAGTGTGTGGATCAATTGTTTTTTTAGGTTTACCTTTTTTATCCAGATGATAATTAAAAAATCCCGCTCCTGTCTTCTGCCCAAAGCGTTGTTGCTCATATAACACATCAATAGCATCGGCATCGTGTTTAGCCATTCGTTGTGGGAATCCCTCTGCCATCACTTTTTGAGCATGATGGGCGGTATCAATACCCACTACATCGAGCAGATAAGCCGGTCCCATTGGCCACCCGAAATCTTGCTCCATAACATTATCAATCTGACGATAATCACCACCATCACGTAGTAGTAAACTAAATGCCGCTAGATAAGGAAATAAAACTCGATTAACAAAAAATCCCGGACAATCATTTACCACAATAGGGGTTTTGCGCATTTTAGCCGCATAAGCCACCACTTGATCGATGGTTTCATTTGAGGTGTGTTGGCCGCGAATGATCTCAACCAATGGCATTTTGTGTACCGGATTAAAAAAGTGCATGCCGCAAAAGTTTTGAGGGCGTTGTAATGAAGCCGCGAGTAAATTAATTGGGATTGTTGAGGTGTTTGAAGTGATGACCGTGGTATCGGTAACCTGTTGTTCGACGTCTGCGAGTACTGCGGCTTTTATTGTGGGGTTCTCAATTACCGCTTCTATAACAATATCAACGTGATTGGAATTAGAATAAGTCAGAGTTGGGGTGATGGTGGCTAATGTTGCCGCCATTTGTAAGCCGTCAATCCGCCCTCGAGTGAGCTTTTTATTGAGCAACTTAGCGGCTTGTTGCATGCCAAGAGTTAAGGCCTTGCTGGTGATATCTTTCATGACAACGGGGACATGGTTTGTTACTGATTGATAAGCAATGCCACCACCCATAATTCCTGCGCCCAGTACCATCGCTTGTTGTATCGGTTGGGCTGTTTTAATGGCTTGTTTAGCTTTGCTTTTTAAATATTGATCATTTAGGAAAATACCCACTAAAGCTTGAGCAACATCGGTTTTAGCAAGGGTGACAAAGTGAGTGTTTTCGATAGCCAAAGCTTGTGTGCGTTCGCAGGTTGCAGCGGTTTCGATTGCGGTCACTGCCGCCATTGGTGCAGGGTAATGTTTACCTGCGATATTAGCGACCATCGCTTTAGCCGTGGTAAAACTCATTAATGCTTCAGTAGCTGTTAGCTTTAATGGCATTTTTTTTTGAGATCGGCGTTGCTGCCAATCTAAATCACCCGCAATAGCTTGTTTAATAATACGTAATGCTGCTGTTGGTAAGAGATCTGTGGCAACCACCGCATCAATTAATCCTAGTTTTAAGGCTGAATCGGCTTTGTTATTTTTACCTGAGGTAATTATTTCCATTGCACTATCAGCGCCAATTAACCGTGGCAGGCGAACCGTCCCTCCAAATCCTGGCATGATCCCGAGTTTTGTTTCTGGTAATCCAATATGCGCTTGATGATCTGCAATTCTAAAATCAGTCGCGAGTACGCATTCGCAACCACCACCTAGGGCGTAACCATTAATGGCCGAGATGGTTGGAACGGGTAAATCTTCTAACTTATTAAAAATAGTATTGGCATGATGAAGCCACTTTGACAGTTGATCTGCTGGCAGGGCAAATAATCCTAGAAATTCAGTAATATCGGCACCAACGATAAATGCCGCTTTGGTTGAACGTAGGATTAAGCCTTTAAGGTTGGGTTGTTGGTAGAGTGCATCAAGCGCTCGATTAAAACTTTCAAGAGTGGCGAGATCAAATTTATTGATGGGAGCTGGTGCATCAAAAATGAGTTCAGCGATCCCTTCTTCAAGGTAGTGTACAGAGAGTGTTTCACCGTGGTAAATCATGTTCTATCTCCATATATTCCATGCTATGACGGATCTGGTGCGATTTAACTGGTTTGACCTGTAGTGGTTAATATTTAGTCTGAACTGCAATGACCACAAATTCAATAATTAATTTAAACATTTATTTAACATTGTCGGTTGATACATTATCTTAAAGGTGATTATTCATAGAATGAGTGTCATTGTAAGCAATAATGAGCATTGCTTGGGTCATGATAGGAATATGTTATCCTGCCGTTGTTTTTTGATGATGGGGTATGTTTTATGTCAACTTTTGAGCCTTACTTGATCCCACTGCAATCAGTGACTTTTGAAGAAGAAATCAAGAAAAGCCATTTTATAACGTATTTGGCCCATACGGCGTCGATTGAAGCGGCTAAGCAGTTTATTAACGAAGTAAAGTTAGCCCATCCAAGTGCCAATCATCATTGTTGGGGCTTTGTTGCGGGTAGACCGACAGATTCAATGTTGTGGGGCTTTAGTGATGACGGCGAACCATCAGGTACAGCAGGGAAACCGATATTAGCCCAATTAACCGGATCCGGTGTTGGTGAACTAACTGCCGTTGTTGTACGTTATTTTGGCGGGATCCATTTAGGCACTGGTGGGTTAGTTAAGGCTTATGGTGGTGGCGTACAACAAGCATTAACGTTACTGACCACACAACAAAAGATCATCACCAGTGAGTTGTTTTTATGTTGTGATTATAATCAGATTTCATTAGTTGAATCATTATTAAGCGAATATAGCGGCACGCAATTGAAGGCTGATTATGCCCAACAAGTCAGTATGCATTTAGCACTTGATAGTCGCATTGTGGCTGAGTTTAGTACCAAGTTGGTTAATCGTAGTGGTGGGCGGATCGTCGCGACATCAACGTCAGAGAGTTAACCCTTATTTATTCTATTATGTACTTTCAGATGAGGGCCGATTAAGGCCATGCAGTTTCGTTCAATTATACGTATCGTCGGGCTGTTGCTCGCTTTATTTAGTGTCACGATGCTCATTCCCGCTCTAGTGGCTTTGATTTACCGTGATGGTGCTGGATTTCCTTTTGTTGTCACCTTCTTTTTATTACTAGCGGGTGGATCAGCGTTATGGTTTCCTAATCGCTATCATCGGCGTGAATTAAAAGCCCGTGATGGTTTTTTAATTGTAGTGTTGTTTTGGGCGGTTATTGGCAGCGCAGGTGCGGTGCCTTTTCTGTTGTCTAAAAATCCAGATTTGTCGGTTGCTGACTCCTTTTTTGAATCATTTTCTGCACTGACAACAACGGGGGCAACAGTCATTGTTGGTCTTGACCACTTACCAAAAGCGATTTTATTTTATCGTCAGTTATTACAGTGGTTTGGTGGTATGGGAATTATCGTGTTAGCCGTTGCTATATTACCCGTGCTAGGTATCGGTGGCATGCAGCTTTATCGCGCTGAAACGCCGGGGCCAGTAAAAGACAGCAAAATGACACCGCGTATTGCTGAAACCGCTAAGACGTTGTGGTATATATATTTAGCATTAACAATTGCTTGTGCATTAGCGTTTTGGCTTGCTGGAATGAGTGGTTTTGATGCGATATCACATAGTTTTTCAACGATCGCAATCGGTGGTTTTTCAACCCATGATGCCAGTATTGGTTATTTTAATAGTCCTACCATTAATATGATCACTGTGGTTTTTCTTCTAATCTCAGCCTGTAATTTTTCCCTTCACTTTGCTGCGTTTGGTAATGGCAATATAAACCTCAAAACGTATTGGCGAGATCCTGAATTTAGAGCATTCTTTGTGGTGCAACTTATTCTATTTGTGATTTGTTTTGGATTGCTATTAAAGCATCATTCTTATGACCACTCTTTTGATGCTTTTGATCAAGCGCTATTTCAAACGGTCTCTATTTCTACCACTGCAGGGTTTACCACCACAGGATTTTCTGACTGGCCATTATTTTTACCTGTTTTATTATTATTCTCCTCCTTTATAGGAGGCTGCGCAGGTTCAACGGGTGGCGGCATGAAAGTGATTCGAATGTTGTTACTTTCATTGCAAGGGGTACGAGAATTAAAACGCTTAGTACACCCACGTGCGGTATACACCATTAAACTTGGGCATAAAGCGTTACCTCAACGAGTTGTTGATGCCGTGTGGGGTTTTTTCTCTGCTTATGCTTTGGTATTTGTGGTGTGTATGCTGGCACTTATTGCGACAGGTATCGATGAATTAACCGCATTTTCGGCTGTGGCGGCAACGCTTAATAATTTAGGCCCAGGTTTAGGCAAAGTTGCGGTTCATTTTGGTCAAATAAATGATTCAGCGAAATGGATCCTCATTATTGCTATGCTATTTGGCCGTTTAGAAGTATTTACATTATTAGTTTTATTTACGCCGACCTTTTGGCGTAACTAAAGGAGCTATCATGGAAAAGGTATTATTACTGCATTCTAGTTGTGAAGGACAAACGATTAAAATCCTTAACCATATAGAGCAGAATTTAGGTGAGCAGTATCAATGTGATTATGTTGATATTCATTTAGAGCCAAAAATTGATTTTAGTGCTTATGACCGAGTACTTGTTGGTGCCTCTGTACGTTATGGCCATTTAAATAAAAAGCTATATCAATTTATAGCGCGAAATCTTACAAGTCTTGAACAAGCAAAGGTCGCTTTCTTTTGTGTCAATTTAACTGCGCGTAAAGAAGGCAAAGATACACCAGCAACCAGTGCTTATATAAAGAAGTTTTTATTGAAGTCGCCATGGCATCCTAAAATGATGGCGGTCTTCGCCGGAGCATTACGTTATCCACGCTATAACTTTTTTGATCGCACTATGATTAAGCTGATTATGAAGTTAACAGATGGCGAAACAGATACGACTAAAGAAGTTGAATATACCGATTGGCAGAAAGTATCAAATTTTAGTCAGCAATTTAAAGCGTTGTAATTGTATTATTGATCGCTTTGTTTGCTTTTTGATCTAATGAACCCTTTTTATTGATAAAAAGCATAAAGTAGTTGCGATGGTAGCAGTTGTCTCTATACTGCTGCTCTATCGAAACGCAAGCAGCTTTATAAAAGAAGATGTTATGTAGTAATCGATTGGATGATACGCCTGATAAAAGAAATGAAAAAGTGGTTGACACTTTATGTTATTTCGCTAGAATGGCCGTCCACTTCAACGAAACGATTAAACAGTCAAATGTTTGATAATTCGAAGAAGATTGTTCTTTAACAATTTGACCATGCAATCTGTGTGGGCACTCACTGAATAGTTAAGTCGAAAGATTTATCAATAAACTGAGTGACCAATACAAATAACCTAATCTATTTATAGAGAAGATTGTTTGGCACAGTTATTTAATTATCATTTTTAAAATGATAAAAAGCTTTAAAATTACATTCTTTATTTATAAAGAGTTGGTATTAAAGTCAGTATTTATTGAGCCGGTCGAAAGACCAACAAAACTTTAATTGAAGAGTTTGATCATGGCTCAGATTGAACGCTGGCGGCAGGCCTAACACATGCAAGTCGAGCGGTAACAGATTGATAGCTTGCTATCAATGCTGACGAGCGGCGGACGGGTGAGTAATGCCTGGGAATATACCCTGATGTGGGGGATAACTATTGGAAACGATAGCTAATACCGCATAATCTCTTGGGAGCAAAGAGGGGGACCTTCGGGCCTCTCGCGTCAGGATTAGCCCAGGTGGGATTAGCTAGTTGGTGGGGTAATGGCTCACCAAGGCGACGATCCCTAGCTGGTCTGAGAGGATGATCAGCCACAC